>NZ_JADYVO010000076.1:0-410 GCF_020193825.1 Bradyrhizobium sp. NBAIM18
CAACCATACATTGCGTCATGCGCATCGGGCGTGGTTGCTAAAAGGTGGAAAAATGCTGGCCAGTGGACGCAGGGAAGAGGTGCTCACGCCGCCAAATCTGGCGCAGGCCTATGGGATGAATTTTCGCCGTCTGGATATCGAAGGTCACAGAATGCTGATTTCGACCATCTGATTTCATTAGTATCTTGAAAATCGGGTAATTACGACGCTAAATTAATGCAAGAATAAAAAACAGAGGAACCGTACGGAATGCGTTTCTGCCTTATTTTGATCACAGCACTGTTTCTGGCCGGGTGTAGCCACCATAAAGCACCGCCGCCAAATGCCAGACTTTCTGATTCGATTACCGTTATTGCCGGTTTGAACGACCAGCTACAGAGCTGGCATGGCACGCCGTATCGTTATGGTGG
>NZ_JADYVO010000077.1:0-405 GCF_020193825.1 Bradyrhizobium sp. NBAIM18
CCATGCAGGATCCACGTTTTGTCGTCTTCAATGGTGGCACTGCGTGCATAAATGTAGGATTCGAGCGAGAGATCGTCGCGATAATGAAAAATCTCCACGCCCACCGGCTGGCCCTGCTCGTTCAGCGATTTCACCGTCACAAATTCATTACCACGCCTGGCCCACAGCATATTGCCGGTAATGTCATCGTCCTCCCCCAACGCGGTGGCGGTCGATTTGATTTGCAACGCCTGTTGCTGTAATGGCGACGCTACCCACTCATCTATCGCGCCTAACGAAACAGACCACAATATCCCTGCAACCAGCGCCACCAGTGCAATACGGAAGATAGAAAACCCCATGCTGCGAATGGCGGTAAGCTCACTGTTTTTCGATAACTGCCCCAGGCCGACAATCCCTCCCAAT
>NZ_JADYVO010000078.1:0-400 GCF_020193825.1 Bradyrhizobium sp. NBAIM18
TTTTAGAAGTGTCATGGATACCAATGATTTCAACTTCTTCACCAACTTTGATTTGACCACGTTCAACACGGCCTGTAGCAACAGTACCACGACCAGTGATTGAGAATACGTCCTCAACTGGCATCATGAATGGTTTGTCAGAATCACGTTCTGGAGTTGGAATGTAGTCATCAACTGCTTGCATTAATTCTAAGATTTTTTCTTCGTATTGAGCATCGCCTTCTAAAGCTTTTAATGCTGAACCAGCGATTACAGGTACATCGTCACCTGGGAAGTCGTATTCAGATAATAAGTCACGTACTTCCATTTCAACTAATTCTAATAATTCTTCATCGTCAACCATGTCAACTTTATTTAAGAATACTACTAATGCTGGTACACCAACGTTACGTGATAAAAG
>NZ_JADYVO010000079.1:0-399 GCF_020193825.1 Bradyrhizobium sp. NBAIM18
GGATATGGAATATGATTACCTTACGTAAATTGATTGGAAACATCAATATGACAAAAGAGCCTGAGCAACAATCACAGCTTGAACTCTGGTTCGAACGTATCATAGATGTGCCTCTTGAAAAGTTAACAGTGGAAGATCTTTGCCGCGCTATCCGACAAAATTTATGTATTGATCAGTTGATGCCAAGAGTGTTGGAAGTTCTAACTAAAGAGCCGTTAGCGGGTGAATATTACGATGGTGAACTAATTGCAGCTTTATCAACGATAAAAGGAGAAGATCTAAAAGATCAGAAAAGTACCTTTACCCAAATAAGGCAACTTATAAACCAGCTAGAACCGTCAGATATTAACGATGATTTAAGAAAAGATATATTAAAAATCAATCAGATAATTGTATAAC
>NZ_JADYVO010000008.1:0-317976 GCF_020193825.1 Bradyrhizobium sp. NBAIM18
ACCCCACCCCACCCCGCATTCCGCTGCGCTTCATGCGCTGCGACCCCCGGGCGAGCTACGCTCGTCCCGGACCCCTCCAGGGGAGGGTAAGCAAGAATCACCCCTTCAGCCTCTCCGCATGCCAGTGCAGATGATCGCTCATGAAGGTCGAGATGAAATAATAGCTGTGGTCGTAGCCCGCCTGGCGCCGCAGCGTCAACGGGATGCCCGCCTTGGCGCAGGCGGCCTCGAGCAGCTCCGGCCTGAGCTGCTCCTTCAGGAAATTGTCGGCCTCGCCGACGTCGACCAGGAAGCCGGAGAACTTGGCGCCGTCCTCGATCAGCGCCACCGTGTCGTGATTGCGCCAGGCCTCCTTGTTCGGTCCGAGATAGCCGGTCAGCGCCTTGATGCCCCAGGGCACGAGCGAGGGCGCCACGATCGGGGCAAAGGCGCTGGCTGCGCGAAAGCGGTGCGGATTGCGCAGCGCCACCGTCAGCGCGCCGTGGCCGCCCATCGAGTGGCCCATCACCGATTGCCGCCTGGCATCGACCGGAAAGCTCTCCGCAACCAGCTTCGGCAGCTCGTCCGTGACGTAGCTCCACATGCGATAATTGCGCGCGAACGGCTCTTGCGTGGCGTCCACATAGAAGCCGGCCCCGAGGCCAAAATCATAGGCGTTGTTGGCATCGCCCGGCACATCGGGCCCGCGCGGTGAGGTGTCGGGCGCGACGAAGATCAGGCCGAGCTCGGCACAGGCCTTGCGGAATTCGCCCTTCTCGGTGACGTTGGCATGCGTGCACGTAAGGCCGGAGAGATACCAGACCACGGGCAGCTTGGCCCCGTCCGCATGCGGCGGGATATAGACCGAGAACACCATGTCGGTTCCGGTCACCTGGCTGGCATGGCGATAGACGCCCTGCACGCCGCCATGGGATTTGTTGGTCGAGAGAGTCTGAATCGTCATGCCTAAGAGCTCCGTGGCATCTCACCACATCAAGATTGCAACGGTTGTGTGACCGAATTCGTGGCGTGGTCAGGCGACGCCGCTGTCGATCGCGAGCCGCACCAGCTCCACCGAGGTCTTCACCCCGAGCTTCTGGCGCATGATGGACGAGGTATTGGCCACCGTCTTGTAGGACGATTGCACCAGCCACGCGATCTCGGACAGGCTCTTGCCGGCGCTGAGCAGCCGCAGAATCTCCATCTCGCGCGCGTTCAGCTTCGACAGCGGGTTTTGCGCCAGCGTCGGCCCGGCGAAGGCGATGCTGCGCGCGATCGCGGTCGGAAGATAGGTGCCGCCGCTTCCGACGGCGCGGATCGCCTCGACGAGGTCGTCGGGGTCGCCGGTCTTGGAGACGTAGCCCTTGGCGCCGCACTCGATCGCGCGCGCAGCGAAGGCGGGGTCGTCATTCATGCTGAACATGATGATGCGGGCCTCGGGCGCGCGCTCGAGGATGCGGCGCGCGAGCTCGAATCCGGAGACGGTCGGCAGATTGATGTCGATGATGCAGAGGTCGGGACGTTCGACGATGAAGACGCACTCGCCGTCCTCGGCATCGGCGGCTTCCAAGATTTCGATCTCGCCTTCGTCGGCCAGCACGGCACGGCAGCCGGAGGCGACGATGGGATGATCGTCGACGATCAGAATGCGCATAGGCGTTCCCCGCAACAGCCCGTTCCCTTGGAGCTTGCCTGTTCTGTGCCGCATGAGACTGACCAGGCAAGACGCGCGTCTCGTGTCGGCTCATGCAACCCGGCTGGGATTGCTGTACGCTTCCGATTAGATATCGGGCGGTTCGCCTCTGTCAACGTCGTCGGACAGGCGCCAACCCTTCGCGAGGCACGAGCGAGACCAATGTGGCAGAATCTTTCCTTGCGCGGGCGCATCAATCTCTTGCTGGCGCTGCTGCTGGCGCTGGGGCTCGCGGTCAATATCGGCCGGCAGATCGCCGAGGCCGGCCCGCGCGTGCAGGCCGAGGACCAGAGCGTGATCCGCCTCGCGCGCGAATTCATCGAGATGATCGTTGCCGATCTCAACGAGGCACCCGATCCTGATGCCAGGCTGAACCAGATCGCGCGCGATCTCAACCGCCTGCGCCATGTCAGCATCGCGCTGCACGATTCCGGTGGGAACCCGCTGACGCCCCGCCGGCTTGGCTCCGATGTCGACACGCGTGCCCCGCCGGCCTGGTTCGTCAGCCTGGTCCATCCGGAGCAGACCGCGGTCAGCGTGCCGGTCTCGATCCGCGGCAAGCCCGGCTCGCTCGTGATCACCTCGCATCCCGACGACGAGATCGCCGAGATCTGGGACGGCATCGTGACCCAGCTCGAGGTCGGCTCGGCGATCGCGCTCGCGCTGTTCTTCCTGATGATGAAGGTGGTCGGCCGTGCGCTGGCACCGTTGCAGTCGCTGGCGGACGCCATGGGGAAGCTCGAAAGCGGACATTACGAGGCCCGCGTCGCGCCGGGCGGCGCGCCGGAGCTCGCGGCGATCTGCACCAGGCTCAACCATCTTGCCGCGACGCTTGGTGAAGCGGTCGAGGACAAGCGGCGCCTCGCCGAGCGCGCGGTGTCGCTGCAGGACATCGAGCGCAAGGAGATCGCCCGCGAATTGCACGACGAGTTCGGACCCTATCTGTTCTCGCTGCGCGCACATGCGAGCGCGCTGGCGAAGCAGGCAGACGGACGCGAGCCGAGTGCGGATGCCGTGCGCAAACATGGCAGCGCCATGCTGGAGCAGATCAATGCGCTCCAGCAGTTCAATCGCCGCGTGCTGGAGCGTCTTCGGCCCGTGGGCCTTGCCGAGCTCGGCCTGCGCCAGGCGCTCGAATCCCTGTCGCGGCTGTGGCGGGAGTCGCATCCCGACGTTGCGATCGAGACCTCGATCTCGCCGGCGCTGGGCCCCACCGGCGAGACCGCCGATCTCACCATCTACCGCATCGTGCAGGAGGCGCTCACCAATGTGTTCCGCCACGCCGGTGCGACCTCGGTCAGCGTCGTCATCGAGCCGGTCGAGCAGGCCGGCGGCCGCTTCTGCGCCCGGGTGCGGGTCAGCGACGACGGCCGCGGCATGGAGCCAGGCCAGAAGCTCGGCTTCGGCCTCGTCGGCATGCGCGAGCGGATCCTGGCGCTCGGCGGCACGCTCAATGTGGTCTCGGGTGAGGGCGGTGTGACCGTGGAAGCGCTGGTGCCGACAGCGGCAACCTGATCGCATCCAAAGCTATCGGGAAAAATTCCCGATTTGGTCGGGAAAATGGGTGTGGATAGGGTCCGACCTTTTGTGGCTGGCGTCCCCATTGCGGCCGAATAAACTCGTCCCGACCAATCGGCGGAACATCAAAACAGTCGGTGGCCACGGATGGGAAGGCGGGGATGGGCAAGGTTGTTTCGTTGAAGCGTGCTTTGTTGATGGCTTCGGTGTCGACCGGGCTGGTATCGGGCTTGGTCTATGCGACCCCTGCCGGGGCCGCGCCGGACGAGGAGACCAACGTCCAGAACCTGCCGCCGGTCGAGGTGACCGCACCACCTTCGGCAGCGCGGCGCGCGGCGCCGTCGCGACCTGTTGCGCGCGTGGGGGCGCCGGGATCGGCCGCGCCGAGGACACGCCTTTACGTCTATCCGACCTCGCCGGGCACCGGCCGGGGTCTCGATGTCGACAAGGTTCCGTCGGCGATCAATGCCGTCGATGCCAACCAGATCAGGCGCACCGGTTCGCTGAACGTCACGGACGCGCTGCGCGACAACATCGCCGGCGTCAACATCAGCGAAGTTACCGGCAATCCATTCCAGCCCGATGTCGAATTCCGCGGCTTCGTCGCTTCGCCCGTGACCGGCACGCCGCAAGGCCTTGCGGTGTACCAGAACGGCGTCCGCATCAACGAGGCCTTCTCGGACGCCGTCAATTGGGACCTGATTCCGACGGCCGCGATCAGGTCGGTGACGCTGGTGACCAACAATCCGGCCTTCGGCCTCAATGCACTCGGCGGCGCGATCAACCTGCAAATGAAGGACGGCTTCACCTATCAGGGCGCCGAGCTCGACCTCATGGGCGGATCGTTCGGCCGCATCCAGGGCTCGGCGCAATGGGGCAAGCAGGTCGACCAGAACTTCGCCGTCTACGGTGCGCTCGAAGGACTGCGCGACAACGGCTTCCGCAATTTTTCCCAATCGACCGTGCGGCGCTTCTACGGCGATGTCGGCTACAGGGCCGGCGACAGCGAATTCCACGCCAATATGGGCGTGGCCAAGAACGATTTCGGCGCCAGCGCCACAGTCCCGGCCGAGCTGCTCGACAGATATTGGGGCGCGACCTACACCACGCCGCAGACCACCTCCAATCGCGTCGGCTATCTCAACCTGACCGGCAAGGTCGACGCGACGCCGACCTGGACGCTCGAAGGCACCGCGCGTGTACGCAGGTACGAGCAGAAGGTGGTCGACGGCAACCCGACCGATGTGGAGGAGTGCGCTGCAGATCCGGCGCTGCTCTGCTTTGGCGACGACACCTCACCCGCCTACGGCGCGGGCGGCGTGCAGCTTGCCAATCCATTTGCGCCGGGCACGATCCTCGGCGCGATCGACCGCGGCTCGATCCGTTCGACCACGTTCGGCGTGTCGGGGCAGGCCACCAACACCGACCAGTTGTTCGGTCATGACAACCGCTTCGTGGTGGGCGCAACCTATGACGCCAGCGTCACGCGCTACAACGCCTCCTCCGAAATCGGCTCGATGGGAGAGAACTACGTCGTCAGCGGCAGCGGCGTTTTCCTGGGACCGACTCCTGTGGCGGACCCCGTCGCCGGCCCGGTCTCGCTGCGGACCGTCAATCAGTATAACGGCCTCTACGCGATGGATACGTTCAACGTCACGGATGCCTTCGCCATCACGGGGGGCGGCCGCTTCAATGCGGCGCGGATCACGTTGGAAGATCAGCTTGGGACTGCGCTCAACGGCGATCACACCTTCACGCGTTTCAATCCGATCATCGGCGGCACCTACAGGATCACGCCGGAATTGACCGCCTATGCCGGCTATTCCGAGGCCAACCGCGTGCCGACACCGCTCGAGCTCGGCTGCGCCGATCCCGCCAGGCCCTGTCTCATCGCGGCCTTCCTGGTTGCGGATCCACCGTTGAAGCAGGTCGTCTCCAAGACCGTGGAGGCCGGTTTCCGGGGCACCAAGGAGTTGAACATCGGCACCCTCGGATGGAAGATCGGCGGCTTTCGCGCCACCAACCACGACGACATCATGGCGGTGCCGGTCGTTGGCCGGACTGGTTTCGGCTATTTTTCGAACGTAGGCCGCACCCGGCGGCAGGGGCTCGAAGCCGAAGTCAACATCAAGTCTCCGACGCTGCAGTTCCAGGCGAGTTACGCGTTCGTCGATGCCCGCTTCCTTGATCCGCTCGAGCTCGGCTCGGAAAGCCCGTTTGCCGACGATACCTCCGAGACCATTCAGGTCAGGCCCGGAAACCAGATCCCGGCAGTCCCGCGCCACCGCGTCAAGGTCGGCGTCGACTATGCCGTGACCGACGTCTGGAAGGTCGGCGGCAACGCGCTGTTCGTCTCCAGCCAGTATCTGGTCGGCGACGAGTCCAACCAGTTCGCGAAGCTGCCGTCCTATACGGTGTTCAATCTCCACACCTCCTATCAGGTCGCGAAGAACGTCCAGCTCTACGGCCGCGTCGACAACATCTTCGACAAGCGTTACGTGACCTACGGCCAGTTCTTCGACCGCGACGCCTTGCCCAACTTCACCAATGGCGGCGCGGATTTCACCGACCCGCGCTCGCTGAGCCCGGCAAGGCCGCGCGCGTTTTACGCGGGGTTGCGGGTGACGTTCTAGATTTTCACTCCACCTTCACGCGCTCGAGCGGAGCCGCAGCGACGTTCGCCTGCTCCCGGCCTTTGGCCGCACTCGCGCGGTGGCGTCGCTGCACCAGATATTGATCGCCGAGCACGCCGACCAGGATCACCGTTCCCATCACCGCGAAATTGAGCGAGCTCGGAATGCCCAGCAGGTTGACGAGATTCTGCAGCACCTGGAGCAGCACGGTGCCGAGCACGACGCCGATGATCGAGCCTTCGCCGCCGCGCAAGGAGCAGCCGCCGAGCACGGCGGCGGCGATGGCGTAGAGCTCGTAGAACGAGCCGTGCACCGCCGGCGAAATCGAACGGGTGTACATCGCGATCAGGATCGCCGAAAACGCAGTCAGCCCGCCACAGATGACATAGGCCGAGATGATCACGCGGTTGGTGCGAATGCCGGAGTACCGTGCGGCTTCCTCGTTCTTGCCGACGGCAAGGAGATAGCGGCCGAACACCGAGCGGTGAAGCACCACCCAGGCGATCACGGCCACCACGGCGAGCGCCACCACGCTGTGCGGCAGCGGGAATCCGAGCACGTTTGTGCGGCCGGCGGCCAGCCATTCCAACATCGGAAAGCTCGCGCCGAAGCCGAAGCCCGCCGTCGCGTCCTCGGTGTAATAGCGCGCCGCGCCGCGGTAGATCAGGAGGCCGCACAGCGTGACCACGAAAGCCTGGATCCGCATCCTGGTCACCAGCGTGCCATGAATGAGGCCGATCACGAGCCCGGCCGCGACGATCATCGCGAGGGCTACGATCCAGTTGACGTCGTGATTGACGATCAGGTCGATGAACAGGACGCCCAGCAGTGCGATCACCGAACCCACCGACAGCTCGATCCCGCCGATGATGATGATGAAGGCTTCGGCGATGGAGAAGATGCCGAACAACCCGATCTGGTTGGCGGTGTTCGAGAGATTGCCGACGTACAGGAATCTCGGATTGATCAGGGCGACAACGGTCCCGACCACCAGAATCAGAACGAGAAGGCTCAGGTCTTTCTTGCTCAAGGTCCCTCCGCCGTGATTGTGTGGCCAACGGCAAGCTGCAGCACATTGTGCTCACTGAACTGGCTGCGATCAAGGAAGCCCGAGATCGCGCCTTCATGCATCACCGCGAGCCGGTCGCTGACCCCGATCACCTCCTCCATGTCGCTGGAGATCATCAGGATCGCCACCCCGGCATCGGTCAGGCGGCGCAGCATGCCGTAGATTTCCTGCTTGGCTCCGACGTCGACCCCGCGCGTCGGCTCGTCGACAATCAGCACCTTCGGCCGCATCGACAGCCATTTGGCGAGCACGACCTTCTGCTGGTTGCCTCCCGACAGCGAGCCGGCGGCGGTCTTGACGTCGGGCGCGCGGATCTTGAGGCGCTCCCGCTGACGCACCGCATTCTCGTTCTCGCGATCGGTATCCACCAGCCAGAAGCGCATATAGGACGCCAGATCCGGCAGCGAGATGTTTTCGGCGATCGAGACGTCGAGCAGCAGGCCGGCGCCCTTACGGTCCTCCGGAACGAGATAGATGCCGTGCTCGATGGCGGCACGCGGGCTTGCGATGCGGATCGGCTCGCCGTCGAGCCGTATCGCGCCGCCACGCAACGGGTCGATGCCGAAGACGGCGCGGGCGAGCTCGGTGCGGCCGGACCCGACGAGACCGGCAAGCCCGAGGATCTCGCCGCGGCGGACCGACAGGCTCACGGCGCGGCCGGGATAGGTGTCGGTGACGGCATCGACGATCTCCAGCACGCTGTCGCCGGCCGGCGCGGCCGGCGGAACGTAGAGCGATTTCAGGTCGCGGCCGATCATCAAGCGGATCATCGCCGCCGGAGAGAGCTCCGCACGCGTCAGCGCGCCGACCACGCGCCCGTCGCGCAGCACGACCGCGCGGTCGGCGCACTGCATCACCTCGTTGAGCCGATGCGTGATGAAGATGATGCTGACTCCGTGGGCCTTCAGGCCGGCCACGGTCCGCATCAGGCGGTCCGTCTCGGCGAGCGTCAGGCTCGAGGTCGGCTCGTCCATGATGACGAGACGAGCATCGAGCGAAAGCGCCTTCATGATCTCGACCAGCTGGCGCTGCGCCAGCGACAGTTCGGTGAGCGGCGCATCGGCCGCGAAATCGCAGCCCAGCCGCTCCAGCAGCGGCGCGACATCGGCATACATCCGTTTACGATCGATCAGCCGCAAGGGTCCGCCGTGCACGGGCTCGCGGCCGATGAAGACATTGCCGGCGACATCGAGATTGTCGAACAGGTTCAGTTCCTGATGGACGAAGGCGATGCCCGCCTTGATCGCATCCGCCACGGTGAGCGAAGATCGCGCGGCGCCGTCGACACGGATGAAGCCGCCGCTGGGCTCCACGACCCCGCCGAGCACGCGCATCAGCGTCGACTTGCCGGCGCCGTTCTCGCCGATCAGCGCAACGACCTCGCCGGGCGACACCTGCAGACCGACGTGGTCGAGGGCGACCACGCCTGGATAGCTCTTGCTGATGTCGACCAGCTCGAGGAACGGTTCTGGCATGGCAGGCTGCGCGGCGGGCAGCGCGGATCTCTCCTATTTCTTCAGCATCTGCTTCATCGAGGCCATGAACTCGTCGACATTCGCCTTTTCGATGACCTTGCCGGGCACGATGATGATACCGTTGGCCGGAATGCCGGACTTGTTGCCGCCGATGTAGTTCGCCATCAGCTTCATGCCCTGATAGCCCCATTCGAATGGCTGCTGCACCACCGTGCCGACGATGCTGCCTTCCTTGACGCCGCCGAGCGTAATCGGATCCTCGTCGAAGCCGATGATCTTGATCTTGCCGAGCTTGCCGGCCTCCTTGAGCACCTCGTAGATCCGCGGCGTGTTGTAGGAGTAGAAGCCGACGAGGCAGCTCACATCGGGCATGGCGGCGAGGATGTCCTCGACGTTGCGCTTGGCGCGGGTCTGGTCGATCTCGTCGCCGCGAACGTCGACGAGCTCGACCTTCGAGCCTTTGAGCGTCTCCTTCACGCCTTCGATGCGCTCGCGTGCGTTGTCGGCGCCGGGCAGGCCGACGAAGCCGACGCATTTGCCGCCGTTCGGCAGCGCCTTGACCATCAGCTTTCCTGCCTCCTTGCCGAGATCGGTGTTGGAGGAGCCGATATAGGCCACGCGCTTGGATTTCGGCGCGTCGCTGTCGGTGGTGAACAGGACGGTCTGGGACGCAACCTTGTTGAGATGCTCGGTCTGGTTCTTTGGATCGACCGCGCTGACCATGATGCCGGCGGCACCGGCGGCGACGAGGTCGTCCATCACGCGCTGCTGCACGGCGGCCGCAGCCTGTTCCGGATATTTGAACTGGAGCTCGTAGTTGGGCAGCTCGCCCTGCGCCTTCTTCATCCCGGCCTCGGCGATCTTCCAGAAGTCGGACGCCCCGTTGACGACGAAGGCCAGAACCTTCTTGTCCGCCGCATCCGTCGGGCCGACACCCGCTGCGATCGCGAAGGCAACAGACACACCTGCAACCAAGAGACGCTGCATATCATTCCTCCCCTATGCGGTCGGCCCTTTTTGATGGCCAACTCTGCTTGAGCCCAGATTGGGCGCATGCCTCACCCCCAGCGGCACGGCAATCAGCCGCTACCCGCATCGTTGCGGCAGAGGCGGGTCACCGACCCGGCCGGCGAGGTGAAATGAGGCACGTACCTCAAGCTAGCAGAAGCCCGCCGCGCACGCAATTGGAAGCAGCGGTCTGGACGTCAACCGCCGCGCTCGGGTTGGTGTTGCCAGTCCCAACGGCAACCTTTTCGGGCAATCCGCAAGCCGGCCGCGGCTTTAACCGACTGGAAACCATCGCAAATGATCTGAAAATTGTAACGAAACTCTCCGGCCGTCTCCGCGTCGGTTCGCCGGAGGGCCCGTGTGATGACAGAGCGCCAGTTGAGAGAGCAGGAATTCCAGATTGCGCGGTACCGGGATCTGGAGCGCGAGGTGACCGATCCGCTAGCCGCGTGTCTGCTTCACAGCATCATCGAGGAACTCGAGGCCGAGCTGCGCAAGGAAAGACCGGATTGGCACGGGCCCGGTCATTAACGCTTTGTTGGCGCTAATGATGCCACTTGTCGGCGTGGGAACACCAAGGAGGCTGCTCCCATGCTGAAGGACGGCACCTACGCGGCGTGGTACAAGACGCCGATCGACCAGGGTACCGGGATCGTCCATGTCGCAGACGGCCAGATCTGGGGCCGTGACAGCCTGATGACCTATCACGGCACCTGCCAGATCGATGGAGATCGCTTCACCGCAACCGTATTGACGAAGCGTCACACCGACGGACGCGCCACCGTGTTCGGCAACGATCAAGAGCTGACGTTGACGATCGAGGGAAGCTGCCCTGGCAAGATCGCGACCTACACCGCGACAGCACCTCAGGCGCCGGGCATGATCCTCCACGGAACGCTCATCCTCAGGGAACAACAGCCGCCCCCACCTGAACCACCAGGGCAGATGCCGGCATTCAATCCCGACAAGCTGCCGAAATTGCCGAAGCGCTCGCGCTGAACATCGCGACGAATCGCTCGTCGTCTCGCCTGGCCGCTAGCCAGCTCCGAATCCAGCTCATCTGCGGCGCTTCGTCATTCTTCCTCCGGCCAGCCCCGGGCGAGTATCGCCGCCTGTTGCAAGGTGATGCTTCGGACCAGCGGATCCGCATGACGGTGCACGAGTTGCCAATCCGTGCCGTCCTTGCGGTAGACTTCGGTCACGCGTAGCGACCAGTCTTGAGCCGGCAGCCCGCCCACTTCGGCGCGCTGGCGTTCGACCATGACGAGAGCGACGAGCGCGTCGGATGCATAGGTTTGCAAAACCTCAAGTTCGGTTTCGCCTTCCCTGAAGTATCGCGATAGGGCAGCCAGACGCTGGGGGCTAGCGTCGAATCCCCGACTCGTAGGCCCGCCAAAGGGCTGCATCAGAGTGAAATCGGGCGCGATGCGGACAAGCTGGGACCAGCGGTCCACATCGCCACGCACGAAGGCGGCATTCTTCTCGCGGGCGCGTTCGACGAGGCCTGCTATCGCGTCGCTTCCAGCGGCCGCATCGGCCGAAAGCTGACCGGACAGGGGAATTGCTGCGGTAGCGGCCATCATCGAGCGCCGCGATATCTTTTCCTGCTCGCATGGCCACCTGTTCAGCCCGGACGGTTTGTTGGTCATTTCTCAGCTCCTGATCGAACGATGAGCCCCATGCATGAAGCCTTGATCCCAATGAATCCAGCGATATGATTTCAGCAACATGCTGAACCAAATTGATTTATCCAGGATCGACCTCAATCTCCTCGTGCTCTTCCGTGTGGTTTTGGAAGAGCGCCATGTGGCGCGTGCAGCCGCTCGGCTGAGCCTGACGCCGTCGGCTGTCAGCCATGCGCTCGGCCGGCTCCGTCTTCTGCTGAACGATCCGCTGTTTTTGCGGACTCCGAAGGGGGTCGTTCCAACGGAACGGGCCTTGGAGCTTGGAGAGCCGGTGGCCGAGATCATCGCGCGCGTCGAACAGCTGATCGGCTCGGCCACACCGTTCGACCCGGAGCAAAGTGGCCGTCGATTTACGATTGGCGCTCCCGATGCCGTACTGGTCTCAGCGATCGGTCCGCTGTTGCAATCGATCGCGACTGCGGCGCCCCACATTGATATCGGGCTGATCCACCTGATGCCTGCGCCGCGCGGTGGCGCAATCGGAGAGCCTTGGCAGCAAAGCCTAGACATGCTCGAACGACGCGAGCTCGATATCGCAATGCTGCCGCTGCCGGCGGTATCACCGCGTTTCGAGGCGCGCAGGCTTTACGAGGAGGAGTTCGTGCTGGCCATGCGCAAGGGACATCCCTTCGCAAAAGCGCCAACCCATGCTGCGTTCGCGCGATCACAGCACCTGCTGGTCTCTCTCAGCGGGGAACCGCGCGGTTTCGTTGATGAGATGTTGGCAAAGCGCGGCCTCGAACGCCGCATCGCTTTGACTGTTCCGAATTTCATGATGGCGCTTGCCCAGCTTTCCGGGTCTGATTTGATCGCCGCATTGCCGCGCCGACTGGTGGAGCAGCACGCCAGCCGTTTCGGCCTCGTGTTGGTCGAGCTGCCTTTCGCGCGCAAACCGGATACGATCCGGGCCATCGCGACCAAAGCGGCTATGAAAGACGCGGGCATCGCGTGGCTGATGCAGATTGTGGTCGGTTCAATCGGAGCAGGCCGACGCTAGAATCCGGTTTGAACTCAATAGGCGTTCATCTCGGCAAGGGAACGGCATTGTGCTGCCGCGCCTGCGGTGGCGGATCTGGGACCTCCTGCACCCGCTTCTCAAATCGCCCGGAACTGTTCATTGTGCCGGCCCGAAACGAAAAGAAGTGGAGCAGCATCAATGACGGAGGGGGTCTCGCGCCGCCGGTTTGCCAAGCTGGCGGGATTGTCCGCAGCTGGGATTGCGAGTCCCCTTGTCGTCGAAGCCAAGCCGGCGCGGCCGCCGCGCAATGCAGGCGGTTTTCCGGCGGGCTTTCTCTGGGGCACGGCGACGTCGTCCTATCAGGTCGAGGGCGCGGTCGAGGAGGACGGGCGAGGGGCCTCGATCTGGGACAAGTTCGTCCGCATCCCCGGCAAGATCGAGGACGGCACCACCGGCGACCGCGCCAACGAGCACTATCACCGCTACAAGGAGGACATCGCCCTCATCAAGGAGCTCGGCTGCAAGGCCTATCGCTTCTCGGTGGCCTGGCCGCGGCTGTTCCCGGACGGCGACGGCAAGCCCAATCCGAAGGGGCTCGACTTCTACAATCGTCTCGTCGACGAGCTCCTGAAGAACGGCATCGAGCCGTGGCTGACCCTCTATCATTGGGACCTGCCCCAATCGCTCCAGGACCGGTTCGGCGGTTGGCGTTCGACCGAGACCTGCAAGATCTTCGGCGACTACGCGGCTTATGTGGCCGCGCACCTCACCGACCGCGTCAGGAACGTGTTCACGTTGAACGAGAGCGGGCGCTTCGTCTATTTCGGTTACGGCGTCGGCATCGACGCGCCGGGCTTGAAGCTGCCGCAAGCCGATGTCAATCAGATCAGGCACAACAGTGCGCTGGCGCACGGGCTCGCGGTGCAGGCGGTGCGCGCCCATGGCCGCCGCGGCACCAGGGTGGGGCCGGCGGAGAACATCGATGCCTGCGCGCCTGCCTTCGACACGCCGGAAAACGTGCGGGCCGCGGAGATCGCGCTGCGCGAGATGAATGCTGGCTACCTCAACGTCATCATGACCGGCCGCTATACCGACGCCTTCCTGAAATACGCCGGGTCCAACGCGCCGAAATACACCGATGCGGAGCTCAAGATCATCTCTTCGCCGGTCGATTTCCTCGGTCTCAACATCTACGCCCCGCAGAACTACGTGGTGGCCTCCGACCAGGGCGCGGGCTTCAAGCCGCTGCCGATCCCGAAATCGTTCCCGCACATGAATTCGGACTGGCTGCGCGTCGGGCCCGAGACGATCTATTGGGTGCCGAAGCTGGCGGCGAAGATCTGGAAGACGGACGCGATCTATATCAGCGAGAACGGCACCTCCGGCGACGATGTGGTGTCGCCCGACGGCAAGATCTACGACACCGACCGCATCATGTATCTGCGCAACTATCTCGCCCAGCTCCAGCGCGCCACCGACGAAGGCGTGCCGGTGCGCGGCTATTTCCTCTGGAGCCTGATGGACAATTTCGAGTGGGTGTATGGCCTCAACAAGCGTTTCGGGCTGTACCACGTCAATTTCGACACCCAGGTCCGCACGGCAAAACTCAGCGCCAGCTTCTACCGCAACGTGATCGCGAAGAACGCAGCGGGGGTGTAGCGGCTTTCTTCCATGTCGAGCCATCTGGGAGATCGTCATTCCCGGGCTTGTCCCGGGCATCCACGTTCTTCCTGCCCGGAGCCAAGCGTGGATGGCCGGGACAAGCCCGGCCATGACGTCGCTGAGGCTTTCGTGTAGCGGAAAATCTGAGTGAGGGGCGGAGAAACCGTGTAGCGCCGCACATTGACTCTCTTCTCCCCCTTATTCAAAACCGTTCTCAACACCCATAAACAAGAGGACGACGCCAATGCCTGACGCGCTGATCATTGATGCCTGCCGCACGCCGCGGGGCATCGGCAAGGCCGGCAAGGGAGCCCTGTCGGGCATTCATCCGCAGCAGCTCGGGGCGACCGTGCTGCGCGCACTCGCCGACCGCACCGGCATCGATACCGCCGACGTCGATGATATCGTCTGGGGCTGCAGCGCGCAGGTGGCAACGCAAAGCGGCGATCTCGGCCGCATGTCGGCGCTCGATGCCGGCTACGACGTGCGTGCCAGCGCGGTGACGCTGGATCGTTTTTGCGGAAGCGGCATCACCAGCGTCAACATGGCGGCGAGCTCGATCATGGCCGGTGCCGAGGATCTCGTCATCGCCGGCGGCTGCGAGATGATGTCGATGGAGGGACGCCGCGGCGGCGGTCCGATGATGATGGATAGCGGCAATCTGCGCCTGCGGGCACGGCATCCGCAGTCGCATCAGGGCGTCTGCGCCGATGCGATCGCGACGCTGGAGGGCATCACCCGAAGCGACGTCGACGCGCTCGGGCTGGAGAGCCAGAAGCGCGCCGCGCACGCGATCGCAAACGGCCACTTCAAGAAGAGCCTCGTGCCTGTTTACCGCGAGGACGGCAGTCTGGCGCTGGATCATGAAGAATACCCGCGACCGCAGACCACGATGGAAGGCCTCAGCAGCCTGAAGCCGGCATTTCCTGCCGTCGCGGACTACGCGCTCGACGACAAGGGCACGACCTATCGCGGCCTGATCCTGCAAAAGTACCCTGATCTCGACATCGACTTCGTGCATCACGCCGGCAACTCGTCCGGCGTCGTCGACGGCGCTGCCGCGATCCTGCTGGCCTCGCCCGCTTACGCCAAGGCGCATGGCCTTAAAGCCCGGGCCCGCGTGGTCGCGATGGCCAACATGGGGGACTCGCCGACCCTGATGCTGAACGCACCGGTGCCGGCAACGCGCAAGGTGCTGGCCAAGGCGGGCCTCACGATCGACGACATCGACCTGTTCGAGATCAACGAGGCCTTCGCCGTGGTGGCGGAAAAATATATCCGCGACCTCAAGCTCGACCGGGCCAAGGTCAACGTCAACGGCGGCTCGATCGCGCTCGGCCATCCCATCGGCGCCACCGGCTCGATCCTGATCGGCACCGTGCTCGACGAGCTCGAACGGCGCGACCTCAAGCGCGGTCTCGTCACCATGTGCGCCGCCGGCGGCATGGCGCCGGCCATCATCATCGAGCGCGTCTAGCCAATCGCCCACTCACTTTCTCCCCATTTTTACGGGGAGGAAGAGCGGTGACCAGCGATCCGATCCTTATTTTTCAGGGTGAAACACGCGCCTCCTTTCACAAAGAGGCCGGTCGTCGCTTGTCGAAGGCGGCGAATCAGTTCTAGCAAGATGTCGTGCGGGCCTTTGAAACAAGGCAAAAGCCGCTGCCCGAGGCTTCCTCCGCTCCGGAAGTAGCTAAAAAGCAGGGTTTTTTGTCACAGCAGGCCAGAAAAGCCCGTAATTTCGCGACAAAACTGTGCAGAAGGCTATAGGCCTTCAACGGTTGGTCTAATATGCAACCGGCAACGAATCAGAGGAGACACGATGCCGACCCAGATGTCCAAATCGCAATTGATCGAAAAGATTGCGACCGCCACCGAGCTTTCCAAGCGTGACGTCAAGAACGTCATGGAGACGCTGACCGACGTCGGCCACAAGGAGCTCAAGAAGAACGGCCTGTTCCTGGTGCCGGGCTTCGCCAAGTTCGTGGTCATCAAGAAGCCCGCGACCAAGGCGCGCAAGGGCACCAACCCGTTCACGGGTGAAGAGATGATGTTCAAGGCCAAGCCGGCCCGGAAGATCGTCCGCGCCCGCCCGGTCAAGGCCGCCAAGGACGCCGTGGGCTAACAACGCAAAGGCCCCCTCGAACGAGGGGGCCTTTTGTCTGGGGCAGCCGCGAGGGTTCGAGACGGAGGGCTCAACCCTTGCGGCGCTTCACTCGGACCGGGACCGGCTGAAGCCGCGGCTCGGGTCCTGCGAGCCCATCGCGAATCCGGTCGATCGCGCGATCGAGCAATTGGCGCAGCCGCTGCGTCTTCCGCGACCGCTTCGCTCTTTCCAGCAGTTTCTTCATCGCCTTCACTCCGCCGCTTCCTTGGCTTCAGCCGGCTCGAGCGCCGCGGCGATGGCTTCGTCGACGCGCTCCAGCCAGATGAACTCGAGGGTGTCCCGCGCGCTCTTCGGGATGTCGTCATAGTCCCGCTTGTTGCGCGCTGGCAGCATCACCCGCTTCAGGCCGGCAGCAGCCGCAGCCACCACCTTCTCCTTGATGCCGCCGACCGGCAGCACCAGGCCGCGCAGCGAGATCTCGCCGGTCATCGCGGTGTCACTCCTCACCGTGCGGTTGGTGAGCAGGGAGGTCAGCGCCGTGAACATCGCAACGCCCGCGCTCGGCCCGTCCTTCGGGGTTGCGCCCGCGGGGACGTGAACGTGGATGTCGCTCTTCTCGAACGCTTGCGGATCGATGCCGAGCTGAGAGGCCCGGCTCTTCACCAGCGTCAGCGCAGCCTGCACGCTCTCGCGCATGACGTCGCCGAGCTGGCCGGTCAGGATCAGCCCGCCCTTGCCGGGCACGCGCGTGGCTTCGATGAACAGGATGTCGCCGCCGACCGGCGTCCAGGCAAGGCCGGTGGCAACGCCCGGAACGCTGGTGCGCAAGGCGATCTCGCCCTCGAAGCGCGGCTGGCCGAGCACGGTGGCGATGTCCTTTGCCGTCACCACGACCTTCGCGGCCGTGCCTTCGGCGACCTGCACCGCGGCATGCCGGAGCACCTTGCCGATCTCGCGCTCGAGGTTACGCACGCCCGCTTCGCGGGTGTAGCCCTTGACGATCAGCTTCAAGGCCTCCGGCTCGATCTCGGCCTGCTCGGCCGAGAGGCCGTTGGCCTCCAGCTGCCGCCGTACCAGATAGCGCCGCGCGATCTCCAGCTTCTCGTCCTCGGTGTAGCCGGCGAGGCTGATCAGCTCCATGCGGTCCAGCAGCGGACCCGGAATCTGGTCGAGCATGTTGGCGGTCGCAATGAACACGACGCGCGACAGGTCGAAGGGCACGCCGAGGTAATTGTCCCGGAACGTCCCGTTCTGCTCGGGGTCGAGCACCTCCAGCATGGCCGCCGACGGATCGCCCTGCACGCCGCGGCCCATCTTGTCGATCTCGTCCAGCATCATGACGCAGTTCCTCGCGCCCGCCTTCTTGATGCCCTGGATGATGTTGCCGGGCAGCGCACCGATATAGGTGCGGCGGTGACCGCGGATCTCGGCCTCGTCATGCACGCCGCCCAAGCTGACGCGCACGAAGGGACGATCCATCGCGCGCGCGATGGATTGGCCGAGCGAGGTCTTGCCGACGCCGGGCGGGCCGACGAAGCACAGGATCGGCGCCTTGCCCTGCGGGGCGAGCTTGCGCACCGCCAGATATTCGATGATGCGGCTCTTGATCTTCTCCAGGCCGAAATGATCGGCATCCAGGATGGCGCGCGCCTCCTTGATGTCGATCGGCTTCTCCTCGGGCAGCGCCCAGGGCAGCTCGATCAGCCAGTCCAGATAGGTGCGGACCATGCCGGCCTCGCCGGCGGCCTCCGGCATGCGCTCGTAGCGGCGCAGCTCCTTCTTGGCATGCGCTTCCGCCTCCGGCGGCATGTTGGCCTTGGCGATCGCAGCCGTCAGCTCGGCGACCTCGGCCTGCTTGCCGTCGCCTTCGCCCAGCTGGCGCTGGATGGTCGCCATCTGCTCGCGCAGGATCGCCTCGCGCTGCCGCTCGTCGAAGGAGGCCTTGGTCTGCTGGCCGATTTCGTTGCTGATGCGCAGCACCTCCAGCCGCTCGGCCAGATGCTTCGACACCTTCTCCACGCGAAGAGCGAGGTCGATGGTCTCCAGCACCTCCTGCTTGTCCTGCGGCTTGATGTCCATGAACGAGGTTGCCAGATCCGCCAGCGCGCCGGGCGCGCTGGTGCCCTGGAACATCGCGGCGAGCTCGGGCGGTGCCTGCGGCAGCAGCTCGATTGCCTCGATGGCCTGGCGCTGCAGATTCAGCGCGCGAGCCTCGATCTCGGGCGAGGTCGTGGCCGGCTCGGGGATCTGCTGGAAGCGCGCGGCCGGGAACGGCGTCCCCGGCAGGAAGTCGAGGATGCGCGCGCGCTGCACGCCCTGGCAGACGATGTGGTGGGTGCCATCGGGCGCGGTGATGTAGCGCACGATGTTGGCGATGGTCGCGACTCTATAGAGGTCGTCCGGCCCGGGGTCATTGGTCTCGGGGCTGCGCTGCAGGACGATGCCGATCGGCCGCTGCTCGCGCAGCGCCTGCTGCGCGGCGGCAATGGACTTCGCCCGGCCGATCGTGATCGGCGCGATCGCGCCGGGAAACAGCACCATCTCGCGCACGGGGACGATGATCAGCGCATCGTCGGGGATCTTCACGTCGTTATTGCTTTGTTCGTTGTTCATCTGTTCGGTGGCCATGATCGACCTCAGGATTTCGCGAGGCGCAGTGCGACGCAGCCGTCCATCACGAAGCGGCTGATGGCGTAACGGCCGAGGGGCAATGCAATGCGGCGCTCAAAACGCCCTTGCGGCAGCTCGAGCCGATGGATGCGGGCGTTGCGAAGCTCCGGCGGGAGGGTGCGCTGACCCGAGATGACGAGCACGCCGTCATGGATGACGGTCTCGACATTGTCGGGATTGACGCCGGGAAGCGCGACCAGGATCAGGAGCTCACGCTCGGTCTCGAGCACGTCGATCGGCGGCTCCCAGCAGGCTTCCTGGCGGCCGAACTGCTGGCGCAGCCGATCGGCGCGGGTCAGCGAGTCCAGGGCTTCGGACAGCATCCAGTCGAGGGGATTTTTGGGTTGCATGATGCGGGCTCTGGGGGTGGGAAAGCCTGCATATGGGGCCGGTTCCAAGGAAATCCAGTACGGTGGCGCGCACGTGCCATGCGCCGCCGTGCGATCAAGGCAAGCGAACGCCGCGGCATGCGGCCGCGACGTTCCGTTCATTGGCAGGGCGCGGGCTCAGGCCGCCGCGCGGTACTCTTGTTCCGCTTCGAGGTTGATCACGGAGGTGGCGAGCTCGGTCAGCGTCTGATCGGTCGCCTCTTCCTCGTCCAGCGTCTCCTGGAGCAGCCTTGCGGCGTCCTGCATGCCGAGCTCTTCGGCCCAGGTGCGCAGCGTGCCGTAGCGGGAGATCTCGTAGTGCTCGACTGCCTGCGCTGCCGCGAGCAGTCCGGCATCGAGCGCCGGCGCGCCCTTGAACTCCTTCATGATCTCGGCGCCCTCGTCGGCAATGCCGTTGATGGCCTCGCAGGGCTTGCCGCGTGCCGGCTTGCCCAGCATCTTGAAGATCTGGTCGAGCCGTTTGACCTGGCCCTGGGTCTCACGCAAATGCTTGTTGAAGGCGGCCGTAAGCTCCTTGGAATTCGCGGCCTTGGCCATCTTGGGCAGGGTCTTGATGATCTTGTTCTCGGCGAAATAGATGTCCTTCAGCGTCTCCAGAAATAGGTCGCTGAGCATCTTCGGCGCCTGACGCGGCCGGCGCGCCGCGGTCTTCTTTGTCGTGCGTTTCTTCGCTCGTTTAGCCATACGTCCTCCTCATGAGGTAACACGGGAAGGCCTCGCCCTCCTCAATCCTCAGGCGATCAAAGCCGCGCCATGAACGAAAGTTCCAAACTGCAACCGGCGAAGGCTCAGGTCGGGCGCTTGTAGGGATCTTCCTGGCGCTGCCGTGCCTCGGTGTTGCGATCGAGCTGCGCCCGCTCGCTACGGCGCAAGTTGCCCGCCTTCATCACGCCGTAAACGAGCGCCCCGCCGAGCACGAACGCGCCGATGAACCAGAGCCAAAGCATCTGGGCCGAGGCGTGGCCCAGGAGCATGCTAATGCCGCTGTCGCTCATGATTGGTCTCCACGATTGTCCATTGCTATCACGCTGAGCTAAGTCGGCGGTCGAAACCTCGTTCCATGCGACCGCAGCCGGCGACGTCAGACCAGGTCGGTCAGCGGTTGCCGCACCGCTTGCGCTTTCGGCTCGCTGCCCCGGGCGGTGAAGTCTCCGGCTTCGGTGGAAGTCCGCAGCCATTTCGTCACGTCGCTGATTGCGTCCCGCGGCGAGTGGCCGAACTTGCGCAAGCCGCGAAAATATTCGAGCTGAAGGTGGGCCGACGTGCCGCGCTTGGGGATCGACTTCAGATGCTGGATGTCGTCTTCGATGCCGAGATGGTCGACGTGAGGTGCCACCATGGCGATCACCGAATCGAGCCAGCTTCTGAACGAGACCGGCTCGAACGAGACCAGGTCGATATAGGTGCCGTCGGTTCCGTAGCGCTGGGCGCGCCAGCGATTCTCCTCCACCAGCGCGCGGTGCACGGCCGAATAGGTGGCGTTCAGCTCGGGATGGTGGACGGCGTGGCGGACCAGCGCGCGGAACAGCGCCGCGATCGCCACCGAATCCGCGATCGCCGTGCAGCAATCGGTGATGCGCAGCTCGAGAGTCGGATGCTGCAGCGAGGGCCGCAACGCCCACCAGACATAGGTGGCGTTGGTGATGATGCCGGCATCGACCAAGGTCTTCACGTAGGTCTCGTATTCGGAAAGGTTCCGAAACATCTCGGGAAAGCCGGTCCTGGGCAGGGCATCGTTGGCGGCATTGCGGTAGCCCAGCAATCCCGTCGGGTAGCCGCACCAGAACGGCGAGGAGGTCGAGAGCGCCAGCAGCAGCGGCAGGAACGGCACCAGGCGGTGCATGATCTCGACGCGCAAATCGGGCTCGGGGACCTCGACATGGACGTGCAGTCCGCTGATCGGGTTGCCGAGGCCAACCATCCCGAGATCGCTGATGACCTTGCTGTAGCGACGCTTGCGCGTCATGCGCTGCTGCTGCGGCTGCGCCAGCGGGTGTGTGCCGGCCGCGATGATGCCGACGCCGTGGTCCTTGCCGACCTCGGTGAGCACCGCGCGATAATGCGCGAGCTCGGCCAGCGCATCGGTCGAAGACGTCAGCGGCGGGGTCGCCACCTCGATCTGCGATTGCAGGATCTCGGTGGTCAGCCGCTCGCCGAGCCGCTTTTGCGCCGCGGCCATGTAGGGCTTGGGCAGCTCGGATCGCGGCGCCGCGGACTGGCGGTTGACCAGAAAATATTCCTCCTCGATGCCGAAGCGGTAGCGGTGCATCGCCTACGCCGCCCCTTGTGCCTTGGCGTGGCGGCGAACCGCGTCTCCAAAAGCCGCCAGAATGCGCGCCGAGGCGTGGTCGGAGCTCGCCCAATAATCGGGATGGAAAAGCGTGCCGAGCGCAAAATCGCTGGCGCCCTCGACGCTGACGGCCTCGATCGAGCCGTCGTCAGCGACGGCCTCCGCGACGAGACCCGGTGCGAGATCGGCGATCAGGAAGCTGTGCAGCGAATTCACTAGAATCGAATCCGCGCCGCAGATCTGCTGCAGGACGCCGCCCTTGCGCAAGGCCACCTTCTGCCGCAGCCGATAGCGGGCATCCTCGTTGTCCGCGTCGGGCGCGCCATGGCGTTGCTCCTCGGGCAAATCGTCTGGCTCTTTCGCCAGCGTGCCGCCGAAAGCGACGTTCAGCTCCTGGAAGCCGCGACAGATGAACAGAGCGGGGATGCCCCGCGCCAGCGCCCGCGGGATCAGGCGCAGCGCGACCTCGTCGCGGAATTCGTCGAACGGGCCGTCACGCTTCTCGTCGACCGTTTGTCCATAGCGGGACGGATGGACGTTGGTCTGTCCGCCGCCGACGAAGAGGCCGTCGAGCCTGTCCAGATAGGCGTCGATGTCAGCCTCCGGCGCCGCGGGCAGAATCCGCGGCACGGCGCCGGCGACGAGGCCGATCGCATTGACGCAGACCATCGAAACGGCGGCGAGCTGTTCGCCGCGCGCGACCATGGAATCGGAGAGAATGCCGATCTGCGGTGCGCCGCTGCGCCCCTGCCACTGCCCGCGCGAGGCGCTACGCCGCCACTGCTGAAGGCCGTACGCCACGGCATCCGCTGCGCTGCCGAATTGATGAATCGCCGCCTTGAGCTCTCTGACGTTTGTCCCTAATCGGAGTGCCCAACGGCTGCAGGCAACGGGATCGTGCGGATCAATTCTGGAACGGGGCTCGTGCAATTGCTTCGGCTGCTTCTGTTCGTGTATCGATGCACAGTGAAACGGCAATCGTCGGGAATGGTTGCTTTGCGATTGCACCGTTCGATCTCATTGCCTCCGCAGCAGCCTTAACTTTTGTTATGGCTCTCGCGCGTCCTCGGCATGCTGCTCGCCGCCTATTCCGTGCAGTTCGGCATCAACGGGTCGGTCCGGATCGGCCTGCCCCAGTAGCTGCGACAATCTGTTAACCTGTCGCTATCCCGTTCGGCCGGAGTGTCACGGGATCCGGGACGCTTTCGCTTGCACTGTCATGTTGCTTTGACGTAACTCGGTCCAACAAGCCCTCGACAGGAAATCGACATGTCGATGACAGCGGACGAGCTCGGCAAGAGACAGGCCATTATCGACGCCTGCCGGCGCATGAACGCGCTCGGCATCAACCAGGGCACATCGGGCAATATCAGCGTCCGGCATGTGGACGGCCTCCTGGTCACGCCGACCAGCGTGCCCTATGAGGCCATGCGTCCGGACCAGATCGTCTTCATGGCCATGGACGGCTCGCACGCGCCCGACCAGAAGCCGTCGAGCGAATGGCGGTTTCATCGCGACATCCTGAAGTCGCGGCCCGACGTCAACGCCGTCGTGCACGCCCATCCGACCTATTGCACCATCCTGGCGATCATGGGCATGGAGATCCCGCCCGTGCATTACATGATCGCGGCGGCGGGCGGCGACAGCATCCGCTGCGCGCCCTACGCGACGTTCGGAACGGCGGAGCTGTCCGAGCACGCCGTGCGGGCGCTGGAGGGCCGGCTCGCCTGCCTGCTCGATCATCACGGCATGATCGCGATCGGCAAGACCCTGGACAAGGCGATGTGGCTGGCGGTCGAGGTCGAGACGCTGGCGCGGCAATATCACGGCTGTCTGCAGATCGGACAACCGCCGCTGCTCCTGAGCGAGGAGATCGAGCGGGTCCGTCAGCGAATGGCCGGCTACGGCCTGTCGGAAGGGTAGGGCGGGCCAGACGGTGTTAGTGCGGATCAAACATCTCGTGGATCGCAAGAAGACGAACCGCACCATGGTTCGGCTGCGCGCCCTGCTGCGCAGCAACGAGTTCTACCTGATCCCTCTGGCGCTCGTGATCGGCACGCTCGCGGGCGCGGTCGTGACGCTGATGGCCCACATCGCGCAGATCGCGCATGTCGTGATCTACGGCATTCCCATTGACGTCCACCTGTCGGCCCACGCGAGCGTCAGCCCATGGGCGGCACTGATCGCGCCTGCGCTCGGCGGGCTGGTGCTCGGAATCATGGAATGGTCGCGGCGGCGCATGAAGATATCGAACGCGGTCGATCCGATCGAGGCAAACGCGCTGCGGGGCGGCAATCTGTCGATGCGCGACAGCGGGGTGGTCGCAGGCCAGACCCTGATCTCGAACGGCTGCGGCGCCTCCGTCGGCCTCGAGGCGGGCTACACCCAGATCGGTTCGGGCATCGCCTCGTTGATCGGCAAATTCTTCAATCTCCGCCGCAACGATCTGCGCCTGATGGTCGGCTGCGGGGCCGCGGCGGCGATCGCCGCGGCGTTCGGCGCGCCAATCACCGGCGCCTTCTATGCCTGCGAGCTGATCGTCGGCGTCTATGCCGTAGGCAGTGCCGCGCCGATCCTCGCCGCCTCCCTCGCGGGCGCCTTGACCGCGCAATGGCTGGGCGGCGCGCCATACTCGCTGGAGATACCCAAGGTCAGCGCCGTCGGCGTCGAGCAATATCTGGCACTGATCGGGCTCGCCCTCATCACCAGCGGCGTCGGCATCGCCGTGATGCGCTCCTCGCCGATGTTCGAGCGGCTGTTCGCCTGGATGCCGGTCTGGCTGCGTCCTGTGATCGGCGGGCTCATCGTCGGCGGGTTCGCCATCATCACGCCGCAGGTTCTCGCGGCCGGCCATGGCGCCATGGTGCTCGATCTCTTCCACGACATGACGATCGGCCTGATCGCGCTGATCATCGCCTTGAAGGTGACGGCCTGCCTGATCTCGCTCGCCTCCGGCTTTCGCGGCGGCCTGTTCTTCGCCTCGCTGTTCGTCGGCAGCCTGATCGGAAAGTTCTTTGCCGCGGTGCTGCTGCTCATCAGCCCGAACTTCGCGATCGATCCGCTGGTGGCGATGTTGACCGGCATGGCGACGCTCGGCGTCGCCATCGTCGGCGGCCCGCTCACGATGTCGTTCCTCGTGCTCGAGATGACACGTAACGTCGACGTCACCGCCGTGGTGCTGGCCGGCTGCATCGTGACCTCGATCTGCGTGCGCTTCATGTTCGGCCATTCCTTCTCGACCTGGCGCCTGCATCTGCGCGGCGAGACCATCCGCAGCGCCAACGACGTCGGCTGGCTGCGCAATCTCACGGTCGAGCGCCTGATGCGCTCGGACGTCGGCAAGGTGCCCTCGACCACGACGATCGCCGCCGCGCGCCGCGAGTTCGCGCTCGGCTCGCGGCCGGGAATCGTCATCGTCAACAATGCTGACGAATATATCGGCCTCGTCCTGCTGCCCGATTTGTTCTCCAGCGACCTCGACACCATCGCCGACGACATCCAGGTGATCGAGCTCGCCCGCCTGATCGACATTGTGCTGATCCCGGAAATGAACGTGAAGTCGGCGATGGCGGTGTTCGACGAAGCCGAGGCGGAGATGCTGGCGGTGGTCGATTCCACCGACAGCCGCAAGGTGGTCGGCTTCCTCACCGAGAGCTTCGCCCGCCGCCGCTATGTCGAGGAAATCGACAAGGCGACGAGAGGCGTGCTGGGGGCGCTGTCGTAGGCGCGGTTACCGGCCGGGTGGTGCTGCGACGAGCCAGGCCACGATCCGGCGGACCAGCGGCAGCACCAGGAGCAGGGTCGGGAAGGCGACGAGCCAGGACAGTCCCCAGGCGCCCGGCCAGGCCGCCAGGAACGCCGGCGTTGCCCCCAGGCTTCGCAGCGTCGAAATGACCGATACCACCGCCGTCATGAGGATGGACAGCACGAATGGCGTCACGATCGGCGCATAGCGCGCCGGCAGTTTGCGAACCGCAATCATCTGGTTTCTCTAGGAAAAGGACGCGTCGATCACGTTGAACCCTAAAATGGCATCGATCCCGACGGCGTCGGTTGATGCGTTGGTTCACGTAAAACGCTTACGGCGGCCGAAAACGGCGCGGCTGTTCATTAGCCGCTCAGGTTGGCTGGTTCAAGGTGGGTCGGATGGTTCGGGATTTACAATCGTTCAAAGCGTGGCAGATCGCCGCGATCATGAAACTATTTCAGTGGTTTGCGGATTATAGATCGTTTGCTTATGTTTCTTTGGGCGAGAACAGAGGAAATTCGAACATGAGTGTTGGACCCGTGATTTCCGCAGCCGGCCGCAATACGATCGTGGTCGCGCTCGCAGGCCTCGCCCTGATTGCGGCTTCCGCATCCCCGTCTGCAGCGGCGTCGGCCGGGAGCCCGGCCGCCAAGTCGGCTGTCAAGGCGGCCGTTGCCGGCCAGGCTGCCTCCGACGTCACCGATTTCAGCGCACACCGGCGTCGCCATTATCATCGACGCGGGCCGAATGCCGCGGGTCTCGCCTTCATGGGCATGGCCGCAGGTCTGATCGGAGGCGCGATCGCCGAGAGCCGCCGCCGCGAATATTATGAAAACCGCTATTATTATGGCTATGGCCCGCGTTACTACGGCGGCCCTGGTTACTACGGCGGTTCCGGCTACTACTACGATCCGGGCTATCGTTACGCACCGTACTGAGCGCTCCAGGTCTCGACGAGCTCAATCTCGTCTCTCGTAGCCCGGATGGAGCGAAAGCGTAATCCGGGGCTGCGCGCTCGGCATCTTGCGCTGTCCCGGATTACGCTGGCGCTCCATCCAGGCTACGGGACCGAGGTGTGTCGCGGCGCTGTCAACCCGCTCGCGCGAAAATATTCCGCTTTACCGAAATTCGGAAAGGGCGTATGTGTCGCCCATCCCGGCTCAATCTCGAGGGGCGATCATGAGGTCGTCATTGTCGCGAGCCGGGCTTGCGGTGGACGCGGCAGCGTCGTGTACGGATGCCAGGGGCAGGGCGGATTGCTCTCCGTGAGCCCGAGGCTTCGTACGGACGAGCGGCGCTGTCAGGTTCGTCGCGCCGGCATTTCGATGGCAACGTGCACAACGCCGTCGAACCCTGCGGCGCCAACGAACCGCGCGTACGGCAAAACCGTGTGGTCCTGGCCGTCGTTGCTACGGTCAAGCTCTGGCGAATGCGGCCCTCGCGTCAACCGGCGCGGTGCCGGCGACTTTCGCGGGAGTGAGGGAGGCCAGAGGGAACTCGGCTCCCGGGAGAGCGCGGCATAAGCCGTCCGACCATCGCGCAGGGAAGGCCGTGTGTTGGGCTTCACCTGTATGCTGCTGTGCGGTTCTTCCTGCGTGTGCTCTAGCGCAGCGGACCGCGGGTGCCGCCGGCACCCGGCCTTCCCTGCGCCCTCGTGCATATGAGGGCGGCGAGATCAAGCAAAGCTCGGGCGAAGCAGCCGCGAGGCCGAGTACGCACGTCTTCGTCCACACATTCGGTGTCATCGCCCGCGAAGGCGGGCGATCCAGTACGCCGAGACGCCAGTGATTGAATCGAGAGGCCGCGGTGTACTGGATTCCCCGCCTTCGCGGGGAATGACAGTGTTACTTGGAGAAGGCACCATCGCCTCACCTTCGTCGTTCCGAACGCAGCACCACGCTCAGCTCTCGTGCCCCGGACGCAGCGCATCCGCGCCGGCGCCCCTTTGCCCGGCAATTCTGCCGGTGGACTCACCTCCTGCAATCCGGTTCAATGGCAACGAGCTTTCAGGCGATCGGGCAGGCCGGGTGGCGTGCCCAACTCATACGAGAGCCTCCGCCACTTGCGCGAAACGGTCGGGAGTGCTTTTTGCTGAAAGTTCCCCGCGGGGCGCATCGCCCCCGATCCAGAGAGATGAGATGAGCAAACTCGTTATCCGCGCCGGCGATTTCACCTTCGATGCCCGTTTCGAGGAGCAGGCGGCGCCCAAGACTGTCGCCGCCTTCCGCAAGGCGCTGCCGTTCGAAAGCCACATCATCCATGTGCGCTGGAGCGGCGAGGGCGTGTGGATGCCGCTCGGCGACCTCGACTTTGGCGTCGGCTACGAGAACCACACCAGCTATCCCGCCCCCGGCCAGATCATCCTCTATCCCGGCGGCATCAGCGAAACCGAGATCCTGCTGGCCTATGGCGGCGTGCACTTCGCGAGCAAGATGGGCCAGCTCGCCGGCAACCATTTCATCACGCTGACCTCGGGCCTGGAGAACCTCGCAACGCTGGGCAAGAGCGTGCTGTGGAAGGGCGCGCTGCCGATCCGCTTCGAGGAAATCTGAGTGACCGAGCCCCGCTACCCGCGCGATCTCCGTGGCTACGGCCGCAACCCGCCGCATCCGCAATGGCCTGGTGACGCGCGGGTCGCGGTGCAGTTCGTCGTCAATTTCGAGGAGGGTGGCGAGAACAACATCCTGCACGGCGACCGCGCCTCGGAAGCCTTCCTGTCCGACGTGCTCGGCGCGCAGCCCTGGCCCGGCCAGCGCCACGCCAACATCGAATCCATGTTCGAATATGGCTCGCGCGCCGGCTTCTGGCGGCTGTGGCGGATGTTCAACGAGCGGAACTGGCCGACCACGGTGTTCGGCGTCGCCACCGCGCTCAAGCGCAATCCCGAGATTGTCGCTGCGATGAAGGAGGCGGGCTGGGATATCGCGAGCCACAGTCTGAAATGGATCGAGCACAAGGACATGACCGAGGCGCAGGAGCGCGCCGAGATCGCCGAGGCCATCCGCGTGCATACCGAGGCGACCGGCGCACGTCCGCTCGGCTGGTACACCGGGCGCTCCTCGATCAACACCAACCGTCTGTTGATGGAGGAGGGCGGCTTCCTCTATCTCTGCGACTCCTATGCCGACGATCTGCCCTATTGGGTTAAGGGCGCAAATGGCAAGCAGCTCATCATTCCCTATACGCTCGATGCCAACGACATGCGGTTCATCAACCCGCAAGGGTTTGCCGAGGGCGAGCAGTTCTACACCTATCTGAAGGACGCCTTCGACGTGCTCTACGCGGAGGGCGAAACCGCGCCGAAGATGATGTCGGTCGGCCTGCATTGCCGCCTCGCCGGCCGGCCGGGCCGCGCAGCGGGCCTGATCCGCTTCCTCGACTATATCGGCAAGCATGAGCGCGTCTGGGTGCCGACCCGGTTGCAGATCGCGCAGCACTGGCACGAGAAGCACGCCCATCTTGCCGCCGACGCATTCGAGATCGGGTGAGATGATGTCGAAAGTCTCGCTCGCCGATCTCAACGCTGCAAGCACGGCCGACTTCGTCGCGGCGCTCGCCAACGTCGTCGAATATTCGCCGTGGATCGCCGAGCAGCTCGCGGCAAAGCGGCCGTTCGCCGGTATCAACGAGCTGCACGCCGCGCTGATGGCCGCGATCCAGAGTGCCGAGCCCGACGTGCAGCTGGCGCTGATCCGGGCGCATCCCGATCTCGCCAACAAGACGCAGCGCGCCGCGGGCCTCACCGCGGAATCGACCGACGAGCAGAACAGCGCCGGGCTCGACCGGCTGTCGGATGCCGAATATTCCGCGTTCGAGCGGGCCAACAACGCCTACCGCGACAAGTTCGGCTTCCCCTACATCGTCTGTGTGCGCCGTCACACCAAGGATTCCGTGCTGCGCGACTTCGAGGCGCGGCTGCTCAACATCGCCAAGACCGAGATAAGGCGTGCGATCGAGGAGATCGGCCGGATCTCGGCGCTGCGGCTCGACCAGCTGGTCGCCGCCGACGACAGGCTGAAGGTGCACGGCCGGCTCTCGACCCATGTGCTGGACAACCAGATCGGCAAGCCCGCACCTAGCATCCCGATCGAGCTCGTGGAGCTCGCGAGCCTTGGCGAGAACCGCGTCATCGCGCGCACCGTGACCAATGCCGATGGCCGCACCGACCAGCCGCTGATCGGCGGCCGTCCGCTGCCGATCGGCCGCTACGAGCTGCGCTTCAGCGTCGCGAAATATTACGCCGCGCGCAACGTGCCGCTGTCCGATCCGCCGTTCCTCGACGAGATCCCGCTGCGCTTTGCGATCAGCGAGCCGGAAAGCCATTACCACGTGCCGCTGCTGGTCACGCCCTGGAGTTACTCGACCTATCGCGGCAGCTAAACATGTTGCGCCGATGCGGCGGCTGACGCCGCGTCGGCCTCCGCGGCAGCGCCACCGCTCAACCCGTTGAAGAAGGCATTGAGCAGCACCGACACGACCGCGCAGAGCAGGATGCCGGACTCCAGCAGCGGATGCAGATCGTGCGGCAGATTGCGGAAAAAACCGGGAGCAACGAGCGGGATCAATCCAAAGCCGATCGAGATCGCGACAATGAAGAGATTGTAGCGGTTGTTGCGGAAATCGACCGCGGCCAGGATGCGTGCGCCGGTGGCCGCCACCATGCCGAACATCACGAGGCCGGCGCCGCCGAGCACGACCAGCGGCACCGCCTCCACCAGCGCGGCGAGCTTCGGCAACAGCCCGAGCACGAGCAGGATGCACCCGCCCGTCACCGTCACCCAGCGCGAGCGCACGGCCGTGACCGAGACGAGGCCGACGTTCTGCGAAAACGAGGTATAGGGAAACGTGTTGAAGATGCCGCCGAGCAGCGTGCCGAGCCCGTCGGCGCGCAAGCCGCGGCTCAGGGCTTCGCGGTCGACGGCCTTGCCGGTGATCTCGCCGAGCGCCAGGAACATACCGAGCGATTCGATCATCACCACGATCATGACGATGCACATGGTGATGACAGGCACCAGGTGGAATTGCGGCATGCCGAAGCGGAAGGGAAGCACGAGTGCGCCCCAGGAGGCGGCGGCGACCTTGTCGAAATGCATCACGCCCAGAATGCTCGCGAGCACCGCGCCGGCGATGATGCCGAGCAGCACGGCCACGTTGGCGAGAAACCCGCTGCCCCATTTGATCAGGCCGAGGATGACGAGCAGCACGAACAGCGAGATGCCGAGCCCCTGCAATTGCCCATAGGCTGGATTGGGAAAGCTGCCGGGAACGCCGTCGACCACCTTCGTCAACGTCGGTAGGCCGCCGCCGGCCCAGTTGATGCCGACGCGCATCAGGGAGATGCCGATGATGAGAATGATGGTGCCGGTGACGACGGGAGGAAACAGCGGCAGCAGCCGGCTGACGAACGGCGCAACGACGATGCCGAACAGGCCGGCGGCGATCACGGAGCCGTAGATGCCGAGCAGGCCGATTTCCGGTGAAGCTGCCATCGACAGCATCGGGCCGACCGAAGCAAAGGTCACGCCCATCATCACGGGCAGGCGGATGCCGACGCCGGGGAAGCCGAGGCACTGGACCAGCGTCACAAGTCCGCAGGCGAACAGGTCGGCGCTGATCAGGAAGGCGACGTCCTCCGGCGGCAGCTTCAGCGCGCGGCCGATGATGAGGGGGACCGCGACCGCGCCGGCATACATCACCAGCACGTGCTGGAGCCCGAGCGCGAGCAGGCGCGGGACCGGCAGGACCTCGTCGACCGGATGGACGTCGTTGCTCATGGATGTATCGCCCGAAACATCTATCTAGCCAAATTTGTCATGGAGCGCCGGAAACAGCCGGTCCGGCTTGAAGGGCGGCGCAGTAAAGCGAATGCCGGTGGCGTCCGCGATCGCGTTGCCGAGCGCGGCGGCGACCGGATTGTAAGGGCTCTCGCTCATGGACTTCGCGCCGAGCGGGCCGATCGTGTCGGACGTCTCGGCGAAGAGGACCTCCGTGCGCGGGACGTCGGCGAAAGAGGGCAGGTGGTAGTCGCGGAATTTCGGATTGGTGACGCGCCCGCTCGCGTCGATCACCATCTCCTCGTAGAGCGCAGCGCCGAGCGCCTGCGCCACGCCGCCTTCGACCTGACCGCGGCACTGCATGGGATTGGCGACGACGCCGGCGTCCGCGGCGTGCACGCTCCTGAGAATCCGGAGCTCGCCGGTCGCCTTGTTCACCGCGACGCGAAAGCCCTGCACGTTGAACCCGACCGATCGCGGCGTGCCGCCGGACGTGCCGCTGCCTGCGAACGGCCGACCGCGCTCGCGGGCGAGCTTCGCCAGCTCCGCAAAAGGCATGCGGCGGACGCCGCTGACGACGGAGTCCGCATCGAGCGCGCAAGTTTCCACATCGCACAGCCAGGCCCCGGCGGCGGCCGTCTTCAGCTCGCTCGCAAGCTGCACGGCTGCCGCATGCGTCGCCTTGCCGGCAACGAAGGTGCCGGCGCTGCCATACGCGCCGGTGTCGTGGCCGCCATGGGCGGTGTCGGACTGGCGCAGATGGATTCTCTCGACGGTGGTCGCCAGCGTGGTCGCCGCGATCTGGCGATGCACGGTGCTGGTGCCGTTGCCGAACTCGGCCGTGCCTACGGTGAGGTCGAAGCCTCCGTCGTCGTTGAGTGCGATCGTCGCATCGGCGAAGTGGCCGGCCGGCGGCACGGTGTCGATCATGGTCAGCGCAATGCCGTCGCCGATCAGCCAATCCGGCGACAGCTCCGGCTGCGGGTCATCGGCCTGCATCGCGCGCTCGACGAGATCGAGGCACTGGTCGAGCCCGTAGGAGCCGTAGAGCACGTCGTGATATTCGGACGGCGGCGGCGACAGCATGGGATCGCCGGGCCTCACGATATTGCGCCGGCGCATCTCGTAGGGACTGATGCCGAGCTGCCGCGCCAGTTCGTCGATCGCCGCTTCCACCGCGATCAGCGCCTGCGGCAGGCCATAGCCGCGAAACGCGCCCGCCGGCACGGTGTTGGTGTAGACGGCGACGCCGTCGACCCGCTTGTTCGGGCAATTGTAGACGGCGATGGACTCCGCCAGCGCGTGGAACATCACCGGGCCGGCATGATTGCCGTAGGCGCCGGTGTTGGAGAGCACGTCGAGCTGAAGCGCGGTAAGCTTGCCGCCCGCATCGGCGCCGGCCTTGACGTGGATCCGCATCGGATGCCGCGTCGAGGTCGCGATGAACTGCTCCTCGCGTGTCAACTCCAGCTTGACCGGCCGCCCGGTCTTCAGCGCGGCAAGCGCCAGGATGTCCTCGACGAACATCTCCTGCTTGCCGCCAAAGCCGCCCCCGACGCGTTCGCAGAACACGCGGACATTGTCCATGGGAAGCTGGAAGATGTCCGACAGGGCGCGCCGGGTCAGGAACGGCACCTGGGTCGAGGTGCGGACGTTGAGCACGCTGGAATCATCGAGCCAGGCGAGGCCGCCATGGGTCTCGAGCGCAGCGTGCTGCACACGGTGACTGTGGAAAGTGGCCTCGTAGGTAGCGGCAGATGTAGCCAGCGCCGACGCGACATCGCCGAACTCGCCATGCGTCTCCGCGACCAGGTTTCGCTGGGCATCGGCAACGCGATTCGCAGTTGTACGGTCGGGATGAACGACCGGCGCACCCGGGGCCATCGCCAGCTCCGGATCGATCAGCGCCGGCAGGACCTCGTAACTGACTTTCAGCTTGCGGCATGCCGCCTCGGCGGCGGCTTCGGTCTCGGCGACGACCGCGGCAACCTTCTGGCCGATGAAGCGGACGACAGCGTCGAGGACGCGAGTATCCTCCGGGTCCATCCAGTCCTTTTCGTGCCGCGCCGTGGACATCAGGACGGACGGCGCATCCTCGTGCGTCAGCACGGCGTGTACGCCGGGGATGCTCAGCGCGTCCGACTTGTCGATCGCAATGATCCTGGCGTGCGCATGCGGCGAGCGCAGCAGCTTGATGTGCAGCAGGCCATCGATTGCAGTGTCGAAAGTGTAGCGTGCCGTGCCGCGGACCACGTCGGGGCCTGCGGGGGCCGGCAGGCTGCGGCCGAAGGCGGCGCCCGCCTCGACGCTTGCCTCGACATTGGTCTTGCCGAGGATCGCGTCCTCGATCGACCGATAGCCGGTGCAGCGGCAGATATTGCCTTTCAGCGCCGCGCCGAGATCGGTGCGCTGCGCCTGGTTCAACGAGGCGCAGGTCAGGATCATGCCGGCGGTGCAGAACCCGCATTGGAAGCCCTGCGCATCGAGGAAGGCCTGCTGCATCGGGTGCGTGCCGTGATCGCCGCCAAGGCCTTCGATCGTGGTCACGGTGCGGCCCTCGGCCCGGAACGCCGGGATCAGGCAGCTGTGCACCGGCTCACCGTCCAGCAACACGGTGCAGGCGCCGCAGTCGCCGGCATCGCACCCCTTTTTCACGCCGAAATGGCCGAGCTCGCGCAGGAACGTGCGCAGGCACTGGCCGGCGCGCGGCTCCTGGGAAAATCCCCTGCCATTGACCTCCAGGCTCATGCGGGTATCGCTCCCAGCAGCTCGACGCGAATGTCCTCGGCCAAGCGCATCGTCATGTGCTTGCGCCAGAGTGGCGCGCCATGGATATCCGTGTGGTACAGATCATCGGTAATCTCCTGCATGAGCGCGGCGCGCAGCGAGCTTGCGTCCGGAGCCTTGCGGAAGTGCAGCTGGATCGGCCGTACCGTCGACGCAGTGACTGTGATTGTCAGCGTATCGTCGGCTTCGAGACTGCCGATCAGCAGCGCCGCCGAGCGGCCGACCGGCGCCAGCGAGATCTGGCGGAAGGCCGTACGGCGCTTCAGAGCGGGAAGCGGGATATCGATCTGCCGGAGCAGGTCGCCTGGCGTCAGGCGATTGCGTTGGTTGCCGGTGACGAATTCGGTGACCGGAAGCCTCTGTTCGCCGCCGCTGGCCTTCCAGATGGTGCAGACGCCGTCGAGTGCCGACGTCAGCGAGATCATCGGCCCCGCAGGCAGCGACATGCAGAGATTGCCGCCGACGGTTGCGGTCTTCCAGATCTTGAACGAGGCAAGGAAGGCCCGGCAGCACTGGTTGATCAGCGGCGCTGCGAGCCAATCGGACGGGCAGGCGAGTCCATCGAGCTCTGCGATGGTGCAAGTGGCGGCGATCGAGAGGTGGCTCTCTGTGATCGCAAGTGCCGGCCATTTCAGATCGGTGAGATCGATCAGCCGCGTCAGATGCGTTTGCGGCTCCGAGAACAGCCAGGTGCCGCCCGCGAGCCAAGCATCACCTGCCGTCCAAACGGGCAGCTGCGCGCGCGTTTGCGGATGGGCGACGGCTGTGATGGTATTCAAGTCCATGGCTGCGCCAACGCTTCCGACGGTTGAATGGTCCGAGCGAAGTGTTGCAAGACGGGAGCCAAGTGGCAACAACAAGTCGAAAAGGACGCAATCGTCCTCGGCCTTGCAGGTCCGCCGTCAGGGTGGGCGAGGAGAAGCAGGATCATGACTGAGGCAAGTTCGACCTGGATCAGGGATCCGCTGGCCATCCTCGCCGACGGGGCCGAGCGCGGCATTGTCGTGAAGGGCGGCCGGATCGTCGAGCTCGTGCCGGCGGGCGGTGTGCCCGCAACCGCCGATGTCGCAGTGTTCGATGCGGGCGAACACGTCGTGCTGCCGGGCCTGATCAATACCCATCATCACTTCTACCAGACGCTGACGCGGGCGGTGCCGGCGGCGATGGACCGCGAGCTGTTCCCCTGGCTCCAGGCGCTCTATCCGGTGTGGGCAAGGCTGACGCCGGAAGCGCTCGAGCTCGGCGTCACCGTGGCGATGTCCGAGCTCTTGCTCTCCGGCTGCACCGCCACGACGGATCACCACTACGTCTTCCCGGCCGGACTCGAAGACGCCGTCGATATCGAGGTGGCGGTGGCTAAGCGCCTCGGCGTGCGCGTGCTGCTCACGCGCGGCTCGATGAACCTATCGCAGCGCGACGGCGGCTTGCCGCCCGACAGCGTCGTGCAGGACGAGGACACCATTCTCGCCGATAGCGCCCGCGTGGTCGCCAAGCATCACCAGCGCGGCGCGGATGCGATGGTGCAGATTGCGCTCGCGCCATGCTCGCCGTTCTCGGTGACGACGTCGCTGATGCGCGCCACCGCCGATCTCGCCGACAAGCTCGACGTGCGCCTGCACACCCATCTCGCCGAAACCGAGGACGAGAACAGCTTCTGCCAGCAGATGTATGGCTGCCGTCCACTCGACTATCTCGAGCAATGCGGTTGGCTCAATGCGCGCACCTGGCTCGCCCATGGAATCTTCTTCAATCCGAACGAGATGAGACGGCTCGGCAAGGCCGGCACGACCGTCAGCCATTGTGCGTGCAGCAACCAGCTGCTCGCGTCGGGCTGTTGCCCGGTGTGCGATATGGAAGAGGCCGGCGTCGGGATCGGCATTGGTGTCGACGGCTCGGCCTCCAACGACGGATCCAACCTCATGCAGGAGGTCCGGGCCGCGTTCCTGCTGCAACGTGCGCGTTATGGCGTCACCAAGGTCAGCCACAAGGATGCCCTGCGCTGGGCCACCAAGGGTTCGGCGGCGTGTGTCGGCCGGCCGGAACTCGGCGACATCGCCGTCGGCAAGGCCGCCGATCTTGCGCTGTTCAGGCTCGACGAGCTGCGCTTCTCCGGCCACGGCGATCCGCTGGCTGCGCTCGTGCTGTGCGGGGCGCATCGCGCCGACCGGGTGATGGTGGCTGGAAAATGGGCCGTGATCGACGGTGCGATCCCGGGTCTCGATGTGGCAGACCTCATCCGCCGCCACAGTTCCGCGGCGCGGGCCATGCGGGCTGGATAGCCGGGCGAAATAGAGAAAGAGGGGGCAGCCACAAGTGCCGGGTGCTTCTGGCCACCCCCTCCGAACCTCCTCCGGGAGGAGCAGGTGATTTAGTCAATGCAAGAAGCGTGCTACTTGCCCGGCAGCTTGTCGTCGATGCCTTTCACGTAGAAATTCATGCCGAGGATCTGGCCGTCATCCAGGTGACCGCCGCCCTTGCATTCGACCGGCTTGCCGTCCTGCCCAACGATCGGGCATTTGAACGGATGCAGCTTGCCCGCGGTGATCGCGGCCTGGGCATCCTCAGCCATTTTTTTCACATCGTCAGGCATGTTGGTGTAGGGCGCCATCGCGAACATGCGGCTGTCGAGGCCACCCCAGGTGTCCTCGGACTTCCAGGTGCCGGCGAGCTCGGCCTTGACGCGCTCGATATAATAGGGCCCCCAGTTGTTGATGATCGAGGTCAACTGGGCTTTTGGCCCGAACTGGATCATTTCGGAATCCTGGCCGAAGGCCAGCTTGCCGCGTTCGCTGGCGATCTGCATGGCGGCGGGCGAATCCGTGTGCTGCATGATGACGTCGGCACCCTGGTCGATCAGCGCCTTGGCGGCGTCGGCCTCCTTGCCTGGGTCGAACCAGGTGTTGGCCCAGATGATCTTGACCTTGATGTTCGGATTGATGGTCTGCGCCGCCAGTATCGTCGCGTTGATGCCGGAGACGACCTCCGGAATCGGGAACGAGCCGATATAGCCGAGCACGCCCGACTTCGACATCTTGGCCGCAATCAGGCCTTGAATGTAGCGGCCCTGATACCATTTCGCCGAATAGGTCGACATGTTCGGGTTGCGCTTGTAGCCGGTGGCGTGCTCGAAATGCACGTTCGGATATTTCTTGGCGACCTTCAGCGTCGGATCCATGTAGCCGAACGATGTGGTGAAGATCAGTTTGTTGCCGGCACGGACGAGCTGCTCGATCGCTCGCTCGGAGTCCGGGCCTTCGGGCACGTTCTCGAGATAAGTGGTCTCGATCTTGTCGCCCAGTTCCTTCACCAGCGCCTGGCGACCGAGGTCGTGCTGATAGGTCCAGCCGAGGTCTCCAATCGGACCGAGATAAACGAAGCCGACTTTCAGCTTGTCGGCGGCGGAGGCCGCACTGACGCTCCCAGCGAGCAAGAGCCCGGCAGCCAGTGCAAGAAGTGATTTCCTCATCATCGATCTCCAAACTTCGGGGGAAGCCACGATCCGCAGCATGCGCGCCCCATCGTGCACACTGCGGAAACGAAATCTAGCGGTCGGGCACGAACACCGTGCCGAGCGCGGCCGGTGCGGTCGAGCCGCCCGTGCGCGCGCGGGAGAGCAGGACCAGCACGATGACCGTCGCGAGATAAGGCAGTGCCGACATGAATTGCGAGGGAATGCCGACGCCCCATCCTTGCGCATGCAGTTGCAGGATCGTCACCGCGCCGAACAGATAGGCGCCGACGACGAGCCGGCCCGGCCGCCAGGACGAGAACACCACCAGTGCCAGTGCGATCCAACCGCGGCCGGCGGTCATGCCCGGAATGAAGAACGGCGTATAGGCGAGCGGCAGATAGGCGCCCGCAAGACCCGCGCAGGCGCCGCCGAACATCACGGCGAGGGTGCGGATGCGCAGGACGGGATAGCCGAGCGCATGTGCGGAAACGTGATTGTCGCCGCAGGCGCGCAGGATCAATCCCGCTCGCGTGCGGTACAGGAACCACCACACGGCGACGATCAGCGCGATCGAGAAATAGACGAAGCCATTCTCGCCGAACAGCACGCGGCCGATCAGCGGAATATCCGTCAGGACGGGAATAGAGAGTTGCACGGCCGGCGTGATGCGCTCGCCGACGAAGCCGGCGCCGATCAGACCCGAGAGGCCAACACCCAAGATGGTCAGCGCGAGGCCGGTTGCGACCTGGTTGACGGCGAGCCCGAGTGCCATAAGCGCGAAGACGAGCGACATCAGCGTGCCGGCGGCGACGCCGAACAGCGCGCCGATAAAGATCGATCCGGTCAGCCAGGCGCCGGCAAAGCCACAGGCCGCGCCGACGATCATCATGCCCTCGACCCCGAGGTTGAGCACGCCGGAACGCTCGGCCACGAGCTCGCCGGTCGCCGCAATCAACAGCGGCGTCGATGCGGCAAGCACCGCCAGGATGATGGCCTCAACCAGCTCCACGGGCCATCACCTTTCGGTTCGGGAACACCAGCTTGAAGCGGTAGAGAATGAGGGAGTCGCAGGCGAGCACGTAAAACAGCAGAATGCCCTGAAAGACCTTGGTGACGTCCAGCGGAATCTTCATCGCGATCTGCGCCTGCTCGCCGCCGATAAAGGTCAACGCGAGGAAGAGGCCTGCAATTAATATTCCAAGCGGGTTCAGCCGGCCGAGGAAAGCGACGATGATCGCGGTAAAGCCGTAGCCTGGCGAGATGCCGGGCTGGAGATGTCCGACTGGACCCGCCACCTCGATGACGCCGGCAAGCCCGGCCAGCGCCCCGGAGACGGCGAAGGTCAGGATGATGAGCTGGTTGGCGTTGAAGCCGCCGAACCGCGCGGCGCGCGGCGCAGCGCCGACCACGCGGATCTCGAAACCCTTGATGGTGCGCCCGAGCAGGATCGCGGCTGCCGCGACGACGAGCAGGGCGATGATCGAGCCGAGATGCAGCCGGCCGCCTTCGATCAGCAACGGCACGGTCGCTACCGGATCGAACTCGGCCGTGGTCGGGAAATTGAAGCCGTGCGGATCGCGCCAGGGGCCGCGCACGAGATAGTCGAGGAAGAGGTCGGCGACATAGACCAGCATCAGGCTGGTCAGGATCTCGCTGGCGCCGAATTTCACCTTGCAGATCGCCGGGATCAGCGCATAGAGCGCGCCCGCAGCGGCGGCGAGGACGAGCATAGCCGGCAGCACCCAGGCGCCGGCATCAGTACCTTGCGTCTTCACCGCGATCCAGCTTCCCGCGACTGCGCCGATCAGGAATTGCCCTTCGGCGCCGATGTTCCAGGCGTTGGCGAGATAGCACAGCGACAGGCCGATCGCGATCATCACCAGCGGCGTCGCCTTCACCGCGATCTCCTGGAGCGAATAGCCGTCGGTGAGGGGCGCAATGAAATAGGCGTGCAGGGCAAGCAGTGGATTCTTGCCGAGGATCGCGAACAGGATGACCATGGTCACGATCGTGAGGCCAATCGCGATCAGGGGGGACACCAGCGCGATCGTGCCGGAGCGCTCGGCACGCTTCTCAAGCACCAGCTGCATGCGCGATCTCCTTTGGCTGCAGGCTGCTGCCGCCCATCAGAAGGCCCAGCTTCTCGCGGCTTGCTTCGCGTGCCGAGAGCGGAGCCGACAGCTTGCCGTGGAACATCACGGCGATGCGGTCGGCAATCTCGGCGAGCTCGTCGAGATCCTGGCTGGTCACGAGGACCGCGGCGCCTGCGGTGGCGAGATCAAGCAGCGCCTGACGGATGACGGCGGCGGCGCCGGCATCGACGCCCCAGGTCGGCTGGCTCACCACCAGTACCGCGGGATTGCGCAGGATCTCGCGTCCCACGATGAACTTCTGCAGATTGCCGCCGGACAGGCTGGCGGCCTCGGGATCGCGCTTGGCCTTGCGGACGTCGAAGGTTTCGGTGGCGCGGTCGACCGTTCTCAGCGTGGCCGTTGTATCGATGAAGCCGCGATGGACCATGCCGCTGGCGGCATGGCCAGTGAGCAGCGCGTTCTCCGACAGCCTCATCCGCGGCGCGGTGCCGTGGCCGAGCCGCTCTTCGGGAACGAAGGCCGCGCCCAGCTTGCGCCGCTGCGTGATCGAAAGGTGACCGGCGGCGATGCCCTCGATCACCACCGTCCCGGGGGCCTTCGCGAGGCGCTCGCCGGAGAGCGCCGCGAATAATTCGTCCTGGCCGTTACCGGCGACGCCGGCGATGCCGAGAATCTCGCCGCCCTTCAGCTCGAATGAGATGTGCTCGAGCCGCACGCCGTGCGCTTCGACGGGAGCCAGCGAGAGATCGTTGACGACGAGCCGCGGCACGGTGGTCCTGCGGCCGGATGCGCCCTTCACCTCCTTGACCTCGCCGCCGACCATCATCCGCGCAAGTGAGGCGGCGGTTTCGAGCCGAGGATTGCAGGTGGCGACCTTCCTGCCGCCGCGCAGGATCGTCGCCGTGTCGCAGAGCCGCTTCACCTCCTCCAGCTTGTGGCTGATATACAGGATGGCCCGGCCCTCGGCCTTGAGGCGCTCGAGCACGATGAAGAGCTGGTCGGCCTCTTGCGGCGTTAGCACCGCGGTGGGCTCGTCCAGGATCAGGAATTTCGGATCCTGCATCAGGGCGCGGACGATCTCGATGCGCTGACGCTCGCCGACGGAGAGTTGCCACACCTCACGCCTGGGATCGAGCGGCAGACCATAAGTCTTCGACACCTGTTCCAGCCGGGCCGACATGTCCTTGAAGGATTCCTTGCCGTCGAGGCCGAGCGCGACGTTCTCGGCGACCGTGAGATTGTCGAACAGCGAGAAGTGCTGGAACACCATGCCGATGCCGCGACTGCGCGCTTCGGACGGACCGGACAGCACGATCCGCTCGCCATGCCAGTGAATTTCGCCGGCGCTGGGCTGGATCAGTCCGTAGATCGCCTTGACCAGCGTCGACTTGCCGGCGCCGTTCTCGCCCAGCAGGGCGTGGATTTCCCTCGGCCGGATCTCGATATCGATGCAATCGTTGGCGAGGAAATCGCCATAACGTTTGGTGAGCCCGATCGTCCTCAGGAGCGGGAACTCGCCGGAATGCTGGCCGTTGGGCGTCGGATCTAACATCCGCTGATGCGCTCGCATGGGTTAACTGCCTCGATATTGGGCCAGTTTGAACCCCCGCGTAAGATGCGAAAAGCCGCATTCCCTGCTTAATCCATCGGCAGCGGACACCGATCAGCCTCTGCTATTTGATCCACACACCTTCATGCAGCGCTTCGGCTTCGTCCTCCAGCAACGGTCCGACGACCTCCGTTGGCCGCTGGCCGCGGGCAAAGACCTCGCGGCAGGGCAGATCGAGCGTCGGATTCTCCGGATGGTTGCCGGTGATGCCGCGCAGGCGATGTTCGCTGAGGCCATAGACGACGCGGCCGATGCCGGCCCAGTAGATCGCGCCGGCACACATCGCGCAGGGTTCCGCTGAGGAATAGAGCGTGGCTTTCGCCAGCACCTCGCGATCGAGTGTACGACAGGCCTGGGTGGCTGCAAGACGCTCGGCATGCGCGGTGCCGTCGCGATCCGGCATGTAGCCGTTCTCAGTTTCGATCAGCACCTTGCCGTCGGCATCGACGACGATGCAGCCGAAGGGGTGGTTGCCATGGGTGAGGGAACGGCCGGCGACCGCGAAAGACAGGCGCAGAAAGTGCTCGTCCCGCCCTGATGCGTCGCCCATCGATCCTCCGTTCAGTGCCCCGCCATGTGGCGGCCGACCACTGTGAGATCGGCTTCGCTGGTCCGCGCTTCATACACGAATTCGCCGTGGAACATCACCACGAGCCTATCCGACAGTTCGAGCAGCTCGTCGAGGTCCTCGCTGACGAGCAGGACGGCGGCGCCGCGGTTGCGCGCGGCCATGATCTCGGCGTGGATCTGCGCCACCGCCGCGAAATCGAGGCCGAAGCAGGGATTGGCCGCGATCAGCACCTCGACGTCGCCGCCGAGCTCGCGGGCCAGCACCGCGCGCTGCACGTTGCCGCCCGACAGCGCCGAGATCGGCGTGTCAGGCGTGCGGGTCTTGATCTTGTACCGGGCAATCTTCGTCCTCGCGTCGTCGCGAAAGGCGCTGGGATTGAGCCACCAGCCGCCACTTGCAAAGGGCGCACGGTCGAAATCACGGAAGGCGACGTTTTCGGCGACGCTCATGCCGCCAACGCAGGCATTCTTCAGCGGCTCCTCGGGCAAGAGAGACATCTTGTGGCGCCGCATCTCCTCACGGCTGGCGTGATAGGGATCGCCGGCGACGCGGATCTCGCCGCTTTCGGCCTCGCGCTGGCCGGCCAGCACCTCGACGAGCTGGCGCTGGCCGTTGCCGGAGACGCCGGCGATGCCGACGATCTCGCCGACGCGGACGGTGAGCGAGACATCGTGCACGGCAACGGCGCCCGCATCGTCCAGGGCGCGGAGCTTTTGCAGCTCCAGCCTGGCCTGACCGGCTTCGCCGGTGCGCGGCGGCTGCACCGTCAACTCCTCGGCACCGATCATGGTGCGGGCCATCGCGTCCGGCGTCAGCTCGGAAACCTTGCCGGCACCGGCGAGCTTGCCGCGGCGCAGGATGGTGACGTCATCGGCAAACGCCATGACCTCGCGGAACTTGTGCGTGATCATCAGGATGGTCAGCTCGCCCTTCACAACCATGTCGCGGAGCATGCCGAGCACCTCGTCGGCTTCCGCTGGGGTCAGCACCGAGGTCGGCTCGTCCAGGATCAGGAAGCGCCGCTTCAGATAAAGCTGCTTGAGGATCTCGCACTTCTGCCGTTCGCCGGCAGAGATGTCGGAGACCTTTGCGGAGAGCGGTACCTTGAAGGGCATGCTGCCCAAGAACGCCTCCAGCTCCTTCATCTCGTTCGGCCAGTTCACCACGGCCGGCACGTCATCGCGCGCCAGCACAAGGTTTTCGGCAACCGTCATCGCCGGCACCAGCGTAAAATGCTGGTAGACCATGCCGAGGCCGAGAGCGTGGGCATCCTTCGGGTTGGCGATCGCCTGCTCGCGGCCGCCGACGATGATGTCGCCTTCGGTCGCGTGGTAGTAGCCCATGATGCATTTGACGAGGGTGGATTTGCCGGCGCCATTCTCGCCGAGCAGGGCGTGGAACGAGCCCGGCCGCACCTTAAGCGCGACATTGTCCAGCGCCAGGAAGTCGCCGAAGCGCATGGTCATGGCGACGGCGTCGACGCCGAAGGCGCCCGAGGGCGGTGGCGTTTCGCCGATGATCACGAAATTGCTCCGATGAAGGCATCAGAGGTCGAGACTGCGCCGAACACGCCGCCCTGCATCTTGATCATCTTCAGCGCGTGGTCGTGGTTGCTCTTGTCGGTCGCGCCGCAGCAATCGTGCAGCAGGACGCATTCGAAGCCGCGGTCGTTGGCCTCGCGCATCGTGGTGTGGACGCAGACGTCGGTCGTGATCCCGGTCAACACGATGTTCTCGATGCCGTGCACGCGCAGGATCAGCTCCAGATCGGTGGCGCAGAACGAGCCCTTGCCGGGCTTGTCGATGATCGGCTCGCCCGGTAGCGGCGCGAGTTCTTCGATGATGTCCCAGCCGGGCTCGCCGCGCACCAGGATGCGTCCGCACGGGCCGGGATCGCCGATGCCGGCGCCGATCTGGCGCGAGCGCCAGCGCTTGTTGGCGGGCAGGTCGGAGAGATCGGGGCGATGGCCCTCGCGGGTATGGATGATATGGAAGCCTTGGCTGCGCATCACTGCGAGCAGCCGCTTGATCGGCTCGATCGGTGCCCGTGTCAGCGAGAGGTCGTAGCCCATCTTGTCGACATAGCCGCCGACGCCGCAGAAGTCGGTCTGCATGTCGATGATAATCAGCGCGGTGTTCTCGGGGCGGAGATCACCATTGTAGGGCCAGGCATAGGGCTCGGACTTGATGTAGCGCTCGGGCATGGACGACCTCGTGCGTGTTACCGTGTGATCGAGAGTTCGGCGGGCGCGCCGGTCAGTGTCCGCTTCGGCGAGCAGGTGATGATCATGATCGCCAGCGTCAGGATGTAGGGCGCGGCGTTGAAGAGGTGATAGCCGGAGGTGACGCCGACCGATTGCAGCGCTGGACCCAGCGCCGCCGCGCCGCCGAAGGCGAGCGAGGCCCACAGGCAGAGCAGGGGATCCCAGCGCGCGAAGATCACGAGCGCCACGGCGGTGATGCCCTGGCCCGAGGAAAGGCCCTCGTTCCAGCTTCCGGGGTAGAACAGGGACAGAAACGAGCCGCCGATGCCCGCGAGGAAACCACCGGCCATGGTGGCGCGCAGGCGGATCAGCAGCACGGAATGGCCCATCGCGCGTGCGGCATCCGCGCTCTCGCCGGCGGTGCGGATGAGCAAGCCCCAGCGGGTGGTGCGGAAGGCCCAATAGAGGATTGGCGCCAGCGCCACGCCGATCAGGAACAGCACGTTGATGCGCAGCGCTGCCTGGACTTGCGGGATGTCGCTCCACGAGCCGAAGTCGATGGCGGGCAGCCGCGGCGCTGTCGGCTCGATCAGCGGCTTGCCGAGATAGAACGCAAGGCCGGTGCCGAACAGCATCAAGGCAATGCCGACGGCAACGTCGTTGACGCGCGGCAGCGAGCAGATGCCGGCATGCAGCGCACCCAGCAGCGCGCCGGTGATGCCGGCGGCAAGCACGCCGAGCCACGGAGAGCCGGTGAGATAGGAGATGCCATAAGCGCTCATCGCGCCCATCACCAGCGTGCCTTCGAGGCTGAGATTGATGCGGCCCGCACGCTCGGTGATGCATTCGCCCAGGCTCACGAACAGGAATGGGGTGGAGACGCGAATGGCACCGCCGAGGACGGCGAGCGGGACGGTCCAGAGGCCGATCGATCCGTCTGCCATCTCAGGATTTTCCCTTCAGGAATCCGATGCGTCCGTAGAGCGCATCGCTGGCGAGCACGAAGACGAAGATGATGCCCTGCAGCACCAGCACGGACGCATCGGGCAGCCCCAGGCGGCGTTGCAGCAGGCCGCCGCTGGCGCTGATGCCGCCGAGCAGGATCGCGACGGGGATGATGGCGAGCGGATTTTGCCGCGCCAGAAAGGCGACGAGAATGCCGGTGAAGCCGTAGCCGGCGGCGAGGTTGGCGTTGGTGCGTCCCTGCACGGCGGCGACCTCGACCATGCCGGCGAGGCCAGCCGCGCCGCCGGCAAGGAAGCAGACGGTCAGGATCAGCTTGTCGACGCCGAGACCGACGATCTTCGCAGCACGGATGTTGCCGCCGGCCACGCGCGCGGCGAAGCCGAACACGGTGTGATAGATCAGGATGTAAGAGGCGATCGCGGCAATCAGGCCGAACACGAAGCCCCAATGCACGTCGGTGCCTGGAATGGAGCCGATCATGTTGGCGGCGCCGATCTCGCGGGTGGACGGCTTGTTGAGGCTGGCGGGATCGCGCATCAGCCCCTCGACGAGATGGTTGAGGATCGCGAGCGCGATGTAGACGAGCAGCAGGCTCGAGATGGTCTCGTTGACGCCGCGATACTGCCGCAAGCCGCCTGAGAGCATGATCCACAGCCCGCCGCCGATCACGCCGGCGCAGACCATGGCGACCTGGACGACGAGCGGCGGCAAGCCCTGAAGCGCGAGTGCGGCGCTGGTCGCCGACAACGCGCCGATCAGCAGCGCGCCTTCACCGCCGATGATGACCATGCCGAGCTGCGCCGGCAGCGCGGTACAGAGTGCGGTGAGGATCAGGGGCGCTGCGCGCGTCAGCGTGTTCTGCCAGGAGAACCAGGTGCCGAACGCGCCGTAATACATGTAGAAATAGAGATCGAGCGGATTCTTGCCGAACATCGCGACGAAGATGCCGAACACCGCGAGCGCGCCGACCAGCGCCGCGCCCGGAATCAGGACATATTCGATCGTGCCGCCGTGACGCTGGAGGAAACCGGGATCGGCGGCCGGGGCGACTGTCCCGACCGCCTCCGTGGAATCCGCCGCTTCCGTCGTCACGAAGTGGCTCCGAGCACGCCCTCGACCAGGTAGGCCATCTTCTCCAGTTCAGGATCCTTCTGGCCGCGGTCGGTACCGGCAGGGATCACCGTCTTGCCCTTGTTGTCGACCAACCCACCCTTGAAGATGGCGAAGCCTTCTGCCGACAGGAATTTTGCCTTGGCCGCGTCGGCGGCCTTGCGCGCTTCGGCCGAGACCGCTTCGCCATAGGGCGAGGTCTTGACGATCTCTTCCTTCAGGCCGCCGCGGTAGAAATTCGGAATGCCTTCGCCGGAGGCGATCATCTTGGCGAACTTCGGATAGAGCGCCTCCCAGTTCCACTCCGCGCCGGTGAGATAGGCCTTTGGTGCCAACGCCGACTGGTTGGTGTGATAGCCGCAGACGAAGGCGCCGCGCCGCGCCGCGTTCTCGACCATGGTCTTGGGCCCATCGACGTGGCAGGTGAGCACGTCCACCCCCTGATCGATCAGGCTGTTGGTGGCTTCGGCCTCCTTGACCGGCATCGACCAGTCGCCGGTGAAGATCACCTGCGTGGTGGCCTTTGGATTGACGGACTTGGCGCCAAGCGTGAAGGCGTTGATGTTGCGCAGCACTTGAGGGATCGGCTTGGCCGCGACAAAGCCGAGCTTGCTGCTCTTCGATGTCAGGCCGGCGACGATGCCGGAGATGTACTGAGCCTCGTCGATATAGCCGAAATAGCTGCCGGCGTTCTTGGGGTCCTTCTCGCTCCAGAGGCCGCCGCAATGCTCGAAGCGGAGCTTCGGGTACTTGTTGGCCATCTTGATCATGTGCGGATTGTAGTACCCGAACGAGGTCGGGAAGAGCAGGGTGGCGCCATCGAGATTGATCATGGACTCGATCGTCTTCTCGACCGCGTCGGTCTCCGGCACCTTCTCCTCCTCGACCACCTTGAGGCCGGGAATCTTCTTCAGCGCCGCCGCGCCCTGCGCGTGCGCCTGGTTGTAGCCGTAGTCGTCGCGCGAGCCGACATAGATGAAGCCGATGGTGGTCTCGGCCGCGAAGGCCGGGTGGAGGCCCGCTGCCGCGCCGAGGGTGAGGGCCGCGCCGCCCTGCAACACATGACGTCGTGAAATCCTGCCAGAATCCATTGCTCGCTCCCCTTGGCGGATGCCCCGCCTTGATCTCACGGCTGCGCCGGCTTGGCGGAGCCGGGATCAGATGTCGCAAGCTTCGTGCCAGAGACTATGAAGCGTGCAATTCTTTGTAAGTACTTGAAGTAAATATCGAATGATGTGTGTTCTGAACTTGGCGAGGAAAGCGGCAGTCTAATTCATAGGCAATATAAAGGTATTGTATGCAGAGGAGTTGAGCAGCCAGAACCTGCTCGCGCATGTGCATGACCCGCGTCGGACGGTCGGCCGGCAAGGCGCATTCATGCTAACCACGCGCTGACTGGGACGGCGCCGGAGGATATCTGCTGGCACCGAACTTGTATCGATTGTCGTCAGGACCGCGGTGTCCTCAGAAGGTGGAAAGCTCGCCGAGATGGGCGCTGGTACCGTTCACGATGCATCGCTCGGCAATGAGATCGTTCGCCGCATCAACGAGCTCGGCGCGATCTCGGAAGAGCCCGAGAAGCTCACCCGCATCTTCCTCAGCAAGGAGCTGCGCAAGGCCGCGGACCTCATTATGGGGTGGATGCGCGAGGCCGGCATGAGCGCCCATCTCGATGCCATCGGCAATGTCTGCGGACGGTACGAAGGCGACCGGCCGGGCATGCCCTGCCTGATGCTGGGCTCGCATTACGACACCGTGCGCGATGCCGGCAAATGGGATGGACCGCTGGGTGTGATCACCGCGATCTCTTGCGTCGCCGATCTCAACCGCCGCGGCAAGCGCCTGCCATTTGCGATCGAGGTGATCGGCTTTGCCGACGAGGAGGGGGTGCGGTTCGCTTCGACCTTGCTCGGCAGCCGTGCGGTGGCCGGCACCTTCGATGAGAGTATCCTGAACACGCGCGACCGCGGCGGCGTGTCGATGCGCGAGGCGCTCGTGCAGTTCGGCCTCGATCCCGACCATATCGGTGCGGCCGCCCGCGCGCGGCGCGAGCTGCTTGCCTATCTCGAATTGCACATCGAGCAGGGGCCGGTGCTGGAAGCGCAGAACCTGCCCGTGGGCGTCGTCACCGCCATTGCCGGGGCCACGCGCCTTGCGGCCCGGCTCTCGGGTATGGCCGGTCACGCCGGCACCGTGCCGATGGCGCTGCGCCGAGATGCGCTCGCCGGCGCGGCCGAATGCATCAGTGCGATCGAGCAATTTTGCCGCAACGACGAGGGCGGCCTCGTCGGCACCGTGGGCTACATCCAGGCGAGGCCCGGCGCGACCAACGTCATTCCGGGTGAGGTATCCTTCACCATCGACATGCGCGCGCCGACCGACATGCATCGCAAGCGCGCGGTGGCCGATGTCGTCCGCCAGATCGAGGCGATCGCCAAGCGGCGACAGCTGGCGCTTCAGCTCGACGTTACCCACGAGAACCGCACCGCGCCCTGCGCGCCCTGGCTCAAGCAGCAGATCGCGCAAGCGATCAAAGCCGAAGGCTTCTCCGTGTTCGAGCTGCCGAGCGGGGCAGGGCACGACGGCATGGCGATGATCGACATTGCCGATGTCGGCATGATCTTCGTCCGCTGCCGCGGCGGCATCAGCCATCACCCGGACGAGCATGTCGCGCTCGCCGATGCCGACGCCGGCGCGCGTGTGCTGCTGCGGGTGATCGAGAATTTCGGGCCGCGTAAGGCCTAGGCGAGCGTCACGAACCCGCAAGTCACCGGGTAGAGATACGAATCAGTCATGTTTAAAATGGCGGCCATCATCACGAGGGTCACGAGACAATCAGCCGATTGACGGACATGAACAGCGACATCTCTTTTCCATCACATCGTGAAAACCGGTTCTATCAGGGGATGACTGCGACCTTCGTCGCCAACGCCCTTCAGGCGGTCAATTTCCTCGGTGATCGATTCCTGAGACAATCGCATCATTCGTTGTCGGCGATCGAGGACCTCTATCGGCACTCGATGGACAGCGCCTTTTCGGTGACCGAGGCCTTCCTCGTCACCGGCGCACCGCACGCCTCCGCCTATTACCCCCGCGACTTCGCCTGGTTCTATCCCGACGTTCTCGATCCTGAAACCATCATGGATGCGCAGGACGCGGTGCGACGGGTCCGTCTGCTCGAGAAGAGCGTGCGCCTGCTGCTGGAGGCCGTTCGCGCCGACGTGGTCACCACGACCATCGTACCGGCCGGGCGCGGCCGGTATCTCGGCGTGAACTATTTTTCGCGACCCTCGGATACGCTGCTCGGCATTCTCGCCGGTCTGCAGCAGATGATCTCTGCCGAGGAGAGGGCGTCGTCCTACCTTGCGATGTCGCAATGCGCGCATGCCGGCCGCTTGTTGTTGGCCGAATATGGCGGAGACCTGAATCGCGCGATCCTGAAGCTTGCGAGCGAGCTGGAGTCCTTCGACGCTGACGGCACCAGATATTTGCTGTGCGACGCCAACGGCCCGCGCTCCGCGGCGACGGATACCCGCGCCGAGCGACGGCGTTTCGTCACCAATGCCTGCGTCTACACGACCTTCGTGTGGGGCGTGCAGCTCGGGATCGTCGGCGAGAACGAGCTGAAGCGGCTGCTCGGGCGCGACCTTGCGCAGTACAAGAGGGATCTGCTCCGCCTCTTCGGCAAGAACGGCTACATCAGGCATTCCCTGGACGGCCCGGCGAGCTCACCGGCATCGTCGGTCGCATTGGATTTCGTCAGCGTGCATCGCGGCTTCTGGGATATGAGCGAGGCGAGCGAGCGCGCGCTGTTCGCGGCCACGACGGATCTGATCATCGCCGAGCCACGGTTTCGCATTCCGAGCACGTTCCACTTCCTGGTTTCGGCGGACAACCCGCGGACCAAGATGATCCACAAGATTGCAGCTCCCGCATATCAGGGGCGTTCCTCCTGGCCGACGTTCAACGTCGAATTTGCCGACCGCATGCTGGATTACGATGAGTTCTCGGGTGGCGATACCTATCGGGCCTGCGCGCAAGGGATCCTGAAGGACATTCGCGCCGCGACCGAACTCCACGGCGGCTATCAGGAGCTGATTTCGGAGCAGGGTCTGAAGTATCGCACCTGGGCCTATAAAGGTGCCGTGGCCCACTCGTGGTTTCCGCGCTTTCTGTCGGTCTGGAGGAGGGCCTACGGCACGCCACTCCTCCAGTGGAACGATTGATCGCCGAACCTCTATCCCGCCGTCACGTCGACCACCTCGCGCCCTCCAGCACCTTGGCCGCCTTGGCCGGTCGAGATCGCCTTCCCAGGCCGCGATCGCGACGGTTGCGACGCAATTGCCGACGAGGTTGCCGAGCGCGCAGGCCACGGTGCCAGATTGTCGCGGTCTCACCGGAGAAACCGGGTTATTCCGCCGCCTTCGCCGTCTTGCCGAACATCCGCGTCGGGGCCGGGAAGCCGCACGAGGTGCCGTCGGTGACCTTGACCTGATTTTCCCACGGCAATCGGAAGGTGCCGGCGACCATGTCCTGCATGAAGGTGTAGGGGCAGTCCATCGCGCCGCCCTTCACCGCGACATAGCCGCGGTGCCAGAGCTGGTAGATGTTGTTTTCGACGCCCCAGTTGATGCGGGCTTCGCGCACGAGATCCGGCCGGACCTCTGCGGTGATGATCTCGTCGGCACGGCCGGTCGTACCATGCGCCAGCACGGTGCCGTCGAAATTGACGACCATGCCTTCGCCCATGGAATCGAACGAGCCGTCCGAGCCGCACATGCAGACATTTGCGGTGATCATCAGATTCTGAAACGAATTGGCCTGGTTGGTGAAGCGCCAGGCTTCGCGGATCGGCGCGGTGTAGCCGGCGGTGCGGATCATGATCTCCGCGCCTTTGTAGGCGCATTCCCGTGCCATCTCCGGGAACATGCCGTCATGGCAGATGATCAGCGCGATCTTCGCGCCCTTCGGTCCCTCGATCACGGGAATGCCGATGTCGCCGGGCTCCCACGGCTCGACCGGAATCCAGGGATGAAGTTTGCGATAGTAGAGCTTGATCTCGCCGTGATCGTCGATGATCAGGCCCGAGTTGTAGGGATTGCCATGCGGGTTGAACTCCATGATGGAGAAGCAGCCCCAGATCTTGTTATCGACACAGGCCTGCTTGAAGGCCGCAACCTCCGGTCCGTCAAGCCGACACATGATCTCCGGATTGGTGTCCATCGACAGGCCGTGCAGCGAGTATTCGGGGAAGACCACCAGATCCATGGTGGAGAGATTGCGGCGGGCCTTGCCGACCATCCAGACGATGCGCTCGGTCTGCCTGGCCAGATCGGCCGCGCTCACCACGCTAGGCAGCTGCAACTGCACAAGTCCGATAACCACACCGTTGGGGGATTTGTTCAGCCCACCAAGCCCGTTCATGATCAGCTCCCTTGCCTGTCTGGCGCAGCGTCGTTGCGCGCCAGATCTTGTCGCAAGAAGCAAATCCGATTTCGATGAAGAGCTAAAGGTTATTTTTCAGGCGATGGCGCAGTTACGCGGCAGCAGGCGATCTCGTCACGCCACGAGATCGAGCAGCCGGCATGAGCCGCGCACCAGCACCTTGCGTCCTGTGGATGTTATCGCAGGCACGCCGTCATTCATGACAACGAGGCCGAGCTTGGCGAGGCTTTCGACGAGATAGGCCTTCGCGAGGCGACCGTTCGACACCGGGTTGCGAAGCGCCTTGAGCGCTTCCCACTGGTCGGTCGATAGATCAAAGTCGAAATCGTTGCTCATGTCGCCTCAGCCGCTCGTCCGGTTCGCGCGCCCCTGTTAGCGGCGCCGCATGAAGACCATGCGACGACAATGAGTCGGGAATTCGGTCAGCTGTTTAGAACATCTCTTCACAAATTGCGGCACTTCGTTGCGCCACAAGAGTTAACGTCGTTGTGCACGACTACCGTCACGATCTCCGATCACTAATTGATGATCCGCACTTGATGTTGCGATGCGAGCTGCCGCAGTGCACGGCAAGCATCACTGTCCTATTTGGCGTCGCGACATGCACAGAAATGATGAGGCGGGAGGTTGAGGACTCTGTTACCTTGGCCTGCGGGGAATGGCTTCACACGGCAGGAGTGGAGTGCATGAACAGGCTGGTGGAAATTCGCAGTCAGGAATTCCTTTGCCGAGAGCGCGCGGCGCTCGATTCGAAGCGCCGGCCGTTCTGGCTGGCGCAGGCAGAAGAATGGGAGCAGCGCGCTCTCGACGAAATCGCGCGTCACTTTCGGGAATGCAATCAGGCCGAGCTGAACGCCGCCTGACGGAGGCGGCTGTTATTGCTTATTGATAAGTCGCCACAATATCGGAAACAGCGCGTTCGAACTGTTGCGCGGTGGCGCATTGGCGCACAACGCTGCAAAAAGTTGCGTAGCGCAGCATCTCGGAATCGCCAAAGCCCCAGGCGAGCCGCCCCTCGGGATTGAGCCAGACCAGCCGCTTCGAACGCTCGGAGATCCGGCGCAAAATGTCGGCGCGTGGGTCGAGATTGTTGCTGCGGGCATCGCCGAGCACGATCACCGTGGTCTGCGGCGTCAGCGTGCTCATGAACTCCTTCTCGAAATCGACCAGCGAGGTGCCATAATCCGACGAGCCGAAGCCGACCTTGGACATGATCTCGGACATGGCCTCCTCCGGCGACTTCGTCTCCAGGATCTCGCTGACCTCGATCAGGTGTGAGGAGAAGGCGAAGGAGCGGACGTCGTCGACCACCTCGTGCAGCGAGTGAATCAGCAGCAGGAAGAAGTCGGAGACTTGCGCAACGGAGCCCGAGACGTCGCACAGCGCGACGATCTTCGGCCTGTCGCGATGCTTGCGTTTCCATGCCGTGAGGAAGGGCACGCCGCCCCAGGCTGCGTTGCGGCGGAGCGTGCGGCGAACGTCGAGATGGCCGCGGCGCTGGCGCTTGCGCGGCTTGGAATAGCGTTCGCGCAGCCGGCGTGCGATCTGGCGGATGAGGGCACGCATCTCGGCGACCTGGCGCCGCTCGATGCGGGCAAGCGGCGCGTTGCGCAGGATCTCGTTGCGGAGGTTTTCGGCCTCCTCGCGGGCATAGAGTGCGAGCCCTTGCGAGACCGCGTCGCGCACGGCTTCGCGCACGGCATCGAGCGCGGCACGCAGGCGCTCGGCCAGCGACGGGTTGGTCGCGGTCAGTTGGTCGAGATCGTCGCGCAGGCGCTGGAGGCCCATGGCGTCGAGGATGCGGCTGGAGAATATGCCGCGCTGGGTGGAGTAGCGGATGTCGGACAGGGAGGCCGCGCCGGAGGCGCTGGCAATCGCGGCAGCGATCGCGTTGCGATCCTGCGACAATAGCATCTGCGCCAAGGGACCCAGGCCCTGGGAAGGCTGACCTTCGCCCGCCTCGCTCGCCGAGCCGGCGGAGGGCGGCTGATCCTCGCCTTGCGCAGCATCGTCTTCGCGGGCAGCCTCAGGCTGCTCCTGTCGCGGCTCCGGCTGGCTGAAGAACAGATCAAAGCAGTCGCCGAGCGCGAGCTTCTCGTCCTGCGACTTGGCGAGCGTCAGCAGCAGCGCATCGCGTAGCACGGCGCGGTCGGAGATGCCGACCTGCGCGACGGCGCGCATCGCATCGATGCTTTCGGCCGGCGAGACGTGAACGCCAGCGCCGCGTGCCGCCCGAAAGAAGCGATGGAGATTTTCGCGCATCGGCGTCAACCGAAGACGTTGGACCGGGCCGCCTTGGCAATGAAGGTCGTCACCTGCGGCGTCGCGGCCTCGATGTCGGCTTCGTATTTCAGGAGCACGTTGAGCGTGTCCTTGACGATCTCGGTATCGAGTTCGGAAGCCTGGAGCAGCACCAGCACACGCGCCCAGTCGATGGTCTCGCTGACCGAGGGCAGCTTCTTCAGGTCAAGCGAGCGGATCTCGTGGATGAAGCCGACCATCTGCCGGCGCAGCGTCTGCGAGATGCCGGGCACGCGGCTTTCGACGATGCGCTCCTCGAGCCGCTGCTCGGGGAAGCCGATATGCAGATGCAGGCAGCGTCGCTTCAGGGCATCGCCGAGGTCGCGCTCGCTGTTGGAGGTGAGGATCACCGTCGGCGGCGTGATCGCCGAAACGGTTCCGAGCTCGGGGATCGTGACCTGGAAGTCGGACAGGATTTCCAGCAGCAGCGATTCGAATTCGGCGTCCGACTTGTCGATCTCGTCGATCAGGAGCACGCAGCCGCCCGACTGCTCAAGCGCCTGGAGCAGCGGCCGCGGCTCGACGAATTCCTTGGAGAAGAACACGTCGCCGAAATCGTGGAGCTGGTCGAGCGCGGCATGCAACGTCTGCGCGCCGCCGAGAACCTCGCCGAGCTTGTCCTTGAGGATCTGCGTGTAGAGAAGCTGCTTGGCGTATTTCCACTCGTAGAGCGCCTTGGCCTCGTCGAGGCCCTCATAGCATTGCAGGCGGATCATCTTCATGCCGCGCCAAGCCGCGATCGCCTTGGCGAGCTCGGTCTTGCCGACGCCCGCGGGGCCCTCGACCAGGATCGGCTTCTCGATCTGCTGCGACAAATAGACGGCAGTCGCGATCTGCCGGCTCGCGATGTAGCCCTGCGCGGCGAGGCCGCTCTCCACTGCCTCGATCGAAGTCGAGGCCTTCTGATCAGCCACGAAAGGGCGCTCCCAAAGGTCTTGCTTGAGGCTTGTTCTGCCTGCGTTCCAGGCAAAGAACAAGCCACGTTTGGGAGACATCTGACCCGCGTGAACGGCGTTTTTTCCGCTAAGCGCAAATAGTTGAGCGCTTCGCTGTTGGCGCGATCAGTGCCGCAGCAGCTCCGGCTTGCGGATCGTCTGCCTCAGCTCGGCGCCGCAATCGGCGCATTCATAGACGAAGTCGATCTTGGCAAGGCTCCAATGCGGCTCGACCTCGCGCACATACATCGGCAGGAACCCCATACAGGTGGGGCAATTCACTGGCGCGATTTCGACGTCCTGATGATGCTGAACGTAAGCTGGCATCTCGGCTCTCCTTCGCAGGCGACCATCAAACCCCGCGCAAGGCTACTGCGGGTCGCCGCGGGGCCCTCATCAACTCTTTCGAACGGAGGCGGAACGGCGGCTGTTTGTGGTTCGCTGTGACATTCTTGTTACGGCTTCTATACTGTAACGGGCGGACCAAATGCCTATTTCACAGGCCGATCCGGTGTTCGAACTTTCATTTCAACGATAAAGGAGCACGCCCATGACGCATGCCATTCGCTTTCACAAAACCGGCGGTCCGGAAGTCCTGGTCTGGGAGGAGGTCAGCGTCGGCAAACCTGGGCCCGGCGAGGCGCGCATCCGCCACACCGCGGTCGGCCTCAATTTCGTCGACATCTATAACCGTTCCGGCCTCTATCCGGCGCAACTGCCGAGCGGGCTCGGCAGCGAGGCGGCTGGCGTCGTCGAGGAGGTCGGGCCTGGCGTCACCGATCTGAAGCCGGGCGATCGCGTCGCTTATGGCGCCTCGCCGCTCGGGGCCTATTCGGAGGCGCGGCTGATCCCCGCCGACCGGCTGCTGAAACTGCCCGACGGCGTCGACGAAAAGACGGCGGCGGCGATGATGCTCAAGGGGCTCACCACGCAATATCTGATCCGCCAGACCTATCGGGTGAAAGCCGGCGATACCATCCTGCTGCATGCGGCCGCCGGCGGTGTCGGCCTGATCTTGAGCCAGTGGGCCAAGCATCTCGGCGCGACCGTGATCGGCACCGTCAGCAACGACGAGAAGGCGAAGCTCGCCAAGGCGCATGGCTGCGACCATGTCATCATCTATACCCGGGAAGATTTCGTGAAGCGGGTCGACGAGATCACCGGCGGCAAGAAAGTGCCAGTGGTTTACGACTCCGTCGGCAAGGACACGTTCCTGAAATCGCTGGATTGCCTCGCCCCGCTCGGCATCGCCGCGCTGTTCGGCCAGTCCTCCGGCGCGGTGGAGCCGCTTAATCTTGGCCTGCTCGCCCAGAAGGGCTCGCTCTACGTCACGCGTCCGACGTTGTTTACCTACGCCGCCAAGCGCGAAAATCTGGTGGCGATGGCGAATGAGCTGTTCGACGTCGTCAAGTCCGGCGCGGTCAAGATCGAGGTGCACCAGACCTACCCGCTGAAGGACGCCGCCAAGGCGCATGCCGATCTTGCGGCACGCAAGACCACGGGATCGACCGTTCTCCTTGTGTAATGCCCAACGGGACGGTGGCGCGAGCTCTAAAGCGCGATGCGATTAGGATGAATCGTCATCTCGCTTTAGGCTGCTGATTGATCATAATCGTTTCGGAAAACCGCTGCACGCTTTGCGCTAACGCGGCCCTTCAGGTCCGGATCATGCTCTAGGCCTGCGTCACGTCCTCTCGTGCTTGCGCAGATCGCGGACGTGATCGAGGCGGATTGCCTGGAGGTCGACGTCCTCGGGCTCGATCTGTGGGAGGGCCGCCTCGGCCAGGATGGCCGCGGTGACATCTTCGACCGAGTTCTCCACGATCTCGTGGATGAACGAGACGTTCCGATACTCACCCGAGGCGAGGCGGGAAATGACCTCGCGCCGGGTGATTTCGGGATCGACGACCGCCTCGCGGCCCCGCCGTCCGTAATCGATCATCACGACGAAGTATTGCATGAAACGACCCTGCCGCGCCCCATGGTCGGGACGCGGCAGATTATTTCCGAAAATCGGAACTATGTCAAGTGTTATTTCTATTAATCAGAAGCGGCGGCTCTCATTTGCCCTTCTTGCGCGGCCGCGCCGACTTCGCACGCAGCCGCTCAAGCTGTCCCTTGGGCATGGACAGGCAGATCTCCCCGACCCAGTCAAGCTTGACGCCGACGATCGGCTTGGCATTGAAGCTCGTGAGGTTGACCACTGAGGGAGATTTGCCCCGCTCGATGGTCTTCAGATAGCGCTCGCCGGTCTTGAGGCGGACCACTGCCTCTTCGCCGTAGAAGCTCGACAGCGGGTGGCGCTGGTCCTTGTAGACGACGATCACGTCGCCGCTTTCGTATTTGGGCAGCATCGAATCGCCCACGATCTCGAATGCGATCGTCTCTTCCATGATCGGGAAGGGCAACGCGACGTCGCCGAGACCTTCCGGCGGAACCTGTTCGTAGTCCGGCTCGATCACGGCGCCGGCTCCGACGCGCCCCATGATCGGCGCGAGATTGAGCTCGAGATATTCCATGATCGGAATGATCTCCGAGGCCTTCACCAGGCGCTCGCCGCCGAGAATCTCCGAGACCGCGCCGGGCCGCACGCCCATGGCCGCAGCCAGGCCGCCCTTGCTCTTGCCCGTCTTCTCCAGGCCCCGCTCGATCATTGCTACGTCCAACATGGTGATTCCCTCGATTGCGCACCGTCTCGCCTCTTGTAATCCGAAATTCGGAATTGATGCAATTATGAATATCAGAAATACGGCTTGACTCTATATTCGGAATAACGGAATGTGCGTCTCGCCTCCCGGGTGGAGGCGCATCACAGGACAGCAGCATGGAACCGGGCCATTGGCCGTCGGAGCACTCCGACGCGCTTCGCGACTATTTTCACAAAGGCATGTCTTATGCGGAGATCGGAAGACAGATAAACGCAAGGTTTGGAACGGCTTATACGCGTAGCGCGGTGGTCGGCCGCGCCAAGCGGCTCGGGCTCATCGTGCCGCAATGGATGACGAGCCCGGCGCTCGCGCCGCCCTTGCCGGGTGAACCCAGCCTGCTTTCGCCGCGCCGGGTGGCGTGGCCGAGCCTCAATCTGCCGCCGAAGTCCGCCATGAAGCCTGCGGCGCGGGTGAAGTTGCGCTGTGTCGGCATCCAGCCGCGCCTGATCCAATTGGTCGAGCTCGAGCCGGCCGACTGCCGCTATCCCTATGGCGGCGACAAGGACGGTGAGGAGATCACCTTCTGCGGCCACCCGCGCCAGCCGGGCTCGAGCTATTGCGCGCCGCATGGCCGTCTGACGCGCCGTTCCGAGGCTGCGTCGGCGGCCCGTGCCGCAGGCCCGGTCGTGCTGAAGCTGGTCTCGGCGCTCTGACGGTGCCGCCCTCCGTTCAACTCTCAGTCTTGCAAGGAGATCCGAGTGGCTCGTGCCCGACGCAACAAGTCCTACAAATTGGCGCAGATCTACGACCGGCGGTCGCGGGAGGTGCCGTTCAACGCCGAGATCGCGGAGGTGGAGGTCGACAATCCGCTCGCGCTCGATTCCGGCGAGAAGATCCTGGCGATCCGATCGGTCCGCGGCGATCCGCTTGGCCGGCTGCACGCGCACCATCAGATCGACGAGGCGCAGTACCGCGGCGGCCGCGCCTTCCAGAACGATTGGGAGCGGGCGGAGCGCGGCCCGCAGGCGGTGGATACGACGCGCGAATATGTCGATGGGACGGGCACGCGTGAGCCCGTCACCGAAAGCCAGCGCCAGGCGGTGCTGCGGCTCAACAGGATCGAACGAGAGCTCGGCACCGACGGCGCCGCGCTGGTGCACGACGTGCTGGTGCTGGGTCTGACCATGGATCAGGTTGGGCAGCGTCGTGCCGTCCGCACGCAACGCTGGAACGATTACTTCGCGCGGCGTTTTCGCGAATGCCTGGACCGGCTGGCGCTGATCTACGGCTTCGCGACGGAGACGGGAACGGCGCGCGGGGGCCGACGTGGATGATTGCGGAGTGCCGGCGGTCTCGGCCGCCGGCGCTCCGCCCATTGCTTACGGGTGAGGGACGATCTGGTAAGGCGTGGTGTAGGGCTCGACGCGCAGCGAGGCATGGGCCAGCAGCCCGATCTTGGCTGTCGGTGCCTGCTGTAATTCGCCGTTGGGGCCACGATGCACGTTGTATTGCCAGACGGTGAGATCGCCCTTCTGTGCCAGCGCGTGTGCAACGGCGCTCGCATCATTGCCGCCGAGCGCCTGAAGCTCCTGCGCCGACAGTCCGACGACGATTTCGTCCTTGACGGTGACGATCTTGAACAGGTTCATCTTGGTCTCCTGCGCCCATGCGCCTTGTGTCGAGAGGGTGAGAAGCGCGATTGCGGCGCCCTTGATGAGATCGCAGCGAGAAAGCATGCCGTCGTCCTTTTGGTGCTGAGGCGCGCCCAAATCGAAGAGTTTTCAGCCATGGCGCCCGTGTCTGCGTGGCCGTGCCGCAACGGCTTGGTCGCTCGCCCGTGGACGGCGGTTCACGGTGGACCGGCCGCGAGGCCGACTTTCACGCGCTTAATGCAACCGCCGGGACGGATTCAACAAATGCGTGTATCTTGCTGAAGAATCGCCAATTCGTGCGCGCTAACGTGCATTAACATCGGAAACACGACGAAACCCCGTGTTGATTGACAGCAAGAGGGGCTGTGCGTGATTGATGACGCTTCTTGACGCAGGTGGGTGACGGCGATCGATATTCCTGTTATCCGGAAAACGCTGTGGCGCGATGCAGACCAAGCATCGCTATACCCACGGTTGGGCTTGCCGGATGGGTTGTTGCTTGGCATAGTTGCAACCAGATGGAGGCCGTCGTTTGGACGCGGTTCAGCCTGCAACCCGGCGGGTCCCTTCGGCCGAACGTTCGTCGCCATAGTTCTGTTGCGGCGTTCGGTTCTCGAGCGGATCACGACCGATGCTTGTCATAGGTGCGAGATGAAAAACCTCAATTTCGCGGCTGAGCTGCATCTCAAGCTCGGTGTGCCTGCAGGCAGCACCGTGGAAAGTCTGCGCCTGCTCCGGGCCTTCCTGAAGCTCGCGCCGCGACAGCGCTTCGAGGTGATCAAGCTGGTCGAAGATCTCGCCACCGACGAAGCTCTTCCCGAGCACCCCTTATCCTAGAGCCCGGCCCCGCGCCCATCCTGCCCATTTTCCTGCCAGAGCAGGCTCCCCGGCATCGTTCGCCGGAGCGCTGGCGGCTGGATGGCGGTCAGGCAAATGTGGTATTCAGACGGAAAAAGGGAGGAGCGAGACCATGATCGAACCGAAAATCGAAGTTCCGGCCGAACTGCGTGATTTGGCCGAGAAGACCATCGACCAGGCCGAAAAGGCCTTCGGCATGTTCTTTGAAGCGGCGACCAAATCGATGTCGTCCGTTCCGGGGGCGGGGACAGAGGTGTCGAAGCAGGCGTTGGCTTTCACGGAGCAGAACATGAAGTCGGCCTTCGAGCATGCGCGCAAGCTGGTGCATGCCACCGACCTCCAGGAGGCGATGCGAATCCAATCCGATTTCCTCCGCAGTCAGTTCACCAGCGCCGGAGATCACATGCGTCAGATGACCGGCAGTCTCATGCAACCCGGCAAGGGCAAGTCCTGATTTTCGGTCTGTGTACAGCGTGCCCACAAATTGATCTTGTATGACGTGAAGATCCGCGCTTCGATACCGGTGCAGGTCCATGATGGGCCACCGAATGATCTCATTCGCCGTCTGTCATCCTTTCTGCTGATCCCTGCCGGTCCACCGGCAGGGATTTGCATTTGCAGCCTTCGTGCAGCCCGGCGTGACCATCCTTGATGAAGCTCAGACTATTGCTGAAGTATGACCTTCGGAAAAGCGCGCCGCTCGGTTTGCGCGAGCGCGGCCTTCGGCCGCCGATCAGGCATCTAACGCAGCGATGCGATGTAGGCCGCGATATCGCCGGCTTCGGTTCGGCTCAGGGGAAAATTCGGCATCTTCGGGTGCGGATCGAGCAGGAAGAATGCGAGCCTTTCCGCACTGAAATCCGGCCTGCGCGCGACGGACGCAAAGGAAGGGACGTCGGCGCTCGCCTGAGCCTGTCCGTTCGCCACGACATGGCAGCTCGCGCACCAGCGCCTGGCGAGTTCGGCGCCGTGACCGGCATCAGCACCGAGAGCGGACGACGAGCCGAAGCCAGAGACGAGGCCAAGCAGCAGGAAAATCCGTCTCACATGTCGGAGCATAGGGCAATCTTTCTGCATTCGCTTGCGGCTGCCGCGCTCATCCGCAGCAGGATCCTGGAAATTGCGAGAGATCGATGCGAGCGACGATCGAGCGCAGCAGCCTGCGGGTCGAACGATAGAGATGCCGCATGAATGCCGGCACTCTCGCCGCGGGCAGGCCCTTCGGAACAAGGCCTTTCGTACCACGACTTCCGGTATAGTGCGACACGTGTCTCTCCGACAGCATGTGGTTTCTTACCGTGCCGTGTCGGAGCCGCCTTGATCTGCCGCAAAGCGTCCCGGCCAATAGTCGCCCGGGTTCATGATCATTGGGCTCTTCGTATCCGCAGGCGTGAGCGCGCTGCTGGCGCTGTCACGCAGGAAGCGGTCGAGCGTCTCCTCACGATGAGGCTCATCAGCGTCTGTGCCCGTGGAAACTCCGGCCGCGCACTCCGGCATCATTCTGAGGAGCCCGCCTCAAGCGGGAGACTCGAAGGATGGCCGCGGGGAAAAGCTGTCAGGATGCGACATCCCTGCCCGAAGGACCGGGCGGCTAGAGACAGCTCGCCCGGCCGCGTTCGGGGCAGAGCCGGAACGCACTCGACAGCGTGAAAAGAAAGCGTGGGCTGCGACGCTCGTTGTCCGGCGCCCGGTAGCTTAAGGGGACGGCGACGCCGAAATCGGCCTGGAGGTCGTCCGGCAGGAAGAAGCGCACACCGGCTCCGGCCGATGTCAGCGACAGCCCGTCGCTCAGGCGATAACCGTGGTTCCAGACTGCGCCAGCGTCGCCAAAGGCATAGAGCTGGTAGCCGGTCCAGTAGCGGAAATTGAGCTTCTGGTCGAAGCGCAGCTCGAGCGAGCCGGCAAGGCCGTTGTCGCCGCTGATCTCGGCTGCGCCATAGCCACGGCCGAAGGCCGCGCCGCCGAGATAGAATTGTTGCGAAGTGAACAGCGGGCGCGACGCCGTCTGGCTCGCGGCAGCGAGCTTGAGCGACCAGACATCGTTGAGTGTCTGGTAGCGCGTGAACCAGAGGTTCAGGACCGAGAAGTTCGAGGAGGCTCCGTCGCGTGACAACAGATTGTCCTCGAAATGTGAGGCGCCAAAAATGTCCAGGCCCTGACGGTAGGTCAGAGTCGCAAAATTGGTGCCGCCAAAAGGATCCAACAGCCGGTAGTCGGCGGTCAGGCTCGCCGCCCTGATGTGGTCGTTGTACCAGGGCCCGTAAAGGTCATGCTCGGACACATTGCTGAAGGTCGTGGCGGCGGTCAGCGTGAGCGTGGAGGATTGCGACTGCAACGGGACCATGCTGGCACGCAGCTCGAACGCCTGGGTCGTGGTGATGTCGCTATCGAGCCGGCGCATATCGCCCGGCCTTACCGCGCTGTACAGCACGGAAGCACCCAAGCGGACACCGTCGACGCCGACGGGCGCATCGTACGACAGCCGTGCGAAGCCGAGCTGGCGGGGGTCGTTGGCAATGGTCGACAGGTTGACCGCCAATGCATCGCCGGGCGTGAGGTAGGAGTTGAACGCGCCGGTGGCGTAGGTTTGCCAGGGACCGACCGACGAGGATCCGAGATTGTCGAGGCCGAACGAAGAGAAGACGTGCCAGGTTTTCAAGTAGATGGTCAGGCGGAAGCGGCCCGTCGTACCGCCGATCTCCTCCAGCGCAGTGTCGGTGATCCGGACGCCCGGCCTGCCATTGATCAGGAAGAGCTGGCGTTCGAGCGTTGCCAGTCGCGAAGGATGTTCGGTCAGAACCGGCGCCAGCATCGGCCTTATGCCGAACCGCTCTGCACCGTCGCCCTTCAACTCGGCCTGCACGATCGCACCTTCCAGGACCTGAATCCGGACACGGCCGTCGGCGATGTCTTGTGGTGGCACGATGGCGCGGCTCAGATGAAAGCCGGCTTCGCGGTAGAGGTCGCTGATGGCGCCTGCGATCGCGGCCAGATCCGCCTGCGAGACCTTTCGGCCGAGATAAGGCTGGTAGACAGCGGCGATGCGATCAGGGGAAACCGCATGGGCGCCGCCGACGCTGACGCCGCGCAGCACGAATTGCGGCTTGGTATCGCCGCCCGTCGTGGGCTGTCCAACGCTCGGCAACCGGACCGGCGGCCGGCCGAGCGATTCCTGCTCGGTCTGGTTATCAAAATATTTCTCGGGCTGGCGCGGATCGAAGCCCGGCTGGTTCGCCTGTTGAGCGAGTGCCGCTGGAGTCGCCGCGAAAATTACTGCCGCCGACACCAATGCGGTAAGGAGATGCCGCGTCTCACCGCGCGCGGCGACTTTGTCTCCGTAGTTCGACGGAGGATCCGCCACGGGGCGGTAAGGGTTCGTTAGCCGCATGATTTTTCATAGGTTTTTATGGTCAACGATTGGTTAATCCGGCCGCTCCGCTGGCCGCTTTCCGATAATCCTCTCTTGAGTGATTTCGGATACCCCTCAGGCTTGGCTGTAAACGCGGGCTGAGGATCATCATGTTCGGCAGAGTTGGAATGCGGCGCGCCCTGGCGGCGGCGCTGATCCTGGGAACGGCCTCCAGCGCATTCGCGGCGGACGACGGTGTGTGGTCCGTCAGCAAATCCTCGGGCGAGGTCTGGCTTGCCACGAGCGGCGCCCAGCAGGTGTCGTTGACGTCAGAAGGAACGCTGAAACCTGGCGATACCATTCGCACCGGTCGCAACGGGCGCGTACTCCTCGTCCGCGGCGAGGAAACGATCCTGATCTCTCCCAATTCGGTGGTGGGCCTGCCGGCCGAGAAGAAGGACGGCCTGTCGACCACCATCATCCAGCAGGCGGGTTCGATCCTGCTCGAGGTCGAGAAGCGCAACGTCAAGCATTTCGAGGTCGAGACGCCCTATCTCGCCGCCGTGGTCAAGGGAACGCAGTTCAGCGTCACGGTCGGTGCCGGTAGCACCAAGGTCGGCGTGCTCCGCGGCCAGGTCGAAGTCTCCGATTTCAAGACGGGACAGATTGCGCAAGTGATGCCCGGACAAGCGGCCACCGTCTTCGAACACGGCAAGCCCGGTCTCAGCCTCAGCGGTGCGGGGACGCTCAATCCGATCGAGCAGGGCAAGCCCCGTGCACCCACGATCGAGCGTGTCCCAGTGCCGAAGTCGGGCCTGTCGGCGCCGCGCCATGCGGCCAATGGCCATGCCATCCATGCGCTCGGCCCGGTCGACAAGCAAAGCAAGGCGGCCGGCGCACCCAAGGCCTCGGGGCAGGCGGCCGGGGGGCATGCCCCCAAGGCAGGAGCCGTGCGCATTTCGGCCGCGCTGGGAGAGGTCAAGCTGAACGTCCACAAGGCGACGCGCGGCCTTGCGCACGGCGGCGTTCCGCCGGGGCAGGCACGTAACGCGAATGCCGGGGGCGACAGTCAGACGGTCTGGAACGATGGCAAGACAAGCCCGGCTGCATCCAACGGCGCGGCAAGCAGCGGTGCCGCCAGCGCGAACGCCACGATCGCCGCAACGACGGCCGGCGCATCCAGCGATGCCCCGCGAGCAAACAACGGAAAGGACGGTGGCAACGGTAATTCGGGTAACAACAACGGCAACGGCGGCAACAGCGGCAATCAAAACAATAGCGGTAACGGCGGCAGCAACGGTTACGGTAACAGCAGCCATGCCGACAACGGCGCCACCGGCAATGGCAGAGGCAACAACGGCAACGGCCACGGAAATGGCAGCAATGGGTACGGCAGACGCTGAACTCTAGGTGGACGCGTCCGTCGGGCGGGTGTGGGGGGAGGCTCGGGTGAAACGCTACCGGCCGCATGTTCTTGTCGTGATCGCGCTCGCGGTGGTGTTGTCCACGGGCTGGCACGCTGCGCTTCGCAATGCGCTCACCGATCTTCGATTCAAGTGGCAAACGCGTGCGGCCACCGGTGACATCGTCGTGGTCGGTATCGATGCGCCGTCGATCGACCAGATCGGAGTGTGGCCCTGGCCGCGGCGTCTCCATGCCGAAATGCTGCAAAGGCTGGAAGCGGCAGGCGCGCAGGACGTTGCCTTCGATGTCGATTTCAGCACGCCGTCGGATCCCGCCTCCGACGCGGCCTTCGCCAAGGCATTGCGAGACGTCGGCGGTTCGACGATCCTGCCATCCTTCAAGCAGCCGACACCGAGGGGCGGCCCGGCTCACGTCAACCGGCCGCTGAAGTCGTTCAGCAACCAGTCGTGGCCGGCCGTCGTCAATGTCGCGATCGAATCCGACGGGCTGGTTCGCCGCTATCCGTTCGGCGAGAAGCTCGGCGACGCTTTCATGCCTTCGATGGCCGTCGTGCTGGCGGATCAGGACGCCAATCGGCGACCGCCCTTTCTGATCGATTTCAGCATTCGCGCGCCCTCCATTCCCGCCGTCTCCTATGTCGACGTGCTGCGCGGCGATAGCGCCACGCTCGACAAGCTGAAAGGCAAGAAGGTCATCATTGGCGCCACGGCGCTCGAGCTCGGCGACCGCTTTAGCGTTCCCAACGGCAGGATCATCTCAGGGCCAGTCCTCCAGGCCCTCGCCGCTGAATCGATCCTTCAGAACCGGACGCTGCGCTGGACCTCCGATATCGGCATGGTGCTCGGGCTCGGCGCAATCTGCCTGCTGATGATGTATTCGTGGCGCCGCGTCGCGCCAGGACTTCGGGTCGCAATCCTCCTCGCAACCGGGGCGGTGGTCGAACTGGCCGCAATCCTTGTGCAGGCAAGATGGCCCCTGGTCATCGATACGTCGCTGTTCCACATCGCCATCGTCGCTTACCTGACCGCGATTGCGCTCGACGAAATCGACTTCCGCAGCCTGCTCGGACGCATCGCCGAGAGCCGCTTTCATCGCATCGCGATGTCGCTCGGCGACGGGCTGGTCTGCACCGACGAGGATCACCGCATCACGGTCTGGAATCCCGGCGCGAGCGCGATTTTCGGCTACATGCCGGCCGAGATCATCGGCCGCCCGTTCGAAACGCTGTGCGCTTTGCCGGCACACGCCGGCGCAAGGCCATCCATGCACGACGCCGCGCGCCAGGCGCTTCTGGTTCCGGGCGGCGCCGTCGTCGTCGAGTTCGAAGGCCGGCGCAAGAACGGCGAAACCTTCCCGGTCGAGGCGAGCTTCTCGGGCTGGCAGGGAACGGACGGCTTTCAATATGGTGCCATCCTGCGCGATATTTCTGTGCGCAAACGTGAAGCCGAACGCATTCGATATCTCGCCGAACATGACGCGCTGACGGGGCTGGCCAACCGGAACATGCTGCATGTGGGCCTGACCGATCTGATCGCCGCGGCGGAGCGACGGTCTTCGAGCGTCGCGTTGCTCGTGCTCGGGCTCGACGGCTTCCAAGAGATCAACAACATGCTAGGCCACTCCGCCGGCGATCTCGTGCTGCGCGCGGTCGCCGAGCGGCTGCGGAGCGAAGTCGGTGGCAAGGCGATCGTCGCCCGGCTCAGCGGCGACGAATTTGCCATCGCGATCGATTGCGCAGAGATCACCGAGCCGGTCGCGGCGGTGACCGAGCGAATCGCGCGTGCGTTCGAAGCCCCTCTCGCAACCGGCACGCGCCAGCACCGCGTCAAGACCAGCGTTGGCGTCGCCGTCTATCCTGAGGGCGGGAGCAACGCCGATGATCTCCTGAGCAACGGCCATCTCGCGCTGACGAAAGCCAAGGCGACCAGGCGCGGCGGCCACGTCGTATTCGAAGCCGCGATCCGGCAGGAGCTCGAGAACCGCTTGAGGCTGGAGGGCGAGCTGGCGCTTGCCGCCGATCGCAGCGAATTCGAGCTGTTCTACCAGCCGCAGGTTCGTCTGATCGACGGCAGCCTGGTCGGAGCCGAAGCGCTGATCCGCTGGCGGCATCCGGTGCGCGGCTACGTCTCGCCGGCCGAATTCATGCCTGTCGTCAACACCTCTGCGCTGTCGGAGCGGATCGCGAACTGGGTGATGGAGACCGCCTGCCGCCAGGCGCGAGCTTGGGAATTGTCCGGCAACGACGTGCGCGTCGCGATCAACCTCTCTCCCTCGCAGCTTCAGTCCGGCGACCTCGCGCATTCCGTTGCAGCACTGCTCGAAGAGACCGGGCTGACGCCGTCGCTGCTCGAGATCGAAGTCACCGAAGACATCCTGCTGCATGACGGGCGCCGCGTGCTTGAAATGTTCAAGCGAATTCAGGAGCTCGGCGTCCGGATCCTGTTCGATGATTTCGGCACCGGATATGCGAGCCTGAGCTATCTGAAGAAATTTCCGCTCGACGGCCTCAAGATCGACCGGTCGTTCGTCTTCGGTCTTCTGTCGAATTCCGACGATGCCGCCATCGTCGGCTCGACCATCGGCCTCAGCAAGCAGCTCGGTCTCACCGTCGTCGCCGAGGGCATCGAGAACCGCGCAACGGCCGACTTCCTGGTCAGCATGGGATGCGAGGAAGGGCAGGGCTATTTCTTCGGCCGTCCGATGCCCGCCGAGGCATTCGAGAAACAGTTCCTGGCGGCTGAACTCCAGACTGTCAGCGCCGCCTGAGCGAGCGGCTTTGGCCTGCGCGTTGACACCAGCACTCCGAATGGAGGCTGGTTGTCTTGGCGAGCACCGTCGCGCGGGTCAACATCCGGTATTCAGCGTCCAGTGACGGTGCCCACATTCCTTGCTTCCCGCGAGTTCGCATCGCGATCTGAGCGCGGAAATGCGCCACGGGGATTGGCCTCGCATGGTCTGCTTTCGAAAGCTGAGCGGAAAGGCCTCTTGAGGTTGCGCAGGGCAGCTTTTGACCCAACTCGGACATCGGACCGCGGCGAAGTCGGTTTCATCCCTACCAAAACGCTGGCCTCAGTCATATGATGCCGTCGTCTGCGGTTGAGGTAGGTATGAGGCGCCGGGATTTGCTTGGTGCTCTTGCTGGTCTGGTGGCCGTGCGGCCGGTAACGGGCCGCGCGCAGCAATCCCCTCGATTGCCAACCATCGGGTTCTTGGGTCAGAGCACCCCTTCGGTCGAGCGCCAACGGCTTGCCGCATTCTTGAAGCGACTGAGTGAACTCGGATGGATCGAGGGGCGAACAGTCGCGATTGAGTATGCGTGGGGCGAAGGAAACAGTGAACGCTTCGCTAAATTTGCGACGGATTTCGTTCGGCTTAGAGTCGATGTCATTGTAACCTCGGGGACCGCAAACGTTATCGCGGCGATGCAGGCAACATCGGTTATTCCGATCGTGTTCGCGGTGGCGGGAGACCCAGTTGCAAACAAACTGGTTGCGAGTTTGGCGAAACCTGGCGGCAACGTCACGGGCCTCTCGACGGTAGCAACCGATCTTGCCGGCAAGCGCCTAGAACTTTTGCGCGAGGCCATACCAAGTCTTCGGCGTTTGGCAGCTATTGGGAACATTGGCAATTCCTTGTCTGCACTGGAGCTTAGTGAAGTGCAAGCGGCGGCGGCGAGGCTTGGTCTTGAGACCGACATCCTCACAATTCGTCAAGCAGAGGACATCCCGTCTGCCTTCGAGGCGCTAAAAGGTGGTGCAGGGGCATTGTATATAGTTGCCGATCCGCTTGTGAATACCCACCGCGATCGGATCCAGACTTTAGCAATGGGAGCGCGACTGCCAACAATCTACAACGCCAGAGAGCACGTCGAAGCGGGTGGCCTCATGTCTTATGGGCCGAATTTTACGGATTTGTATCGCCGCGCTGCCGAATACGTCGACAAGATTTTGCGTGGAGCAAAACCCGCTAATCTTCCGGTGGAGCAGCCGGCCAAGTTCGACTTCGTCGTAAACTTGAGGACCGCCAAGGCCCTCGGCCTAGCTTTGCTGCCGTCGATGCTTGCCCGCGCAGATGAAGTGATCGAATAGAGCTGTTGTTTGCTGCGGTGCATGAGTCCGTTCATGCCCCATCGTGTCACATTGGTGAGCAAGATCGGCCGGACCGGTCGCGTTTGACCCGAAACGCACATCGCGGCCGCACCTGGTTCCCCAGTCGCGCCGGTACTTACGGGTGGGCGGCAGCCAAATTCTCCACCGAATTTCGCTAGCCTGACGCGGAATGAGGTGCGACACTCGCGCCCGCGGTTTGTCACGCAGTAGGCCACCATGGCTGACATCCCGGCCACTCACTATGTCAAAAGTGACGACGTCCATATTGCCTATCAGGTGATGGGCGACGGTCCGCGCGACCTGCTGTTCGTCCCAGGTTTTGTCTCCAATGTCGAAGCGCTCTGGCAATCGCCGGCACGCGCTTCCTTTTTCCGCAAGCTTGCAACGTTTGCGCGGGTCATCACGTTCGACAAGCGCGGCACCGGAATGTCCGATCGCGGTTCCCAGATCTTCACGCTTGAACAGCGGATGCACGACGTGCAGGCGGTGCTGGACCAGGTTGGTTCTCAGCGGGCCACCTTGTTTGGCGTGTCCGAGGGCGGTCCGATGTCGCTGCTCTATGCAGCTACGTATCCCGAACGCACGTCAGCTCTGGTGCTTTGTGGCACTTATGCGCGACGCTCGTGGGCCCCTGACTACGCATTCGCGTGGACCGATGCGCAGTGGAGCGCTTTCCTCGATGACATTGAGCACCATTGGGGTTCGGCAGATGCGATGAGTTTGCTGATGTGGGCGCCTAGCCTCGCTGGCAATAAGCAGGCACTTGAGCAAACCGCCGCCTACTTCAGGGCCTCGGCAAGCCCAGGCGCGGCATCGGCGATTATGCGCATGAACCGGGAGATCGATGTCAGGGACATCCTACCCGTGACGCGTGTGCCGACCTTGATTTTGCATCGCACCGATGAGCGCGTCATTGACGTGAAGCATGCGCGCTACATGGCGCAGCAGATTCCTTGCGCCAAACTGATTGAGCTCAGCGGTCAGGACCATATGGTCTGGGTTGGCGATCAGGATGCAATTATCAATGAGGTCGAAGAGTTCGTCACCGGGCATCGGCAAGCAGCGGAGCCGGACAGGGTGCTTGCAACTGTGCTGTTTGTCGACATTGCGGGATCGACGGAGCGCGCGGCCGCTCTCGGCGACGGCGCCTGGCGCGTGCTGCTGGATGCGTTCTATGCCAAAGCTCGGGGCGTGCTCGGCCAGTATCGTGGCCGCGAAGTCAATACCGCCGGCGACGGTTTCCTTGCCACGTTCGATGGCCCTGCGCGCGCTGTGCGTTGCGCAAGCGCAATCGGCGACGCGGTGCGCCCACTCGATCTGAAGGTCCGTTGCGGTTTGCATACCGGCGAGTGCGAATTCGTCGCTCACGATATTGTTGGCATTGCCGTGCATATTGGTGCACGTGTGGCGGCGCTAGCTGCCCCGGGTGAAGTTCTGGTCTCACAGACGGTTCGCGATCTCGTGGCAGGCTCCGGATTGACGTTTGAGGAGCGCGGCCGCCACATTCTCAAAGGCGTGCCCGACAAATGGCGTCTGTTCCGTGCGGTAACGACCTAGCACGTCTTCACCCGCCATGCGGTCAACGCACCGATGACCGCTTTTGGCCCACCGCTGACTTCGCCTCTTAGGCTCGCAGCGTCCGCTTCCGAGGGCTGAGGGGAAACCGTCGCCGGAGCCGCCGAGGGCAGCCTTTGACCCAAAGCCGACCTGCCGCAATGGAATGAATGCAGACGACAAGGAGCTGCCCGAGCCAACACGGCCTTACTCGAACGTACCCGGCTAGGCTTTCCTGCCTGACGACGGATCACCGGTCGGACGTCAGCGACTGGGGTCCGGACGGAGTACATCAGTCCTGATTCAAGCCGGTCCAAGTGTCAGCGGTGGCGTCCGCTGGGCGTCGACTCGCCGGACAGCCGACCCTCAGGTACCAAAGCCTCGCTTCGTACCCCGCTGTGCCTTGAAACCGTGCATCTCAAGCTGCAGAATTGCCAGGCACCCCAAAGGCTGACGATGCATGCCGCTGCGGCAGGAACAACGGGTTGAGCGGCACCTTGCCGCGATTTTTGCGGCGGACGTCGCGGGCTACTCGCGATTGGTAGGCCTGGACGAACTTGGCACCTTGAAAAGCCTCGCCAGCGCGCGTGAGGTCATGGACACTCTCATCGAGGAGCATGGGGGCCGGATTGCCAACACTGCGGGGGACAGCGTCCTGGCGGAGTTCCCGAGCGCGGTCGATGCCGTTCAATGCGGCGTTGCGGTCCAGGGTCGACTGCTAGAAATGGGACGAGAGATCGCTCGAGACCGGCGTGTCCAGTTCCGGATCGGTATTCACGTGGGGGATGTCGTAGCGCGCGGGCGAGATCTGCTTGGAGATGGGGTCAATGTCGGCGCGCGGCTCCAAGAAGTCGCCGAGCCAGGGGGCGTGTGCATCTCGGGCGCCGTCTACGAGCAGGTCCACAAGGCGCTCCCATTCTCTTTCAAGAATCTGGGTTTAAAAAAACTCAAGAACATCGACCGAGCGGTCCAGGCCTACGCTGTTTCGAGCGAGAGCCTGGGTTCGGCGCGGGCGGGCGTCGCCGACCCGACCGCGCACGATGGCGCGTCGCAGCGGGCGCGAAGCATTGCTCTTGCTGGGATCGCCGTCGCTCTCCTGGTGCTTGCGAGCACGGGCGGAGCCGTGTGGTGGATGGGGGCCCAGCAGCGAGGCGGGGTGCAGAACGCGGGCGACAGCACCCCGGTGCGGTCCGACAAGCCCTCAGTTGCCGTGCTGCCGTTCTCGAATCTCAGCGACGACAAAGCCCAAGAATACTTCTCGGATGGGATTACCGATGACGTGATCAACGAGCTTTCCAAAGTGGCCGGGCTCTTCGTCGTCGCCCGCAACTCCACCTTTACCTTCAAGAACACTGCCGTGGACGTGCGAAAGGCCGCTGCGGATCTCGGGGTCCGCTACGTCGTGGAAGGCAGCGTGCGCCGAGCCGCGGACCGGATTCGCATCAACGTTCGACTGGTCGATGCGGCGAGCGGCGGGCAGCTCTGGGCAGATCGCTACGAGGGCGCGATGGGAGATGTCTTCGGGCTGCAAGACGAAATCGCCGGCAAGATCACGCGAACATTGGCGGTTCAGTTGACATCCAAGGAGGAGGGGCAAATCGCCACCAAGCGCACCGAAAACCCGGTGGCCTACGACGAATTCCTGAAGGGTTGGAACAGGTACCTTCAGCAGAATCCGAAGGCCGCGCGCGAGGCGATCGGCCACTTCGAGCGAGCGATCGAAATCGAGCCGAATTACTCTCGTGCTTTTGCTGCGCTCGCGGCCACATACTGGCAGATTGCAAGGAGACAATGGCAGGAAGAGAGGTTCGGGCTAAGATCGGTGCACGATGCGCGCTTGAAGGCTGAAGAGTACATCACAAAAGCACAACAGTCTCCGATTTCCCTCAATCATCAGGTCGCTTCGGCCATTCTGTCTCAGCAAGGAATGCACGAGAAGGCGATCAAAGAGGGAGAGCGAGCAATCAGCATGGATCCCAACGACGCGAACGCCTACGTCGCGCTCGCTGGAGCGTTGAGCTTAGCCGGTCAGCCCGCCAAGGCACTTGAGTTCGTCCTCAATGGCATGCGGCTCAATCCATTCTCCCCACCTTCTTACTTTTATGAACTCGGATTGGCCCAATTCGGGTTGGAGCAATTTCAAAGTGCAGCGGCAAGCTTGGAGCGGGCTATCGCTCTCAATTCAGACGACCGATGGGCTTATCGTGTGCTTCTCGCCGCCTACGGCCATTTGGGCCGGAAAGCGGACGCTGAACGGATCTTTTCGTTGGCCGAGAAGAATCGACAGGGACTAGACCCACTCTCTATTCGAGGAACTGCTTTCTGGTATCCCTTCAAGGATTCAGCGGATTGGGAACGCATGGCGACGGGCCTTAGACTCGCCAACGTGCCCGATTAGCGGCCTCAAAATCTCATTACCTGACCTGGGGCGACGTCCAAGACCTGGACACTAGTAGATCCTAAAGCTTTCTTGAATTCGGCCGGGGTTCGGTTCAGCACCGGAAAGGTGCCGTAGTGTATTGGTATCACCGCTTTCGGCTTGATCAGCTCCCGAACCGCGTAAGCGGCTTCGTCAGGCCCCATGGTGAAAAAGCCCCCGATGCACACCAGCGCGAGGTCCGGGTTGTGGAGCTCCCGAATGAGCGCCATGTCGCCAAAGGCGCTGGTGTCGCCCGTGTGGTAGACCTTGAAGCCGTTCTCCATCTCAATCACGTAGCCAACGGAAACTCCGGCCCCTCCGCCTTGCCGGATGGATGCTGACTGGTCAGGGTTCCTTATGCCGAGAATATTGTAGTCGAGCGACGAGCTGTGATCGGCCGGCACCATATGGATCTTGACGCCCCGGCCGAGCGGCTCGGCCATGCCGCCCCTATTCATGGCAATGACGTTGTTCTCTTCAAGGAGACCCAGCGCGACAAGATTTCGTCCGAACTCGTAATTGGCAAGAACCTTGGCGCCCGTCAGACGGGCCAGATCGAGGAGATCGGAAATATGATCCTGGTGGCCGTGCGTCACTAGGATCAGGTCCACTTTTCCAATCGCCTTCAAGTCCCGGTACTCAGGCGGCGTCTTCGGGTTTCTGGTGAGGAAGGGATCAATCACTATCACTTTGCCGGCGACACTAGTGATGCGGGTCGTTGCGTGCCCAAGCCAAAGCACTTCCACCGGTTGGGCTGCGGGATAGCCCGGGACGATCACGAGAAAGAAGCTCACAAAGAGAGCCCACTTGGCTTTCATTGGAAACTCCGAACAACCGCTTCTGCTTTCGTGATTACTCTATCACGGTATTCGACGGAGTCGCACGCGATCCGACTGAGAGCCCCGCGGAACTTGGAACCATGTTCAGACGATCTAATTGGAACGTTGTCCATCCCAGCTGAGGACCAGCGGTTTCTTGGCAAGCATCTTGATGAGGGAGGAGCCAAAATGGACGACGAACGAAAATCATCAAAAACAGGGGAACGGGCCGCTGAAGGCTTGCGCGAAGCAGCTTCCAAGGAGGAAGAAAAAACCGAGAGCAAGATGGGGCAGGATCTAGCTAAGGGCGCTGATCGTTTCGAAGAGCGCTCGAAAAGCTCCGATGGAAGAAGCGCAGGCGAGAAACAAAAAGACTGAATCCACCAGCAGACCCGTCCCGGCTTTCCGGCTTTCTGACAGAACGCACCCTCAAACGACTGCGCGGCGTGTACGCATAAGGCGATGATCTGCCTGCGCTGGCTATTCGTGCCAAGGAAAGGGGCGGCTCGCGCGTGAAGCGCGCTTATGACCCCACGGCAGACGTTAGGCTGTTCGCGTTGGCAAGTTGCTCAAGCAGCCGTGCTGCTGCCTAAAGCACGGCGACATCGCGAACGCAATCGGCGGACGCTTGCGCGAGCCGCGCTCAGCATCCGACCCTTCAAGGTGAAGTCTACCGTTGGCAGGTGCCACCGCGGCAATGCGACGAATAGTGCCTTCGGTACATCGGCTCCGGGACCGAACCGCAGCGCGAGTCAGTCCTGACGGAGGACGGTCTCACTAGGGGCGGTCGCAGAAAACAGCGTTGAGGGACATTGGTTCGCGTCAGCTTTGGCTCCGGAGCGATTTTCACGATGCACCAAAGCGCGATGCGATTAGGATGAATCGTCATCGCGCTTTATCGGAAAAGCGCTACGCACTTTTCCGGATCATGCTCTAACGCACAGCGGCGCCGAATGCCGTCACCCGTTCAAGGCTGTAACAGCGAGAGGAGGCGTTGTCGGTCCTGATCAAGAACACGCTGGGCTCTGCGCAATGTGTCCAGCTCTGCTTCAGCGGTAGCGGTATCCTTTCCTTCCCGCTTCAACTGATGGATCGCTCTCTCTTGCTCTGCAAGGCGTCGTTCTCCTTCAACTACATCGCGCTCGACCTGCCTCAACGCATCATAGACGAAGGTCTTGTCCATCAGTGTGCTCAGCTGGCGCCGCCAATCTCTTCTTTCTCGATCAACCTCAGCTCCGCCTCAACGTTCCCGCTCGCCACCGCTTTTCGCCGAAGCCAATCTCATGCGCCGGACAGATTAAAAGGCTTGTGCCCGCAGAGCACTGAGCTGGCGCCGGGCTGGGGTTCCTTGTCTGGCGATTTCTCAGAGCCGCCTCATCGATCCAGGGATAACGCTTGGTCCCTCGGTGCCATTGCGAGAGAGCAGCCGGACGCGCTCGTTGGCACGCATGCCAGCATTCGGTCATCGTCTTGGATCCAGTCAGGCCCTGAGGGGTTTGTTTGCCGGCTGTGGCCAGCCACAGCTTGTGTCCCTGGCATGCTCGAGCAGATAGATAGCTCACGGTAAAGAAACCAATCCCCCATGCGGGATCAGCGGCCTGCATCGTTCAAGTGGCGGCGAAATTAAATATTAATTAATGCGCTATTTTAAATAAATTAAATGCTAGACGAGATTTAAATTTGAATTAGAATGAGGACCGCTTGGCGCCGGATGAACGCGTCAAGGACCTCCTAGAAGCGGCCCCATCATCCCGCCCTGCCGCCCTGTTCAAAGGATGTAAGGGCCGCTTCTAGGGCAAATTGTGAGGCAAATCATGCACCTGTCACTCGGTGATTTGTTTCTCATCTCCGCGGGAACGGCTACGCTCCTAATGATTGAGATCGGAGTCTTGATCATCGTGGGTTTGATCTGAGCCAATGAAGAAGAGCGTAGGGACGTTCTGAGGGCCAACTACATATCAGGCGTTGTGAAGCATCAGCTAGATTAGCCGTTCTCGACCGTAAAATGCGATGCCGGCGCCACACTCTGTGGCGCTGACCTTTCGTTGGTAAAAGTAGCACTCCGCTTGGCTCTGACGTAGATCGGCTCCGGAGCCGGACCGCAGCGCCGAGCCAGGCTTGATGCAGGACGGTTTCACCCAGAGGGCGCTGGCAGAACAGCTACCGCCGGCGCGCCACCGCGACGCCAAACAGGAAGGCGACGAACAGGCTGGCAAGCGGTGCTTCGCGCGTGATCGCGGAAACCGTCGCGAGTGCCCCGCCGGGCTTGCGCGATTCCTCGACTGCGGAGGTGAGGCGATCGACCGCTGCGTGCAGGCCTCCGGCGACTTCACCAATGGTGCGGGAGACGTCCGCGGCCGTATCGATGGCACGCTCGGCCATGCCGGGCTGGGACGAGGATTGCGGTATCTCCGTGCTCAAGGACGCGACCTCCTGGCGTGATGATCGAAGCCGGCACCTTTGGCTATCCGCGCGAGCGCTCGTTTTGAACAGCGGGTCTGGTGACCTTTGGCTATCCGCGACAGGCGCCGTGATTGACGGCGGGTGCCGGCCTTGGATGAGCAATTCAGCGCAGGGGATTTTGTTCCGGATGATATGCCGGCGGCTTGCGCGCTCCCCGGGAAACGACGGGTGCGAATCTCTGTTAGGCTGGGTGAACCTTGCTGACGTCAGGAGACAGCCGTGACCGACCGGACCATGACGGATCGAGCCCGGCACATCGCCTTGCTTGGCGCTCCCATCGACATGGGGGCTTCGCAGCGCGGCACCTTGATGGGGCCTGCGGCGCTGCGCACCGCCGGCCTTGCGACATTGCTGGAAAGCCTTGATTTCGAGGTCGTCGATTATGGCGATCTGTCCATAGCCGAAGTCCGGGACCTCACCGACAGGCCGCCCGAACAGGCCAATCATTACCGCGAGATCCAGCGCTGGACGCGCGTTCTGAGCCGCAGAGGCTATGAGATCGCGACATCAGGTGCGCTGCCGATCTTTCTCGGCGGCGACCACACGCTGTCGATGGGGTCGGTCAATGCGATGGCGCGGCATTGGCAGGAGCGCGGCCGCGAACTGTTCGTGCTCTGGCTCGACGCCCATGCCGACTACAACACGCCGGAGACGACGATCACCGCGAACATGCACGGCATGTCAGCCGCGTTCCTGTGCGGCGAGCCCGGGCTCGACGGCCTGCTCGGCGACGATCCACGCGCCTCGATCGGCCCGGACAAGCTCGATCTGTTCGGCGCGCGTTCGATCGACAAGCTCGAGAAAGAGCTGATGCGCACGCGCCGGATCAGGATCGTCGACATGCGTCAGATCGACGAATTCGGCGTGGCTGTCCTGATCCGCCGCGTCATCGAACGGGTCAAGGCGAGCAATGGCGTGCTGCATGTCAGCTTCGACGTCGATTTCCTCGACCCTTCCGTGGCGCCGGGCGTCGGCACCACCGTGCCGGGTGGCGCCACCTATCGCGAGGCGCATCTGATCATGGAGCTGCTGCACGATTCCGGGGTGGTCGGATCGGTCGATATCGTCGAGCTCAATCCGTTCCTGGACGAACGCGGTCGGACCGCGCGCACGGCGGTCGAGCTGATCGGCAGCCTGTTCGGTCAGCAGATCACCGACCGGCCGACGCCGAGCAATGCCATCGCGCCGGGCGAATGATGGCCGCTGGCCTGCAAGCGAAAGGCCGCGCCCATGTCGAGCGCGGCTCTCGTGGCGCCTGATCGGCTGCTCTCACCAATGGCGGTGGTGCCGATGCCAGTGGTGCCGAACGACCGGATAGGACCCACCGTAATAGGCGTAGGCGGGGCGCACGACGCGCCGATAGCGATAGCCGTAGGAAACGGGCGCCGTGTAGTAAGTGGTGGTGTAGCCACCGCCCCATCGATAGGGCTCGTCGTATCCATAGTCGTAGGCGTAGGGGCCGCCGTAGTAACCGGCACTGTAATAGCGGGGACCGCCATAGTAGCCATAGCCGGGTCCCCAGCCGTAGGCGGAGGAGGCAAGGCCACCAATGACGGCGCCTGCGACCAGGCCGCCGGCGATGCCAGGTCCCCAACCTCGCCAATGGGCTTCGGCGGGAGACGTTGCTGCGATCGAGCTCAGGCCCAGAGCGCCGGCCATCAGGGCTGACATTGCAATCTTCTTCATCAACATACCTCTCACATCACATTGCCCCAGGGGAATAACGGGAAGAATAAGCAATGGTTGCTGCTGGCCGGTGGCGAGAGCCAATGGGTGCTCGGCGTCGGGACGCCATCACCGAGAATTCGGGCCTGGACGGCGACGCCCGCCGTTCCCATCAGTTCGACCAAATGCCTCCAAGAGGTTCGGGACTGCCCCGAGCGGCGCGCGGCGCGCCGAGAAAGAATCCGATCAAATCGCCCCTGAATCATTAAATGGCCGAATACCGGGAAAAACCGGAAACTTTGGAGCGTGTCCTTAAGTTGGGACGCCACGAGGTTCGGATTTCCGGAGAGCAGGCATGGACGACGACAAGGTCTTGAAGAACGCCGCGGACACCGCCTGGACGGTGTACCGGGCGCGGCACCCCGAGGTCGCCGCGCACGACACAAGGCGCTGTCTGCTGGAACGCCATCTGCAGAGGAGGTGGGAAGAGCACCCAAGCGATACCGAAGAGCTCGCCTCTTTCGGGATAGCCTACCTGCACCGCCTTCCCAGGGATGAATGTTGACGTGCATGAAGATGCTTGTTGTCCGCGTGGCCCGCACGAGCACGAGGCCGAGTTGGACCCTGCTTGCGATTTCATGTCTCATCTCGGCGACCATCGTGACGGTTTTGCGCGTCGTGTGCGAGGGATAGAGCTTGCGCCCCAAGTGCCCGAGCCGGGAACTCCACCCAGCAACCCCGTCGCCTCGCGTGAGGCCACGACCGGCGCGGCATCGCCCAACGCTACGAGCCGCAACAGTAGGGGGAACCGGAGGGGGCTCGACCGAATTAACCTGCGAGGAAAAATGCGGATGCTTCAATGACAAATGGTCGCTTCGCGTACTCCATGTCCAGAGCTCTGCGCCATCCCGGCGTGATCGCGCTGATCGTGGCGGGCGTGACGATTGCGGCCATGCTGGTCGTCGACCACGGCCCCTGGAGCCGGGCCAAGACACAGCCGGCCCATGTCGCCATGTTTGCGACCACCGGCGAAGCGGCACGAGCCGCTGGCGCCCTGGTGCTCCCGACCGATCCGAAATCGCCGATCGAGCCGCAGCGGCCGAAGACGTCCCCAACCGTCAATCCCGTGACGCCGTAATCTCTCAGCTCTTGCGGCCGTAATTGAGGAGCCCGCCACTCGTCTTCGGCGGATGGGCCCGCAAGGCTTCCTCGTTCGGCTCGGTGCCCCAGCCGGGCCGGTTCGGGATGATGAGATGGCCGTTCTCGATCTCCGGCTCGTGCGTGAACAGCTCGCGATCCCAGGACAGACGATCGATGTCGATCTCCATGATGCGCAGGTTCGGCACCGCGGCGCAGAAATGCGCGTTCATCATCGAGCAGAGATGGCCGTAGAAATTGTGCGGGGCGACGTTGACCTCGAAGGCTTCGGCCGCCGCGGCGATCTTCATCGACTGCCAGACGCCGTTCCAGGGCGTGTCGATGATCGCGACATCCATGGCCTGCGCGTGGAAGTAGGGCAGGAATTCACGCAAGGAGAGCAGCGTCTCGCACGACGAGATCGGGTGCGGGCTCTGCTTGCGGATATAGCCGAGCGCTTCCGGATTGAAGCTGTCGATCTCGACCCAGAACATGTCGAGGTCGGCGATGGTGCGCAGGATCTTCAAGTAGCCTTCGGTCTTGGCGTTGAAGTTGCAGTCGAGCAGGATGTCGACGTCGGGCCCGGCGCCGTCGCGGATCGCTTCCAGATGCATGTGCAAGTCGCGCAGGATCTTGCGGTCGACGTTGATCTCGGGCGCGAAGGGCGAGCCGAAGCCGGGGCGCCAGCCGGTCGGCTTGCCCTCGTCATAGGAAAAGATGTTGGTCTTGAGCGCGGTGAACTTCTTCTCGCGCACCTCGCGCCCCATCGCCTTGACGCCGTCGAGACTTTCGATCGCCGGCTTGTACCAGGACGGGTGATTGATCCGCCACGTGGCGCAATGCGACCAGTACACCCTGACGCGGTCGCGGATCTTGCCGCCGAGCAGCTCATAGCAGGGGACGCCGAGCGATTTCGCCTTGGCATCGAGCAGCGCGTTCTCGATCGCCCCGAGCGCCTGCGCCACCACGCCGCCGGCCGCAGGACGCGTCGCTGCGAACAATTCGGCAAAGATGCGCTCGTGCTGGAAGACGTTCTGCCCGATGACCCGCGCCGAGAGGCGCTGGATCGCGGCGCCGACGCCGGGCGAGCCAAAGCCTTCGTCGAATTCGCTCCATCCGACGATGCCGTCCTCGGTCGTCAGCTTGACGAAATGATAGTTTCTCCAGCCGGCATCGCAGGCGAGGATCTCGAGGCTCGTTGCTTTTGATGACTTGGTCATGTCGCTCCCTGTCGCCCGGCCGGGCTTTTCTTGTCGCCCGATCTTGAGCCGGGCCCGGACCGCATTGTTAAGCCAGGCGCGGGGCGGCGGGAAGATGCAGCGATGCGGCGCGGCAGCGCGTCCGAAGCAGGCCTTGCGTCAGCCGATCACCGACGAGCCGAGCAAAGCGAGAACGGCGAGCGCCATGACTGCGGTGCCGAGCCAGCCCAGCGCGATCAGCCAGGAGCGGGCCCTGAAGCGGCCCATGATGGTGCGGTTCGAGACGATCAGCATCATCATCGCCATGATGGGGACGGCGACGATGCCGTTGAGCACCGCGCTCCACACCAGCATGTTGATCGAGTCGATGCCGGTAAAGCCGAGGCCGAAGCCGATCAGGGTTGCCGCGGCGATGATGGTGTAGAAGCCGGCTGCCTCGTCCGGCTTGGCCTCCAGCGTGGCGCGCCAGCCGAAGATCTCGGCAACGCCATAGGCCGCCGAGCCCGCCAGCACGGGAATGGCGAGCAGGCCCGTGCCGATGATGCCGGTCGCGAACAGGGCGAAGGTGAAATCGCCGGCCAGCGGCCGCAGCGCTTCGGCCGCTTCCGTCGCCGAGCCGATATTGGTGATGCCGTTGGCGTGCAGGACCGATGCGGTGGTCAGGATGATGAAGAAGGCGATGCCGTTAGAGAGCAGCATGCCGGAGATGGTGTCCGTCTTGATGCGGTCGAGCTCGTGATCGCCGCCGCGCTTGAGCTGGCGAAGCGGCTTGTCGCGCTCGCCCTGGTTCATCTCCTCGACCTCCTGCGAGGCCTGCCAGAAGAACAGATAGGGGCTGATGGTGGTGCCGAGCACGGCCACGACCATCAGGAGATAGTCGGCGCTGACGTTCGGCTTCGGCCAGACCGCGGCGAGCAGCGCCGTGCTCCAGGGAATCTGCACCGTGAAGGCGGTCGCGACATAGGCGAACAGCGCCAGCGTGAGGAATTTCAGCACCGGCGAATAGCGCCGATAGGGCACGAACACCTGCAGCAGGGTCGAGCCGGCCGCGAAGATCAGCGCGTGCTCGTGGTTGAGGCCGCCGATGACGAGCGAGAGCGCCTCGGCCATCGCGGCGATGTCGGCGGCGATGTTGAACGTGTTCGCGGCGACCAGCATGGACACCAGCGCCAGCACCGCCCAGCGCGGCGCGACGCGCATGACGTTGGCGGCGAGCCCCTTGCCGGTGACGCGGCCGATCTGCGCGCTGACGAGCTGGATCGCGATCATGAACGGCGTGGTCAGAAACACGGTCCACAACAGACCGAAGCCGAATTGCGCGCCGGCCTGCGAATAGGTGGCGATACCCGACGGGTCGTCGTCGGCAGCTCCGGTGATGAGGCCGGGGCCCAGCCGTTGCAACAGCGTCGGCGCGGATTTCGTCGGGGTGAGGGCGCTGTCGCTCATCAACGGGCTCGAACGGGTTCGGGACGTCGTCTTTAGCAAATGCGAATCGAATGCCATAAGTTCCCGCTGCCGAAGCGGGCGGCTGATTTTCGAAAATGCTAAGTCGAGTTTGCTCCGTCGGGCAAAACAGGGCTATATTGCCATCATCGGCCTACCTGATGCTGACGAACATGCCCCAGGCGGCGGCCAGCGCCGCGCCGGTGAAGAGAACCACCGGGTTGTCGCAGAACGTGCCGCCGTACCTGCACACGTCCGCGCCGAATTGGCCGAGCTCATGACGGCTCGCGGAATAGAACAGTCCCGACAGCACCAGCAATGCAGCGGCGACGTAATACATCGAAGGTCTCTCCGGCTTGCCCCGTCCAGGCGACATGTCCCAGCATGAGGCGAAGAGATTTCACTTCGGCCAATCCGCTTTGCGGCATTTGAGATAAAGTTTGACCCGTCGGGCAAAACACCGGCAAGATGGCACAATCGACCGTGCCGGCGTGATGACCGGTCGTCGACATCAAAAAGGCCCCGCACCGCGGGGCCTTTGCCGTGTCAGAGCTTACCGCCCTATCGCCGCGAGCCTACGCCGTAGAGTTCGCGCTCGCGGACGACATCCTCCGGCGACAATGGCGGGCTTGCGGCGTCGAAGTCGGTCCAGCCGGACTTCTGCCAGGCGGCGCTGCGCTCCTGAAGGTTGACCGATCGCTCGTGCAGAAGCGCATCGAGGCGCGCGCGGTCCTGGTCCGGCACCCTCGCGGACACCAGCGTGCCGCCGCGGCGGACGCCCTCGGCATAACGCGATGCGTCTTCCCTGGAGACGCCGGCCTCGGTCAGGGCGCCGATGATTCCGCCGGTGGCCGCGCCGGCAGCCGCGCCGGCCGCGGTCGAGGCGAGCCATCCGGCCGCGACCACCGGACCAAGGCCCGGGATGGCAAGGAGGCCAAGGCCTGCGAGCAGGCCGGCGGCGCCGCCGAGCCCCGCGCCGATGCCGGCACCCGTGCCGGCGCCTTCGGCGCGATCATCGGTGCCGTCGCGGTCACGATCGACCTTGCCGGAGCGTGAGCCGTACCAATTGTCCGAATTGTTGGCGACGAGGCTGATGTCGGAATGCGGCACGCCGGCGCTTTCGAGCCGGGTCACGGCCCGCTCGGCATCGGCGTAATTGTCGTACAGGCGAGAGATGGTCGTCGTCATGTCTGGATCTCCTGATGTCGCGAATGACTTGATTTCGTAAATTACTTGGCGGGGTTGACGTTGCCCTGGAAGTCGACGCTGACGTCGGTCTTGGTGCCGGCCTTGTCGGCCTTGCCGCGCCAGACGCCGTTGTCGTCCTTCTGGAGGCCGGAGACGTTGGAATAGCCCGCGCCCTCGATTCGCGATTTCGCCTGTCCCTCGGTGAAGCTGTTGCGGCCGGCGACCGGTGCGTTGGAGTTGTTCTGGTCGGAGCTGTTCACGGCGTTGTTGCCCGGCCCGCCTTGCGCCGGCTGCGACTGAGCGCCCGCGGGCACCGAACCGAGCAGCAACAAGGTTGCGGCCAGAACTGTCAGATGTTTCATGTTGTTGTCTCCTGCAAGTGATTGTGCGGGCGACAACAGGTGAGATTCGAAATGGTTGCTATTGGTTTGGATGAGTTTGCTGCGGCTCTTCGGTCGCGGCTCTTTGGTCACGACGACGAGCGAGTTGCCGCCGCGGCCGGACATGCGTCCGCCACCTGCTACTTTGAAGATTGCACGGACTCGGCTTGGCCCTTGGTGGGCTCCCACGGCGCCGGAAGGATCACGCGGATGGGGCGGGCTTCGGTGGCGCCCTGAACCACAGGTGCGGCCTGTTCCTTGACCGGCTCGGCCAGCGCTACGCTCATCAATGCAACCAGCAGCGCCAGGGAAGTTGTCATCAGCCGCACGTCCAGCATCGAAGCCTCCTGTTTGCGCACCAACGCAATCCGCCGGAATTGGTTCGGGCGGTAGACGGGAACAAGTGGCAATTTGTCGGGTTTGTAGAACACACGCCCGGATGACCGGGCTGCTGGAGGAGGACACGATGAACTTCAAAGCAATCATTGCCGCCGCCGTGCTGACGTCAGTTGCGGCTCCCGCGTTTGCGCAATCGTTCTACGTTGTGCAGGACGTCAAGACGAAGAAGTGCACCATCACCGAGTCGAAGCCGACGACCACGGAAACGACGGTCGTCAGCGGCGACACCGTGTACAAGACCAGGGCGGAAGCCGAGGCCGGCATGAAGACCGTCAAGGTCTGCACCTCGAACTGATGCACTGAGCGAAGGTCACACCCGAGCCTGCGCTCGAAACAATGCCCGCGCGGAGCGATCCGTCGCGGGCTTAATTTTTTGCAAAGTTCAGCTTACCAAGCCGCTGTTAGTGTCGGTCCGTCACGCGCGGCCAGGATAGGAACTCCGTCCGTCTCGGCCGATTGTCGCCAGCGCTATAAACGACGGTGAGCCAGCTCCAACCATGCAATCACGCTATCCCTTGTTGAAGAGGTGGACGGCGGACGAGCATGAGCGGCTGAAAGCGCTGGCCGAAGCAGGCCGGCGGCCCGACGAGATCGCCGCAGAGCTCAACCGGAGCGAAGCCGCCGTGCGGGTGAGGGCCTGGCAGCACGGCATCGCGTTGCGCGGCGTCACGCAGAAGCGCGGCAAATAGCGCGTGCTGGGGGCGTGGACTCGTCGACACTCGGTCAGCGGGTCGGTGTCTGCTTCACGCTCAAGGCGGATTAGGACACCAAGCGAAAAACCCGGAGTGTGAGCGTCCGGGCCGATCGCAAGTAAGAATTACAAGTCCAATGCATGAGGTAAACCAAACCTCAACGGCCCTGTCTGTACACTTTTGCACACTCGCGGCGAGCAACAAGTACAAGCTGCGTAAACAGCTCATGGACATCGCAATCGACCGTTCTTCGTGTGGTGCGCGTCTCGCAGGAACGACAGCGCAGCGTTTTCGTTGTGCTCGTCTTCTAGACAAGGAGGATAACGATCATGGACCGTGAACATGTGAAGGGCGCCGCCGACAAGGCAAAAGGCGCGATCAAAGAGGGGGCTGGCAAGCTTACCGGGGACAAGGACCTCGAAGCCGAAGGCAAGATGGATAAGGCCAAGGGATCCGCCCACAACGTCGCTGGAGATGTGAAGGACGCAGCGCGGGACGCCTCTGACGCCCTCAAGAAATAGCCAAAAAAGGAAAGTCTCAAACTGGCCGCCTCAGGGCGGCTTTTCCGTTTCTGCCAAGCCCAGGGCGATGACGAAACACGCCTGAAACAGTGCTGAAACCAGATCGTCCTGAACTCGGCGGCCGCCGGGGCCGACCAACCAAGCGAAACGGAGAGACAATCATGATCCAGATCGGTTCGAAGGAAGAAGTCGCGCTGCTGCTGGCGCTGTTTGGCAGCCACACTCAGCCGGCGCAGCGGCCGAAGCCGAAATCGCGGCAAGGGTGAGTGACGCCATGCCCGGTTTGGCCGAATGCCAGAGCCTGCTCCGGCTCCTGATCGCCAAGGGCGATCCCAAGGCCATCCCGCTTGCCAAGGGCGCCATCGACCAGTTTCTGAACACGGCACCGTTGAGCATGCGCGGGCGGGGCCTGCGCGTGCTGCAGCGCGATGCGCTCGACCAGCACGATGCCGCGGTCGGGGTGCAGCGCTCGTTCGCCGAGACGGTGGACGCCTATATCGAGCACAAGCTCGCGGAGGAGTGAGCCGGCGCGGCCCGATCGCGTGCCGCCCGGTGTTCCCGGAACCTGCTGATTTCCAAAATGATTTTTTGCGGTTCTTTGCAACCTTCGCTTGCCCTCTGCGCTATAGGGGGCAAGAGGATTACGGTCATGACGCGATATTACTTTGACCTTCGCGACGACAAGGGAATTGCGCTGGACGAGGAGGGACTGGAATTGTCCAGTGCGCGTGCGGTTCAGGCCGAGGCCGCCAAGTCCGTCGCCGACCTTGCGCGCGATGCGATGCTCGGCGCGCCGCCCACCGGCGACCGGCAGGAAATGGCGATCGAGGTGCGCGATGCGAGCGGCCCGGTCATGCAGGTGAAGTTCAATTTCCAGATCGAAGATCTCAGGTCGCGCCCGCAGTCACGCGGTCATTGACGCGTCAGCGTCGGGCGGGACGGCTCGGGCAGGGGCGGGCAGAGCTGCTCGGAGTCCAGCACCGCGATCTTTCGGCCGAGCTGCCAGACCTCGACCTTGCCGAGCCGTGTGAACCGCTTCGCAAAATCGACCGCGGAGGAGTCGGACGGGGCTTCGAACGCTTCGGCGGAGCGGAAGACGCCGTTCTCGCCGATGAGATAAGCGCGATATTGCATCATGTCGGCGCCCTCAGGCCGGGCGAGCGCAGCCAGGAATCGATCTGCATCGCGGTTTCGTCGCGGCGCGCCTGGCGCAGCAGCATGTCGCGGCGGGGGCCTGGGGCCAATTTGCGCGCTTCCTCGCGGCAGCGCTCCGCTTCGTCCGCGAGTCTCTCGCGCAACGTGGTGGTCTGTTTGAATCGACGCCGCTTCTGCATGGGCGTGCTCCCTCATGAGAGTAGGGCGGGAGCGCAACTGGCGTTCTCATCACCGATCGATGCCACGGGCCTTGCGGTGATGAATTTACCTTACGCCTCCGGCACAGCGGAGTCACATCATTTGATATGTTGCGCGGATTAATTTTCGCGAGAAGCTTGAGCGTGTTGAGCGGCTTACTCAATTTGCGCCGCGCGAGTCCTAAAGTTCAATATTGAACAGAAGGCAACCTCTGTTAATTGATACTGCATCACCGGCCAAGGCTTTGTCCGTAGGCGTCGGTGGCTGAGAGACCGAGCGCGCTCCCGCCTGCAAAGCAAGGGAGCACCGCGATGACCGTCTATCGGCCGTTGCCTGTCGACCACGACACAGTTGAATACATGCGCCGGATCGCGCGCGAAAGCCGCGAACTGTTGAAGCAATCGCCGCCCGATACGTTTCTGGGGCGCAGGACGCACGAGCCTTTCCAGGGCGATGGCGACGCTACGCCGAACGAGGAGCGTTGACCGTCAGCGCAATCGCGATCGCAGGCGAGAGGCCTGATTGCAGCGTGCGGGTTTGGGTGGCATTGGCGCAGATCGCCTGGGCGATCGCGCGCTGACGTCAGGGCGAGGCGAAGCCGTTCTGCTTAGAGGAGGGCGGCATCGGCGCGCGCCAACAGGGGATCGGCCATTTGATCCGTGCATGGGCGGTGCAACGCGGTGTGTTGCCGGTTGTTCATGGGAGGGCGGCCCCGGTGTGGCTCTGGCGACGGCGCGCGTGGTAATTTCTTGTTGTTGCGTGAACCCCTCTATCTTGCGCTCACCCGGAGCGCGGAAAACGCCGATTGACATTGTTCCCTATTTGTTCTACAGAAGGTTTCTGTTCAACCTCTGGGCGAACAGCCGAAGTTTGACTCACACTGGAATTTCTGCGGGGTCGTTGATGAGTAGCTCGCTTCTCTCTTTTGTCCTGTTGAGCAGACCGGTGACGCCTGACATGTCAGCAGTCGCCAAAGTTCTTCACGCCCGCCATCCGGAATTGGCAGCAGAGGCGCCGGACGATGACGAGCTGCAACCGGCTCAAGCGAATTCGCCGCTCATCCGCTGTGGCAACGAGCTTGTTGCGCTCATGTCGATTCCGGCGCCCATCCCGCAGGATCCGGGGCTTTGGGCGCGCGCTGCGCGAACTTGGCCGGAAAGCGAGGCTGTGGCAACGGACCATCAAGGCCACATCATCGTCTCGCTGCTCGGAAAAACTGAGCAGCCGCTGGTCGCCGCCCGCCTTACGACTGCAGTCATCGGTGCATTGATTGCCACCGTGCCGGAATGTTGCGGCGTGGTGTGGGCGGGCCGGGTGGCACGGCCGGCCGATCTATGGCTCGATGCGTCTCGCTGGATGCTCGCACCGTATCCGGACTATCCCTTTAGACTATGGGTCGACATTCTTCCGTTCCGGTCAGGTACGAAGATCGGAGCGATCACGATGGGCTTGTCCGCGTTTGTCGGCCGCGAGATCGAATTCGTGACCGGTAAGCTCGCGCTTCCGGCGTTGTTCGACAAGGTGGCAGGACTTTCCGTGTATCTGATCGAGCACGGAAACGTGGTGAAGGACGGTGATACGATCGGAGCAAGTGCGAGCGAGCGGATTGCAGTGCGCTACAAGAACTCTGATGTTTTTGGAGGTCTGCCGGTGTTCTATTGTACGGATGAATTCGAGCACTAGTCTCCCAAACTTCTTGCGCGTGTCGAATGGTAGTTGCACTGCTCGAAATCGCTTTGACACGTCGGGCAAAACACTGGCAGAATGGCATCATGGAGAAAGGCCGATCAAGCTCGCGGGAAGCCGCGGGCTTTATTGTTGCGCGCAAGCCTTGTTCCACGTGCAAGTCCATGGTGCGCAAAGAAATCGGCTTGAGAACTTCAAAGCTCTGAGAAGCGCCGTGGGCCGAGCGATAGGCAAGGGAGCGACAAACGATGCCCGAGTCAGGTATTGCAGCGCGAAAGAAAAAGTCGTCAAAGCTATACAAGTTCGAACGGGATATTAGAGTTAGCACGTCGCCCGGTTGGAACATGGAAAATTTCGACGCCTTGGGCGTTGGCCCCGTGCTGTATTCACCACGAGGCAAGCGAAGCTTTCCTCCGCTCCTAGAAACGCCGCGGCTGCTGATCGCCAGATCTCTCGGGCGGCCGCCGGCCGATTGGGAGCCATTTCACGACTTTTGGCTCGTGTCCGATCGGATGAAAAACGTTCTCGAGTCGGTGGACAGAGAGGGGGTTGCTTTTCTGAGATGCGAAACGCGGTCGTTGAGAGGAGAAGCACCGGTATATTGGCTCTGCGACATCGTCCGTGAGCTCGATGTCATCGATGAGGAGAAGTCGAACTTCAAAGTCCTGGACGATGGGACTGATTTCAGGCGGTATGTCGGCACGGCGATGGATTCCACGTTCGTCTTTCGCGAAGAGGTCATCGGTTCGGCTCATATCTTCCGAGCCCGCTTTTTGAACAAAGTTGTTTGTAGTCAAGCAATGAAGGATGCTTGTAAGGCTGCAGGCCTGAAAGGTCTAAGATTCGGAAATCCCTACATCAATTGGGGTTGATCCCAGACGTAGCGCACTGAGATACCGTCGAAAGTCTCCCAAGACTCAATGATCTATCAACGCACGTGAACCGCCCGCGTCCGAAGGTGCTTGCGTGTTGTTGGCGCGGGGGATTCCCCCGATCTACGTGATGTAGCCAAGCGCTCCGCTGTCCCGAAGCCTTCCGGCAGATGCCGACGTCGGCAACAGCTTCGTGCCACAACGTTTACCGGCACGTCGGACGATACAACCCGCAAATCCAGCGGCCGGCCTCCCCCGCTGCAGGCCATCCAAACAGCATTCAAACCAGAACGCCGGCTGCATTCAGGAGCAGCTCGGATGCCGGCGCACGGCAGGAGCCGCAATTTCATGTTTCAAAATCACCACATTTTACTTCAGCATTTCGCCGACCACCCGGTCGTCCGCTTTTTACGTGGACGGTTCGAAGTTGACGCAATTCGAAATCGTATGAATTTGCCCTCCGCACAATCGGTGGCAACCGATCTGACTGCGAGCCCTCATACTGGCGGCCATCTGGGGGCGTATCATGAGGGGTTCGGCGACTACCTTAAGGAGGTAGAAAAATCTACGAGGTACGCGGCGGCTCTCGCGGGTGACTCGCATGAGCTCGATGAGCTGGTGTCGGACGTAAACGCACTCGTGGCGGCCGCCAAGTACGCGCTGGCGAGCGGTCATCTATTTGCCAATACTCCTACGGGAATGACCACCGAAAACGCAAATGCGGTGAACAAGCAATGGTTCGACAACTGGAGAGCATACGCCGCCGATCATCAGACGCAGATCCGGGAGATGCAGGAGACAGTGGACCAATTCCTCGCTGCCGGTCGCGCGGACGCGGCCTTGGACTTTCCGGTTCTCTCTCCAACCAGCGGTCTCAGCATGGCAGAGAGGATCGCAATCCTGAAGCGTTCGCCGAAAGGCTCTCCTATCTCGCTGCAATTTACCAAAGTCGGACCTGTCCCCGATCTTCCGGGCCTGGTGCCGCCCTTCGTCAATACGCGTTTGCCAGGTTTTATTCCGCCGTCGCTTGAGGGAATCAACGAACCGGAAGGATTTACGCCTAGCAATCCGCTTATCACGTACGGGTTGCCGGGATTTCCGGCGACCAATCCTCAAGGCTTTGGACAACTACCTCCGACCACCGGGGTGGCCGAGGATCCTTTAGTGCTCAAGTATGATCCAGCAACCGGTTGGCCCCTTCCATTCTCCGAACGCTCACCGATATTGGACCCCCCCGCTCCGTCTCATGCAACGCCGCCCGCTGGCCTCTACATGGGAGCAGGACTTGCCGCGGCCGCGGTGTTAGCGCCGCAATTCTCGCCTGTCTGGGCTCGGGCAGCGGTCGCTGGGCTAGCTGCTGGCGTACCGACGCTGGCAACTGCTCGGACCAGCGACGGAGGAGTGTTCTCCACCGGAGCGCCCGCATATGATCCATTCAATCGCGACCAGACGAGCAGCTATGTTGGCGGCTTGAATGCGGCCCCCTGGTCGAACGAAGATGCCAAAACGATCGCAACGCCCTTGGCGATGGGGCGCCGCGGAAATCAGGACGAGACCTCTGAGGGACCAACTGAGCAGCCGCAAGCGCTTCAATCAGGAGTCTTGCGCTTAAGCGCATCAGTCGCGCCCGAAGATGTCCGGCGTCCTGCCCGTGTGAATGAGACGAACGCGGGCAACGTGTTCACGACGGGCAGTGCGCCAGTCCCGTATCTGCCGTCTACCGCATTCGACGATCGGTATGGCAATTGGACTATCCCGGCCGCTCGCGGCCAGCAGCCGCAACCCAGCAAGCCGATCGGCGTGTTTGCGGACGAGCCGAGCTACCTCATTCCTCCACCGATCTTCGGAGTGGACGGCTCCGTCCATCCGCGCGATGATGGTGAGGAATGGTTCTCGCGCTGGATACGACCTTTGCTCCGGTCCGAATGACATCTGTGGTGAAGCGAGAGCCTTCATTTGACACGTCGGGCAAAACACTGGCAGAATGGCATCATCGAAAAGTTCGGAACAAGCCCGCGGATCTGCCGCGGGCTTGTTTGTTTTGGCGGCGCAGAGGCGTTCGTGCTTTACGCATCACCCCGCCCGAACCACCTTGTCAGCGCCTCCGCAAGTCCGTGCTGGCTCCCATCTCCCACCCAGGCCACATGACCATCGGGCCGCACCAGTACCGCGCTCGGCGCGGGGACCGCTCCGATGGCCGGAAGCTGCAAGTCGCCGTCATAATCGGCATCGACTATCGCGAGGCGTTCCCGCCAGGGCGTGATGTCGATGCCGCCCGGCTTGCCGAAATTGAGCAGCACGCCGCGCGCGCCGTGCAGCAGCGTGAACAATTTTAGCGGCCGCCCGCCCGCCACGAGATCGAGATCGGGCATGCGGCGGCCGAGCAGCGCGTGGCCTTTGCCGAGATCGTAAGCGATGTCGAGCCCGCTCATCATCGCGCCTAGGTGCCGGCGCGGCTCGTCCATGGCGAGCAGCTCGGCGATCACCTCGCGCGCGGCCTTGCGGCCGTCGTCGCCGCGGCGGAGCAGGGCGATCTGCGCCATGGTGTTTTTCAGCACGCGCGCGGCCACGGGATGGCGCTCGCCGTGATAGGTGTCGAGCAGGCTGTTGGGCGAGATGCGACGGATCACCTGCGCCAGCTTCCAGCCGAGGTTGACCGCGTCCTGCACACCGAGGTTGAGGCCCTGGCCGCCGACGGAATGATGAATGTGCGCGGCATCGCCGGCGAGCAGCACGCGGCCTCTGCGATAGGACGCGGCCTGCCGCGCCGCGTCGGTGAAGCGGGAGATCCAGGCGGGGTTGTTGACGCCGAAATCGGTGCCGTACACGGCTTCGAGCGCCTCGCTGAGATCGCGCAAGCTCGGCTCGCCGCTGCGCGCGAGCTCGGCTTCCGTCACGACGACCAGCACGCACCCGCTCTCGGTCTTGCTGAGGCCGTGGAAGCCGAGCGCGTCGTGACGCAGGCCGAATTGGGGCTCTTCGCGCATCTCGACCTCGGCCATGAGGTTGCTGAGCGAAGGTTCTGAGCCGGGGAAGTCGATGCCGGCGCTCTTGCGCACCAGGCTGCGGCCGCCGTCGCAGCCGACGAGATAAAGCGCGCGCAAGCGCTCGCCGCCGGACAGCGTGACGTCGAGGCCGGTGTCGTCTTCCGCAAAGCCCGTCACCTCGCGGCTGCGATAGATCGGCACCGCGAGCTCGGAGACCCATTCGGCCAGCAGGCGCTCGATCTGGTTCTGCCGCAGCGCGAGCCCATAAGGATGGCGGGTGGGGAGATCGCCGATGTCGAGCCTGGTCCAGGCGAAGCCGGCGAGCTGGGTGATTTGCCCTTCGCGCAGGAAGCGCTCGGCAATGCCGCGCTGATCGAGGATCTCGATGCTGCGCGCGTGAAGTCCGCCGGCGCGCGTCTCGACGATGTCCTGGCTCGCGCGCCGCTCGACGATTGCGACGTCGATTTGAGCCAGCGCGAGCTCGGCGGCCAGCATCAAGCCGGTCGGGCCGGCGCCGGCGATGACAACCTGATGGCCGGCGGCAGTTGCGCGTTCCGCGCTGGTTCGGCCGCGCGAGCGTGACGTCGGAAGCGGGAAAGGCATGTCGTGACCCCTCGACTGGTTGTTCAGGCCGAGGGGTCTTACGCGATCACCGGGGGCTTGAAGCAAGTCCCTTCCGCACCACATATCGAGGTGGGAGATGAGGCTCTCGCCTGTTCGGCGCGTTGACACGTCGGGCAAAACACCGGCACAATGGCATCATCGAGATGCGCGCCGCTTGTGCCGCGGGCTAATCGTCCTTCGCCAAATCGCCGGGTTGTGTGGGCAGATCGATGCTGCCGCCCTCGCCATGCGCGAGATCACGGCCGTCGTCCACCGCCACGTCGGCATCTTCGACGATCGCCTGCTGCGTGGCGCGTTCCTTGTCGATGCGCGGCTTTGAGCGCGGAAGATTTGGCGAGGTCTCGTCTTGCGATGTGCCGCGGGAGGTCGTCTTGATGGTCATGGCCGGTCGCTCCTGATTGTCCAACGCGGCTTGTGCGAATTCGTTCGTTTGACACGTCGGGCAAAACACTGGCAGAATGGCATCATCGAAACGAGTTTGAGTTGGCCCGCGCGGGACGCAATCCGCGGCGGGCTTTTTCAATTCAGCGGAAGGTTTTGACACGTCGGGCAAAACACCGGCATAATGCCATCATCGAGACGAGTTTGGTTCACCCGCGCGGAACGCGATCCGCCGCGGGTTTTTTCGTTCTCGATTTTGGAATCGGACGGCGGCGGCGCATTGCGGCCACGCACTCGCTTGATAACGCGTTGAGAGAGCGCCGATCGGCGCGCCGTCGTCCGAACCTATTGCTGGCCGTGCACGCGCGAACGTGCCGGCCCGCGGCGCCGGGCTTGTTGCCCGCGCCGCTGCGGTCTCCGGGTTCAACGGAGATAGGGTTCGCGCCCGAAACGATCGCGCTCTTCGCGCGATCTGCCGCGCATTTGTTTTCACTGGGAGAGAAGATGACCGCTTACCTGATCTCGCTCGCCATTACGAGCCCGACAAGCTGATGGGTTATTGCGTCGCGCTCTATTTCGCAAAGCTCCTTGTCTGGGACAAGGTTCTCGGATTGGGCTCGACAGACGCCCTGGCGGGATTTGCGGCGATCACCGCCAATCTTGTGGTCTCATTCTATTTCGCCAAGCGCGGCTTCGAGAATGTCGCAAGGATCATCAAGCGATGAGGATGCAAGACGACGAGATCAGGGCCATTGTGGCCGAGACGCTGGCCGAGCAGCACAGGCTCCAGCAGGAGAGCATCGATGCGATCGTGTTGAAGGCGGTCGCCTCGGTGCTGGCTTCTTTTGGCATCGAGGATGACGACCGAAAAGAACTGCGAGCCGATTTTCAGCACTTGCGGAGGTGGCGAAAGAGCGTGGAGCAGGCCCAGAGCTACACCTTCAAGGCAGTGATCACCGTCATTGCCACCGGGTTGATGGGAGCGGTCTGGCTCGGCGTCAAGGTCGTACTGGGCAAGTGAGCCTTCGCGGCGGCGGCGAAGTCACCGGCGCCCGGTCAAGCTCTTCCGACGCAATGAGCCACTTCATGTACAGAATCCGTATCGTCGATGCGTCCGATGACGACGTTGCCGAGACCCTCGCCGATCTGCATCGGCTCACGTTCTTCGATGCCGCGGCGATGCCCACGTTCGACCTCGGCGCGTGGTGGATGGCTTATCACAACGCGGACGCAGTCGCCTTCGCCGGAATTGTGCCCTCGACCCGCGTTCGAAACGCCGGCTATTTCTCCAGAGTTGGCGTATTGCAACGGCATTGGGGACGCGGCCTTCAGCGCAGATTGATGCGTGCGGTGGAGGCGAGGGCGCGGCGTATCGGATGGGACAGCATTGTCTCCGATACGACGGACAACCCGGTATCAGCGAATAACTTCATTCAGACGGGCTATCGGCTGTTCGAGCCCGAGACCCCTTGGGCCTGGGCGCATACGCTCTATTGGCGGAAGTGGCTTCACTGAGCAGGCTTGCCGCCGCACGGAACGCGCCGTTTATCTAACGGCCAGTACGCGTCTGGAACGTCCGAGGACCCGGCAGCCTGAGCGCTGCCGGGTCCTTTTTGCGTATTGAAGCGATGCGGGCGTGGGACTTGCGAAGTCGGCGGCGCCGGGCTTTAAGTTTGCTCTTGCAGGAAATTCGGCGGCCATAAGCCGATGTAAGGGAGAGCGCGATCGATGCCCACCAAGCCTCAATTGCCGGTACGTGCCTCGCATGGGATGGGAGGCCCGACCGCGCTGGATGGCCTATTGGTCGTTGATTTCACGCGTGTGGTCGCTGGCCCGGCCTGCACCCAGACGCTCGCCGACTACGGTGCGCACGTCATCAAGATCGAGAATCCCGATGGCGGCGACGACACGCGCGCCTATGAGCACGCGGAGATTGGAGGCGAGAGCGCCGCCTTTCTCAGCCTGAATCGCAACAAGCGCGGCATCGCGCTCGATCTTGCTGTGCCGGAGGCGCGCGAGATCGCGCTGGATCTGATCCGCAAGGCAGATGTGGTCGTGGAGAATTTTTCGAGCGGGGTCATGAAGAAGTTCGGGCTCGACTATGAATCGGTCGCGCCGCTCAACCCGCGGCTGGTCTATTGCTCGATCTCCGCCTACGGACGCAGCGGACCGTTTGCCTCCCGGCCAGGCTTCGATCCGATCACCCAGGCGGAAAGCGGCTTCATGTCGCTTAATGGATTTGCCGACGGCCCGGCGGTTCGCACCGGCCCGCCAATTGTCGACATGGCGACGGGGATGTCCGCCTGCAATGCCATCCTGCTGGCGCTGCTCGCGCGGGAGCGGCTCGGCCGGGGGCAGCATGTCGAAGTTGCCCTGTTCGACGTCGCAATGGGAATGACCGGTTTCTACGGCATGGCCTATCTCATCAACGGCGAAAACCCCGGCCGGTTCGGCAATTCGCCGAGCGGGTCTCCCACCGTCGGCGTCTACGAGGCCTCAGATGGGCCGCTCTACATGGCCTGCGCCAACGACCGGCTCTACCGCAGGCTTGTGGTCGAGGTGCTGAATCGGCCCGATCTCATCACCGATCCGCGGTTTGCGACGCGCAAAGCCCGCTCGGAGAACAAGGAGCTCCTGCGGGCAGCCATCGCCGAAGTCTTCGCCAGTGATACGCTCGAAAACTGGATGGCGAAGATGAAGCTGGCCAATATCCCCGTCGGCTATCTCCGGACGGTCGAGGAGGGCTTCAACGCCCCCGAGGCTCGCGAGCGCCATCGTTTGAACCGGATTCCGCATCCGACAGCCGAGTGGGTGCCCAACATCGAGCCACCGATTACGATGAGCCTGACAGCCGCGGTCGACCCCGTCGCGGCACCTCTTTTGGGCGAGCATACCAAGCAGATCCTGCAAGATACGCTCGGCTACGACGAACGTCGGATCGCGGATTTTGGCGAGAAGGGCGCCTTTGGCTCGGTCAAGCCTCCAAGGTCGACTTGAGGCACTGGCTCGGCTTGATTTGGCGAAGGTCCCGCCGCATAAATGTGTGAAAGCGAGGGACACGAATGGCGCCTGGCCAGGAGCCGAGCATGACCCAGCCCGCAGGCTTGCAAGCCGGCGGTGAGATCTATGCGTCAATGATCGCGAGGGCCCGGGCGCTTCTGCCGCGACTCCGTGAGCGGGCGGCACGGACGGAGGAGCTGCGGCATCTTCCGGCGGAAACCGAAAAGGATCTCCACGATGCCGGCCTGTTCCGGATGCTGCAACCGGCCCGGATTGGTGGCGCTGAGCTCGACTATGTCGCCCTCGTCGATTGCGCTGAGCTGCTCGGGCAGGCGGATGCGTCGGTTGCCTGGAATCTCGCCAATCTGGCGAGCCATCACTGGATGCTCGGCATGTTCCAGCCGAAGGCGCAGGATCTGGTCTGGGGCCGCAATCCGGATACTTTGATCGCGTCCTCGTTCATTTTCCCCGCCGGACGCGCCACGCGGGTCAAGGGCGGATACCAGTTGCATGGCAGTTGGCCATTCTCCTCGGGCGTTGCCTCCTGCGAATGGAATATGCTTGCGAGCGTGGTCTATTCCGACGACGATGCCGACGGCATCGAGTATCGAATCTTTATGCTACCGAGCGGCGATTACAAGGTGCTGGACACTTGGAACGTCGCCGGACTGCGTGGGACAGGTTCTTGCGACGTCGAGGTCAGGGATGCCTTTGTGGCTGACCATATGACGGTCGCCGTAGGGAACCTCTCAGGTGGCCCCACGCCGGGAAGCGCGGTCAATCCGAATCCTCTGTACACGCTGCCTGTCTTCTCGCTATTTCCTTACGTCCTCTCCGGTGTCGCGCTGGGGAATGCACAGGCGTGCCTCGACGATTATACGGAGGTCGCGCGTCATCGTATTTCGACGTACAACCGCGCCAAGCTGAGCGATTTTCAAAGCACGCAGATCAAGATCGCGGAGGCCTCGGCCAAGATCGACGCTGCGCGCCTGATCATGCGGTCGGCCTGTCTCGATGCCATGGAAGCCGCACGGCGCGGCCATATTCCTGACATGGCAACCAAGACCAGATATCGCCGCGACGGATCCTTTTCCGTGAACTTGTGCACGGACGCGGTCTCGATGCTGTTTGCCGCGAGCGGCGCGCGCGGGCTGTTCACGAGCGGCGTGTTACAGCGGCAGTTCCGCGATGCGCACGCGATCAACTCACATCTCGCGTTCAACTTCGATGCGGCCGGGACCAACTACGGACGGGTGGCCCTCGGCCTGCCCTCCGAGAATCTCACGCTGTGAGGTCGGCCGATGAATGACCTGCCGAAGCAGCCTCGCGCGCCGGATCCCGCCAATGAGTTCGCGAGCGACAGCTCGCAGATTGATCCTCGCGACTTTCGCAACGCGCTTGGAACTTATGCAACGGGCGTGACGATCATCACAGCGGCAGCGCCCGACGGCAAGCCGTACGGACTGACGTGCAATTCCTTCGCCTCGGTCTCGCTGAATCCGCCGCTGGTTCTGTGGAGCCTCGTCGTCTATTCCTCGAGCCTGACCATCTTCCAGAACGCCAGCCATTTCAGCGTCAACGTTCTCGGCGCTTCACAGCAGGCGCTCGCAAACAAATTCGCAAAATCGTCGGACGACAAGTTCACAGGCGTCGACTGGACCCCTGGCCTCGGCAACGCGCCAGTGCTCGCCGAGAGCGTCGCCAACTTTCAATGCCGCTCCGTGAATCGCTATTATGGTGGTGACCATGTGATCTTTCTCGGCGCGGTCGAGGCATATACCTACAATGCGAAAGAGCCGCTGCTCTTTGCGCGAGGAGCGTTCGGTCGCTTCATGGCCGACGATGAGCGCAAGAACGGGCGGTAATGCGCCCCTAGAGCGCTTTGCGCTCTGCCGCCGAAAGCTTGTAGATCTCCAGCGCGTCCGCGTCCGCACCTCGCGCGGCCTTCGCCAGCCTGAAAAGCTGTCCGGCAAGCGCGGCCATCGGCACTGGCGTCGAGGTTGCCTGTGCAACATCGGCGACCGTATCGAGATCCTTGAGCATCGTGGCGATGTGGCCGAGCGGCGGGCTGTGAATGCCGTTGACCATTCGCGGCACGAACAGCTGGAGCGGGATGGAATCCGCAAATCCGCCGGCGAGCGCTTCGGGCAATCGGTTGGCGTCAATTCCGGCGTTCACGGCAAGGCGGGTTGCTTCCGCGAGCACGGCCATCGCGCATCCGACGATCACCTGGTTGCACAGCTTTGTGGTCTGGCCGGCGCCGACCGGGCCCATGTGCGTGAACCTGCGTGCCATGGCCAGCACATAGGGCCGCACCCTCTCGATGTCGCCAGCTTCTCCGCCTGCCATGATGGCGAGCGTGCCTTCCTCGGCGCCCTTCGTGCCCCCGGACACCGGCGCATCGATCCAGCCCGCACCGTTCGCGTCTTTCAACCGCGTCGCGAGATCGCGCGCCGCGTCGGGATGGATCGATGAGAAGTCGACCACAAGCTTGCCCGCGCCAGGGGCCGCTGCCAGACCTTCGGGCCCGAAGATCACCTCCTCCACCGCCGCCGCATCCGTAACGCACAAGAAGACAATATCCGAGCTCCCCAGGAGATCACGCGGCGTGACCGCGCGCTTGGCGCCAGCCTCGACCAGCGGCGCCATCTTGCCCTCCGAGCGATTCCAGACAGCGACCTGATAGCCGGCCTTCAGCAGGCGTCGGGTCATCGGCGTTCCCATGAGTCCGAGGCCGAGATAGCCGAGCTTCTCGGTGCCGTTCTTGCTGCCGTCAGCCATAGGTTGCCTCCTTCTGTCGCAGACGCCGCTTTACCATACATTGCGTACCTGCCGGCAAGATCGCCCACCTCGCATGGCTTGCCTGATTGTTTGAACCATGAAACATTTGAGGCGGTCGGGTTGGGGCGCCAGTCGGCGCCGGAGCAGCGGAGTGGAACGATGCGAACCGTTTCGAAGTGGATCCTGGCTTTGGGGGCGGCAGCCGCCGTGAGCGCGGGCGCAAGCCCGTCATGGGGGCAGCAGACGATCCGCGTCGGCTGGACCATCCCTGCGGAAGAGTCCAAGTACTGGATGATGCGCAGGCCGGCCGAATTCCCCAATCTCGGCAAGGCCTACAACATCGAATGGACCCAATTCCAGGGCACCGCGCCGATGACGCAGGCCTTGGCGGCCGGTGCACTGGACTGCGCGACGCAGGCGCCGCTCTCGCTTTCCAACGGTGTCGTCGGCGGCAATCTCAAGGCTTATATCGTGGCGCAACACGTTTTCGAGATGCCCGGCGGTTTCTCGGTTTACTGGGCCGTCAAGGATGACTCGCCCATCAAGACAATCGCGGATCTCAAGGGCAAGACCGTCGGCATTTCCGTGATCGGTGGCGGTACGCAAGGGCCGTTCAATCTGCTCTTGAAGCAGAATGGCGTCGATCCGGCCAAGGACATCAAGCTGGTCGAGGTCGGCTTTGCCGTCTCCGAGGACGCGCTGCGCCAAGGCCGCGTCGACGCGGTCAACATGAACCAGCCGTTTGCTGCGCGCGCGGAGGCAAAGGGCGGCACAAGGAAGCTGTTCTCGCTCTCCCAGGCCATGCCGAACATCGTGCACATTCTGGAAGCCTGCCGTGCCGATTTCGTCGACAAGAACCCTGAGTTGGTCAAGGCCTATGTCCGCGATATTACCTCGGGCATGAAGAAGGCACTCGCGAACCGCGAGGAGACTCTCAAGGTCGTCAATGAAGTGCTGAAAGCCCCCATTCCGGTACTCGAGACCTACTTGCTCAAGGACAATGATTTCGGCCGCGATCCGGGTGCTGCGCCGAACTTCCCGGCGATCCAGAAGATGCTGGATATCTATGCAGAAACAGGAATGCTGCCGAAGCTGGATGTCGCACAGTTCAAGCATCCGTCGATCGTCGCGCCGCTGCAATAGAAGCGGGGCGAATTACCGAACCAACATCGTGGCGTTCCGGACCATCCGGGACGCTGCACGAAGAAGATGCATATATGAAGAAGTTGCGATCCCGAGTCACCACAGACGGCCTCGACCGAGCGCCGCATCGTGCATTCATGCGCGCCATGGGGCTCGACGACGCTGCGATTGCGAAGCCGATGGTGGGCATCGTCAGCATGAAGGGTGAGCAGACGCCCTGCAACATGACCCACGACTTCCAGGTAGCTGCAGCCAAGACCGGGATCGAGGAGGCCGGCGGTACACCGCGTGAGTTCTCGACTGTTTCGGTGTCCGACGGCATCAGCATGAATCATGAGGGGATGAAGTTCTCCCTGTTCTCGCGTGAGCTGATCGCCGACTCGATCGAAGCCGTGGTCCATGGGTTGGCCTACGATGCGCTGATCGGATACGGCGGGTGCGACAAGACCCTTCCTGGCGTGATGATGGGAATGGTCCGCTGCAACGTGCCATCCATCTTCATCTATGGCGGCAGCTCGCTGCCCGGGCGCGTGGATGGACGTACGCTGACGGTGCTCGATTCCTATGAGGCTGTCGGCAGCTTCATGACTGGCGAGATCGACGGCGCCACGCTCGAGCGCATCGAGCGCGCCTGCCTGCCGACGATCGGTGCGTGCGCCGGCCAGTTCACCGCGAATACCATGGGCATGGTATCGGAGGCGATGGGGCTGACCATTCCCAACGTCTCGATGGTGCCCGGTGTCTATTCCGAGCGTGCGCAGATTTCGCGACGCGCCGGCCGACTGATCATGGAGATGCTGAACCACGGCGGGCCGCTGCCGCGCGACATCGTGACGCGGAAATCCCTGGAGAACGGAGCGGCGATCGTGGCAGCGACGGGCGGCTCGACCAACGCCGCGCTGCACCTGCCGGCGATCGCGAATGAGGCCGGAATTGCATTCAGCATCGATGACGTGGGGGAGGTCTTTGCCAGGACGCCGTTGATCGGCAATCTGCGCCCCGGAGGCAAGTATACGGCGAAGGATGTCTACGATATCGGCGGCGCTGCGGTCATCATTCGCGAGCTGATCCAGAGCGGTCATATCGATGGCGGCTGCTTGTCAATCACAGGCCGCACACTTGCCGAAGAGTACGGTGTGGCCAACGCGCCCGACGGAGAGGTTGTGTACACGGCTCGCGCGCCGATCATGCCTGACGGTGGCGTCGCGGTGCTGAAGGGTAACCTCTGTCCCGATGGGGCGGTGATCAAGGTGGCGGGCTTGAAGAGCCAATTCTTCGAAGGCGTCGCGCGTGTTTTCGAGGATGAAGAAGCCTGCGTCGCAGCCGTTCGTGACCGCAGTTACAAGGCGGGCGAGGTTCTCGTGATCCGCAATGAAGGGCCAGTCGGCGGACCTGGCATGCGTGAGATGCTTGGCGTCACCGCACTGATCTACGGGCAGGGCATGGGTGAAAAAGTGGCGCTGATCACCGATGGCCGGTTCTCCGGCGCGACCCGCGGGATGTGCATCGGCTACGTGTCCCCCGAGGCATTTGTTGGCGGTCCGCTGGCGCTCGTCCGGAATGGTGACAGAATCCGGATTGATGCCGCAAATCGGCGGATGGATGTCCTGCTCGAGGAACAGGAGCTCGCCGCACGGCGACGCGATTGGAAGCCGCGCCCGCCTCGCCACCGCGCAGGCGCGCTGGCAAAATATGCGCGGCTGGTTGGGCAGGCGCCGGGCGGAGCCGTGACGCATGAAGGCCCGGCAGAATGGCCGTGGTTCGAATGACGCACCGCACGGGTGCGAAAATGACAGCCTGTCTGGCAGGCTTCTTGCTAAGCTCATGCCGCTGAATCCTCGTGCGAGTGGGACGGAAGGCGGGATGACGGTAGTATCTGCGAGATCGAGCGAATGGGTGAGACCGGTGACGCAACAAGACCCGGCTTCCGCAATCATCGAGATCGACCGCGTGTCGCAGGTCTTTAAGACCTCGGCACGCAAGGATCATGTTGCGCTTTCGGACATTTCGCTGACGATCGAGGAAGGAGCTTTCGTCTCCATCCTTGGTCCGTCCGGCTGCGGCAAGTCGACACTGCTCTACATTGTCGGCGGCTTCGTCAGTCCAACCAGCGGCGCGGCGAAGATGAAGGGACAGGCGATCACGGGGCCCGGTCCGGATCGCGGACCGGTATTCCAGGAATTTGCGCTCTTTCCCTGGAAGACTGTGCTCGGCAACGTGATGTATGGGCCGCGTCAGCAAGGAATTCGCGGCACCGAGGCCGAAGCGCAGAGCCGGGCCCTGATCGAGATGGTCGGCCTCAAGGGCTACGAGAACTTCTATCCCAAGGAGCTGTCGGGCGGCATGAAGCAGCGCGTGGCGCTGGCGCGGACGCTTGCCTACCATCCCGAAGTGCTGCTGATGGACGAGCCGTTCGGGGCACTCGACGCGCACACGAGGACGCGCCTGCAGAACGATCTTCTGAACATCTGGGAGCGTGACCGCAAGACGGTGCTTTTCGTCACCCATTCGGTCGACGAAGCCGTCTTCCTCTCGGACAAGGTCGTCATGATGTCGAAATCGCCCGGGCGAATCCGGCAGGTCATCGAAATCGACCTGCCGCGGCCGCGCCGCCGCAACGAGCTGTTGCTCGATCCGCGTTACCAGAAGTACGTCGTCGACATCGAGCGCATGTTCGACGAGAGCGACGAAGCCGGAGCGCCCGCGTGATGTCGGCGGCCGGCATGACCAAGCGCGCTGCCCCGGTGCTCGCCTGCATCGGATTGCTGGTGGTGTGGCAGGTCGCGTCACTGGCGCTGAAGAATGACAGCTTTCCGACCGCGATCGGAGCGATCAAAGCGATTCCGGACATCCTTGGCGACAAGGAATCCCTGATCAACATTCTGGCCTCGCTCCGGCGCATGGCGATGGGATTTGGCGCGGCCGTGCTGGTGTCGATTCCGCTTGGCTTGTTGATGGGACGTAGCGCTGCTGTTGCGGCTTTCTTCAATCCTCTGCTGATGGTGATCTATCCGGTGCCGAAGGCGGCCTTGATGCCGATCATCATGCTGTGGCTGGGCGTCGGCGACATCACGAAGACGCTCGTGATCTTTCTCGGCGTTAGCCTGCCCGTGATTTATCACAGCTTCGAAGGCGCCAAGGCGGTCGAAGAGAAGATGCTCTGGTCGGGTGCTGCGATGGGGCTCTCGCCGGTGCAACGCCTGGTACGCATCGTGCTGCCGGCGGCGCTGCCGGAAATTCTCACGGGCTGTCGCACGGGATTGGTGCTGGCGCTGATCACGATGATCACCAGCGAGATGATTGCCCGTCAGTCCGGCGCCGGGAACATCCTTTTCAATGCACTCGACATGGGCCAATACGACACCGTCTTTGCGATGATCATCATCGTGGGGGCGATGGGAATTTGTCTCGACGCGATCTTTGAGCGGGTCCGCGCCAGACTGGTGCGCTGGTCCGAGCCTCAGTTCGACATGCCGCTGAGCTTTTCATGATGTCGCGGCTTCTCTCGCCAAATCTCGTTCTTGGGATCGCCCCGATCGTACTGGTGATCGCGCTGTGGCAAGGCTTGGTGTCTTTCGGCTTCGCGCCGGCAGTTCTGCTGCCGCCGCCAGGCTTCGTCTTCGGCCGGCTGCTGCATCAACTCGTGACTTCGACGTTCCAGCAGGAGATCGCGGCGACTCTGATCAGGCTGTTTGCCGGCTTCGCGATTGCTGTCGTGCTCGGTGTCAGCATCGGCATTGCCGCCGCCGCCAATCCGGCGATCAACGCCGTGGTTCGGCCCATCGTGCGCGTATTGGCGCCTTTGCCCAAGGTCGCGCTCTATCCGGCCTTGCTGCTGCTGCTCGGATTTGGCCACGGATCGAAGATCACATTAGTGGCTGCCGACGCTCTTTTCCCGATCCTGCTGTCGACCTATTACGGTGCCTCGACCGTCGAGCAGAAGCTGATCTGGTCGGCTATGGCTGCGGGATCGTCACGCTACGAAATTCTCTTCAAGGTAGTGCTGCCGGCAGCGATGCCGTCGATCCTGACCGGGTGCCGGATTGGCCTTGTCATTTCCTGCATCGTCGTGTTTCTGGCCGAAATGATCACATCGACGGACGGATTGGGGCACGCGCTCGTGACTGCGGCCCGAACCTTCCAGGCCGTCGACATGTTCGTGCCGCTGATCACGATCTCGCTGCTGGGCTTGGTCCTGAACGGGTTGCTGGGAGTCGTGCGCTCGTACTTGCTCCGGGGCTTCCCCGAAGCGTAACAAACAAGAATCGAGAAGACCGGGAGTGGACCATGCTGGCTGATCGTATCGAAGCAAAATGGATCGACGCGTTTTGCGAGATATTCGAACGTTGCGCCGTCAAGGCCGGCGATACCGCGGCGATCCTGTCGGAGACCCAGTCACGCGCGTTGAACGTCCATCTCGCGGAGCTGGCCCTGCTGCGGATGGGCGCGCGGCCGTTTCATGTGGTGATGCCGACGCCGCGTAACCGGCATATCGTTCCGGTCCGCTCCACCGGGGCGAGCGAGGCGATCCAAAAGCTTGGTCCAGTCATCACGGCGCTTCAGCAGGCCGGCTTCGTGGTGGATTGCACCATCGAAGGATTGATGCATGCGGTGGAGACGCCGGAGATTCTCAAAGCCGGCGCGCGGATCCTGGTGATCTCTAACGAGCATCCCGAAGCGCTGGAGCGCATGGTGCCGGATTCCGCGCTCGAGAAACGCGTTCGTGCCGCGGCCAAGATGTTGCGCGGAACGAAAAGGATGCGTGTCACCTCGAAGGCCGGCACGGCGCTCGATGTCGATATGGTCGGCGCGTCGACGGTCGGTGTGTGGGGCTGGACCGACAAGCCCGGCACGCTCGCGCATTGGCCCGGCGGCATCGTCGTCAGCTTTCCCAAGAGCGGGAGCATCAACGGCACTCTGGTGATGGCGCCCGGCGACATCAACCTGACCTTCAAGCGCTACCTGACCTCGCCGGTGAAGATGACTCTGAAGGACGACTATGTCGTGGAACTCGAAGGCGAGGGCACGGATGCCGCGATGATGCGCGCGTATCTCGCCGCCTGGGGCGATCGCGAAGCCTATGCCGTGTCGCATGTCGGCTTCGGCATGAATCCCGGTGCGCGCTATGAGGCACTATCCATGTATGACCAGCGCGACACCAACGGCACAGAGATTCGGGCCGTTTCGGGCAATTTCCTGTTCTCGACCGGTGCGAATGAATTTGCAGGGCGCTACACGGCCGGACATTTCGACCTGCCGATGATGGGAACGACGATCGAGCTCGACGGCGTTGCGGTCGTCCGCGAAGGCGTGCTTCAGGACGTCTTCGGGTAGCCGCGATCGAGCACGGGCGGCCGGGCGAGGTCGAAGTGCCGGAGCAGGTCGACCATGGCCTGCAACCGCTTCACGCGATAAGCATCGACGTCCATCCCGGAGTAATCCAGGAAGCCGGCGCCCGTGCGCAGGCCGATCCGGCCTTCGTGCATGTTGCGGGAAATGACCTCCGGCGCGCGATAGCGGTCGCTACCAAGCGCGCCTTCGAGGTAACGGCTGGCGTAGTACAGGATATCGCCGCCGCCCCAATCGATGAATTCGAGCAGCCCGAGCACGGCATAGCGGAAGCCGAAGCCGTAACGGATCGCCTTGTCGATCTCTTCGGCGCTGGCGACGCCTTCCTCGACCATGCGGGCGGCCTCGTTCATTGCCAGCGCCTGGATGCGCGGGACGATGAAACCCGGTGTGGCGGCGCAGACCACCGGCACCTTCCCGATGCCTTCGAGCAGCGTCTTGACCTCGTCGATGACGGCCGGGTCTGTCGTCTTGCCGGGCGAAACCTCGACCAGCGGGATGAGATAGGCCGGGTTGAGCCAGTGCACGTTTAGAAAGCGGCGCGGGTTCACGATCGCGCCCGAGAGATCGTCGACGAGGATGGTCGAGGTCGTCGACGCGATGATCGTTTCAGGGCCGACCTGCTTTGACGCCGCCGTTAATACTTCGCGCTTGAGCTCGACCACCTCAGGAACGCCCTCGAAGACCATGCCGGCCTCGGACAGAATTGCAGCGCTTCCGCCGGCCGCGACCACCGAGACGCGCGCGCTCAGTGGATCGACATCCGCTTCGGCCAAGAGCCCCAGCTTCGACAGGCTGGCGAAGGTCTTCCTGACTTCGCCAAGCGCGTCCGTTTCCAGCTTGGTGAAGTCCTCCGCGGAACGCGCCTTGATATCGATCATCGTGACCCTGTGCCCTGCATACGCGAAGGCAACGGCAATGCCCCGGCCCATGCGGCCAGCGCCGAGACAGGCGATATTGATGCGACTGGTCATTGATCAGAATCCATTGCGGAGCAGCGTCTGCAATTCAGCCTTGCTGAGCTCGCCGAGTCCCAGCGTCTGGAGCGTTCGGCCACCTCGCGCAAAATCTTCGCCGCAGACCGCGCCGCCGATTGACAGAAACGCTTTGGCCAGCGGTGTGTCCACGCCAGCGAGGCCCGCGACGGACACCAGCAGCGACAGCCCAAGCCGCAGATCTTCGCGCATGTAACGGTGCTCTGTCAGCACGATCCGCTCGCGCCAATCACCGGAATCGGTCAGTCGGTCGTGCGAGCCGCGGCCATACATCCAGATCTCGCCTTCCCTCGCGTAGTGATGGGCCAGCGGGAAATGTGGCGCGCCGTAGCCGAGTGCCTCGCGCACCGCGATGCGTTCTGCGTCGAGCGCGTCAGTGACCCGGCGGATCGCGGCTTGCGTACCTTCCTTGTGAATGTCCCAGCGCTCGAAATGTTCGATCGGCCCTGCGTTCATGACGATCAACGGCGGATGAATGATCGGGCCTGCGTTCATCAGTGCGCCCGACAGCGCGTCTCCGCACGCCTCGATCGCGTCTGGGAAAGCACGTCCGATCACTGCGAGCGCGTGGGGCGCCTGGTCAAGCGGGAACACGCCGACCGGGAGCCGCTTGGCGCGAATGGTGATCGCGACCTCGAAGGGTCCGTGCTTGCGGGTCAGCCACGGAAGCGTGCCCGTTTCGGCAAAGCTGGCCTTGGCATTGTTGCCGGCATCTCGCGATGCCTGGGCGAAGATCATCGAGCCGAATGTTGCCGGCGGCAGAAACACGACCTGACCGTCGCGCAGATGCGGCGCGAGCAGGCGAGCGATATCTGATTGCGCGAAGGCGGGCGCGGGGCACAGGATCAGCTCCGTGCCTTCGACGGCGTCCGCCATGTTGGTCGTGACCAGCGCGAGCTTCACGTCGTGGCTGCCGTTGTGATCCTTGACCAGAATGCGCGAGCCGGCGGCGCGATGCGCTGCGACCTGATCGGCATCGCGGCGCCAGAGCCGCACCTCGTGCCCCGACAGTGCAAAATCGCCCGCGGCCGCGAAAGAGCCGTTTCCCCCACCCAGAACTGTGATCTTCAAGATGCTTCTCCTTGCGCCCGTGACTGCGCATCAAGCTGCTTCAGCAGGAAATGCTGGACCTTGCCCAGCGCCGTGCGCGGCAGGTCGGTGACGAAGACGATCTCGCGCGGAACCTTGTAGCGTGCGAGCTGGGCCTGAAGATGCGCCTTCAATTCGTCCGCTTCGAGCCGACAGCCGGATCTCGCAATGACATAGGCGACCGGCACCTCGTCCCAGCGCGGGTCCGGCCGGCCGATCACGGCGCATTCGCTGACGTCGGGGTGTTCGAGCAGGACGCGCTCGACCTCGGCCGGGTAGACGTTTTCTCCGCCTGAAATGATCATGTTCTTCTTTCGGTCGCGGACCCAGAAATAGCTGTCGGCATCGCGCAGGCCGATATCGCCGGTGCGATACCAGCCGTCCTGCAGCGCCTCGCGCGTTGCGGCGTCGTTGCCCCAATATTCGAAGAACACGTTGGGACCGCGCACCGCGATTTCGCCCGGCGTGCCCGCGGGCAGTTCTTCGCCGGCCTGATCGATCACCTTTGCCTCGCAACACAGGCCGGCAAGGCCGGTCGATCCCGCGCGCGAAAGGTCGCCGCCAAGCCGCGTGTAGACGGCGATCGGGCAGGTCTCGGTCGAACCATAGACCTGAAGCACCGGGACGTCGCGCGCGACGAAGCGCTCGATCAGGTGCGGCGGTACGATGGTCGAGCCGGTGGCGACGGCCTTGAGTGAGGAAAGATCAGCGGTCGCCCAGGCAGCATGCTCGCTCACCGCCTGAAGGATCGCAGGAACCATCACCGTGAGTGTCGGCCGTTCCCGTTCGATAGCCGCAAGCGTGGCGTCCGGCGTGAAGCGCGCATGCACCGTGACCGTCGCGCCCAATTGGAGCGCGGGCGTAGTCTGGATGTTGAGGCCACCGACGTGGAAGAACGGCAGCACGGTCAGCACGTGGTCGTCGGACGTCATGTTGTGCATGTGCTGGCTCATGACACCGTTCCAGAACAGCGCCTCCTGGCGCAGCACCGCGCCCTTTGGCCGTCCCGTCGTGCCCGACGTGTAGACGATGAGCAGCGGGCAGGAGAGGTCGGTATGTGGATTTCGGCTCGTGCCGTCACCGCGGGCCAGCAAATCTTCGAATGTCGTGCCGCGAGGCGGCGTGAAGTCGAGGCCGACGACGGATGTCCCTGCCGCGGTCTGCCCCAGCTCGGCAAGCACTCCGGAAAACGCCTGCTCGAGGACCAGGACCTTGGCGCCGGCATCACTGAGAATGAACAGCTGCTCGGCGACGGCCAGTCGCCAGTTCAGCGGCACCAGCATCGCGCCGAGGCGCGCACAGGCGTAGAGCAGAACCAGATAATCCGGCCGGTTCAGGCTTAGAATCGCGACGCGATCGCCGCGGCCGACGCCGAGCTCCCCCTTCAAGGCCGTCGCGGTCCGTTCGATCCGTGCGGCGAATGCCGCGTAACTCAGCCGCTTGCCTTCGAAGGCAATGGCCGTCTTGTCTGGCGCGAACGCCGCGTTGCGGTCGATCAGGCTACAGAGGTCCACGGTCAGTCGTCCGTTTCACCGGCCTCGTACAGTGCTTCGCGCCCGATCCGGTCGAGGCAGAGCTCGGCGGTCCAGGGCAGCATCAGCGAGCCGCAGCGGCTGTCCCGATAGATCCGCTCCAGCGGCAGCGATCTGAGCATGGCCTGGCCGCCACAGGTGCGGATCGCGAGCGCGGCGAGCTCATTGGCGCCCTCCATCACCGAATATTGCGCGGCGTAGGCGCGCAGCACCTGCTCCTTGCTCGGATTGGCGCGCGCCTCGGTCACGGCCTGGAACCAGATCGTCTTGATCTGCTCCAGCCTGATCTGCATCTGCGCAACCGCGATCTGCTTGGTCGGGTACATCCGCCGCTTGACCGACGGCATGCCCGGGACCTCGCCGCGCAAGTAACGCACGGTAAAGTCGTAGGCGGCTTGCGCCAGACCCATATAGGTCGGCGACAGCGTCAGGAACATGTGCGGCCAGCGCTGAGCTGCCTGGAAATACACGCCGCGCGGCATCAGCGCCGAATCTTCCGGAACGAACACATCCTTGAACAGCAGCGTCCGGGAAACCGTGCCGCGCATGCCCAGCGGGTCCCAGTCGCCGACGACCGAGACGCCTTCTGATTTGGCTGATATCGCCAGGTAAAGCGTGTTGCGGCGCGACGCCTTCTCGCCTTGCTCGATCTCGGTGCAAAGCACGCCGTAATAATCGGCGTGGCCCGAAAGCGAGGCAAAGATCTTCTTGCCGTTGACGATCCAACCGCCTTCGACCGGCCTTGCTTCGGTACCGAAAGCAACGCCGCCCGCAGCGGCAGCTCCACCTTCGGAGAAGGGTTGCGAATAGATCGCACCGTCCTCAACGATGCGCTTGTAGTGCACCGCGCGCCGCCGCTCGTGCTCGGCACGAGTCTCAGCATCCATGTCGAGATCGTCGGCGAGGGGCCCCGACCAAAGGGTCGAGCAGACATGCATGTTCCAGGTCAGTGCAGTGGCGCCGCAATAGCGGCCGATCTCGGCTGCCGCCAGGGCATAGGTCTGGTAATCGGCGCCGAGGCCGCCGTGCCTCTTGGGCACGGCGATGCCGAGAAGGCCGATGCGATGCAAATCGCGGTAATTTTCAGTCGGGAAAGTCGCCTCGCGATCGTAAGTGGCGGCACGATCGGCAAACACGGTCTGGCCGATCTCTCTCGCGCGGGTGATGATGCCGGCCTGCTCGTCGCTCAGGCGGAATGCGACCGGATCGAAGATCGGCACATCCAGCGCGACCTTGTTGGTCGCGCCAATCGTCTTGCTGACTTGCATGGTCATCGCGCAGTTACCTTAGGCTTTGGTCGCGAGAGAGTTCAGGAACCGGCCGAGAGCTTCGTCGAAGGCCTCGGGGCGTTCGAGATTGGCGAGATGGCCGACGCCAGGCAGCTCGACATATTCGGCGCCCGGGATATAGGTCGCCGTCTTTGCCATCATCGGCGCGGGCGCGTTGTTGTCCTTTGAGCCGGACAGCAACAGCGTCGGAACGGAGATATTTCCGAGCGTGCTGCGTTGATCGAAGCCGATGAGAGCCAGCATCATGGCACGATAACTGGCCTCGGGCACGCTCCCCATGCATTCGCGGGCGATCTCCATCCCGTTCGGATCGGGGTCGTCGCCGACGAGCTCCTTCACCAGGGAGGGGGCCAGCGACTTCATCGTCTCGCCGCGATCAAGCGGCCCGAGCCGCGCCGCGATGAACGATTTCTGCCAGTCGCCGTCCGCCTTCCCGAATGCAGGGCTGGTCTGCGCCAGCACGACTGCGCGTGCCAGCTTGGGGGACTGAACCAGCCACTTCTGAACGATCATGCCGCCGATGGAATGGCCGACCAGAACAGGCCTACTGACGCCGAGTTGCGCGATGAATTGCTGCAGCGCCTCCGCCAGGGCAGCGATACTGACGCTCGCAAGCGGCGCCGATCCTCCATAACCGGGCATGTCCCATGCGATCGCGCGGAAGCGGTCGCCAAATGTCGCAAGCTGCCGCCGCCAGGCCCGCGCCGCGCCGCCGATGCCGTGCAGGAAGATCAGCGGTATCGCGTCCGGATCACCCGCGGCTTCGTAGGCGAAGCGTTCGTCCTTTGTTATCATTGGCACAGGCTGCGACACGCGACATCCTTCTGCTGGGCCCGTTCGATGCTAACAGGCCTGTGGGGGATGGAAAGCGATAATTTTATACTTAAAGCAATTTTCGGGCCGTCGCTCACGCCGCATCATTCGCCGACCAAGCGCCGCTTTCGTTGCAAAAACTTGAAGGTTAAAATATATCGAACACTGGTCACGAGATCCGAGGGAGCCAGCGCATGTCCGGATTGCCGCATTCGCCGCACGCGCTGGTCACCGGTGGCGGGCGCGGCATCGGCCGCGCGATCGCGTCCGCTCTCGTCGGCGCCGGTGCGACCGTGACTGTGCTTGGCCGGAACGCGGCGGTTCTCGACGAGGCGGTCAATGCAGGCGCCGCGCACTTTGCGGCTGTCGCTGATGTCTCGAACGAAGCGTCTCTGAAAGCCGCGATCGCCGGGGCAAGTGCGCGCAAGCCGATCGACATCCTGATTGCCAACGCGGGCAGCGCTGAATCGGCGCCGTTCGCGAAATCGGACAGCGCGCTCTTCAGCCGGATGATGGATGTCAACTTCATGGGCGTCGTGCATGCCGTCCAGGCCGTGCTGCCGGGCATGAAGGATCGTCCCTACGGCCGCATCGTCGCGGTAGCGTCCACCGCAGGCCTCAAGGGCTACGCCTATGTCAGCGCATATGCAGCGGCTAAGCACGCCGTCATCGGCCTCGTGCGTTCCCTTGCTCTCGAGATGGCCGGAAGCAACGTCACCGTGAACGCGGTGTGTCCCGGATTCACCGACACCGACCTCGTCGCCGGGAGCATCGACAACATCATGAAGAAGACGGGCCGGACCCGCGAGCAGGCAATTGCCGAGCTCGCGAAGCACAATCCGCAAGGGCGCCTGGTCACGCCTCAGGAGGTCGCAGACGCGGTTCTCTGGCTGTGCGGGGAGGGCGCGAGCTCGATCACCGGACAGGCGATCGCAGTGGCCGGTGGCGAAGTCTAGCCTGCCTGGCAGGCGCGGAAAAAGAAAGCCAAGGAGATCCCATGAGCAGACCAGCCAATCCCGTTACCGTGCCGCTTGCGGATTACTCGCCGCAGCACTTCCTGCTCGCCGTGGTCGACGGCGTTGCCACGGTCACGCTCAATCGCCCCGAACGAAAGAATCCGCTGACGTTCGAGAGCTATCGGGAACTGACCGACTTCTTCCGCGCCTGCGCCTTCGACGACGCGGTCAAGTCCATCGTCGTCACGGGTGCCGGCGGCAATTTCTCGTCCGGCGGCGACGTGTTCGAGATCATCGGCCCGCTGGTGAAGATGGACACCAAGGGTCTGACCGCCTTCACGCGCATGACCGGCGACCTCGTCAAGGCCATGCGGGCCTGTCCGCAGCCGATCGTGGCCGCGGTCGAAGGTATCTGCGCCGGCGCCGGGGCGATCATCGCCATGGCGTCTGATATGCGCCTTGCGGCGAGCGGGGCGAAAGTGGCGTTCCTGTTCAACAAGGTGGGGCTTGCTGGTTGCGACATGGGTGCTTGCGCCATCCTGCCGCGGATCATTGGGCAGTCCCGCGCCTCCGAGCTGCTCTACACCGGCCGGTTCATGACGGCGGAAGAGGGCGAGCGCTGGGGCTTCTTCAGCCGTATCGTCACGCCGGAGCAGGTGCTGCCCCAGGCGCAGGTTCTGGCCAAGCAGGTCGCGGAAGGCCCGACCTTCGCCAACACCATGACCAAGCGGATGCTGGCTATGGAATGGGCGATGTCCGTCGAGGAGGCGATCGAGGCAGAGGCCGTGGCTCAAGCCCTTTGCATGACAACTGCGGATTTCGAGCGCGCCTTCGAGGCTTTCGCCAACAAGGTCAAACCGGTCTTCAGGGGCGACTGAGCCGGCGCAATTATCTGCAGCCAATCCAGCGAGGGGGACTTGCGGGAGATTACTTTAGGTTTAAAATAATTTGATTGCCGCCTGCGTGAGATGAAGCTAGCCAATCGCGCGGTGATGTCGCCGATGCGCATGTATTCGGGTTCCGCAACAGCGTGCGCGACCGGCAGGATCTTGAGGAGCTGAGAATTAAGGCTAAGCCCAAGACCCGGACCGAGCTCAAGGCGGAGGCGACAAAGCCGCTTGCGGCGGAGTGACCGCCCGTGCGACGTTAACCCATTGCCTGCGGTTCGAGTGGAGTTAGGGCGATGAAGGCGATTATCGTCGGTGGCGGTATCGGTGGTCTCACGACGGCTTTGATGTTCCGCTCGCGCGGCCTGGATTGCGAGATCTTCGAGCAGGCCGACACCATTCGCGAGCTCGGCGTCGGCATCAACACGCTGCCGCACGCGATGCGCGAGCTGGCCGGCCTCGGCCTGCTGCAGAAGCTCGACGAGGTCGCGATCCGCACCGATCAGCTCTATTATCTCAACCGCCATGGCCAGGAGGTCTGGCGCGAAGCTCGCGGCATCGACGCCGGCCACGATGTGCCGCAATTCTCGATCCATCGCGGCCGGCTTCAGGGCGTCATCCATCGTGCCGTCGAGGAGCGGTTGGGCCGTGAGGCGATTCACACCGGCTGCCGGCTCGGCGCCTTCACGCAGGACGAGGGCGGCGTTACCGCTTACTTTTTCGACCGCTCCGGTGCCCATGTCCACACGGCGCGCGGCGATATCCTGATCGGCGCTGACGGCATTCACTCGCGCGTCCGCGAGACGCTGTTTCCGAACGAAGGGCCGCCGTGCTGGAACGGCCTCATGCTGTGGCGCGGTGCGCGCGACTGGCCGCTGTTTCTCACCGGCAAATCGATGATCGTGGCCGGCGGTCTCAATGCCAAGGTGGTGATCTATCCGATCGCGGAAGGATCGAGCCCGGCGAGCCGCCTGACCAATTGGGCGGTGCTGGTGAAAGTGGGCGAGGGCAACGCGCCGCCGCCGCGGAAGGAAGACTGGTCGCGGCCGGGTCGCCGCGAGGAGCTGATGCCGCACGTGGCGCGCTTCTCGGTGCCCTATATCGACGTGAAGAGCCTGATCTCGGCAACGCCCGAATTCTACGAATATCCGACCTGCGATCGCGATCCCTTGCCCTATTGGTCAATGGGCCGGGTCACGCTGCTCGGCGATGCCGCGCATCCGATGTATCCGGTGGGGTCGAACGGCGCCTCGCAGGCCATTCTCGACGCCCGCTGTCTTGCGGATGTGCTGGTGCGCGCCGAACACCCGCGTCAGGCCTTGCTCGAATACGAGAAGAAGCGTCTGCCGATGACGGCCGAGATCGTTCGCTCCAACCGGCGCGGCGGGCCGGAGGGCGTCATTGACGCGGTCGAGCAGCTCGCGCCCGACGGTTTCGACAATGTCGACAACGTCCTGAGCTATTCCCAGCGCGAGGCCATCGTGCGCGGCTATGCCACCAAGGCCGGTTTCGCCGCGGTGCCCGGACTCGCGGCGGTGCGCGCCTGAAGCGCTCCGCTAGCCGCCGGGCGGCGGCGGCAGGAAGTGGATGTTGAACTCGGCGGCCATCGCCACGACGTCCTCGGGCTTCTGCTCCTTCATGTTGTGAAGGCCCCAGAACAGGTCGAACAGCTTGCGGCTCGGCGAGACCCAGAACAGCACCTTGGCGGTCTGCTCCGACTTGTTGAAGATGCCGTGCGGCACGCCCATGCCGAGGCGGATCAGGTCGCCTGCACTTGCCTGCGCCTCCGAATTGCCCAGCATGAAATCGAGCTTGCCCTCCAGCATGTAGAGATACTCATCCTGGTCGGGGTGAATGTGCGGCGGCACGAAGGTGCCCGGCGGCAGCGTCGCGTGCCAGGAGAAGCTGTTCTCCGCGTGGCTCTTCGGCACGTAGGTCTGGCCGAGGATGTTCCAGGAAATGCCCTGGATTCCTTCATTGGCCCGCGTGATGCCGGTGATTTCGCTCTTCATTGCAGTCCTCCCGTAGCGCGCTGCGCAGCTATTGTCAGAGCATGATCTTCATCGGCAACCGCTGCGCACTTTGCGCTAGTGCGGCCCTTCGGGTGCGGATCATGCTCAGTTCGACCCCTTGCAGTCCTTGGCATAGCGGTCGCCGTAATTCTCGAACACCTTCTGCACGATCTCGGTCTGGAACTTGCCGTCCGGACGCTTGGCGACCTTGGTCAGGTAGAAATCCTGGATCGGATAATTGTTGTTGTTGAACTTGAAGGCCCCGCGCAGCGAGGTGAAGTCGGCCTTCTTCAACGCGGCGCCAACGGCCTCCTTGTTGGAGAGATTGCCCTTCACGGCCTTGACGGCGCTCTCGATCAGCATCGCGGCATCATAGGCCTGGAAGGCGTAGGTGCCGGGAACGCTGTTGTAGGCGGCCTCATAGGCGGCAACGAACTTCTTGTTCTGGGGATTGTCGAGATTGGGCGCCCAGTTCGCGCCACCGAACATGCCCACCGCCGCATCCTGCTGTGCCGGCAGGGTCGATTCATCGACCGTGAAGGCCGAGAGCACCGGAATAGTATCGGCGAGCCCGGCCTGCCGGTACTGCTTGACGAGATTGACGCCGAGGCCGCCCGGCATGAATGTGAACAGTGCATCGGGCTTCTGCGAGGAAATCTTGGAGAGCTCCGGCTGGAAATCCAACGTGTTCAGCGGCATGTAGGACTCTTCGACGATCTCGCCCTTGTAGTCCAGCTTGAAGCCAGCCACCGAATCCTTGCCCGCCTGATAGTTCGGCACCATCAGGTACATCCGCTTGTAGCCGCGGTCCTGCGCGACCTTGCCGAGGATCTCGTGCACCTGATCGTTCTGATACGAGGTCACATAGAAGAACGGGTTGCAATCCTTGCCGGCGAAGGTCGACGGACCGGCATTGGGGCTGATCAGGAAGGTTTTCGACTCCGTGATGGGCCGATGGATGGCCTGGAGGATGTTGGAGAAGATCGGCCCGACCACGAAGTCGACCTTCTCACGTTCCAGAAGGCCCTTCACCTTGGTCACCGCAGCATCCGGCTTCAGCTCATCGTCGACGACCACGACCTCGACATCGCGGCCGCCCATCTTGCTGCCGAGATCCTTCACGGCGAGCGCGAAGCCGTCGCGAACCTGCTGGCCCAGTGCTGCGGCGGGCCCCGACAGGGTCACGATCACACCCAGCTTGATTTTTTCCTGGGCGAGGGCAGGGGTCACCACGGTGCCGAGTAGCATCGCAGCTGCGGCCAAGGTCATTTTCGTCTTCATGATCTGTCCCTTGTGACGATTGGCTTGCGCTGCAAGCCACGTACTTCAATCCAAAGCTTATGCCGATGACGGCGGCCCCGGCAAGCCGAGCGCGATGCGTCGCATCCTGCGGGCAGTTGTGCATGCAAGCTGCGCGCCAATTATTTGAAGCCTAAAGAAACTGGCGTGCGGTCGATTGTTGCAGCTTTGGACTTGCGGCCGGCTCGGATTTATTTGAAGCTCAAAACGTTGGGGAATCCGTGCCCGCGCCGAGGCCGGCCGTGAGTGACTGCATCGACATGCTCGATTCCGAGACCAAGGCCGTCGAAACACCGGAGGACCACGCCGAAGAGCTTCGGCTGTGGCTGCGGCTCTTGACCTGCACGACGCTGATCGAGGGCGAGGTGCGCGGCCGGCTGCGGCAGCGGTTCGACGTCACGTTGCCGCGTTTCGACCTGATGGCACAGCTCGACAGGGCGCCTGACGGCATGACGCTGTCCGATGTCTCCAAGCGCATGATGGTTTCGAACGGCAATGTGACCGGGCTCGTGGAGCGCCTGGTGGAATCAGGCCATCTCGACCGCCGGACCTCGGAGACCGATCGCCGCGTCCAGGTGATCCGGCTGACCAAGCTCGGGCGTGCCGAGTTCCGCAGGATGGCCGCCGAGCACGAGACCTGGATCGCCGATCTCTTCGCCGACCTCTCGCCGAAGGACGTGCGGGAATTGATGCGCCTCCTCGCCAAGACCAAGGGGTCCGCGCAGAAATCGGCCGCCCGCCGCCGGCCGTAGCTCTGCGGGCGCGACGACCCCACCTTTTGCCCCATGAAAAAGCGCGGGATGCCCAAAATCCCCTATTGCGCCGAATTGTTTTAAGCCTAAAATGTTTTCCAGATCGTGCTGCCGGGTGCAATCCATGCTGAAAGGAGCGTGCGATGGCCAACGCCGCCAAGATTCAAGGGACGGGCTCGTATGACGGCAGCGCCGCAACGGCCCACGTCGATACGTTCGCGCGGCAACATCTGCCGCCGCGCGAGCTCTGGCCCGAATTCATCTTCACGCGGCCGGAACTGAACTATCCGCCGCGACTGAACTGCGTCAGCTATTTCCTCGATCGCTGGGTCGAGCAGGGCCATGGCGACGCTCCTTGCGTCATCAGCCCGGCCGTCAGCTACACCTACCGCGAGCTGCAGGCGCTGGTGAACCGCATCGCCAATGTGCTGGTTGGCAAGCTCGGTCTCGTCACCGGCGGGCGCGTGCTGCTGCGCTCGGCCAACAATCCGATGATGGTTGCGACCTATCTCGCGGTGATCAAGGCCGGTGGAATCTGCGTGGCGACGATGCCGCTGCTGCGCGCCAAGGAGCTGTCCTATCCGATCCAGAAGGCGGAGATCACGCTGGCGCTGTGCGACGGAAAGCTCGCCGAGGAGATGGAGAAGGCGAAAGCTGCTGCGCCCGGTCTCGATCGGGTCGTCTATTGGGGCAATGGCGCGGCGGATTCGCTGGAAGCGTTGATCGCCGATGTCAGCCCGGAGTTCGAGGCGGTCGATACCGCCGCCGACGACATCTGCCTGATCGCCTTCACCTCGGGCACGACCGGCGATCCCAAGGGCACCATGCATTTCCATCGCGACATGCTCGCGGTCTGTGACGGCTATGCGCGCAACATTCTGCGCGCCGAGCAAAACGATCGCTTCATCGGCTCGGCGCCGCTCGCCTTCACCTTCGGCTTTGGCGGCGTGCTGTTTCCGATGCATATCGGCGCCTCCTTCGTCGTGCTGGAGAAGACGACGCCGGACGACATTCTGAATGCGATCGAGCAGTACAAGACCACGGTCTGCTTCACGGCGCCGACCGCATACCGCGCCATGCTTGGCAAGCTCGCAGGCCGCGACATTTCTTCGCTCTGCAAATGCGTCTCTGCGGGCGAGACTCTGCCCAAGCCGACATTCGATGCCTGGCTCAAGGCGACCGGGATCAAGCTGATGGACGGCATCGGCTCGACCGAGATGCTGCACATCTTCATCAGCGCGACCGAGGACGAGATCCGCCCCGGCGCCACCGGCAAGCCCGTGCCGGGCTATGAAGCCAAGATCGTCGATGATGAGGGCCGCGACGTGCCGCCCGGAACGATGGGCTTTCTCGCCGTGCGCGGGCCGACCGGCTGCCGCTATCTGGCCGACGAGCGGCAGCGGAAATACGTCCAGAACGGCTGGAACATCACCGGCGACACCTATTTGATGGATAGCGACGGCTATTTCTGGTACCAGTCGCGCTCCGACGACATGATCGTGTCGGCCGGCTACAACATCGCAGGAACTGACGTCGAAGCGGCGCTGCTTACGCATCCGGCGGTCGCCGAATGCGGTGTGGTTGGCGCGCCGGACGAGGCGCGGGGCATGATCGTCAAAGCCTATGTCATTGCCGCGCCCGGCGTGACGCCTGACGCTCAGCTGGTGGCCGAGTTGCAGGAGCACGTCAAACGCGAGATCGCGCCGTATAAATATCCGCGCGCCATCGAGTTCGTCGCGCAATTGCCGAAGACCGAGACCGGCAAGCTGAAGCGCTTTGCCCTGCGGCAGCTGGCGCAGGCTGCAGTGACGTCCTCAGGCGTCGCCGCGGAATGAGAGAAGGATAGAGAATTGTCTGTGACGACGCCGAAAAGCCCGCAATTCGCGGTGCTACCGACCGCAGCCGAGGATAAAACGCGCACCAAGGCGCTGATCCTGCAGCCGTCAGGCTGGCCGCTGCCGAAGGGCTATGCCAACGGCATGGCTGCCGAAGGACGTATCGTCGTCACCGGCGGGGTGATCGGCTGGGACGCCGAGGAGCGTCTCGCCGACGGCTTCGTCGCGCAGGTGCGCCAGACCCTGGACAACATCGCAGCGATCCTGGCCGAGGCCGGTGCCCGGCCCGAGCACCTCGTGCGCCTGACCTGGTACGTCGTCGACATGGACGAGTATCTGGCCAATCTGAAGGAGCTCGGCAAGATCTACCGCGACGTCTTCGGAACGCACTATCCAGCGATGGCCCTGGTTCAGGTCGTGCGCCTCGTCGAGAAGGCGGCGCGCGTCGAGATCGAAGCCACCGCCGTCATTCCGAGCTGAACTCCGCGGCGATCAGCTCGCTTTGGCGAGCTCGTCGTCTTCGGGCGAGTTGAGATAGACGCCGGATATGGTGTCGACCCAGCAGAGATGATCGTGCACCTTCTTCACGCCCTCGACGTTCTCTGCGGCGACGATCGCGGCCTGTCGAGCGCGCTCTTCAGTGATGACGCCGCTGAGATGAACGATACCGTCGCGCACGATGACGTTCAGCCCGAACGGGCACCAGTCGTTCTTCTCCATGGTGTCGATGATGCGGCTGCGAATGTGGTCGTCATCGGCGGTCGGATCCGGCACTTCGCGGGCGAGCCCGGCCACGGCCTGTAACAGGTTGGCGCGGGACACAATTCCGACGACCTTGTCGCCGCGCACCACCGGCAGCCGCTTGACATTGTTTCGCTCCATGAGGTCGACGATCTCCGCAAGCGCCGTATCCTCGGTGATGGTCACGGGCAGGTCGGTCATCACTTCCGAGACCTTGCGGCCGTGTTCGTGAACGAAGTCGCTGGCGGATTTGCCCGGACCGAGGATGAACCGCAGCCAGCGCCCGCGCTTGCGCCCGGTGCCGATCTCGCTGCGGCGGATGAAATCTCCTTCCGACACCACGCCCACCAGCTTGCCGGTAGCGTCGACCACCGTGAGGCCGCTCACATGTCGCTTCAGCATGATATTGGCCGCCTCGACGATGCTGGTGTCGGGGGTAACCGAGATGACCGACCGGGTCATGATCTGGTGGGCGCGCATGGACAACTCCGCTGGCATGTCAATTTCAATGGACAAAGCCTAGTGAGTCCATCGGGGTGCGGTTTGACTCAGGTCAAGCGGACAAAGCTTGCCTTGATTGACCGATTTTGATCCGTGCCGCGATTTGATGCAGCTCAACGCGCGGCGGAAGCGTCGCCATATCCTGCCGGAGGCGTAGAACGGAAGCCCGCAGGAACAATGAGCCATGAGCGTCGTAAAAATATTTCCACGGGCCGAAGCGCCGCTGCAAGCTCCCGCTACCAGGCCGGCTGCCGGGATTCACGAAAGGGTCGCAGGCACGCCGGCTGACTGCACTTGCCCGCAAACAACGGATTCGTATCCACTCGATCGCGCGTTTCATGCCATGCTGGCGCGGTTCACGGGCGGAATCTCGCCTGTGGCCTTGTCGCTCGCCTGGCTCGATTGGGGCGCGCATCTTGCGGCGGCGCCTCAGCACCAGATGGAGCTCTTCCGCAATATCTTCCGCGACTCAGGCCGCTTCCTGGAAGCTGCCGCTCACGCGACATCCAAAGAACCATGGTCCGTCATTCGGCCGCAGGCGCGGGATCGCCGCTTCAAGGACCGGCAATGGGAAGCCGCGCCGTTCAATCTGCTTGCGCAGGCGTTTCTGCTCACCGAGCGCTGGTGGCACGATGCCACGACCGGCATACGCGGCGTGTCGCACGCAAATGAGGCCATCGTCGAGTTCTCGATGCGCCAGATGCTCGACATGCTGGCGCCCTCGAATTTCGCCGCCACCAATCCGCAGGTGCTGGAAAAAGCGTTCCAAAGCGGCGGGGAGAACTTCGTGTTCGGCTGGCAGAACTGGTGCAGCGACCTGATGCGCCTGCTCTCTGGCTCGAAGCTGGCCGGCGAGGATCAGTTCGTCGTTGGCAAGACGGTGGCGGCTTCGCCCGGCAAGGTCGTCTACCGCAACGGCCTGATCGAGCTGATCCAGTACCATCCGACGACTGCGCAGGTGCGGCCGGAGCCGATTCTGATGGTGCCGGCCTGGATCATGAAGTACTACATCCTCGATCTGTCGCCGCAGAATTCCCTGGTCAAATACCTGACCGCTCAGGGCTTCACCGTCTTCGCGATCTCCTGGCGCAATCCGGATGCGAACGATCGGGATGTTGCCTTCGACGACTACCGCAAGCTGGGCGTGATGGCCGCGCTGGACATGATCGGGCAGATCGTGCCGGGCCGGAAGATCCATGCGCTCGGCTATTGCCTTGGCGGGACGTTGCTGTCGATTGCCGCGGCGGCCATGGCGCGGGACGGCGATAGCCGTCTCGGCACCGTCACGCTTCTCGCGGCGCAAACCGATTTCACCGAGGCCGGCGAATTGACGCTGTTCATCAACGAGAGCCAGGTTGCCTTTCTCGAAGACATGATGTGGCAGCGCGGCTATCTCGACACGACACAGATGGCGGGCGCGTTCCAGCTCCTGCGCTCCAACGAGCTGATCTGGTCGCGGCTCTCGCGTGATTATCTGATGGGCGACGGCTCGCCACCGAGCGACCTGATGGCTTGGAATGCCGACGCCACGCGGCTACCCTATCGCATGCACTCGGAGTATCTGCGCAAGCTGTTCCTGAACGACGATCTGGCGGAAGGTCGCTATCGGGTCGAATGCCGGAGCGTCTCGCTGTCCGACATTCATACCCCGATGTTCGTGGTCGGCACGCTCGCCGATCACGTGGCGCCCTGGCGATCCGTCTACAAGATCCACTATCAGGTCGATGCCGACGTAACGTTCCTGTTGACCAGCGGCGGTCACAATGCCGGTGTCGTGGCGCCTCCGCAGGAGGAGGGCCACTTTTATCAGGTGCTGACCAAGGCTGCCGATGCGCCCTATGTCGGTGCCGACGAATGGCTGAAGCTGGCTCCGCGCATTGAAGGCTCGTGGTGGCCGGAATGGACCAATTGGCTGGCGGCACGTTCCGGCGCGCCCTGCGATCCGCCGCAGATCGGACTTGGCGACGCCCTCGGCCTGCCGGATGCGCCGGGGGACTACGTCCGCACCTAAGCCTCCGGCTCCGATCTCGGCGCGAGATCCGAAGAGCGGAACGGTTTGGCCTTGTCCAATTTGCGATAGGCCGTTGACGCCTTCCGCAACAGCTTCTTCTCGCGTTTGCGGTTGAGGAAGCGACGGCTGGCCTCGATGCCGGCGCCATTCAACGACGCCGCTAGTGCTTGTCCGCGCGCATCGTCGTTCAATTGACCGAGCGACCGTTGTGCCTTGCGCAATTGCTTGAGGATGGACTTTTGCTTCGTCGCCACCCCATCGGCGAACAGATCCGCAAGCGACTCGACCGAGTAGGTCATCCGCTTGTTGAGCAGCCGCAGCTTGTGACGTTTCTCGACATCGAGCTTCTTCAGCTTCCGGGCCTTCTTGAGCAGCGTCGTCTCCCACTCGGTCAGCCGCTCCGTCGCATGGTCGGCGAGGGTGCAGCGGCGCAACCGGATCGCTTCCTTGCTGCGGCGGGTCGACCAGGGGCCGCTTTCGATCCACGTCGAGGTTTGCTCGACCAGGCGGCGATACCGCGCCGATTGCAGCGCACGCGCCAGCAGCCGATGGCTCTCCGCGCGTTTCTCGTCCCAGCGCTGAAGCTCGGCGACCACGGCGAGCTCGTCGCCACTCTCTGCGACGATCCGCTCGATGGCCACGTCGAGGTCCCGCACCATGCCGAGCTGACTGTTCAGCCATTTCAGTTCGGCCCAGACTTCCGGTCGCACGTTATCGTCGACCATCGGCGAGAAGAAGCGGATGGCAGTCCGCAGATGAGTCAGTGCGATCCGGATCTGGTGCAGTGCATCCGGATCGCCGCGGCAGGTGCCGTCGTGCTGAGCGATCACCGCGCCGAGGTGTCGGCGGGCGATGATGCGGAAGGCCGTGTCGCAGGCCATGCCGGGGCTGAGGCGGGCGGGCAGGACATTGCGCCGCGTTGCCGGCTTGGCATGCGTATTTGCCGTCGAGCGCGTGGTGGATCGCGACTTCCTTGCCCGCATCAGTCTGATTGCCTTGTTTGCCCCTCAGCGATGACGTTCCGGCAGTTCTGAAGCGTCTGCTCTTGTGTCCCGGATGCATCGATGGTCGCCCAGCCGACATGGCCGATATTATAGCGCTCTTGCAGCGCGGCAACCTCCGGCGTGGCGTCCGATGCGTCTCCCCGGCGGTTGCCGATGCGCGCTTGCCGGGTTGCAAGGTCTGCGACCAGGAACAGCCCGTTCAACGTCACGTTGCACTCGCGCGCCAGCGCAGCGATCGCATCGCGTTCGTCCTCGCGCGCGAATACGCCGTCGACGATCGCCGAATGGCCCTGCGCCAGCACCCGGCGGGCCTGCTGCACCAGCGTGTCATAGGCGCGGGCCGTGACCTCCGGCGTATAGGCTGAAGGCGGCAGGCGGTGGGTGTCCTCGACCCCGAACATCTGCTTGCGGACGACATCGCTGCGCAGCACGACGGCGCCCGGCTCCGGTGCCACGACCGGCGCAAGCCCGTGCGCCAGGGCGGTCTTTCCGGTGCCCGACAGTCCACCGACCGCAATCAGGCACGGAGCAGGAGGGCGGATCAGCGTCCCGGCGAGGTCGAAATAACGCCGTGCCTGGTCGACAATGCCGGGATCGTCGGAGTGCGGCGGTTTCAGTCGCGCCAGCGCCACCTGGGCGCGGATCGCCGCCCGGATGGACATGAACAGCGGCAGGGTCGAGAGCGCATCGAGATTGTCGGCCGGCGTCGCGGCGAGATAGCGGTTCAGCACCATGTTTGCCGCGCTCGGCTGGTGGTGCTGCAACAGGTCCATCAGCGTGAATGCGAGATCGTAGAGCACGTCGACCGTCGCCATCTGCGCGTCAAACTCGATCGCGTCGAACAGCACGGGCCGATCATCGATCATAACGATGTTTGCCAGATGCAAATCGCCGTGGCAGCGGCGCACGAAGCCCCGGCTGCCGCGCCCTGCGAGCAGGGGACGAATACGCAGATAGGCCGCATGCGAAGCCTTCCCGAGTTGCTCGATCGCGTCTGCGCTGAAATGGCCGCCGGCCCGCAGACCATTCGTGTTGCCGTCGATCAGGCCCGGAATGGAGGATACCCATGCCTTTCCGTCGGCGCGCGTCGCCGCCGCATGCGAAGCCGCGATTGCGTCAGCGGCGTCCGAGGCAAGCTTCGCGTCCAGCGGTCCCGCCTCGGCCAGATGATCCAACGTCCTGCTTTCGTCGAAGCGCGACATGTCGACCGCATACTCGATCGGCCGGCCGGCGCCCTCGACCTTCACCGATCCATCCGGCTCTTCCGTGATCGCCACGACGCCATGATAGATCTGCGGCGCCAGGGGCCGGTTGATCCGGATCTCCTCCTCGCAGGCCGCCTTGCGCTTTTCGAGCGTCGAATAGTCGAGGAAGGGAAACCGGACGGCGCGCTTGATCTTCAGCGCGCGCTTTGCGTCCAGGAACACCGAGGCGGCATGCGTGTCGATGCGCATCACGTCGGGATGGTCGGTCAGCATCCGAAAGATGCGCTCCTGAGCCGCCGTGTCATCCTTCATCGAAGCGGACATGGCAAGCACCATCAGGGCGTCAGCACGGCCGCGCCGAGGATCTGGCCATTCCGCAGCATGGTCAGGACCTCATTGGCCTGATCGAGCGGAAACGCCGTCGTCTCGGTGCGCACGCCGGCTTGCGGCGCGACCTTGAGAAAATCGAGGCCATCCTGCCGGGTCAGATTGGCGACCGAGACCAGCTGCCGTTCCTGCCACAGCAGATCATACGGAAAGCTTGGAATGTCGCTCATGTGGATGCCGGCGCAGACGACGCGACCACCTTTGCGCACGGCGCGCAACGCCGCCGGGACCAGCTCGCCGGTTGGCGCGTAGATGATCGCGGCGTCGAGCGGCTCGTCGGGCACCTGGTCCGATGACCCCGCCCAGACAGCGCCCAGACGGCGGGCAAGATCTTGTGCAGCGGCATCGCCGGCCCGCGTGAATGCATGGACGGAGCGTCCCTGCCAAGCCGCGACTTGCGCAATGATGTGGCCGGCCGCGCCGAAGCCATAGAGGCCCAGCCTCTCGGCGGGGCCAGCCAGGACCAGCGAGCGCCAGCCGATCAACCCCGCGCACAGCAGGGGCGCAATCTCCACGTCGCTGCCGGCCTCGCCGAGCGGAAAAGCGTAACGTGCGTCGGCGATGGTGTGGGTCGCGTAGCCGCCGTCGCGCGTGTAGCCGGTGAACAGCGGTGCATCACAGAGATTTTCCATACCCTCGCGGCAGAAGCGGCATTTTCCGCAGGTGAAGCCTAGCCAGGGAATGCCGACCCGGTCACCAGGCGCATGTGTCGTCACATTCGCACCGATGAGGTCGACCCGGCCGACGATCTCGTGGCCAGGCACGATCGGATAGCGGATGCCGGGCAGCTCGGCATCGACGAGATGAAGATCGGTCCGGCATACACCACAGGCGCTGATCTTCACCCGGATCTGACCCTCGCCCGGCATCGGGTCGGACCGCTCCTCCATCCGGAGCCGCGCTCGTGGGGCCGGCAACACCATCGCACGCATGTCTGTCTCCGGGGCGAACCGCTCCGACTGAACTATTCATAGAACGACCGAGTGACCAGTCCTTGACGTCAGTCAACGCCTGTTTCCCGGGCTGATCGGACGGAGTTTCCCCCGGTCTTGACGCGGATCAAGGGTCTCGACGACAGCCCGCCTATCATGGTGGCTCAGGAGAATTCCGATGCCCATCAAGGATGTGTTTCTGCCCCTTGTCGGCCAGCCACGCGGGCCAGCCCTGGTTGCGATCGAGAAATGCGTTTCTGTCGCCGCCGATCTCGGCGCCAGGATCACCGCGCTCGCGCTCGAGGAAGATGTTTTCGAGCGACCGAAGGTGATGCTGCCCGACGATCGCGAATTCGCGCAGGCCAGCCTCGAGGCGAGCGACATGCAGCAGCTGCTGAATGCCTTCACCGATGCGGCTTGCTGCGCCAACGCCCGCGCCCAGAGCCGGTCGGGCAAGGTGCCTGCGGATCAGATCGGAGCGATCCTGGCCGAGCACGCCCGCTTCAGCGACCTCACGCTGGTTCCCGTGAAACCGCATGACAGTCGAACGGAGACCATCGTGGAGGCGCTGTTGTTCGAATCCGGCCGACCGCTTCTGCTCTGTCCTGAACATCGCGCCGACGAGCTCCGGCCCGAGTTCGAGAACGTCGTGATTGCATGGGATCATTCGGCACGGGCCGCGCGTGCGGTCGGCGATGCGTTGCCTGTTCTTCAGGCTGCCAGTTCGGTTCGTGTGCTGACCGTGGCGGAGGACGAGACGGACGCGGTCGTCCGATCCGGAACGGCACTCGTCGACCATTTGCGGGAACACGGCGTCTTTGCCTCGTTCGAAACCACAAAGGGGGGCGGCCGCTCGACCGGCAAAGTATTGGGAAGCTGGGCGAATTCCCATGGCATCGATGCCATCGTGATGGGCGCCTACCATCATTCGCGCCTGAACGAGATCGTGTGGGGCGGTGTGACAAAGACCGTCATTGGCCAGCCACCATGCTGGGTTATGATCTCGCACTAGGCGTCTTCTTCCAGCCGGATCGTCCAATCATCGGAACCGCCGCTGGCGCGGCGCATTTGTTTTCATGTCGACTTATCGTCTAAACAACCTGCTGTCGCCGCGCTCGGTTGCGCTCGTCGGCGCGAGCGCGCGTCCGGCGTCCGTTGGACGCGCGGTCCTGGAAAACATTCGGAAAGCGGGATTCAAGGGGCGGTTTGGCCTCGTCAATCCGCGCCACGCCGAGATCGGCGGCCTCGCGGCGGTGAAGAGCCTGGACAGGCTGGACTTCGTGCCCGAGCTCGTCGTCGTCACCGCGCCCGCGGGCGAGATTCCAGGCATCGTCGAGCAGGCCGGCCGTCGCGGATCTGCGGGTGCGCTGATCGTCTCGGCCGGTCTCGGCCAGGGACCGGGATCGCTGCACGAGGCGACCAGCGCTGCCGCCCGCAAACACGGCATGCGGCTGATCGGGCCGAACTGCCTCGGCATCATGATGCCCGGCGTCAGCCTGAATGCCAGTTTCGCCGCGCACATGCCGGGGGCCGGCAACCTCGCGCTGATCTCGCAATCGGGCGCCATTGCCGCCGGCATGGTGGATTGGGCCGCGCAGCGCGGCGTCGGCTTCTCCGGCATCGTCTCGATCGGGGATCAGATCGACGTCGACATTGCCGATCTGCTCGACCATTTCGCGATGGATCACAAGACCAGCGCGATCCTGCTCTACATCGAGGCGATCAAGGACGCGCGCAAGTTCATGTCGGCGGCGCGCGCCGCCGCGCGGGTGAAGCCGGTCGTCGTGGTGAAGTCCGGCCGCATGGCGCAGGGTGCGAAGGCCGCTGCCACGCATACCGGGGCGCTCGCCGGTGCCGACGCCGTCTATGACGCGGCGTTCCGCCGCGCGGGCGTGCTGCGGGTGTCCGACCTGCGCGAGCTGTTCGACTGTGCCGAGACACTCGGCCGCGTCGAATCGCCGACCGGAAAGCGTCTCGCCATCCTGACCAATGGCGGCGGCATCGGCGTCCTCGCCGTCGATCGATTGGTCGAGCTCGGCGGTATTCCGGCGACGATCTCGACTGATGCGCACAGGAAGCTCGATGCGGCGCTGCCGCCGACTTGGTCGGGTGCAAACCCCGTCGACATCGTGGGCGACGCCGATGCTGCGCGCTACGCAGCGGCGCTGGAGGAACTGCTGGCCGATCGCGACAACGACGCAGTCCTCGTCCTCAACGTGCAGACCGCGATCTCATCGGCCGCCGAGATCGCCAAGACCGTGACGGAGCTCGTGGCCAAGTATCGCGAGCAGCACCGGCGATGGGCAAAGCCCGTGCTGGCGGCCTGGGTCGGCGCCGATCAGCACATCATCCAGGCACTCTCCAGCGCCGGCGTGCCGAACTATCCGACCGAGGACGACGCCGTGCGCGGCTTCATGCATCTGGTCCGGCACCGCGAAGTGGTGGAGGAGCTGACCCAGGTGCCTCCCGCGATGCCCGATACGTTCGTTCCGGATGCCAGCGGGGCGAGAGAGATCGTCACAGCCGCGATCGCGGACGGCCGCCAGTGGCTCGAACCCGTCGAGATCAAGCACCTGCTCGAAGCCTACGATATCGCGATGGTGCCGACCTATGCGGCAGCAGACGTCGAGCAGGCGGTGACCTATGCAAAGGACATCTTCGCCCAAGGCGGCACCGTCGTGCTGAAGATCATGTCGCGCGACATCACCCACAAATCCGACGTCGGCGGCGTCGTGCTCAATCTGACGTCGCCGGAGGCCGTCCGTGCGGCGGCGACGGACATTCTTGCGCGAGCGCGGAAGCTGCGGCCCGAGGCGCGCATCGGCGGCGTCATCGTCCAGGCCATGGTCGTCAAGGCAAAGGCGCGCGAGCTGATCCTCGGCCTTGCCGACGATCCGACCTTCGGCACGGTGGTGGTTTTCGGCCGCGGCGGCACGGCGGTGGAGATCATCAACGACAAGGCGCTGGCGCTGCCGCCGCTCGATCTGCAACTGGCCCGCGATCTGATCGACCGCACGCGCGTGTCGCGGCTGCTGAAGGCCTATCGGGACGTGCCGGCGGTCAAGCACGACGCCGTCGCCATGGTGCTGGTCAAGCTGGCGCAGATGGCGGCCGACATTCCCGAGATCCGCGAATTCGACATCAACCCGCTGCTGGCGGACGAAACCGGCGTGACCGCGGTGGATGCCCGCGTCGCGGTCGGACCGCCACAGCGGAAGTTCGCCGGCTCCGGCCCGGCCAATTTCGCCGTTCGCGCCTATCCGTCGCAATGGGAGCGCCGCCTCAAGCTCAAGGAGGACTGGCGCATCTTCGTGCGGCCCATGCGCCCCGAGGACGAGCCGACCATCCACGAATTCCTGCGTCACGTCACGGCGAACGACCTTCGCCTGCGCTTCTTCGCCCCGATGAAGGAGTTCACCCACGAATTCATCGCACGCCTGACCCAGCTCGACTATGCGCGCGCGATGGCCTTCATCGCATTCGAGGAGGCCAGCGGCGAAATGGTCGGCGTGGTCCGGCTCCATTCCGACTCGATCTACGAGACCGGCGAATACGCGATCCTGCTGCGGTCCGACCTCAAGGGCAGGGGACTCGGCTGGGCCCTCATGCAGCTGATCATCGACTACGCGCGGTCGGAAGGATTGAAGACCATATCGGGCGACGTGCTGCAGGAGAATACCGTGATGCTCGACATGTGCCGGCAGCTCGGCTTCGAGGTCAAGCCGGACCCGGCCGAGCCTGAGATCTGCGACGTCAGGCTCAAGCTCTGAGCGTGTCGGCTACGATTGCGCCTCGGCCGAACTGGCATCATTGGACGACCTGGCCGTCGTCCGCAGAGTCTTGATGATGATCGCGATCAGCGGCAGCAGCACCGGCACGATCGTGCTCAGCGGGTGGTGCACCGCGCCCGACACCTGGGCCTGGAGCGCACGGGCCTCGAGCTGGAGGGCTTCGATGGAGGTGTCGTGAATTTCGTTGGCGAGCTCGATGTCACGCCCCGACGGAGCGCTGCCGGCGATCAGGAAGAGAGCGGCCGCGATGACGAAATTGACGGCGCCGAGGATGGCAGCCGCCGCAATCGCGCTCCAGATCTGCACCAGTGCGAAATAGGCCGACAGCTCCAGCATCAGCAGCCCGAACGCGGCGATCAGCGCCGCGAAGGCACGCAGGCCGAGGCCGATCAGCAAATGGCGCAGCCTGATGTCGGCGATGATCCTGTCGGTGCGCCACAGCACGCGCAGATGTTTGACGACATTCTCGGTATTCACCTAGTGTCTCCTCAGCATGAAGCCGACAACCACGCCCAGCGCGAAGGCAGAGGCGAGCGATGTGATCGGACGCTCCGCAACGAGGCCCTGGAGCGTCTCCCCCTCCTGTTCGATGGTCTCGCCGAGCTCGGCGAGTGCGGCCCTGATCTGATCGGCGAGCGCATCAGTGCGAGCTTTCGAGCTCTCGAACATCTCCTCGCCGGCGGTGCTCAACAGGTGCGTGACGTCGACCTTCAGCGTGCGCAATTCCTCGCTCATCCTGTCACTGTCGAACATGGATTTGGTGTCCTCATTAAATTCAAACGAGTCTAAGACCAGCCCGTGCGATCGCGCTTGATTTGCGTCAAGAGGCGGAGCCCGTTCGGGGTCTTGAGACAGGTCAATCCGGCCGCCACATGCTGGCCTAGAAATGCCGGCTGAATGGGGATCAATTGTCCCGATGAGGTGGAAAGCGTGAACCACGAACCGCTGCTGCACGCGACGCCGTCCGGCGACGTGCTGAAATTGCGCCCCGAGGGGCCCTGGACCGCCGCGAACGTGGTGACGCTCGAGACCTTGTCCCGCTCGGTCGGGGCCGACGTCGATCGTTCGCGCGCCGTATCCTTGGACATGTCGGGGATCAGCGCGCTCGATACGCTCGGCGCCTGGGTCCTGGAGAAGCTGTCGCGCAGGGCCGCCTCGTCAGGCAGGCCAGCCGAATTCGTCGGCGTCGCCGATCATTTCAGCGGGCTGATGGACGAGGTGCGCCAGGTCAACCGCCGCACACCGGCTCCGGCGGCCGCGCCCAATCCGGTTCTGGCGCGGCTGGGTGATCTCGGCAAGTCCGCGGTCGGCGCGCGGGAGGACGTCACGATCTTCCTCCAGATGCTCGGCGCCTTGTTCATGGCCGTCGTCGGCGTGCTGCGCCGGCCGCGTTCGCTGCGGCTGACCTCTCTGGTGTATCAGCTCTACCGCATCGGATGGCAGGCGATCCCCATCATCACGCTGATCACCTTCCTGATCGGCGCCATCATCGCGCAGCAGGGCTTCTTCCACTTCCGTAGATTCGGCGCGGAATCATACACGGTCGACATGGTCGGCATCCTGGTGCTGCGCGAGCTCGGCGTGCTGATCGTCGCCATCATGGTCGCGGGAAGGTCGGGGAGCGCCTACACGGCCGAGCTCGGCTCGATGAAGATGCGCGAGGAGATCGACGCGCTCTCGACCATGGGGCTCGATCCGGTCGACGTCCTGATCCTGCCGCGCGTTGCGGCCCTGGTCGTTGCGCTGCCCATCCTCACCTTCATCGGATCGATCGCCGCGCTCTATGGCGGCGGGCTGGTCGCGCAGTTCTATGGCGACATGGGGCCGGCGATCTACATCGCGCGCCTGCACGAGGCCATTTCCGTCGCGCATTTCCAGGTCGGCATCCTGAAGGCGCCATTCATGGCGCTGGTGATCGGGATCGTGGCCTGCAGCGAGGGATTGCGCGTCAAGGGCAGCGCGGAGTCGCTTGGGCGGCAGACCACGACGTCGGTGGTGAAATCGATCTTCCTGGTGATCGTGCTCGACGGCCTGTTCGCGATCTTCTTTGCCTCGATCGGAATGTGACAATGGACGGACCACAAGACGAGTTCGCCATCCGCGTCCGTGACCTCGTGGTCGGCTTCGGCCGTCAAACCGTGCTCGACCATTTGTCGCTCGACGTCCGCCGCGGCGAGATCCTCGGGCTGGTGGGCGCATCCGGCGGCGGAAAGTCGGTTTTGATGCGGACCATCATCGGCCTTATCCCGCGCCGGAGCGGGAACATCGAGGTCATGGGACAAGCCGGCGGAAGCCACGACCGCGGCGCTGCGATGGCATGGGGCATCCTGTTTCAGCAGGGCGCGCTGTTCTCCTCCTTGACGGTGCGCCAGAACGTCCAATTTCCCTTGCGCGAAAATCTGGTCCTGTCGCAGGAGCTGATGGACGAGATCGCGATCGCCAAGCTCGAGATGGTCGGCCTGCGCGCCGAGGACGCCGACAAATACCCGGCGGAGCTGTCCGGCGGCATGACCAAGCGCGTGGCGCTGGCGCGCGCGCTCGCGCTCGATCCGCCGATCCTGTTCCTGGACGAGCCGACCTCGGGCCTCGACCCCATCGCCGCCGGCGAGTTCGACACGCTGATCAAGACGCTGCAAAAGACCCTGGAGCTCACCGTGTTCATGGTGACCCATGACCTTGCGAGCCTGACCACGGTCTGCGACCGCGTCGCCGCGCTCGCCGACGGCAAGATCGTGGCGATCGGCCCGATGCGCGAATTGCTGCAATCCGGGCATCCCTGGGTGCGCGCCTACTTCCACGGCAAGCGCTCGCAGATGCTGCAACACGAGATGAGATGAGAGATGGAAACCCGCGCTCCCTATGTGCTGATCGGCAGTTTCGTGCTGGCCGCGATCGTCGCAGTGTTCGGCTTCGTCTATTGGCTGAACAACACCGGCGGCATCGGCCCGCGCACCAGCTACCACGTGCAATTCCAGGGGCCGGTGCCCGGCCTGCTGGTCGGCGCCGGCGTGCTGTTCAACGGCATTCGGGTCGGAGAGGTCACCCAGCTCGGGCTCGCGCCTGATAACCCGCGCTTCGTCAATGCCACGATCTCGGTTGCCACCGCGACGCCGGTGCGTGCCGACACTAAGGTCGGCCTCGAATTCCAGGGCCTGACCGGCGTTCCCGTGGTGACATTGGAGGGGGGCGTGATCGTCGCCAAGTCCGGCGAGCTGACGACCTTGATCGCGGAGGCCGGCGCAGGCCAGAGCATGACGCAGGCGGCGCGCGATGCGCTGCGGCGGGTCGACACGGTGCTTCAGGACAATTCCGGTCCGCTGAAGGACACCATTGCCAATTTCAAGACCTTCTCCGACGGGCTCGCGCGCAACACCGGCAAGATCGACGGCATCCTGGCAGGCCTCGACAAGATGACCGGCGGCGGCACGCCCGCGCAGAAAGTCACCTACGACCTGCGCACGCCGCAGAATCTCGGGCCGGCCGGCAAGACGCTATCCGCCTCACTGGCCATTCCCGAGCCGACGGCGGTGGCGATGCTGCAGACCCAGCGCATGCTGTTCGCGCCTAGCGGCGACAGGCCGGGCTTTGCGGACTTCCTCTGGGCTGACAGCATTCCGAAACTGGTGCAGGCGCGCCTGATCGACAGTTTCGAGAACTACGACATCGCCCACGCCCCGCTGCGCACGACGGATCTCGGGCCGGCGGACTACCAGCTCCTGCTCGACATCCGGCGCTTTCGGATCGCGACGGATGGGGAGGCTCGGGCCGAGATCGGACTGTCGGCTCGGATCGTCGACAAGAATGGCAAGGTGATCGCATCGCGGCTCATCGAGGTCAGCGAAAAGCTCGACAAGGTCGAACCGGCCGCTTCAGTCGCCGCCTTCGATGCCGCCTTCGCGCGCATCGCCAAGGAGCTGATCGGATGGACCGTGCAGGCGGTGTGAGGGGCGACTATTCCAGCGTCTTCAGATAGGACAGCAGGTCGTGGATCTGGTCCGGGCTGAGCGCGAAGGCTGGCATGTCGGCATGTCCGGTGGAGATCCCCTCGGCCAGCGCCTCGCCAAGGCTGTTGATCGGATAGCGCCGATGCAGGGTGCGTAGCGGAGGCGCGATCTCCAGCGGGCTCTTGGAGGCGCGGTCGATCGCGTGACAGCGTGCGCAATTGGCTCGGGCGAAAGCCTTGCCGCGTTGTTCGGCGGCCGGGGCCGCGAGCGCAGGCGTGATCAGAAGCAGCCCAATCAGGCCGTGACGCAGTGCTCTTTGCAGCATGGAATCATCCCGTCGAACCGTGAACGCAGAATAAGAGCGGGATGCCAGCCAAATTTGATCTGGGTCAATCGGCTGCGGCACGGTGCAGTAAAATGCAGCCGCGCGGTGGACTCGGCCTGACGTCGGGAGCGGCCGGCGCGGGGAGCGATGGATGAAGCCTTCCGTGGTCACGAGTGAGCCGAACGGACATTATTGCGACGATTGTGCCGTGCGTGGAGCGGCGGTCTGCTCGTCGCTCGATGCAGCCGAACTCCGGGAGTTCGAACATCTCGGCCGCCGCGTCCATTTCGATTCGGGCGAGACCGTGTTTTCCGAGGAGGACATCACGACCTCGTTCTACAACGTCCTCGAAGGCGTCATGCGGCTGTACAAGCTGCTGCCTGACGGCCGGCGGCAGATCGTCGGCTTTGCCTTGCCCGGTGATTTCCTGGGGATGAATTTGTCCGGCCGGCACAATTTTTCGGCCGATGCGATCGGCGCGGTGAACGTTTGCCAATTCCCAAAAGGACCTTTCGGCCGTTTCATCGAAGACCGGCCGCAATTGCTCAGGCGCATCAACGAACTGGCCATTCGCGAGTTGAGCCAGGCGCGCGACCACATGGTTCTGCTCGGTCGACGCTCCGCGGACGAGAAGGTCGCCACCTTTCTGCTCGGCTGGCGTGAGCGGCTGGTCGCGCTCAAGGGTCCGTCCGACATGGTCGCGCTTCCAATGAGCCGCCAGGACATTGCCGATTATCTCGGCCTGACTATCGAGACCGTCAGCCGCACCTTCACCAAGCTGGAGCGCCTGGGCGTGATCGAGATCATTCACGGCGGCATCAGCCTGCTCGATCCGGCCCGCGTCGAGGCCATGGCCGCAGCCTGACCTCTCGTCCACGCCGTCTCGGCCAAATTTGATCCCGATCAATGACGGCGGCCATCCTCCGCAAAATACTGCCGGAAACAAATCCGGGAGGGAATGATGCCTGCTGACGCGTTGCTGGTGACCGTTGTCGTCGTCGCGATCTTTGTCGTGTTCGCCGCAGTTCTGGCCTGGGCTGACCGGCAAACCAGGGCGGGCCGGCTTGATCCGGATTCCAGGCACTGAAGCCTTCTGCAGGTGCAGGTGCAGGTCCAAGTCCAGGTTTAGGTCCGAGTCCAGGTTTAGGTCCGAGTCCGGCGCGCCAGGGCCGATGCTCGCCTGGGCGGGCGCCCCCCGTCGGCAGCGTTTCGACGCAATCGGGGTTTGCGTAATCCGCAACTCTGCGTCGAAGAAGACGCATCGCCGCAGCTTTTGGCTGCTGACTTCCTCGTTACGGGCCTTTTCGTGGCATTTGCCTCAAATCGCGCGCGTGCTTTCCGGTTGAAATGCCTGGTAACGTTGACTACGCAGGAACTCAGTGCCTCGTAGTCTTAGGAGCCCCGCGGCGTGCCTCAGGACAAGACCGGCGATCCCCGACAACCGGCGGGCAACAAACTATCGGTCCTGCGCAAGCACCCGATCTTCGCGGATCTGGAGCCGGAAGCGCTCGATCAACTCTGCCGCTACGCCAAGCACACCACCGTCAAGCGTGGAGCGACGATCGCCGCCAAGGGCGATCCCGGCAACAGTCTGTTCGCGGTGATCGCGGGGACAGTCAAGATTTCCTCCTCATCGCCTGATGGGCGGAACGCTATTCTCAATCTGATCGGCCCCGGAGAAATCTTCGGCGAGATCGCCGTGCTCGACGGCGCGCCCAGGTCGGCGGATGCGACCGCCAATACCAATTGCGAGCTCTACGTCATCGATCGCCGGGACTTCCTGCCGTTCGTGAAGAGCCAGCCGGCGCTGGCGATGAAGTTCATCGAGCTGCTGTGCGCGCGTCTGCGCTGGACCAGTCAGCAGGTCGAGCAGGTGATCCTGCAGAATCTGCCGGGCCGGCTTGCCAGTGCACTGCTCGGTCTCACCGAAGAGCGCAAGCTGGATTCCGGCAGCGGCACGCTCGCCATCACGCAGCAGGAGATCAGCGAGATGGTCGGGATGACGCGCGAGAGCATCAACAAGCAATTGCGCGCCTGGGCCGGCCGCAACTGGGTCCGCCTCGAGCACGGCGCCATCGTCGTGCTCGATACGGACGCGCTGCGCGAGCTCGCCGAGAGCGGCCTCGGCGGCGAGTGACGCGTCGGCCTAACGGTCGATGCTGGCGACCGCGCGGAGCCTCGATTGAAGGCGTCAAGTCACGGGCTAGCGACGTCGAGCCAGCCCGCCATACCCACCATAGTGCGAATTGCGCCAGGAATCGATCGATGCAAGTCTTGCATCGATCGATGCCGGATTTGGCTTGGACAGAGAATGCCGCCCGCCCTAGGGACGACATTGGCGCTTGACTTCACACCTGAAGCGGAGCGACCCAAGGCGGCCTGCAGCCGGGCCGACAACGATATAATCGATCTCAATCAACCCAGGAGGAAGCCCACATGAAGACGCTCACCGGTATCATCACAGCCGTTGCACTGGCGGTCTCAGCACCCCTGGCCACTGCACGCGATTTCCGCTCGGCTGACGTTCACCCCGCCGATTATCCGACCGTCGAGGCGGTCAAGTTCATGGGCCAGCAACTCGCGGCGGCGAGCGGCGGCAAGCTTGGCGTGAAGGTGTTTCCGAACGGCGCCCTGGGTTCGGAGAAGGACACGATCGAGCAACTCAAGATCGGCGCGCTCGACATGATGCGGATCAACGCATCGCCGCTGAACAATTTCGTGCCCGAGACCATCGCGTTGTGTCTGCCCTTCGTCTTCAGGGACACGCAGCACATGCGCACCGTCCTCGACGGTCCGATCGGCGATGAGATCCTGGCAGCCATGGAGCCCGCGGGCCTGGTCGGCCTTGCCTATTACGACAGCGGCGCGCGCTCGGTCTACACAGTCAAGGGTCCGGTCAAATCGCTGGCCGATCTGAAGGGCCTGAAGATCCGCGTCCAGCAATCCGACCTGTGGGTCGGCATGATCCAGAGCTTGGGGGCCAACCCGACGCCGATGCCCTATGGCGAGGTCTACACCGCGCTCAAGACCGGTCTCGTCGACGCTGCCGAGAACAACTGGCCGTCCTACGAATCCTCCCGGCACTTCGAAGCCGCCAAGTTCTACAACATCACCGAGCACTCCCTCGCGCCCGAAGTTCTCGTGATCTCGAAAAAGGTCTGGGACGCGCTGAGCAAGGAGGACCAGGCGATGGTCCGCAAGGCAGCCAAGGAATCGGTGCCCGTCATGCGCAAGCTCTGGGACGCGCGCGAGCAGGCCGCCCGCAAGACCGTCGAGGCCGCTGGCGTTCAGGTGGTCACGATCGGCAACAAGGCGGAGTTCGTCGATGCAATGAAGCCGGTCTACCAGAAGTTCGCCGGGAACGAGAAGCTGCAGAGCCTCGTCAAGCGCATCCAGGACACGAAGTAGGACAATTCGAAACCGGGTCCGGCGTCGCCGCAGGTGGCACCGGATCCCGTGAGGAGGCGCGCGATGACAGACCCACACGTCGCAAGTCACGAGCAGGGGGCCGTAGCAGCACGCCCGTCCACCGGCTTGCTGTCGCGGGTCAATGCCCCCATCGCGCGCCTCGGCATGTACCTGTCGGTGACAGGCCTGCTCGTCATCGTCGCCATCGTCTTCTACCAGGTGTTCGGACGTTACGTGCTCAACTCCAGCCCGACCTGGACGGAGAACCTGGCGCTGGTCCTGATCCTCTACGTCACGCTGATCGGCGCCGCCGTCGGCGTACGCGATGCCGGGCATATCGGCATGGACAGCCTGCTGGTCATGCTCCCCGATCACGCGCGGGAGAAGATCGAGATCGTGATCCACATTCTGGTCGCCGGGTTCGGCCTCGCAATGGCCTACAACGGCTGGATCCTCGGCGCGTCGGTCGGCACCGTGAAGATCCCCAATCTCGGCCTGCCCGAGGTGATCCGCTACGTGCCGCTGTTCGCCTCCGGCGTCCTGATCGTTTCGTTTTCCATCGAGCACATCATTGCGCTCCTGCGCGGCGAAGAGGTCGTCCCCTCATGGAACTGATCATCCTCGGCGCCACCTTCTTCGGCTTTCTGATCCTCGGCGTCCCGGTCGCCTTCGCGATCGGCCTGTCGGCGATCTGCACCATCCTCTACGAAGGCCTGCCGGTCGCCGTCATCTTCCAGCAGATGATGTCGGGGATGAACATTTTCTCCTTCCTCGCCATTCCATTCTTCGTCTTCAGCGGTGAGCTGATGCTGCATGGCGGCGTGGCCGACAAGATCGTGCAACTCGCCAAGAATCTCGTCGGGCACATCCGCGGCGGTCTCGGCATGTCGAACGTGGTCGCCTGCACGTTGTTCGGCGGCGTCTCGGGCTCGCCCGTGGCCGACGTGTCCGCCATGGGCGCGGTGATGATTCCGATGATGAAGAAGGAGGGATACGACACCGATTACGCCGTCAACGTCACCACCCACGCCTCGCTCGTGGGCGCCTTGATGCCGACCAGCCACAACATGATCATCTATGCGCTCGCGGCCGGCGGCAAGGTCTCGATCGGCGCGCTCATTGCGGCCGGCCTGCTGCCGGCGCTGGTGCTGATGGTCTGCATGCTGGTTGCCGCCTACGCGGTCGCGGTGAAGCGCGGTTATCCCGCCGGCAAATTCCCGGGCTGGGCCGAGGTGGTCCGCTCGCTGGCGGCCGCGGTGCCTGGGCTTCTGATCGTCGGCATCATCCTGGCCGGCATCCTGTCCGGCGTCTTCACGGCAACCGAATCGGCGGCCATCGCCGTCACCTACTCGATCCTGCTGACGTTCTTCATCTATCGCACCATGACCTGGGGCAACTTCCTGCGCGCCGCCGCCAAGGCGGTGAAGACGACCGGGGTGGTGCTGCTGCTGATCGGCGTCTCCACCATGTTCCAGTACCTGATGGGACTTTACGAGGTGGCGGATCTCGCCGGCGCGATGATGAACAAGTTGTCGACGCAGCCCTGGGTGATCTTCCTGCTCATCAACATCATCCTGTTCGTGCTCGGCACGTTCATGGACATGGCGGCAACGATCCTGATCTGCACCCCGATCTTCCTGCCGATCGCGATGAAGGCGGGCATGGACCCGGTGCAGTTCGGCATGCTGATGTTGATCAATTGCGCCCTCGGGCTCAACACGCCGCCGGTCGGAACGACGCAATTCGTCGGCTGCGCCATCGGCGGCATCTCGGTCGGCGCGGTGATGCGCACCATCCTGCCGTTCTATGCTGCGCTCATCGCAGCACTGATGTTCGTGACCTACGTCCCTGCATTCTCGCTGTGGCTGCCGCGCCTCCTGATGGGCTACAAGGGCTAGCAGCACCAGGGAGAACATTGTCAGTGAGGGACTATCGCAAGCTCTTCGATCTCACCGGCAAGACCGCGCTCGTTCTCGGCGCCGCATCCGGCATCGGCAAATCGTCGGCCGAAGCGCTTGCGGGTCTCGGTGCCCGGGTTGTCTGCGCCGATCGTGCGCTCGACGCAGCGGAGGCGACGGCCGCCGGCATTCGCGACAAGGGCGGCTGGGCGGAAGCAGCTGGCTGCGACGCCGCAAGCGCCGCGGATGTCAATGCACTCGCGAAAACCGTGATGCAGAAGTTTCCGCGGCTCGACATCGCCGTGACGACGCCCGGCCTCAACATCCGCAAGACCATCCTCGACTACACCGAGGAGGATCTCGACCGCGTCCTCACCCTCAACGTCAAGGGCACGGTCTTTTTCTTCCAGGCCTTCGGCCGCATCATGGTCGCGCAGAAGGGCGGCAGCATCATCGCCTGCTCCTCGGTTCGCGCGGTGACCATCGAACCCGGTCTCGGCGTCTACGGCTCGACCAAGGCGGCGATCGGCCTTCTGGTGAAGGGCTTTGCCTCCGAGGTCGGGCACGCCGGCGTGCGCGTCAATGCGATCGCGCCGAGCATCGCCGAGACCGCGCTGACCGGCCCGTTCAAGCAGCGCCCCGACATCTACAATCTCTACGCCGGCCACACCGTGTTCAACCGCTGGAGCAGCGCCGACGAGGTCGCGACCGCCGTCGCCTATCTCGCCTCGGATGCCGCAAGCTATGTCAGCGGCAGCACGCTGTTCGTCGATGGCGGCTGGACCGCCGTCGACGGCCCGCCGACCGGTCTCACCCAGTTGCACAAGTAGCAAGGGGTGTAGCTCGGGTTGCGCTTGCACGTCGCGCGGCTCACTGGCAGGCCTCCTTCGCAACCGCAGCAGGAAGCTCCGGCGCGCGCGGCTTGAGCAAATCGCATGGGGCTTGCCGGATAAATGCGCTCGGCTGGCCGGTATTTTGGTGTTACGAACTGGGACATGAACCAGCACGCCAAGATCAACACGAAGATCGAGATCCGCCATTCGACCTGTCCGCATGATTGCCCCTCGGCCTGCGCCCTCGATGTCGAGGTGGTCGAAGGCCGCAGCATCGGCCGCCTCCGCGGTTCGAAGAAGCAGACCTACACCGCCGGCGTCGTCTGCGCCAAGGTCGCCCGCTATGCCGAGCGCATCCATCATCCCGAGCGGCTGATCTATCCGCTGCGCCGCACCGGCCCCAAGGGTTCAGGTCAGTTCGCGCGGATCTCCTGGGACGAGGCGCTGGACGAGATCGGGCACCGATTCAATGCGGCCGAGCGCGAGTTCGGTGCGGAATCGATCTGGCCCTATTACTACGCGGGGACGATGGGGCTCGTGATGCGCGACGGGCTCAACCGTCTCACGCATGTGAAGAAATATTCGCGCTTCTACCAGACCATCTGTGCCAATGTTGCGCGCATCGGCTTTGCAATCGGCACCGGCAAGATTGCCGGGGTCGATCCGCGCGAGATGGCGCTGTCCGATCTCGTCGTGATCTGGGGCACCAATCCCGTCAATACCCAGGTCAACGTGATGACGCACGCCTCGCGCGCCCGCAAGGAGCGCGGCGCGAAGATCGCGGCGATCGACATCTACGACAACGAGACCATGAAGCAGGCCGACATCAGGATCATCCTGCGGCCCGGCACCGACGGTGCCTTCGCCTGCGGCGTCATGCATGTCCTGTTCCGCGACGGCTATGCCGACCGCGCCTACATGGACAAGTACACCGACTGCCCGACCGAGCTCGAGGCGCATCTGAAGTCGCGCACGCCGGAATGGGCGTCGGCGATTTGCGGCGTCCCGGTGTCCGAGATCGAGGCGTTCGCCAAGGCCGTTGGCGAGACCAAGCGGAGCTTCTTCCGTCTTGGCTATGGCTTCACCCGCTCGCGCAACGGCGCGACGCAGATGCACGCCGCGCTGTGCATTCCCGCGGTGACCGGCGCTTGGCAGTATGAAGGCGGCGGCGCCTTCTTCAACAATTACGCGCTGTGGCATTTCAACGAATCCATCATCGAGGCCCACGAGGCCATCGACAAGTCGACGCGCGCGCTCGACCAGTCGCAGATCGGACGCATCCTCACCGGCGATGCCGAAGCTCTCCACGGCAAGGGCCCGGTCAAGGCGATGCTGATCCAGAACACCAATCCGATGACGGTGGCGCCGGAGCAGGCGCTGGTCCGGCAGGGCTTCGCGCGCGAGGATCTGTTCGTGGCGGTGCACGAGCAGTTCATGACCGAGACGGCGCAGATGGCTGACATCGTGCTACCGGCGACCATGTTCATGGAGCATGACGACCTCTATTACGGCGGCGGCCATCAGCACATCTCGGTCGGGCCGAAGCTGATCGACCCGCCGGGCGAGTGCCGCTCCAACCACGAGGTGTTGCAGGCGCTGGCGCCGCGGCTGGGCGCCAGGCATCCGGGCTTCGAGATGAGCCCGCGCGAATTGATCGACGCGACCTTGAGGCTGAGCAATCACGGCGACATCGCTGGCCTTGAAGCCGACATCTGGCGCGACCTGCAGCCGGATTTCCGCACCTCGCATTATCTCGACGGCTTCGCCCACGCCGACGGCAAGTTTCATTTCAAAGCCGATTGGGCGCATCCGCCGTTCGGCGTCACCATGGGCGACTACGACAAGATGCCTGGTCTGCCGGATCATTGGGCAGTGATCGAGCACGCCGACCGGGCCCATCCGTTCCGGCTAGCGACCAGCCCCTCGCGCAGCTTCCTCAACACCACTTTCAACGAGACGCCGTCCTCGCAGGCGCGCGAGGGCCGGGCCAGCGTGATGATCCACCCGCTCGACGCCGCCGCGCTCGGCATCGCCGATGGCGATGCGGTGACGCTCGGCAACGGCCGCGGCGAGACCACGCTCATCGCGACGCTATTCGAGGGCGTCCGGCGCGGCGTCCTGATCGCCGAATCCGTTCATCCCAACAGCAACCATATCGGCGGCCGCGGCATCAACACGCTGACGGGCGCAGACACGATCGCGCCGATCGGCGGCGCGGCGTTCCACGACAACAAGGTTTGGATCAGGAAGGCCGCCTCAGCTCAAGGCGTGCACTCCGTGACGCCGTAGCCTGCGAATTCCTTCGCAATGTTTGGGTTCATCGACTTCGCCTGCGCGATATCGGTGGCGCCGTCGCCGCCGCTTCTGCGCGCGGCGATGCCGCGGCCGAACAGCGAGGACGAGGAGCGCGGGTTGCGCTGGATCGCGTCGGTATAATCCTTGATCGCCTCGGCATTGCGTCCGAGCTTGAGGTTGACTAGGCCGCGGCTGTCGAGTGCATCGCTCAAGCCCGGGTTGATCTGGAGCGCCAGATTGCAGTCGGCCAGCGCGCCTTGCGGGTCGCCCGTCGCAGCCCGGCTCCAGCAGCGGTTGTTCAGGGCTTCCGCGTCCTTGGGCGCGCGGCGGAGCACTGCGTCGAAATCCTGTATCGCGAGCGCATAGGCGCGCTTGATCGCGTAGACCTGGCCGCGTTTGTAGCGCGAGGTGACATCGTTGGCGTTTGCGGTGATCTTGCGGCTGAGATCGGCGATGACAGGATCTCGTGCCAGCTCGTCCGCATTCGGGGCGGGCTCCGCCTGCGGTACCTCGCAGACCGGCTTTTGCGGCTCGGGTGTCTGCACCTGTGGCTTGGCCGCATCGTCCCGCGGCCGCGTCGCCGGGCTTGCGAACGAGAACTCCGTCGTCAGCGAGGAGGACAGCCAGGGCACCTGTTCGCGGTTGGTGGCGGCAACGACGCCGTTCTTGGTGTTGGTCAGGGCCTGCTCGGCGCTGATGTTCGGCGCGCGCATTTCGCGCAGCAGCTCGGCGACAAAGAGGCTGCGATCGGTCTTGCCGGTCGCCGTGACCGCGCCGAGCGCGGCGGAGTAGAGCACCAGCGTATTGCTCGGTGCGATCGCCGGTGCCAGGCCGGCCGAATAGCGGCGGAAGCGCCGCTCGAACGGGTTGCGGCGGGAGGCGTCGATCAGCGCGATCTTGATCGCGGCACCGCGCGTGTTCATCTCGGCGAGGATGGCGTCGAGGCCGAAGCCGTCGCGCGAGACGTCCGGCTCGGTCCAGATCTGGGCGTCGACCGGCAGCAGATAGGTCTGACGGTTGGACTGGATGGCAAAACCGTCGAAGAAGATCAGCGCCACCGCGCCGCGCTCGATGCGGTCGTAGAAGCGCCCCAGCGCCTGCCGCATGGCATCGCCGGTGAGATTGCTCTGCCGGTCGACGACGAAGCCGCCGCGCTTCAATTCCTCGGCGACGTCCTGGGCATCGTTGGCGACCTCGCTCAGGACGAATTCATTGTCGGGATATTTCGCGTTGCCGATCACCAGCGCGATCTTCGCGGCATCGGCGGCATGGCCTGCGGCGCCGCCGCTCAGCACGGCCAATCCTGCCAGCAACAACATGAAAGCGGCGCGCATGAAATGGCTCATCGGTGATCAAATCTCCAGTCAGGATAACGCGCGCAAGCTCCAATTCAATCGCGAAGCGAAGTTGCGCCCACACGCTATGGTGAGGCGCCCCTGCAGATTGCCCTTGCGCGCGCCGCCGGTCCTGCCGCAAATGGCTGCAAAACGGGACCAAGCGAGCGAGCATGTCATGACAGACACCACAGCCGTCATCACCGAGAAGCGCGGGCAGGCGTTCTGGATCACCATCAACCGGCCGGAGAAACGCAACGCGCTGAACGGCGAGGTCATCGCCGGGATCACAAGAGCCTATCGCGACGCGCATGAGGACAAGGACGTCCGCGTCATCGTGCTGACGGGCGCGGGCGACAAGGCGTTCTGCGCGGGCGCCGACTTGCAGAATTCCGGCGCGGCTTTCGCGATGGATCATTCCAAACCAAATGTCGACTATGCCGATCTGTTACGTTTGTCACAGAACGCCACCAAGCCGGCGATTGCGCGGGTTGGCGGCGTCTGCATGGCCGGCGGCATGGGCCTTCTGTGCATGACCGACATGGCGGTTGCGGCCGATCACGTCGTCTTTGGCCTGCCCGAGGTGAAGGTCGGCGTGTTCCCGATGCAGGTGCTGAGCCTGCTCCAGCGCATCGCTCCGCCCCGCCTCGTCAACGAATGGGCGCTCACGGGCGAGCCGTTCGACGCCAGGGCCGCGCAGGGCGCGGGGCTGCTCAACTATGTCGTGCCTGCCGCCGAGCTAGATGCCAAGGTCGACTGGCTGATCGGCCGCATCGTCGACAAATCCCCAACCGCGATCCGCCGCGGCAAATACGCCATGCGCGCCATCGCCTCGATGTCGTTCGACGAGAGCATCGCCTACACCGAAAGCCAGATCGCACTGCTCGCGATGACCGAGGACGCCAAGGAAGGGTTGAAGGCGTTCAGCGAGAAGAGGAAGCCGGTCTGGACGGGGAGGTAGGGAGAGCGGAGTTTACCAGCTCGGTCCGATTCTCAACGAGAATGTAGCCGCATTCTCCGCGGTCATTCCGGGGCGCGCGTAGCGCGAGCCCGGAATCCATCGTGCAGCAAGCGATGCGGAGAAATGGATTCCGGGCTCGCGCCAAAGGAGGCGCGCCCCGGAATGACGAGCTATCCCGCGTTCGCCTTCAGCCCCGCCGCCTGGATCCCTGCCACCGCGCAGGCCTCGTCATTGTCGGAGGTGTCGCCGGAGACGCCGACAGCGCCGAGCAGGGTCGCGCCGTCCATGATCAGCACGCCGCCGGGGACCGGCACCAGTGCGCCCTTGGCGATCGTATTCACCGCATCGATGAAATAGGCCTGCTCCTGCGCGCGCTGGAACAAAGCGCGCGAGCCCATGCCCATGGCGAGCGCGCCATAGGCCTTGCCATGCGCGATCTCGGCGCGCATCAGGCTGGTGCCGTCCTGCGCGGCCGCAAGCTTGAGCACGCCGCGCGCGTCCAGGATGGTGACGACCAGCGGCTTCAGCTTCAGCTCGCCGGCCTTCGCGAAGGCGGCGTCGAGGATTTTTCGGGCGGTGTCGAGGGTGAGGTCAGCCATGGCTGGTTTCCTTTGCAGCTGGAGAAATGGGGCTGGAGTTGGCGCGATCGAGGCTCATCGCCAGCACGCGGGCGACGTGAAGCGCCTCGCGCTTCGTGCCGTCGTGGATCTGGTGCCGACATGAGGTGCCGTCGGCGACGACGAGCGTATTCCGGTCAGCCTTCCGCACGGCCGGCAGCAGCGACAGCTCGGCCATCTCGATTGAAGCAGCATAGGTATCCGCGCCATAGCCGAACGCGCCGGCCATGCCGCAGCAGCTCGACTCGATGGTCTCAACCTCAAGGCCCGGGATGAGGCGCAGCACCTGCTCGACAGGCTTGAAGGCGCCGAAGGATTTTTGATGGCAATGGCCGTGCACCACGGCCTTGTCCGCGACCATGCCGAGCGGCAGTTGCAGCCTTCCGGCCTCGGCCTCGCGCACCAGAAATTCCTCGAAGGTCAGCGCATGGGCGCCGACCGCCTTGGCATCTTTGTCCTTGCGCAGTGAAGCGAGCTCGTCGCGCAGCGTCAGGAGGCAGCTCGGCTCGAGGCCGACGATCGGCACGCCGCGCGCCGCGTAGGGCGCGAAAGCCGTCACCAGCCGGTCGAGCTCGGCTTTGGCTTCCTTAACGAGACCGGCAGAGAGGAACGTGCGGCCGCAGCACAGTGGACGGCTCCCGCTCGCAGGTTTTGGCAGATGCACGCGATAGCCGCCGGCCGTGAGCACCCGCAGCGCGGCCTCGAGGTTCTCGCGCTCATAGATGCGATTGAAAGTGTCAGTGAACAGCACGACCTCGCGACCGTCCGCAGGTCCGACGCTTTCGGCCGGCGGCGCGAACACATCGCGGCGGAAGGCGGGAAGGGCACGGCGCGCGCTGATGCCGGCAAAGCGCTCAAATAGCCTTCGGAGCAGCGGGCTGCCGTTGCGCAAATTAGCCAGGGGCGCCAAGCGCGAAGCAAGACCGGCATAGCGCGGCAGATATCCGACCAGCCGGTCGCGCAGCATCAGGCCGCGGCTGGCGGCGCGCGCCGCGAGCACCTCGATCTTCATCTTGGCCATGTCGACGCCGGTCGGGCATTCATGGCGGCAGGCCTTGCAGGAGACGCAGAGTTTGAGCGTCTCCATCATCTCGTCGGAAGAGAGCGCATCCGGGCCGAGCTGGCCGGAGATCGCAAGCCGCAGCGTGTTGGCGCGGCCGCGCGTGACGTCCTTCTCGTTGCGCGTGGCGCGATAGGACGGGCACATCACGCCGCCCTCGAGCTTGCGGCAGGCGCCGTTGTTGTTGCACATCTCGACCGCCCCCTGGAAACCGCCGCCGGCGCCGGGATAAGCGGACCAGTCGAGCTTCGTCTTCAGTTCGCCGACCCGATAGTCGGGCTTGAAGCGGAACAGCGAGCGGTCGTCCATCCTGGGCGCATCGATGATCTTGCCGGGATTGAGCACGCCGCCGGGATCGAAGCGCTGCTTCACTTCCCTGAAATCGGCGACGAGGCGCTCGCCGAACATGGCCTCGTGGAATTCGGAGCGTACCAGACCGTCGCCGTGCTCGCCGGAATGCGAGCCTTTGTACTCGCGCACCAGCGCAAAGGCCTCTTCGGCGATGGCGCGCATCGCCTTGACGTCTTTCTCCAGCTTCAGGTTCAGAACGGGGCGCACATGCAGGCAGCCCTCCGAGGCGTGCGCGTACATCGTGCCACTGGTGCCGTGTTTGGCGAACACTTCGTTCAGCCGCGCGGTGTAGTCGGCAAGGTGCGGCAGCGGCACGGCGCAGTCCTCGACGAAGGAGACCGGCTTGCCCTCCTGCTTCATCGACATCATCACGTTGAGGCCGGCGGCGCGGAAATCGGCAATGCCGCTCTGCAGCGCGGGCTCGGTGATCTCCACCACGCCGCCCCATTTGCGCGTGTCGTTGTTCCAGCCGAAGCCAAGATCCGCCATCAGCTCACCGAGCTGCTTGAGGCGCACCAGATTGTCCGACTGGTCCTCTTCAGCGAATTCGACCACCAGCACGGCATCCGGATCGCCCTTGATCGCCGCGGAGATGACTGGTGCGAACATGGCAATGTCGCGGCCGAGCGCGATCATGGTGCGGTCGACCAGCTCGACCGCAATCGGCTTGAGCTTGACGAGGTGCTGGGCCGCATCCATCGCCTCGTAGAAGCTGCCGAAATGGCAGACGCCGAGCGCCTTGTTGCGGATCACGGGCCACAGCTTCAGCTCGACCTTGGTGGTGAAGGCGAGGGTGCCTTCGGAGCCGACCAACAGATGCGCCATGTTGTTCGGCGCGTTGCGCGGCACCAGCGCATCGAGATTGTAGCCGCCGACGCGGCGCTGCACCTTTGGGAAGCGCGCGGCGATCTCGTCGGCCTCGCGGGTGCCGAGGTCGAGCATGTCGCGGAACAGGGCGCGGGTGCTGTCGCCGGCCTCGAGGTCGGAGAGATCGCGCGAGACCTCACCGAAACGGCTCAGCGTGCCGTCGGCGAGGCTGGCCTCCATCGACAGCGTGTTGTCGCGCATGGTGCCGTAGCGCAGCGAGCGGCCGCCGCAGGAATTGTTGCCGGCCATGCCGCCGATCGTGGCGCGGGAGGCCGTGGAGACGTCGACCGGAAACCACAGGCCGTGTTTTCTGAGCTGGCGGTTGAGGTCGTCGAGCACGATGCCGGGCTCGACTACGCAGGTGCGGCCTTCGACATCGAGCGACAGGATCCGGTTGAGGTGCTTGGAGAGATCGATCACGAGACCGTCATTGACGGTCTGGCCGCATTGCGAGGTGCCTCCGCCGCGCGGGGTGACCTTCAGCCCCTCGTCGCGCGCGATCGCCAGCGCCCGCAAGGCCTCGTCCATGGTCTTGGGGACCACCACGCCAGCCGGCATGATCTGGTAGAACGAGGCGTCGGTGGCGTAGCGGCCGCGGCTGAAGCCGTCGAACAGCACGTCGCCGGTCAATTCCGACCGCAGGCGCCGTTCGAGCGAGGAGGCGTTCGTCATCCCTGATCCCGGACTGACCCGGCGAGGCTCAGCCTTGCTGGGATATTCATTGTGGTTCCTGATCGACCATGTTGTGAATGCAAAATGGGCAAGCCGGGCGCCCTCAAGGCGATGCCGGCGCGCCCTCTTGGGGCTCGGTCAGGTGCTCGATCGCGGCCGTTCGCTTGTTGCGCAGATGCTGGAACAGGATGTCGCTGAGCTCGCTGCCGGCGCGGCGGCGTAGCGCATCGAGGATAGCCTCGTGCTCGCGCATGGCTTCCGCCCAGCGCTGCCGCTTGCGGGCGAAATTGGCGGAGTAGCGGACGCGTCGGATCCGGCCGGCGAAATTGGCGTAGGCAATCTTCAGCGTATCGTTGCGTGCGGCATCGACGATGCTCTCGTGGACGCGCTGGTTGGCCTGGAAATAGCCGTGCATGTCGCGATGCAGGTAATGGCCGTACATCTCGTAGTGCAGCTGCTCGATCGCCGTGATTTCCGCATCCGTTATGGCTTCGCAGGCGAGGCGCCCTGCCAGGCTTTCCAGGCCTGCCATGACGTCGAACAGTTCCTCGAGATCGCGCTGGCTGAGCTGGCGCACCCGAGCGCCGCGGTTGGGCAGTAGCTCGATCAGGCCCTCGGCGGCGAGCACCTTGAGCGCCTCGCGCAACGGCGTGCGGGAGATGCCGAGCATCTCGCAGAGCTGCCGCTCGGGAACGCGCGCGCCTTCGGGAATGTTGCCTTCGACCACGTAGTCGCGCAGCCGCAGCAGGATCTCGCCATGGAGCGAGGCCTCCTGCCGGTTTTCCTGGCGGTCGCTGTTACCGGCGGACGGGGTGATCGGAACCCCATTGTCGGGAATCGTGGATTTCATTTGCAGCACAGTAGTTTCCCCGATTGGTCGCGTCGACGCTCGCAATCGAATACCAGATTTCGATTGAAGGGACAAAAAATGAATGCAAAATAGCCGGCAAAGCCGGCCATAACCTGCCGAAAGGGAGCTTTGCATGCCTCAGGGACGCCATTTCCTGCAGATTCCGGGCCCGAGCCCGGTCCCCGAGCGCGTCCTGCGCGCGATGGACATGCCTGTCATCGACCACCGCAGCGCCGAATTCGGCGAGCTCGGCCGGACCGTGCTCGAAGGCAGCCAGCAGATCTTCCAGACCAAGGGGCCGGTCGTGATCTTCCCCTCGTCGGGGACCGGCGCCTGGGAGGCAGCAATCGTCAACACGCTGTCGCCGGGCGACAAGGTGCTGATGGTCGAGACCGGCCACTTCGCCACGATGTGGCGGCAGATGGCCGGGCGCTTCGGCATCGAGGTCGATTTCGTCCCGGGCGACTGGCGCCGCGGCGCCGATCCCACGGTGATCGAGGCCAAGCTCTCCGAAGACGCCGCGCGCACCATCAAGGCGGTGATGGTCGTGCACAACGAGACCTCGACCGGCGCGACCAGCCGCATCGCCGAGATCCGCGCCGCGATCGACCGCGCCTCGCATCCGGCACTCTTGATGGTCGACACGATCTCCTCGCTCGGCTCGGTCGACTATCGTCACGACGCGTGGAAGGTCGATGTCAGCGTCAGCTGCTCGCAGAAGGGTTTCATGCTGCCGCCCGGTCTCGGCTTCAACGCGATCTCGGACAAGGCCTTGGCTGCGTCCAGGACCAACAAGATGCCGCGCTCCTATTTCGACTGGGAGGAGATGCTCAAGCCCAACGCCAAGGGTTTCTTCCCCTATACGCCCGCGACCAATCTGCTCTACGGCCTGCGCGAGGCGATCGCGATGCTGCTCGAGGAGGGGCTCGACAATGTTTTTGCGCGGCATCAGCGCTTGGCGGCAGCGACGCGGGCCGCGGTCAACCATTGGGGTCTCGAAGTGCTCTGCCAGGAGCCTTCGGAGTTCTCGCCGGTGCTCACTGCCGTGCTGATGCCTCCGGGGCATGATGCCGATCAGTTCCGGAAAGTCGTGCTCGAGAATTACAACATGTCGCTCGGCTCGGGCCTGTCGAAGGTCGCCGGCAAGGTCTTCCGCATCGGCCATCTCGGCGAATGCAACGCGCTGACGCTGCTCGGCGCGCTCACCGGCGTCGAGATGGGCCTGTCGGTGGCCGGCGTGCCGCACCGCTCCGGCGGTGTGGACGTCGCGATGAAGCTGCTGGAGCAGCGCCCGCAGGGCAATGCCGCGCCGCATCTGAAGATCGTCGGCACGTAAAGGTCGGCCCGCGAAGATGGTCGCGACGGAGCGGCCGAGGGCAGGCCGGCTCGCTATGCGCGAGGGGCCCTTTGGAGGAGAGGACAAGCCGGTCAAATGGTGCTATTCGGCGCCCACCAAACCAAGGCAAGACCGGGAAGGACGCCGATGACCGTGCATACTGGAAGGCATTTCTTACAGATTCCAGGACCGACCAACGTGCCCGATCGGGTGCTGCGGGCGATGGATATGCCGACTTTGGACCATCGCGGTCCGGAGTTCGCCGAGCTCGGTTTTGCCGTGCTTGCCGCAATGCAGCGCGTGTTCCGCACCAAGCAGCCCGTGATCATCTTCCCCTCGTCCGGCACCGGCGCCTGGGAAGCGGCGATGGTCAACGTGTTCGCGCCCGGCGACAAGGTCCTGATGTGCGAGACCGGCCAGTTCGCCGTGCTGTGGCGCGGCATCGCCGACAAGTTCAAGCTCGATGTCGACTTCATCCCGAGCGACTGGCGCCATGGTGCCGATCTTGCGGAGATCGAGAAGCGCCTTGCCGCCGACAAGCAGCACGCCATCAAGGCGGTCTGCGTCGTGCACAACGAGACCTCGACCGGCTGCGTGACGCCGCCGCTGGAGGTGCGCAGGATCCTCGACCGCACCAAGCATCCGGCGCTGCTGATGGTCGACACCATCTCCGGCCTCGGCTCGATGGAATATGAGCACGACGCCTGGGGCATCGACGTCTCGGTCGCGGGCTCGCAGAAGGGCCTGATGCTGCCGCCGGGCCTCGGCTTCAACGCGGTCTCGGAGAAGGCGCTCGCGGTCGCCAAGGCCAACCCCGGCATGCGCTCATACTGGGACTGGCAGGAGGTCATCAGCTTCAACAAGCTCGGCACCTTCCCCTACACGCCCGCAACAAACCTGCTCTACGGCCTGCGCGAGGCGGTGAAGATGCTGGAGGAGGAGGGCCTGGAGAACGTCTGGACCCGCCACAAGCGCCACAGCGCCGCGACGCGTGCTGCGGTCAAGGTCTGGGGCCTCGAGACGCAATGTGCTGATCCCGCCGCGCATTCGCCGGCGCTGACCGGCGTGCGCGTGCCCGAGGGCTTTGATGCCGACGCCTTCCGCAAGGTGGTGCTGGAGAACTTCGACATGTCGCTCGGCACCGGCCTGAACAAGGTCAAGGGCAAGGTGTTCCGCATCGGCCATATCGGCCATTTCAACGATCTGATGCTGATGGGCACGCTCGCCGGCGTCGAGATGGGCCTCGACCTTGCACAGATCCCGCACCGGAGCGGCGGCGTGCTCGCGGCCATGGACGTCCTGAAGGGACGCGACGTGGTGCCGATGACCAAGGCTCAAGTCGCCTAAGGCTCAGGTTGCCTGAGGGCGGCCTGAATGAACTGTAGTGAAGAAAGTGAGCGCGCGATGAACGCACCGACGACTGCCAACGAAGACCTGCTCTACTCCGTCACGGACGGCATCGCGCGGATCACCTTCAACCGCCCGCAGGCGCGCAACGCCATGACCTTCGCCATGTATGACCGCATGGCGGAGATATGCCAGGATATCAACGTCGACCGTTCGATCAAGGCGCTGATCCTGACCGGCGCTGGCGACAAGGCGTTCGCCTCCGGCACGGACATCTCGCAATTCCGCGCCTTCAAGACCGCGCAGGATGCGCTCGACTACGAGGCGCGCATCGATCGCGTGCTCGGCACGCTCGAGCAGTGCCGCGTGCCCGTGATCGCGGCGATCGCCGGCGCCTGCACCGGCGGCGGCGCAGGGATCGCGGCCTGCTGCGATCTTCGCATCGGCACCGAGACGACGCGGATGGGCTTTCCGATTGCACGCACGCTCGGCAACTGCCTGTCGATGTCGAACATCAGTCGCGTCGTCGCGCTGGTCGGTCCCGCCCGCACGAAGGATATGATCTTCAAGGCGCGCCTGGTCGAGGCGCCGGAGGCGCTGGCGCTCGGCCTGCTCAACGAGGTTGTGCCTGACGTCGAGACGCTGCAGCGCCGTGCCGACGAGACTGCAAAGCTCGTCGCCAGCCACGCGCCTCTGACGCTGGAAGCGACCAAGGAAGCGGTGCGCCGCATCCGCCGCACGCTCTCGCGCGAGGAAGGCGAGGACCTGATCCTGAAAGCCTATATGAGCGAAGATTTCCGCGAGGGCATGGATGCCTTCCTCAACAAGCGGACGCCGGTCTGGAAGGGCAGATAAGTCTCACGGGCTTTCGGCTCCGTCAGTCGAAAGTCATATGCGTGCAATTGCCCGTCCGCTTGAACTCCTCAGGATTAGTCCGCACTATGCAGGGATAGAATTTTCCGCACCTACAACTCAAAAAACATCAGGGGACGAAACTCGTGCGAATTCCAGTGAAAGCCGTCGGCGCTGCGACAGCGCTGTTGTTGAGCACGCCGGCCGTTGCGGCCTGGGAGCCGACCAAACCGGTGGAGATCGTGGTGGCGGCGGGCGCGGGTGGCGCCTCCGACCAGATGGCCCGGATGATGCAGGCCGCGATCCAGAAGAACAATCTGATGAAGCAGCCGATGGTGGTCTCGCTCAAGGGCGGCGCCTCCGGCGCGGAAGCGCTGATGTACATGAAGTCCAGCGAGGGCGATCCCAACAAGGTGCTGATCGCCTATTCGCTGATCTACATGCTGCCGCTGTCGGCGAAGATCCCGTTCAACTGGCGCGAGCTGACGCCGGTCTCCGTGGTCGCGCTCGACCAGTTCGTGCTGTGGGACAACAGCGCGGGCCCCAAGACGTTGAAGGAATTCGTCGCGGCCGCGAAGGCTGCGAGCGCGCCGTTCAAGATGGGCGGCACCGGCTCCAAGCGCGAGGACCACGTGCTCACCGTGTTCCTGGAGCAGAAGACTGGCGCGAAATTCTCCTATCTGCCCTACAAGTCCGGCGGCGAGGCAGCGACCCAGCTGGTCGGCAACCACACCGAAGCCAACGTCAACAACCCATCCGAAAATCTCGAGGTCTGGCGCGCCGGCCAGGTGCGTCCGCTCTGCGTGTTCGACAGGGAGCGCATTGCCTATACAACCAAGGTGACCGACACCCAGTCCTGGGCCGACATCCCGACCTGCAAGGAAGAGGGCGTCGACGTGCAATATCTGATGCTGCGCGCGATGTTCCTGCCTGGCAAGGTCACGCCGGAGCAGCAGGCGTTCTACGTCGATCTGTTCCACAAGGTGACGCAGACCGCGGAGTACAAGGACTACATGGAGAAGCAGGCCTTGAAGCCGATCTTCCTCGCCGGCAAGGACATGGTGCAGTTCCTCGAGGAGGACGATGCGCTGAACAAGTCGCTGATGACGGAAGCCGGCTTCGTCGCGAAGTAGCTGTCCCTTTTTTCTCCCTCTCCCCGTTCTTACGGGAGAGGGTTGGGTGAGGGGGCTCTCTCCGCGAGTTCGACTCTCACCGTCCCTGCGGAGACTCCCCCTCACCCCGACCCTCTCCCCGCAAGCGGGGAGAGGGGGAATTGAACGCACTCCGTCCCTAACAGAGCATGTCCCAAACCGATTTCGAAATCGTTGTCGAGGATCCCACCGCGCCAGAAGACGATTCCCCTTCCGTCGTCTCTTCCGGCACGATCGAGATCGTCGTCTGCCTGCTGCTGCTCGCGCTCGCGGTCACGCTCGGCTACGACAATTGGCGCACCGGCGCGTCCTGGGATGCGACCGGGCCGGAGCCCGGCTATTTCCCGTTCTATCTCTCCGTCATTCTCGCCGGCGGCAGCCTCTACGGTCTGATCGCCGCGCTGCTGGCGCGGCGTGCCTCGTCCGGAACCTTCGTCACACGTGCGCAAGGTCGCCGCGTGCTGGCGGTGTTCGTGCCGACGCTGCTGTTCTGCCTGGCGACGCAGTTCCTCGGCCTCTATGTCGCGAGCTTTCTCCTGATCGCGGGCTTCATGCGGCTGGTTGGCCGGATCGCGTTGTGGAAGTCGCTGCTCACCGCGTTCGCGTTCACGGCGATCATGTTCGTCACCTTCGATGTCGCCTTCGACGTCATCATGCCGAAGGGGCCGCTCGAAGCGGCCCTCGGCCGCTAGGCGGAGCCGCGCGCGATGGAAGCTCTCGGTCTCCTGCTCCACGGCTTTGCCGTCCTGCTGACGTGGAAGACGCTCGTGCTGATGATGGTCGGGCTGGTGCTCGGCATCTTCGTCGGCGTGCTGCCCGGGCTCGGCGGCCCCAACGGCGTTGCGATCCTGTTGCCGCTGACCTTCACGATGGACCCGACGTCGGCCATCGTGATGCTGTCCTGCATCTATTGGGGCGCGTTGTTCGGCGGTGCCATCACCTCGATCCTGTTCAACATCCCGGGCGAAGCCTGGTCGGTCGCGACCACTTTCGACGGCTATCCGATGGCGCAGCAGGGCAGGGCGGCGGAGGCGCTGACTGCGGCGTTCACCTCCTCCTTCGTCGGCTCGCTGGTCGCGGTGCTCCTGATCACCTTCCTCGCGCCGATGATCTCGTCCTTTGCGCTGAAGTTCGGCCCGCCCGAGTTCTTTGCGGTGTACCTCCTCACCTTCTGCTCCTTCGTCGGCCTCGGGCGCGAAGCCAAGCACAAGACCGTCATCTCGATGTCGCTGGGCCTGCTGCTGGCCGGCATCGGCATGGATACGGTGTCCGGCAGTCTGCGCATGACCTTCGGCTCGCCGGAGCTCTTGCGCGGCATCAACTTCCTGGTCGCCGTCATCGGCCTGTTCGGCATCAGCGAGATCCTGCTGACGATGGAGGAGCGCCTTGCGCTGCGCGGGCATGCGGCTAGCATCTCGCTGCGCGTCGTGCTGGGCGTCTGGAAGGATCTGCCGAAATACTGGGTGACGCTGCTGCGCTCCTCTTTCATCGGTTGCTGGCTCGGCATCACCCCGGGCGGTGCGATCGCGGCCTCCTTCATGGGCTACAATCTGGCAAAACGTTTCGCCAAGGAGCCCGAGAGTTTTGGCAAGGGCCGCATCGAGGGCGTGTTCGCGCCGGAGACGGCGGCGCATGCCTCCGGCACCTCGGCGCTGCTGCCGATGCTGGCGCTCGGCATTCCCGGCTCGGGCACGGCCGCGATCCTGCTCGGCGGGCTGATGGTGTGGGGTCTCAATCCGGGGCCGCTGCTGTTCGTCGAGCACAAGGATTTCGTCTGGGGCCTGATCGCCTCGATGTATCTCGGCAACGTCGTCGGCCTCGTGCTGGTGCTGACGACGGTGCCGATCTTCGCCTCGATCCTGCGCGTGCCGTTCGCGGCGGTGGCGCCGATGATCGTGGTATCCTGCGCAATCGGCGCCTATGCCATCCAGAACGCGATGTTCGACATCTGGCTGATGCTGGGTTTCGGCGTCGTCGGCTACGTCTTCAAGAAGATCGGCATTCCGCTGGCCCCGTTCACCCTGGCGCTCGTGCTCGGCAACCGCGCTGAGGATGCCTTCCGCCTGTCGATGATCGGCTCGGGCGGCACCCTGAAGGTGTTCTGGTCGAACGGTCTAGTCGGCTCGATCACAACCCTGGCGATTGTGCTGCTATTCTGGCCGGTGATCGACCACCTCCTCGCCCGTGTCGGGTTGACGCATGGGACCAGGGCGACATCCGCCTAGGGCACTGGGCTAATCTTTTTTGAAATCAATGGTTTATATGTAAGGTAGCTTTTCGGTCGGGATACCACCGCGTGTCCGATTGTTTCCGAATGTTGCCGCGGCGGCACAGCCCTTGGGCGAGGAGGCGGGTATATTTCGATCACAAGATCGTGCAAGGGGGAATTCTCTATGAAGCGGGTAGTGATTGGAATGGCGGCCGCGATGTCGCTGTTTGCGACCGGCGCGCTGGCCGCCGATCTCGCGGCAAAGCCGTATGTCAAGGCGCCTATCGTCGATCCGGTCTGGAGCTGGACCGGGTTCTATGTCGGCGCCAACGGCGGCTACAGCTGGGGCCGTTCGCGCACTGACGTCACCTATACCAACACGGCGACCGGTGCGGTGATCGCGCCGCCGGCCGGATCCGTCACCAGCGCCTCGTTCGACATGAACGGCGCCGTCGCCGGTGGCCAGGCCGGCTACAACTGGCAGAGCACGAATTGGGTGTTCGGCATCGAGGGCGACCTGAATTGGTCGGACGAGAAGGGACGGGCCGGCTTCAGCTGCGCCCCCACCAGCCTTGCAGGCGGCGCCTGTCTTCCCGGCTTGACCTTTCTGCCCCCCGGCGCTGCTGCCGGCACCACTCTGACGCTCGACCAGCATCTGCAATGGTTTGGCACGGTGCGCGGCCGCGTCGGCATTCTGGCGACGCCGAAAGTGCTGTTCTATGGCACCGGCGGCGTGGCCTTCGGCGAGATCAAGACCACGGGCACCATCGTCGGCTTCACCCCGGCTGGTGTCACGGTCGCCTCGACCAGCTCTTCGTCGGACACGCGGGTCGGCTGGACCGTGGGTGCGGGTGTGGAAGGCAAGATCACTCAGAACTGGAGCGCCAAGCTCGAATATCTCTATGTGGATCTCGGCCGGTTCTCGTCAGGTCCGTTCTCGCTGGCGCCGTTGCCCACGATTGCGGCCAGTGCTTCCTCTCGCTTCACCGACCACATCCTGCGCGCCGGCATCAACTATCAATTTGGTGGCCCGGTCGTCGCGAAGTACTGAGCGAGCTGGATCACAAAAGAGGCGTCTAACAATAAACAAAGCCCGGCCTCGTGCCGGGCTTTGTCGTTGCAGGCGGGGGCGCGCGAAGTCACACCACCTTGGCGTCGCGGAGCCTTGCGATCTCGTCGGTCTCGAAGCCGAACTCCTTCAGCACTTCGTCGGTCTGCTCGCCGAATTCCGGCGGCCGCACCACCATCCTGCTTGGCGTGCGCGACAGCGTCACGGGCTGGCCGACCAGGCGGATATGCCGGCCTTCATCGTTCGGCACGTCCTGCGCAATGCCGAGATGCCTGACCTGCGCGTCCTCGAACATCTGGTCGATGGCGTAGATCGGCCCGCAGGGCACGCCGGCCTCGTTGAGCTCGCGGACCCAGGTCTCGGTCGACTTCGTCACGGTGCGCTTCTCGATCTCGGCGTTGAGCGCATCGCGATTCTTCGAGCGGGCGGGAGCCGTCGCATAGTCGGGATGAGTGTAGAGCTCCGGCGCGCCGATCGCCTGCGCACAGCGCTCCCAGATCCGCCCGCCCGTGGTGGCAATGTTGATGTAGCCGTCGGAGGTCTTGAACACGCCGGTCGGAATGCTGGTCGGATGGTTGTTGCCGGCCTGTTTGGCGACCTCCTTCTCCATCAGCCAGCGCGCGGCCTGGAAGTCGAGCATGAAGATCTGGGCCTGCAGCAGCGAGGTCTGCACCCACTGGCCCTTGCCCGAGACCTCGCGCTCGAGCAGGGCGGTGAGGATGCCCATCGCGCAAAACAGACCGGCACTGAGGTCGGCGACGGGAATGCCGACCCGCATCGGGCCTTCGCCCGGTGCGCCGGTGATCGACATCAGCCCGCCCATGCCTTGCGCGATCTGATCGAAGCCCGGCCGCTTGTGGTAGGGGCCGTCCTGGCCGAAGCCGGAGATGCTGCCATAGACGATGCGCGGGTTGATCGCGGCGAGGCTGTCGTAGTCGATGCCGAGCTTCTTCTTCACGTCGGGCCGGAAATTCTCGACCACGACGTCGGCCTTGACGGCGAGGCGCTTGAACACCGCGAGCCCGCGCTCGTCCTTCAGGTTCAGCGTCATCGCCCGCTTGTTGCGGTGCAAATTCTGAAAGTCGGAACCGCGCCGTGGCCCGCCCGGCTGCTCGCCGCCGGCATCCTCGGTCAGCGCGTCGATCTTGACGACGTTGGCGCCCCAGTCGGCGAGCTGGCGCACGCAGGTCGGCCCGGAGCGGACACGGGTCAGATCGAGCACGGTGAAGCGCGACAGGGCTTCCGAGGCATGCGGGAAGGGCATCGTGAAAGGCTCCGGGACAGATTGGGCGCCTACCATAGTGCCCAGAGATCACGCGACAAGCCGGGCCGGCGCCGATGCCGCCTGCTGAAATGCCTTGCCTGAGGCGCTGTCTGCGAGATCAGCGCGACAGGCGCTTCAATTCGGCCCGCGCCTGCGCGGCAAGGGGATCATCGCCATGGCGCGCAATGAAGAGTTCAAGGGCCTCCCGCGTTCCCTTCCGGCGGGCAGCTTCATATTCCTCTGCCACCGCAGCGGCAGGATCTCGCGCCATCGGCATGGAGGGCGCGCGCCCTGCCTTGCTGCTGTCGTCTGCCTTGGCCTTCTCCACCATCACGGGCAGTCCTCCGAGAGGTTGATGGGACAGTCCAGCAAGCGCAATCAAGGCGCCAAACAGGCCGGCCGGGAGTGTGCGTCGCTTCATGAAACCCTGCAAATCACGGGTGTTCCGGGAACGAAACTCTATGCTGCCGTTCCGTATGACTACGGGATTTAATGGCTAACACGGCCTTATGGGAGCAGCGCAAACGCCGCTGCCCCATTTAAACCAAACGTTTAACTCTCTAGCTAGAATCATGTGCCCCCGCGGCGAATCACACGACGCGTTGCTTGGAGAGTCCATTGGCCACCGCCGTTTATGTCAGTGCCACCAACAACGCCGAGATTGACGGCCTGCTGTCCGGCGTCAAATGGTCGGGCACGATCACCTACAGCTTTCCTGACGCGCCGAGCGACTATTCGAATCCTTATTCCGGCGGCAGCGGCGAGCCAACCACCTCGGGCTTTGCCTCGGTGCCCACGCAGATCCAGGCGGCGATCAACTACGCCGTCGGATTGATCCTGAGCTACACCAACGCCAACATCCAATATGCGGGCACCAACGGCGCCGACCTCATGATCGCGCAGTCGTCGGCCGCCAATCCGACCGCCTACGCCTACTATCCCGGCAATTATGCACCCGGCGGCGACATCTGGTTCGGGACTCAATACAATTTCTCGCTGGCCAAGCTCGGCAATTACTACTTCACCACTGCGCTGCACGAGCTCGGACACGCGATCGGCCTCAAGCACAGCCAGGAGGCCGGCGGCCCCGGCAACGTTGCGGTGCCGAGCGCGCATGACAGCAGCGAATACACCGTCATGAGCTATCGCAGCTATGTCGGCGCTTCGACCACGGGCGGCTATACCAACGAAGCCTACGGATATTCGCAGACCTACATGGCCAACGATATCCTCGCGCTCCAGACGATGTACGGCGCGGACTACACGACGCAAAGCAGCAGCACCGTCTACACCTGGAATCCGACCACGGGGCAGCAGTTCATCAATGGCGTCGGCCAGCTCGCACCGGGCGGAGGCGTCGGCGGCTCGGCCAATCGCATCTACGAGACCGTCTGGGACGGCGGCGGCATCGATACCTACGACCTGTCGAACTACACGACGAACCTGAGCATCAACCTCAATCCCGGTGCCTCGTCGGTGTTCTCCGCCGTGCAACTGGCCTATCTCGGCGACGGCCACTACGCATCGGGCAACGTCTACAACGCCTATCTTTATAGCGGCGACGCGCGCTCCTACATCGACAACGCCACCGGCGGGTCCGGCAACGACACGATCATCGGCAACGCCATCGCCAACACGCTGAACGGCGCCGGCGGCAACGACACGATCACCGGCGGTGCGGGCAGCGATACCATCAACGGCGGTTCAGGCACGGACACGGCGGTATATTCGGGCAGCCGGGCCAACTACCTGATTTCGTACGACGTGGCGACGCAGACATTCACGATCGTCGATCAACGTTCCGGCTTGCCCGACGGCACCGACACTGCCGTGGGTGTGGAGTACTTCCAATTCACCGATGGTACCTTCGCAAGCTCCGGCTTGGTGACAACCACGATCGAGGCGCTTGGATCGACGCGTCTCGTTCTCTCCGGCGGCAACTATCATCTCGAGAGCATCGCGACGGGTACCGGACCGACCTTGAAATATGCGGGCTCTGCGGTGATCGCAGCGAATTGGGGCACCTGGTCCGTGATCGGCGCCGAGAAGGTGTCGGGCGGCGGCTATGACGTGGTCTGGAAGGAAGGGGCCACCGGGCAATACTCCGTGTGGAGCACGGACAGCAACGGCAACTTCGTGACCACGCTGGGTTCGGCCTCCCAAATGCTGGGAACCGATCCATCCCTGAAGGCGCTCGAGCCGACGCTGCAGCAAGATCTGAACGGTGACGGTCTGATCGGCTTCCCTGTTGCCGTCACGATCGAGGCGCTTGGATCGACGCGCCTCGTTTCATCTGGCGGCAACTACCATCTCGAGAGCATCGCGACGGGTACGGGGCCGACCTTGAAATATGCGGGCGCTGCGGTGATCGCAGCGAACTGGGGCACCTGGTCGGTGATCGGCGCCGAGCAGGTGTCGGGCGGCGGCTATGACGTGGTCTGGAAGGATTCAGCGAGCGGGCAATATTCCGTGTGGAGCACGGACAGCAACGGCAACTTCCTGACCACGCTGGGTTCGGCCCCCCAAATGTCGGGAACCGACCCGTCCCTGAAGACGCTCGAGCCGACGCTGCAGCAAGATCTGAACGGTGACGGTCTGATCGGCGTCCCTGCTGCCGTCACCGCCACGATCGAGGCGCTTGGATCGACGCGTCTGGTTTCATCCGGCGGCAACTACCATCTCGAGAGCATCGCGACGGGTACGGGGCCGACCTTGAAATATGCGGGCTCTGCGGTGATCGCAGCGAACTGGGGCACCTGGTCGGTGATCGGCGCCGAGCAGGTGGCGGGCGGCAGCTATGACGTGGTCTGGAAGGATTCGGCAGGCGGGCAATATTCCGTCTGGAGCACGGACAGCAACGGCAACTTCCTGACCACGCTGGGTTCGGCTCCTCAAATGCTGGGAACCGATCCATCGCTGATGACGCTGGAGCCGACGCTGCAGCAAGATCTGAACGGTGACGGGACGATCGGCGTCGCTGCTACCGTCAGCACCACGATCGAGGCGTTTGGATCGACGCGCGTTGTTTCATCCGGCGGCAACTACCATCTCGAGAGCATCGCGACGGGTACCGGGCCGACCTTGAAGTATGCAGGCTCTGCGGTGATCACAGCGAACTGGGGCACCTGGTCGGTGATCGGCGCCGAGAAGGTATCCGGCGGTGGCTACGACGTGGTCTGGAAGAACTCGGCGAATGCCCATTATTCCGTGTGGAGCACGGACGCGAACGGCAACTTCCTGACGACCCTTGCCGCGGCCCCGGAAGTGCTCGGGTCCGATCCGTCTCTGAAAGCGCTGGAGCCGACGCTCCAGCAGGACCTCAACGGCGACGGCACGGTGGGCGCTGCGCCGACATCCGGCGATGGTTTCGCGTTCGATTTCACCCAAAGCGGGGCGCCGCTGACTGCTCCATCCGAGCCGCCGGACTTTATCCCGGCACCAGCCGATCCGTGGACCGCGTCGGATCAGTGGACTCCACCGGCGGACAGTCACGGCACGGCTGCAATCGACATTCTGGCCGACTTTCTCCAGGCCCGTCACGATTTCGATTTCCAGCTGACCTGAAGGCGAGGTCGTTTCCGCGAGGCTTCTCCGGCAAACATCTCTGTCTTGGTTCGCCGATGTCCCATCCTGGCGACTAAATTGCAGCTATCCGCAGTGACGGGAATGGCCCGCGAGCGGGATCAGGCGATTTCGAGCGAGTGCTTGAAGTAAGCGATCGTCTCCTTCAGCCCGTCTTCGAGCGCAACCTTCGGCTCCCAGTTCAGCACGGCCTTCGCCTTGGCGAGGTCGGGCTGGCGCTGACGCGGGTCGTCCTGCGGCAGCGGCTTGAACTCGAGCTTGGAGCGCGAGCCGGTGAGCTCGATGACCTTTTCGGCGAGCTCGCGAATCGTGAACTCGGAATTGTTGCCGAGATTGATCGGGCCGGTGACGTCTTCCCCAGTCACCATCAGCCGCATGATGGCCTCGACGAGATCGTCGACATAGCAGAACGAGCGGGTCTGGCCGCCGTCGCCGAACACGCTGATCGGCTCGCCCTTCAGCGCCTGGACGATGAAGGACGAGACCACGCGACCGTCATTTGGCTGCATGCGCGGGCCGTAGGTGTTGAAGATGCGCGCGACCTTGATCGGCAGGCTGTGCTGGCGCCAGTAGTCGAAGAACAGAGTTTCGGCGCAGCGCTTGCCCTCGTCGTAGCAGGAACGGATGCCGATCGGGTTGACGTTGCCCCAGTAATCCTCGGTCTGCGGGTGGATCAGCGGATCGCCATAGACCTCGCTGGTCGAAGCCTGGAAGATGCGCGCCTTGAGGCGCTTGGCGAGTCCCAGCATGTTGATGGCGCCGTGCACCGAGGTCTTGGTGGTCTGCACGGGATCGCGCTGGTAGTGGATGGGTGAGGCCGGACAGGCCAGGTTGAAGATCGCATCGACCTCGATGTAGAGCGGGAAGGTGACGTCGTGCCGGACCGCCTCGAACAGCGGATTTGCGATCAGATGGGCGATGTTGCGTCGGCTGCCGGTGAAATAATTGTCCGCGGACACCACCTCGGCGCCGGCATCCAGCAGCCGCTCGCAGAGGTGCGAACCGATGAACCCGGCGCCCCCGGTCACGAGGATGCGGCTGTTCCTGTAGTTTTCAAACGGCATGATCGGTTCCAGATTGTCCGCGGGGAGCAGGCTGAGTGGTATCGGCAACGGCCGGACTCGCCAATAGCCAAATGGGTTTGGATGGAGGTGTTATAATACCCCTACTGTGCATGGGGTTGTTTTGGCATTTCTTTCCAGCCGGGTCCCGCCATGCCTCTAGAATTCCCGCCGTTTCAGCCAGGCCCGCGCCCCCCAATGGGCAAAGCACCAGGCGGACCGGGGCAAGGAGAGCTGCTCGACGTTGCGATAGATCTGCCAGACCCATTTGGCCGAGCGCAGCGGACGACTGGAGACCGAGGAGCCTCTGACCCGGTAACGGGCCAGATCCTCGTTGAGGCCGTATGCGGTATGGCCGCGCTTGAGGATCGAGAGCCACAGGCAGAAATCGTCGTAGCCCTCGTTCTTCATCGCGACGGGACCTGCGATCTCGCGGTCGACCATCGCGGTCAGCGTCGCGATCGCAGTGTTCTTCAGGAGCTGCCCATAGGCGAGCGAGGCCGGCACCTCGATCAGCCGGCCAGTCACCGTGTTGGTGTCGTTGATGCGGCGAAAGGCGGTGTAGCTGAGTGCGGCCTGCTTTGCCTTTGCGAAGGCGAGCTGCCGCTCGAGCTTCTCGGGCAGCCACAGATCGTCGCTGTCGAGGAAGGCGAGATAGCGGCCCTTCGCCTGGTCGATCGCGGCCTGTCGCGCCAGCGCCGGGCCGCCATTCTTCGCCTGCCGGATCAGCTTGACGCGCGGATCGCGCTCGCCGATGCCGGCGATGATCTGCGGGGTCTTGTCCGTCGAGCAGTCGTCGGCGATCAAGAGCTCCCAATCTGTGAATGTCTGGCTCTGCACCGAGCGGATCGTCTCCTCGATCAGGCCTTCGACGTTCCAGGATGGAGTGATGATCGAAACGAGCGGCATGACGGGTCCGTTCAGTTCGCGCGGTCAGGCGCGGCGATTGCGGTACGCAAGGAGGCCGCAAAGGTGTCGAGCAGCTTGGTGTCGCTGACATAGAGCTCGCCCGGATAAGACCGTCGCCAGGCCGACTCGAAATAGGGCGCGCCCTGGGCGGGATCGAACGGCCCGGCGGCGAGCGCCGCGCGCAACCGTGCGGGTACGTCGGCCAGACGATCGACCGCATAGACCAGCGGACAGGAGCGGTAGAATGCGTCGCCCATCACCACCACCGGCTTGCCGAGCAGCAGCGCTTCGGCGCCCGACTTGCTGTTGACGGAGACGACGGCAGCGGCGCGATCGAGCACCGTGTAATTGTTGGTCTGCGGCGGCAACAGCACGAAATTGTCGAACCGGCGCGCGAGCTCGAACAGGCGGGCGGCCGAGATTGCCCCGATCTGGGCAGGATGCTCCTTCACCACCAGCACATGCGAATCCGGGATCGTGCGCAGCAGGAAGTCGATGGTCGCAACCTGGTCGAGATAGTCCGGCGAGCGAAGCGTCAGCGCCATATCTGCCGGAACGTGGAACGGATAGTAGACGAAGGGCGTTTCGGGAAGCGGCTGGTAGAGCTTGCGCAACCGCGTCGCGTTAAGCGCCATCGCGGCATGCACCTGAGCGTGACGCAGATTGTGCCCGAATTCCTGGTGCTTGCCGAGCGCGAACTGGTCCCAGAGCTTTTCGACGAGACGATTGGCGTTGCGCAAATTGACGACCTTCTTGAAGGCCGCCGAATAATGATGCTGGTCCTTCTTGGGAATGACAATCGCGCGCTGCGTCAGCGTGTCGTCGAGATAGGCGCGGACCTCTGATGAAACCGTGTCCGCCGGCGTCGGCATCACGTCGGGCGCGCCGAGCGTGTCGGGCGTGAAATACATGCGGCCGCGAAAGAACGACGGCTCGATGAACCAGTTGCGGATGTTGCGGCGCCTTGCGGCGTAGAAGCTCGCGATCACCGAGAGAAAGCCGCCGAGCTCCTGCACCAGCTCCGCGTGCTTGCCTTGCCGCTCCAGCCGGTCGAGCACCGTCTCCATCGCGTTGGCGTAGATCATGAAGCGGCGGCGCAAGGCGGCGCTATCGCGGATCCCGAAGGTGAAGCGCTCATGGCTGAACAGGAAGTTCGTTCCGTCCAACCCGTAAGATGCGACGCGCGTATCGAAGGCGCCGCGATCGTCGGGCGAGGAGCCGGCCTTGAGGCCTTCGCGATACATGTTTGTGACCGGCACGCCCTCGGCTACCGACATCTCGGCACTGCGATCGTCGAAGGCAAGCAGCTCCACGTCATGGCCTGCCGCGCGCAAGCGTTGCGCCACCGGAATCCAGAACCGCGTCTGGTATTCGGCAAGCGTGGTGATGAGAATGGTCTTCGCAGATGCTGTCATGGCTCTATTGGGGCGTGTTCGATCGCAATGCTCGCGAGCGGCAAGCCCGTCATCGCGCAATGTGCGCGCCTTGCCGTATATTGCGACGGGCTCGCCTGATCGTGCGCGGCGATGCGCTGAAGCAGGGGCTGGACGATGGACGGTGCGATCCGCTTGTCGCGACGGGCCGGATTGAACTGGCTGCGCAGCCGCTCGGTGACGGCCGAGCCGAGCGCCGCGCTGGCGGCGCCCTTGATGATCTGGCCGATGCTCGGCTTGTCGCGCGTGCCCTTCATGGTGGCAAGCAGCGATACGTAGGGCCGGCGCGCGTTCAGCGCGCGCGTCAGGACGTCGGCGACGCGTTCGGCGGCTTGCCCGTCGTTCAAGTGAAAGAATGCCTCGATATCGGCGGCGTGAACGCGGGCGAAATCGAAGGCCTCGGTCTCGCGCTCGATGTTGTCGATCGCGCCGAGCAACTCGTCGAACGAGGCGACCGGCCGGCTGACGCGCGCGGGCAGCGCGGCATGGCTGGCGGTGGTCGGCGTGTTCAGGTATTCGAGCTGGAGCGGGAGCTTGCCGAGCAGGACCGATTCCACCGCCGTGCCGCAGTTGAGATGAATGACGGCGGCTGCATTGCGGATGCGATCGAGCACGCTGCCGGAGCCTTCGACCAGGACGTTGGCATGGCGCGAGAGTGCGTTGCGATAGACGTCTTCGCTCTCGAACGGATGCGGACGCACGAGAATGCTGCGGTCGGGGCGCGCCGCGGCGAGCCGGTCGATTTCGGCCAGATAGTTGGCGAAGACCTGCTTCAGGTCCGCGATGAAGCGATCGACATAGCCGCCATCCCACCCGGCCCGCACCATGGCTTCGCGCTCGCCGCCCGGCTTGCCGGTGAAGCGTGAATTGACAAGCGGAAAGTTGGCGTTGACGAGCAGATAGCCGCGCGGCTCGCCGTCGAGCAACGGGCGCCAGCGCGGGGCCGCAAAATCGAAGCGCGGGCAGCCGGTGAGGTGAAGCTGCTCCGGCTTCATGGTGCCGGCCCCGAGGAAGGCCTCGTGCAGCCGGCTGCCCCAGAAGAAATAGCCAGTCAGGATGTCAGCGTAGCCGCTGTCCTTGATGTGGGCCGCCATAGCCGGTGGCGAGTTGCCGCCCTTTTGCGCGAGCACGCCGCCTTCGGTATCGAGCACGTAGAGCGCCAGGCCGGCTCTGGCGAAGCTGCGCATCAGGTCGAGATTGACGGGACGCGCGTAGTTGACGACCAGTGCGTCCAGCCCGAGCCGTGGGACATCGACGGCCTGCTCGTACATCGGCACCAGCACGACGGAGACGCCGCGCCGCGCGAGTTGATAACCGAGCATGACCGCCCCCGGCAGGTCACGCTTGGGGTGATCGACCACCAGGCCTATGCGCAAGATGTGACTCCCGGCCGGCCGCGTCAGAGCCGCATTACTGCGCGCTCGAGCTCCGTCAGCACGCCGGCCGCTCGGAAGCGCGGCGGCGGCTCGGGGAAGATGCGCGGCTGTTGGATGTAGGTTGCCGTGTAGAGGAGGCGGTTGTGATCCGACTGAATTCGGCTTCCCATGTGCAGGCAGCGGGCCGTGTTCACAATGAAGGAAGACAGGCGCGGCGCGATCATTTCCTTGACCGCGTCAGGACCGGTCTTGGCGAACACCTGTGCGTCGCTCATGTGGCTCTTCAGCGTGTTGCGGAAAGGCCTCGACGGGCCGGCCGGGATGAACGTGAACGGACCGTCGGCCGTGTCCCTTACATCGGTGAGATAGATGAAGAGCTTGCACACGCGCTTGTCGTCGTGATCCAGATGCCACAGCTGAGAGTAACTCAGTGCTTGGTTCGGAGTGGGTTGCGACAGCGTCAGCAATACGTCCGACAATTGTGGCAGATCGTGCATGAAGTCGCCGATGATGCGCAGTGCAGCCGGTTGTAGGGCGTAGCGCACGAAAGGATGGTCGGTCGCGAATGCGCCGTTGACGAGGTCTTCGTCCAGCAGACTGACCCAGAAGGACTTATGCCCGAGCTGCTGCTTGCCGGTAAGTTCGTTCAGCCGGCTCACCTTGGCCTCGCCCACCGCAGCGACTGCTTCAGCGAGGCTGCGGTCCACGAGCTCGGACACGTCGACATACCCGTCCGCCGCCAGCTTGCGGCTCGCCTCGGACCATTCGGGCTTCGAGGGAAGCCGATTGAGGAGCTCGATGCGTTTGGCGCGCGCTGGCAACTGCAAGGTGGTCAGAGCTGCCTTTATCGCCCATCCAAGATCAGTGCGATTGACATGCCACAGGAGGCGACGGAATTGGCTGACCTTTGGCTTGCTCGGGGCGGGCCGATCAGTCGTCGTGTCGATGGCTGTCATGTGGGCTCCCAGCAATACAAAAAACCATCATTGTGGATCGTCGGCGCGAACGGCATTCGTTCGCGCGCCAGGACGCGGAGGCGGCCCTGCCGCTCGTAATCGTCGAGCGTCGAGAACAGCTGCGTCTGGTAGTCGACCGAACGGATGTAGAGGAAGCTGACGATATCTCGGGGGCTCGAGAGATTCAGTAGCTCCGTCGTCGGCTCGATGTTGATGACGCGCTTTGGCCTCGCAGCAATGATGTTATCCACCACCTTGCGCACGTCATAAGGGATTTGTTCGATGCAGAAGTACGTGAAGACGACCTGATCCTTGATGGCGGGATAGTTCGGGTCGTTGCTGTCGGTCAGGTCGATTTTGTCGAGCGATATCCGGTCCGAAAGGCCAAAATGTGCTGCGATCTCCCGGCCCGCAGCAATGCCGTTCGGCGCGATGTCGAACCCGCGGAGCCTCCAGTCGGGATGACTGAGGTGAAGCGACAGCAGATTGATGCCGCAGCCCGCGCCGAGTTCGATGACCTCCGTGGCGCCACCAGTATGCCGTGCCAGCAGGTCGGCGAGGGCTCTGGCGCGATAGCGATAGTAGTCGTCAGCCGCGGTCCTGCAAATCTGATTGTCCACCTTGCGAAGACCCAGCGCGGGGTTCTTCTGTATCAGGAACTCGTCGACGTTGGCAGCCTTGGTCCATTTCTTTTCTGACAGCATCCGCTGCCAATGCGTCAGATTATACTCGGAATCGACGATGTCGGCCGTGCGCTTCACGCGGCGCAAGGCAAGACGGCCAATGCTCCTTGCTGCGTCGATAGCATAGCTCATGGCCTTGTCCGACAAAGACGCCGGAGCGAACCCTGGAGTGACCGCTTTCGTATCTGTCGCGTGGATGTTCATTTAGCTGCTTTGGATGTCAGTCCCATCAGTTGCCCGACTGCGGGAAATACGGTCCGGTGCCGATGCTCGAGGACCAGAAAGTACTGGAGCACCCAGGTCACCAGACAGAAAACCATGGAACCGAGCGCGAGCTTTAGCACGCTGTCGAACCGAATGTAACCTGCAATTGTTGCGAGAAAAACGCTTGCCAGGAGGAGGATTGCGAACTGGGTTCCGATCATCTTCGCGAACTGATTGCGATCGAGCTCGAGTGCACTGCGCAACTCTCTCAACTGCAAGGGAAGCACGGCGATACTGCCGATGACCTGGCCAAGTATCAGGGCGCGTTCCGCGAACAAATGCAGTGTCGCGGCGGAGATCGCCGCCCAGATCAGAAGCTGAACGGCCACCAGCCGGTTGAGCTTGGCCTGCACCTCGGGCCGCGTCAGGAAGATCAGGCTGCCGGTTGCCACATATTGCGCGCAGATCGGAACCAGGAAGCTGAGGCCCATCCAGAACGCGTAGGGCGCAAGAAGCGGGCCGATCCAGATCTCCATGATTTGAGGCGAAAGGATAGCGGTGCTGGCGAGCGGCGGTACGACGAACATCGGCATCATGACGACGCCGAGGTCGCCGAGGCGCTGGAACGACGCGGCGCTGCCGCGCTCGTCGAGACGGCTGGCAATCGGAAGCAGGGCGGATGTCAGAAGGCTCACGACAACCTTTGAGACTCGCGACAGGCGCACCAGCGCATCATAGGTGCCGACGGCCTTGGGTCCGAACAGCAATCCGATTAAGAAGGGCTGAAGCGGTCCGGAAATGCCGCCCATGAGCTTGCCTTGCAGCAACAGCAGGCAACGATGCTGAATGTCCTGCCGGATGTCCTGGGTCCATGGCAGCAATCGTACGTGCTTGTGCCGCAGGGCGACGAAGGCGGCAATACCGATGACGACGGCGCGGGCCACCAGGGTGGCGAGATAGATGTAGGCGACCAGCTCGAAGCCTGCCGCCGCCCACGATGCTGCGAATGTCAGGCCGACATAGGCCGCCGTCGACGTGACCTCGGCGGCGCGGAGCAGGTTGTAGCGCTCGAAGCCTTTGACAATGCCCTCCCACACCAGCGCCGGAACGAAGATCAGATTCGCGAGGGCCGTGTAGTGCATGATCCGGGCGAACGTCTCGAGGTGCGCGGCGTCCACCTTCATCACGATGACGAACAGCGGCGTCGCGAGCCAGATGGCGGCGCTGAGGATCAAGGCGAGAGCGATGGAGGCCGCGCCCAGGAAGGCGATCTGGCGGCTGGCCTGGGTCCAATTGCGGTGCTCTCGCGCGCGCGCGACGACCTGGGTTGCGACCTCGGACAGACCGAGGTCAAGCACCGCCATCATGCCGCTGGGAAGCAGAAGCCGCGAAATGACGATGAGACCGAACTCGGTCACCCCCCAGGTTCCGATGATCAGCGGAATGACTGCGAGGCCCAGCAACGCGGCCACGCCGAAGGCAAACGCCGAAATCACCGTGTTCTGGATCAGGCGCTTGATCATTTGGTGTTTCGTTACCAGGCGCTCAATCCGCCATCGACGGCGATGTTCTGCCCCGTCACGTAGGAGGCCGCGTCGGACACCAGGAACAGCATCGCGCCGACCATCTCGTCCGCTCTGGCCATGCGGCCCAGCGGGATGCGGGCGCCATAGCGCGCCTTGAAGGTCTCGTTCTGTCCGCTCTCCACCCCGCCCGGGGTAAGGGTGTTGACGCGAACGCCCTTCGCGGCCCAGTAGGTTGCCAAGTGTTTGGTCAGGCCGATTACGCCGGCTTTGGACGCAGTGTAAACCGCGGGCGTGTTGATGGCACGACCGAGATATTCGGAGCCCTCGTAGATGCGCTGGTCGGGCGCCATGAGGCCGTAGATCGAGGCGGTCTGTACGATGGCGCCGTAGCCGCGCTCAGCCATTCGGCCGCCGAACACCTGCGCGACGTTGAACATGCCGTCGAGGTTGACAGCCATGATCTCGCGCCAGGTCTCCTGAGAGAATTTCTCGACCGGTGCGAAGAAGGCGTCGATGTCGCGGGTCTTGCTGGCGGCGTTGTTGAGAAGGATCGAGACCGGTCCGAGGTCGGATTCGATTGCATCGGCCGTCTTGCGCACCGCATCGGAATTGGTGATGTCGCAACCGTAGCCCTTGGCCCGGATGGCATGGCGTGAGGCGACGTCGGCCGCCGCCGCGTCGGTCGCAGCCTGATCGAGATCCACGATCGCGACATTGGCGCCGAACTCGGCAAGCCCCTCGGCAAATCGACGTCCGAGAATGCCGCAGCCGCCGGTGACGACGGCCGTCCGCCCAGTCAGATCGAACAGAGCCTTGAAGCTCGCGGTCATCGCTTGCGCCTCCTCAGGCCGGTAGCCGCTGGCGGAGCAACAGTTCCACCACTGCAAAATCGAGATCCGAATCGATGTCGATCGAACGCTCTTCCGGCATCTCGAACAGGCGCGTATCCGGATAGAACACCGCGGGGTGCTCCAGGAACGGTGCGACCCGCCAGACATAGATCGACGCGTTCATGTCGAAGCAGCGCGGGGCGTCCTGCCGTCGGGTGATGGGCGGATTGGCGGATTTCGAGAGGCCGACGCTGCCGTCGGTGCGCTGCTCGACGAGGTTGAAATACGGCGAGCGCCGCGCCGGCGCACCGGTGATGACATTGCGCGCGCCGCTCTCGCGCAGCAACGCCACTGCACCGGTGATGTCCGAGGCCAGCCTGAGCGGGGACGTGACATCGAGATCGACGAAAATCTCCGGCGTTGTACCCATTTTCGCGATGGCCTGCTCGAGACAGTGCCGGATCGCCGGCAGCTTCGGTGCGGTGTCGGTCGCCATCTCATCGGGGCGCTTGACCGCGATATCGGCGCCGGCCTTCACCGCCGCATCGAGCAAGGCGTCCGAATCGCTGCTGAAGGCGATCGCGTCGAACAGGCCGGTCTCGCGCGCCTGCTCGATGCTCCACGCGAGCACGGGCCTACCCAGGAGATCGCGCGCGTTCTTGCCGACGACACCTTTCGAGCCGCCTCGCGCGCAGATGGTACAGACAAGGCTCATGGCGACACCCAGGTCTTGCTGCGCAACGCGCGCTCGCTGGCGTCGATCAGATGCATGACGCCGAGGGCCTCCGGCAGGGAGCAGGCCGGCTGGGCGCCACGCATCGCCGCCACATGCATGTCGCGGTAGGTCTGGTCGCGCTCGCTGGGAATCTCCCTTGCCTTACCGTTGACGGCGAGGCGGCCGCCGACGAGATCGGCCTCGATGGTGTCGTCGTCGACATTGACGCGAATGCGGCGGACGCCCTGACGGTCGAGATAGTCCATGTGGACGTGGACGGACGGCGCCCGCTGCATATCGAGCAGCAGGTCGAGGTGGTCGTCGACGTCGATGTCGCGCGCGCCGGAGGCGCCGCCAAGCGCAGCGACGCGATGCCATGGCCCGAACAGCCAGAGCAGATAGTCCAGCTCGTGGCTGAGATCCCGCAGCACGCCGCCCCCGGCATCAGCCGTGGCGGAGGCGGTTGTGCGGTGATCGCGGTCCGGTCGCCAGTCCCTGATGTCCTGGCCGACATAGGCGCCGACCGTGATCACGTCGCGTCCGCGCAGCATGTCCGCCAGCGCCGTCATCACTGGGTGAAAGCGCAGATTGTATCCGACGCTGACATGGGCAAACGGATATTTCGGGGCCGGTGCCGGCGTTGCGAAAAGCGGCTTTTCGACGAGGACTTTGCCACGGAAGCCGGTTTGCGCCAGCTCTTGCAGATTGTCCGCATGGCGCGCCGTCTCGGTGGCAATCACCACATAGTCCGGATGCGCCGCCGCAACGGCCTGCGCGATCGAACCGTAGTCGCCACCTTCGCGCCGGCTGACCGTTGCGACCCGAAGGCCGAGCTCGCGCAGGACGCGCGCATGCCTTGTGCCGATCGAGCCGAGGCCAACCACGACGGCTGTTGTCGAGATCACGGGAAGACCTCGTGAAACTCCGCATGCGCCTGCTCGAAATCCTCCAGCCGGCCGATGTCGAGCCAGTACTCGCGAATTGGATAGACCGCGACGCGTCCCTTGTCGGCGATCACGCGCTCGAGCACGGTCGGCATATCGATGCTGACGCCCCGCGTGACGTGGCGGAAGACCGACCTGCCGATCACATAGATGCCTGCACTGACGAACCAGCTCTCGGTCGGCTTCTCGCGAATGGTCTGGAGAAATCCGTCCGTGGTAGACACCACCCCATAGGGGACGTGCACCTTGTGCTCGCGGACAGCCATCGTCGCTTCTGCCGGCGCTCCGTTGTGGAAGTCGAGAAGCGCTCCGTAGTTGATCGTGGTGAGGATGTCGCCGTTGGTGACGATCATCGGCAGATCCGGCGGTGTTGCAAACAGCCCGAGCGCACCGGCAGTGCCGAGGCGCTCGGTCTCGTGCACGTACTGGATGTTGGCGCCAAAGGCGGCGCCATCGGCAAAGTAATCCTTGATCGTCTGGGCCTTGTAGTTCACCGAAATGAAGATGTTGCCGAAGCCTTGCTGGACGACGTTGCGGACGATCGTCTCGAGCAGCGGGCGGCCGCCGACATTGAGCATCGGCTTCGGAACGTCGCGCGTCAGCGCGCCCAGGCGCTCGCCGAGGCCGCCGGCCATGATCAGCACCGGATTCTGATACTGGCGCGGCTCGAGCAGCTCATCGAGCGTCTCGACCACGACGAGATGGCCGCCCTCGTCGACGAGCGGGAGCTGCTTGATCGACCTCTGCCGCATCAAATGCAGGCGATCCTCACGGGGCAAGGTCGCAGGGGCCGACACCGGCGTCCGGTTCATGATGTCGGTCGCAAGCCCGGTGAGGGCGATGCCGCGCAGCAGTCCGCGTCTGACGTCGCCGTCGGTGACCACGCCGAGCAGCCGGTTCTGGTCGTCGAGCACCAGCGCAATCTGGATGCTTCCGCTCTCGATCGCGGCAATGGCCTCGCCCACACTGGCCTGGGTACCGACGATGGCCTTGCGCCAGGATTTCATGGCAATTCTGCCTCGTACACGCCGGATTTGTGGGCAGCCCACGGCTGAGCCTGCTATATCGCGGCTGCGAGAGGCGGCGTCAACCCCGTCAGGGGACCCGGGCTTGTCCTTGTTAATTCAAGCGTTTTCAGGCGCAATCGATCGGTTTGAAGCGCCCGGGCCCGGCCGCTAAGATCGGTGCAGCTCAGGGGAATCGCGATGGACGATCTGATCATCATCGGCGGCGGCGAACATGCCTTCATGGTCTACGAGGCAGCGCTTCTGTCGGGCCAGTTCAACGTCATCGGTTTCCTCGATCGCCAGCCGGGAACGTTGGGCGATGCGCGCTATCTCGGAACCGATGATGTTGCGCCGAACTATCCCGATGCCGCCTTCGTGGTCGGTGTCGGAACGATGCAGGCGGGGCCCGCGCGCCGGCAGATGATCGGCCGGCTGCAGCTGACGCGCTGGGCGTCGGTGATCCATCCGCGCGCGTTCGTCTCGCCGTCGGCAACGATCGGTCTGGGCTGCGTCATCATGCCGGGCGCGATCGTCAATGCGCGAAGCATGATCGGCCATCACTGCATCATCAATTCGGGCGCGGTCGTCGAGCACGACGTGCGCATTGGACACTACACCCATCTCTCGCCGGGAACGGTGGTCGGCGGCGGCGTCGAGATCGGCGACAATTGCTTCGTCGGGCTCGGCAGCCGTGTCCGCGATCACATTTCCATCGGCAACGATACGCTGGTCGCGATGGGCTCTGTCGTCACGGGCTCATGGCCGTCCGGCTCGGTGCTGAGCGGGGTTCCTGCCAAGCCTCGCCGCTAGACCGGATCATCCGGCTCGAGCGCCCGCGGTGCTGCGGTTCCGATCAGGGACCAGTACTCGATCGGCGACCGCCCCGTGCCCGGCCGCTTGGTGGTGATGTCGGCCGGGCCGATGATCTCGCCGGCCTTCAGTGCGCGTGCCGCCACGATGCTCTTGCGCGCCACCGGCACATTCCCGACCTCGGACTCCCTCGGTGCCTTAACGCCGTCGCCGAGCGCGGCCTCGACATTGCGGATGGCGCCGACCATCCGCTTGAAATCATCAGGTTCGAGCGAGGCCGCGTGGTCGGGACCGGGCGCGCTGCGATCCAGCGTCAGGTGCTTCTCGATGACCGCCGCGCCGAGCGCGACCGCGGCGACCGAAACCTCGAAACCGTCAGTGTGATCGGAATAGCCGACCGGAAGCTGGAACGCCGACCGCATCGTCGCCATCGCAGCGAGGTTCACATCGGCGATGGGGCAGGGATATTCGGTCGTGCAATGGAGCAGGCTGACGTGCCGCGCCAGCGCGGCGCGCGCTGCCGGATCGCGCCACGCTGCGCGGAAAGATGCGAGGCCCGCAGCATCGTTGCGCTGCGCATAGCCGTGCGCCAATACGCCGAGGGCTTCCTCGATCTCGCTGAGCGTCGCCATGCCGGTCGACAGGATCAGCGTCGCACCGGCCCTCGCTGCGGCGTGCAGCAGCGGGGCATTGGTGAGATCGCCCGACCCGATCTTGATGCGCGGCAGTTTGAGCGACAGCAGAAAGGCGAGCGAAGCGTCGTCGAACGGTGTCGACAGAAACGCGATGCCGCGCTCCTCGGCGCGCGCGATCAGCGTATGATGCGCAGCCTGGGGCAGCTCGAGACGTTCCAGCATGGCGAGCTGGCTCTCGGCGGCGTCCGTCGTGCGCTGCTGGTAGCCGGCCTTCTTCGCCGCTCCGCCCGCCAGCGCCTTTGCATTGAAGGTCTGGAACTTGACGATGTCGGCACCGGCATCGGCTGCCGCATCGACCAGGGCCAGTGCCTTGTCCAGGCTGCCGTCGTGATTGACGCCGGCCTCCGCGATGATCAGCGTGTGTCTCGTCATGGCCGCGCTCCGTTTGCGGGAGCTTCGTAGAAGCCCTTCTTCAGGAGCTGGCCGAAATCCGGGATGGCCGCGATGATGTCGGCAAAGCGCCGGCTGGAATTGCCGTCGCCATAGGGATTGACGGTGTCCTTGCGGCCCCGCTCAAGCGCTTGCGAGATCGCCGCGGCGATCGCGCCGCGCTCGGGCGTGGCGTGAAATACCGAGTCGGCGCGCTCGCGCCCCTTCTGACGGTCGCCGATATCCACCGTCGGAACACCGAATGACGGCGCTTCGAGGATGCCGCTCGACGAATTGCCGATCACGACGTCCACCTGGCTCATCAGGCTGAGATAGCGGAGCTGCCCGAGCGAGGCGACCGCGATCGTGTTCGGCCGGCCGGCCGCGAAGGCCTTGGTCCGGTCGTTCAGCGCGCGCCCTTCGGCATCGGCATTGGCGAGCGTGAAGATGAGGCGAAAGCCGGGATCGAGCCTCGACAGCGCCGCGAACAGCTCGTCCAGCTCGGCCACCGAGCGTCCGGCCTCGACCGTCACCGGATGGAACGTCACGAGCGCATTGCGTTCGCCGAGCGGCATCCCGATCGCGTTGCCGATGTCGTCGCGGTTCATCAGATCGAGATGCTTGATGGCGTCGATGCCGACCGAGCCGATGGTGTGGATACGGGTTGGGTGCTCGCCAAGCTGCATCAAGCGCCGCGTCGAGTCCTGATTGCTGGTGAAATGCAGATGCGACATCTTGCTGATGGCGTGGCGGACGGATTCGTCGACCGCGCCTTCGGTGACGTCGCCGCCGAACAGATGCGCCATCGGCAGCCGCATGAACATCGCGGCCTGGGCGGCCGCGAACATCTCGAAGCGGTCGCCGAGCACGACGACGAGATCCGGTTGCAGCCGCGTGAACGCGTCGGCAAAGCCGATCACGCCGAGCCCGACCGATTTTGCAACGCCCGCGCCGGTGTCGCTGGCAAGCAGCGTCTCGATGCGCTCGTCGACCTCGAAGCCCCCGTCGCGGATGGCGTTGAAGGTGTAGCCGAACTCGGGCGCGAGATGCATACCGGTGGCGATGAGCTGGAGCCTCAAGCCTGACGTCTCGCGGATCGCGCGCATCGGCCAGACCAGCAGCCCGAAATCGGCCCGGCTGCCGGTGACGAAGCAGATCTTTCGCGTGCCGCTATTCATCGCGGGCTCTGATGCTGGCGCTGCTCGGCAGGTTGATCAGGCGGCGCTCGATCGACTCGGCGGTGGCGAGATCGCCGCGCGGGCTGTCCGAGAACATCGGCAGGCGGTGCATCAGGGTCCAGGCCGGCCGCGCGCCGAAGCCGGCTTCGTTCAGCGCCGTCAGCAGGTCGTCCCGCCGTCCGGCATGGGCCTCGTCGAGAAGGATCGCGTTCAGCCAGTAATTGCTCGTGGTGCCCTCGGGCTCGCGCGAGAAGCATACGCCGGGAACGTCCGCAAAGACGCGCTCATAGGCCGCAGCCAGCCTGCGCTTGCTTGCCAGGAAACCGTCGAGCTGCTCGAGCTGGGCGCAGCCGAGCGCGGCATTCAGGTTGGGCAGGCGGTAGTTGAAGCCGATCTCGTCGTGCACGAAGGCCCATTTGTGCGGCAGCTTCGCGGTGGTGGTGAGATGCTTGGCGCGGCGTCCGAGCTCCTCGTCGTTGGTGAGGATGGCGCCGCCGCCGCCTGTGGTGACGATCTTGTTGCCATTGAAACTCAGCGCCGCGAGCCGCGCCTGCGATCCGACGGCGTGACCCTTGTAGGTCGAGCCCAAGGATTCCGCGGCGTCCTCCACCAGTGCGATGCCCCAGTCGCGGGCGATCGCGGCGATCTCGTCGAGCTCGACGGGATGCCCGAACGTGTGCATCGGCGAGATCGCAGCGATGCGGCGTCCTGTCTCGCGATTGACCGCGCCCTTTGGCGTTCGCTCGGCAATCCTCTCGAGCCGCGCGGCGAGGGCGCGCGGGTCCATGCCGAGCGTGGCGAAGGAGCTGTCGACGAAATGCGGCACCGCCCCACAATAGGCGATCGCGTTCGTGGTCGCGATGAAGGTCAGCGCCGGCGAGATGACCTCGTCGCCGGGCTCGACGCCGGCGAGGCGGAAGCAGGCGTGCAATGCCGCCGTGCCGTTGACGACGGCGACCGCGCGTTTGGCGCCCGTCACCTCCTCCAGCATCCGCTCGAAGCGGTCGACGAACGGGCCGACCGAGGAGACGAAAGTGCTCTTGATGCATTCTTCGAGATAGGCGACCTCGTTGCCGGCAAACACCGGCTCGTGCAGGCCGAGGATGCCGTTGGACGTGCCTGCGGCGCGCCGGACGGCATCGACCACGGCCTTCGGATCGAAGGTGCGCGTAGAGATGTCGGATCTGGTCGCGGCCGTTCCCACAATTGCCTCAGACATTGTAGACGTCCGCCTTGTAGCGGCCGAGATTGACGGGATTGGTGAACCAGTTCACCGTCTTCACGATGCCCTGGCGCATGCCTTCGATCCCACCGAATTCCGGGGCCCAGCCGAGCTGCTGGCGCGCCTTGGAATTGTCGGCCCAGAGGCGCTCGACCTCGCTATTGGCGGGACGCAGCCGCGCCTCGTCGGTCTCGATCTCGATCGTGGTCCCCATGACGTCGGCGATCATCTGCGCGGTGGCGCCGACCGAGATCTCGAAGCCGCTACCGAGATTGATGGTCTGGCCGACGGTCTGCTCGGCCGGTGCGGTGAGTCCCGCGATCAGGCCGCGCGCGGTGTCGGTGACGAAGGAGAAGTCACGGGTCGGGCTGACGGCGCCGAGACGAATCCTGCGCTTGCCGGTCGCGATCTGGCTGATGATCGTGGGGATCACCGCACGTGCCGATTGCCGCGGTCCATAGGTGTTGAACGGCCTGATCACGACGACCGGCATGTCGAACGAGGCGTGGAACGACAGCGCCATCTGATCGGAGGCAATCTTCGAGGCCGAGTAGGGCGACTGGCCGACCAGCGGATGGCTCTCCTTGATCGGAACGGTCTGCGCCGTGCCATAGACCTCGCTGGTCGAGGTCTGCACGAACCGCCGCACGCCGGCCATGCGCGCGGCCTGGAGCACGTTCACGGTACCGCGCACATTGGTCTCGACATAGGAATCGGGCGCGACATAGGAGAAGGGGATCGCGATCAGCGCCGCCAGGTGCAGCACGTCGGTGCAGCCGTTGGCGGCTGCGATCATGAAATGCGGATCTCGGATGTCGCCGGCGACCACCTCCACGGACTTCATGATGTCGGCAGGAACGGTGTCCAGCCAGCCCCACGAGTTGAAGGAGTTGTAATAGACGATCGCCTTGACGCAGGCCCCGGCTTTCACCAGCTCCTCGACGACATGCGAACCGATGAAGCCGTCGCTGCCGGTAACGAGGACGCGGGCGTCCCTCAGATCTGCCATGCCGGACCCCAAAAGGCGATTAAGCCAGTCTTCGCAACAAGATGGCGCTATAGCATACTGGCGGTCGCGCGCAACATAGCAGCGGTGCGAAAGCTGACAAATGCCCGGGAATGCAGCAGTTTTTGACGCGCCATCTAAGTGTTGCCGGCCGCGTTCAGGCGCGCTCTTACGAACGCCTCGAGATTGCCGCCCTGGAACAAATGGCCGGGAAGTCCGGCAGCCTGCGCGGCCTCGAGGTCGCTCGGCTTGTCGCCGATCACCATGCTGCGCGCCATGTCGATGGGGAAACGCTGCGCCAGGTCGGCGATCATGCCCGGCGCCGGCTTGCGACGGTCGCTGACGCGGCAATAGCGGGCCACGGTTCCCTCGGGATGATCGGGGCAATATTCGAAGGCGTCGATATGCGCGCCGACCAGCGCCATCTGCTCCGCCATCCAGCGGTGCAGGGTGACGACGTGATGCTCCTCGTAATAGCCGCGCGCGACGCCGGATTGATTGGTGATGACGAAGGCGAAATAGCCGGCGTCGTTGACGGTCTTCACGGCCTCGCGTGACCCGTCGATCCATTCGAGCTTGTGCGTCTCGAATGTGTAGCCGGAATCATGGTTGAGCACGCCGTCGCGATCGAAGAACACGGCGGGACGCCGCAGCTTCTCGTGCAGCTCGCGATCGGCGCGCGCGAAATCGTCGGGGATGCCGATGTCGATGAAATAGCCGCGATAGGCGGTGCCGCGCAGCTCGCCGCGCGCGGCAAGGCCGGGAAACACGTCCTGTTCGAGAGAGGCGGGAAGTTTCGCGATATCGGCGAGAACGGACTTGTCGACGACGTAGATCCCGGCATTGACCGGCCCCGTGGCGCCCGCACCCGGGGCGATGAAATCGCGCACCACGTCGCCATCGAGTGCGACGCGCCCGTAGCGGTCCCCGACGACGCCGTCGCGCAATGCCATGTGAATCCGACCGTCCCGCGCACGCGCGATCAGATCAAGCAGGTTGAAGTCGAACAGCGAGTCGCCATTGAGCAGCAGGAAACGGTCGTGCAGCAGATCCCGTGCGTTCACGAGCGCGCCGCCGGTACCGAGCGGCTCGGTTTCGCGCGACACGACGATCTTTGCCCGGCCCCGCGCCGCGCCGGCGTAGTGGCTCTCGACGATGTCGGCCTTGTGGCCGGCAAGCAACAGAATCTCATCGAAGACCTGATAGCGGGCGAGTTCATCGATCAGCGTGTCGAGAAACGGCCGGCCGCCGATCTCGAGCATCGGCTTCGGCACGGATTTGGTGCGTTCGCCAAGGCGGGTGCCGAGCCCACCGACGAGGATGACGGCTTGTCTCAGCATGATTTGTCCCTCCGATGGCATGAGTGATGCAACACGACGCGCACCAGAGGGGCGATCAGGCTGCAAGTATCTGCAAGCCGCTGATCTCCTTCGGCCGGCTGCAGAGTCGTGCGTACGACCGATTTTGCACCTGTTGCGATCATTTCGTTCACGGTGTCCAGACTGGAGAACAGATAGGCGGCCGGCGCGCCGGTGGTCGCCCGGACGATGCCTATCGTATACGGGTCCGAGAGGATGTAGGTTCTGGCGGAGCCAACTGTGCCGAGCTGGATCAGGAAGAACAGCAAGGTCAGGACAAATGTGATCGTCCACATCGCGAGATCTCTAGGATGGGGCCCGTCGCAGCAGCCGAGAATTGGCGATCCTCAATTTCCTTTCGGCAGGTCAGTCGGGCGGCCAACGATCAGGGAGCCTAGCGTGAACAGATCCTCAGGAGAGAAATTTCGAAAGCGCGGTGCCAACCGTTCCAGGATCTGCTGCTCAGGTGGCCGGCGGTCTGGTTGGTCGCTGAGCAGTTCAAATCCGGCCTCTCTGAACAGCTGCAGATATTCGCTATGGCGCAAACGATTGACGTATTGGAAGCGAGATTGGAAGGGCGCCCAATCCTCGTCGGAATAGGTCAGGAAATTGAATGAGCTGATGGACGGATCGAAGCCTTTGAAGTGGTCGCCGTAGTCGATTTGCATGAGGATAAGCCCGTCAGGGCGCATGATGCGTCGCAACTCCTTCAGGATCGCCGCGATGTCGCTCTTGGGAATGTGCTCAAGCGTTTCGACCGAGACCGCGCAGTCGATCGAACCGGCTGGCAGGCCTGTCGTTCGGGCATCGGCCGGTGCGCGGTAGTCGATGTGCCAGTAACGCTCGAGGTCCTCTACGGAGTTCAAGTCGGGGTGGTCGGTCCCGCTCAGTCGAGAAATCACGGCTGCGTTGGCGCGGATCAGTTCCAGCTTGGCCAAGCGCTCGATGTCGACGGTAATGAAGCGTCGCGCCCCATGTGCACTGAAGGCGAGAGGAATGATCAGATCCCGCCCGGCGCCGAACTCGTAAAAAGTCGAATCCCGTAACGGTCGGATGCTGTACCTGTCGTGGACGCCCAGCAGCCGCTGCGCAAGCGTATAGATGGACCTGACCTGTCGTTCGGGGCGCGGCAGCCGTCGTGTGATGTAGCGCTGCAGGGCGTAATGCAGGTCTTCGCCCCAGGGAATGTTCGACAATACGGAGAACGCCCGCGCCTTTGTTTGCCAGCGCACGTCAGCATTTCCTCGCCGGAATGGCCACGATCGGAGTGATGCTGACGAGCGGTCGTTGAAGCACGGTGTAGGTCCAAGAAAGGCCGATGTTCTGCCTGTTTGAGGCAGATACCAACTCACATAGCTAGTTTCGGTCATACGGGAGCCGCAGCCCCAATGCAAGGACTGGAGCGCAGAGATGGCGGCACTCGTTCCGGTAGCAAGAGCGCCCTCATGTCCAGCGGCCGCTTGGGCGACCAAGGCTTGAGCCTGACGAAAGTCGCGGGTCACCTTTGGTGGATCAGACGGCAGGACGGACCGAGGGCGGCCAGGGCCACAATGGTTCCTCGAGAATTTGGCACAGGGGCCGATTAATCAACCATAGATTGCTTAGTATGATGTCGACCGGGCGCCCCATTCACGGTATGGAGCTTTCCGTTCATATTGTGTCCGGGACAAGAGTACATGCCCATGATCGAGCGTGCGCCCCAAGCTTCAGTTCGTCCGCAGCTTGCGAGGTGGTCCGATGTCGCTATCCGAACAGTACGGAAGCATTGGGTTCTTTCGCTCGCCATCGGAGCCATGTTGTTGGCTGCTCTCGGTTCCCTGGACGTCGGCCGAAAGGTGGAATCCTGGACCGCAAGTGCGACGATTGCACTTGGTACAATGCCCAGCCTTGACGGCCTTCTCGGCCGGTCTGCGATGACCGTCGAACGCGTAGAGAGTGCCCGTGAGCTGGTGACACGGATCGGAGGGATTCAGTTCCAAGACAGTGTACTTGCCGATGCTCGCAAGGCACTTCACGACCGCCGGGGGGCGTTCGCCGGAGCTTCGTTGCGCGGGATCGTCATAGACGATTCCATCATCCGTCTGGAGGCAAGTTCCGCCTCGAAGGAGGAGGCGCTGATCCTGCTTCAACAGGCCGTTGCCGCAATCCAGGCCGTTCATCAGAAATTGCTTGAACCGAGAATGGAATTGTTGCGTTCCGTGCGCGACAGCCTTCAAGATGCAAAGGTGCGCCTGAGCGATTCGCTCAAGAAGGGCGACATATACGTTACGCCGGCTCGGCCGGATGGCACGGCCTTGATGTCGAGCCCCGGGGGCTCAGTTGATGGAATTCTCAATGTCGAAACGCGCATTGCGTTACTGACCTATAGCGAGCGCACCGTGAGGATGACAGGCCTGCAGGATGGATCATCTCCTGTGATGGAAGGCCCCAGGGAGGTCAATCTCGTGCAAAGAGCCATTCTGGCGGGCTTGGGCATCGTCCTTTTCATTGGCCTTTTGACTTTCCTTCTGAAGCGATCGGTCCGGGTCGGGTAGAGCTGGCCATGACCCTTTTGGCTGGTGTCTCGATACTGCTCTTCATCGTTTGGTTGTTGCGCTTCAGATCGACAATTTTCCTGTGCCTCGCCTTTCTTTTGTTTACCTTCGTGTGGCGGACGATCTCCTCGTTCTACATCGATCTCTCGGGGCCCATCCTTTCGTCCCAGCTTCAGATGTTCATTGGTCCCGGCGTCATGACTGTGTTCCAGTCGATCGCCTATTTTCTGACGCTTCTTCCATTCCTCTGGGTCTTCAATGCGCAGGCGCTGGATGATTGGGCTCGGTCGGCTCCAGTTCCCGAGCCGCATCCGAGCCAATCTCAACTGACTCTGTCGGACGTCACATTCTACGTGTCGGTCCTCTTCTTGATCCTGCTTTTCGGCGCTCTGATCCAGGGGGGCGTCATTCCACTGTTCGCCAAGATCGAGCGTTGGACCTTCAACGAGCAGGCCAATTTTCTTCATCGCTTTGTGATCGAGCGAGGCGACATGGTCTGCTTCTGGTGGGGGACCATGTTCGTGGCTGAGTGGTTGCGACGGCGGCGATACGATTATCGCTTTCTGGTTTTGCTGGCTGCGATGATCTTCTACATGTTTCTCGTAGGCGGGCGCTTCTCGCCCTTCTACCGATATTGTGGATTCTTTATCATACCGTTCTCGGCGGCTTTGCTCGTTCAGGCTCGAGGCTTTGCAGGCGGACGTTCGTTAAGCTTGCTGCCTCGGATCGCCGATCGCCGCATCGTACTGGCGGGCACCGGCATCATAGCGGCGACGGTCGCGATGATTGCATTCGCGCTCTACTGGAATCTGACCAGGGTCAGAGGATACGAAGGAGAGGCCGCGCGGGGCGCTTTCGTGGAGCGCGCTCTCGTGCAGCCGTCAGAGATAGGATGGGCGTCCTATCAGCGTGTTCTGGTCAACGGAGATTGGGATGCACGCCGTGCCTTCGATGCCCTGTTCGGGCGTCCCATCGTTGCGGGACGAAACACGACACCGCAGTTCCTGATGTCCGAAACGATCGGTGAGCCACGGACGACGGAGCACATCACGGGCGGGTTTCAATTCGCAGGTGGATTTCCTGAAATCTTTTTCGAGCTGTTTGGTCCCTATTTTAGCTGGTTCTTTCTGCTGGGAGCCGGCTGGCTCACGGCGCTCATTTCCGCGATCATGATCCGCTCAATCGTTGCCGGGCGATATCTGACGGCAATGCTGTCGTTCTATGTGCTGTATGGCTTCTACGTCATGTACATCGGGGGCATGCTGAACTTTGCGGCGACGCCGACATATTGGATCAAAATTGCCGCGCTGTTCGCCGCGATCATTCTGGAGGAGCGTTGGCAGATGTTGGGCCGTCCCGTTCTCCCGTGGGTGCTCGCCGACAAAACTCGCTTGTTTCGCCGCTCTGCGGTTTCCAAAGTTTAGGAGCTACGTCCGGCGAGCAGCGCAGAGCGGTGTCGCTTTCGTCGTGAGCGGCGCGCCGCGGCTACCACACGCTTCGACCGCCATCCATCACCAGGTTCTGCCCGGTCATGTAGCTCGAGGCATCCGAGCACAGGAACTGCACCGCGGCGCGGTACTCGTCGACCTCGGCCATGCGGCCCATCGGGATCAGGCGCGTCAGTCGCTCGACGAAGGCCGGATCCTGGTTGTTGAAGACCCCGCCCGGCGAGATCGCGTTGACGCGGACGCCGTGATCGGCCCAGTACGTCGCCAGATATTTCGTCAGCCCGATCAACCCGTGCTTGATCACGGAGTAGGTCACCGGCTTCACCGGCTGCTCCTCCTCGCGCGTCACCTGCGGTTGGCGATAGAGCCGCTGGTCCGGCGCGATCACGCCGAGATCGGAGGCGATGTTGAGGATCACACCGTGGCCACGCGATGCCATTGCACCGCCGAACACCTGAGCGCATAGCATCGCGCCGGTCAGGCCCACGGCGATCTCGGTCTGCCATTGCGGCACCGGAAACGCCTCGAAGCGGGAGGAATGCATCACGCCGGGTGCGGAGGTCACCTTGGGATCGATGGCCGCGTTGTTGACGAGGATGTCGACGGAGACGCCGCGGCCGGAAAGCTGCTCGTGCGCAGCGCGCACCGAATCGAGTGTGGTGACGTCGATCGCAAGCGCGATCAGGTCGGCGGACGGCGCATTCTGCTTGAGTGCGGCAACGGCGGCTTCGGCCTGCGCAAGTCCGACGTCGGTCACGACGACGCGCGCGCCGGCCTCGGAGAGCGCGGCGACATGCTGCCGGCCGAGCAGGCCGCCTGCACCGGTCACGAGAGCGGTGCGGCCGGTCAGGTCATAGCGCGAGGACGGGCTTGCCATCGGGAGCTCCTGTTCAGCCGCGCAATTGGCCGCCGTCGGCGACCATGACGCTGCCGGTAATGAACGCCGCGCGCGGCGAGGCGAGGAATGCGACGAGGTCGGCGATCTCTTCCGGCTTGCCGAGCCGGCGCAGTGCCACCTCGCGAACAAGCATGTCCTCGACCGCGGCCCTGTTCTCGGCGAGCTTGCGCGCCCAGGTGCCGTCGGCGGCGAGGATGTTGCCGGGCGCGACCGCATTGATGCGGATGCCCTCGAGCGCCAGCGGGCGTGCCAGCCCGCGCACGGTGGCGTTCAGCGCCGCCTTCGCGGCATAGTAGGTGACGGGCGCGCCCAGCGCCGCCATGCCGGCGATCGAGGAGATACAGACGATCGACCGGTCGCCGCTGCCGCGCGCCATCAGCGGCCGTGCAGCCTCGATCATGTTGGTCGTGGCGAAGAAATTGAGATCCATCACCCGCGACCATTCCGCCGCATTTTCCTGCCCCGGCGGCACGGAAGCGCCGCTCCCGACGTTGCAGACGAGGATGTCGAGGCGCCCCCACTGCCGTTCGACCTCGTGCAGCAGCCCCGCTGCGGCAGCCGGATCGGTGACATCGGCCACGTGGACCGACGTGCTGCCGCCGACCGTAGCCCGCGCGGCATCGAGCGCATCTGCGCCGCGAGCGGCGAGCGCGACTCTGGCGCCTTCTGCTGCGAGCGTCGTCGCAATCGCGAGCCCGATGCCACGGCTGGCGCCGGTGACGAGCGCGACGCGATCCTCCAGCTCGAGCCTCATCGCGCGGCATCCTCGATCCAGCGGACCGTCATGTCGCGATATTTCGCCAGCGCGCCGGCATGATCGCCATCGCTAGCCCGCGCGGTTTGCAGGATGTACTGTCCCTTGTAGCCAGAGCGTTCGATCAGCCGGATCGTCTTGGCGAGATCGGCGTTGCCGGTGCCGAGCGGCACGGTGGTGCCGCCGCGCACGCGGTCCTTGACATGGACGTTGAGAATGCGGGGCGCGTAGCCCTCGATCTCCTCGGCGCTGTCGTAGCCCAGCGAAGCGCTGTTGCCGCTGTCGTAGTTGATGCCGAAAACCTCGGCCGGAAACGCCTCCATGAAGCGGGCGAGGTCGCGCGGCGGCAGATCGGACTCGAAGACGATCTTGACGTTCTGTCTCACGAGCTGTTCACGGCGGGCGATCAGCACCCGCTTGAGCGTGTCGCTCTCGCTCTCGCGCTCGATCTTGCCGTTGTCGACCAGCGGGACCACGATGAACGCGATGCCGATGCGGCTGCAGGCGGCAATCAGGAGATCGAGATCGTTGACGAGAGCATCGCGCACGACCGCATCGACCTTCCAGAACGGTGCTTGCATGAAGCAATCGCCGGTCAGGCTCGGGATGCGCACGCCGTTTTCGCGTGCCAGCGTCAGAATCTCCTGCTGTCCCGGCTCGGTCATCAGCGGGTTCTCGCGTAGCCGTTCCTGGTCGATGGTCCATTCCATCCGGGTCAGGCCGAGCGCCTTGGCGCGGGGAAATTCCTCCCGCCATTCGTTCCACGGGAACGCCTGGATCTTGCCGTCGACCAGGGCCGACAGGCGTCCCTGCATGAAGCCGATGCGTTCGAGCGTTGCGGTCACGATGTGCTATCCGAACTGATGGCGAGGCCCTTGGCGATCCAGCCGCCGTCGACAAAGATTTCCTGGCCGGTCACATAGGCGGAGGCTTCGGAGGCCAGAAAAACGGCGGCACCCACCATGTCGGCGGGTTGCCCCCAGCGGCCGAGCATGGTGTGGCGGCGCCGATCCTCGTGCATGACGGGGTCGGCATAGCTCTTCGCGGTCATCTCGGTCGCGACGTAGCCCGGCGCAAGTGCGTTGACGCGGATGCCGTCCGGTGCGTAATCGGCGGCCAGAGCGCGCGTCAGCCCGGCAAGACCCGCCTTTGCCGCGACGTAGCCGGGATTGCCGGGGAAGCCGCGCACAGAATTGATGCTGGTGACGTTGACGATCGCCGCCGAGCCCGCGTTCTTCAGGAGCGGATAGGCGGCGAGGATGGTGGCATAGACGCCGGTGAGATCGGTTGCGACCGTGGCACGGAAGCGTGCTAGCTCGCTTTCGCCGCCTTGGGCCGGAAGACTGATGCCGGCGGCGTTCACGAGTGCGTCGATCCGATTGCCTTTTGCCGCGATGCTGCGGAATGCGCCTTCGATCGCGCTGTCGTCGGAGAGGTCGCAGGCAATGGCGGTGACGCCCTGCGGCGCGGTTCCGGACCGGCTGAGGCCGAACACGGTGGCTCCGGCATCCTTGAGGCCGCTCGCGATCGCCGCGCCAATGCCGCGCGAGGCGCCGGTGACCACCGCGATCTTGCCTGCGAGCGAGAAGGCGCTGAGATCAGGCATAGCCGTAACTGCGCATGATGGCGGCGCAAAGCTTGACGTCCTCGGGGCGGTCGATCTGGAACATCTTGTGACGATCCATGACGTGGAAGCCGATCTTGCCGCCGAGACGATTGTTCTGCTCGCGCAGGAGGGATGGGATCAGGACGTAGAACGAGCCGTTCTCGAGGTAGCGCTTCTCGATCTGCTGGCGCATGCGGCGGTTGCGATAGTCGTAATTGATCGGCTCCGGGCCGTTCGCGCCGATCCGCCAGTTGAAGTAGTCCTCGACTTCGCAGACCGACAGCAGGCTGTCGAGATGGCCGCGATCGAAGGTCTCAAGTGCGTTCTCGATGTCGCCGGGCTCGCGGATCGGCGATGTGGCCTGAAGCGCGACCACGCGCTCGAACCGGCCCAGTTGCGCCTCGGTCGCATCGAGGGCATGCAGCCAGGCGGATTCGGAGGAGGCGAGGTCGCCCGAAATGTCGTCCGGACGCCGAACGCCGACCGCGCCGGCGGCCTCGGCCGCGGCGAGGATCGCCTCGCTGTCCGACGAGACCGCCACCACGTCGACGCCGCGCGCCGCGCGGGCCTGTTCGACAGTCCAGGCGATCAGGGGCTTGCCGCAGAGATCGAGCAGGTTCTTGTGCGGGATGCCCTTGGAGCCGCCGCGCGCGGCGATCACGGCCAGCGTCTTGCGCGCCATCAGATGTGTCCCTCCAGACGCTCGAGCGCGGTCCAGAAGCCTTCGCCCATGTTCTTGTGGCCCTGCCATATTTCGGGAATGAACGATGCCGTCGGTGCATGCTTGCGCAACACCTGTCCGATCTCGTCGAAATCGATCTCGCCTTCGCCGATCTGAAGACCTTCGCCGTCGAGGCCCTTGGCGTCTCCGAAATGCAGGTGCGCGGTGTGCGGCCCGAGCTGGGCGAGGCCTTGCGCGAAGTCGAAGCCGAAATGATTGGCGGCGAGCTTGGTGTGGGAGATATCGACGCACATGCGCAAACCATGCTTGGCGCAGAACGCGGCCGATTCCTCCGGGAAGATGAAGATGTTCTGGTGGCGCTGGCCGCCGAAATGCCAGGGGAACGGCGCCATGGTCTGCGGCGTCAGCTCGACACCCTCCATGTCGAGCTCGGTCAAGCTCTGCGCAAAGATGCGGTAGCGCTCGGCTTTCTCTTCCGGCGACAGCGGCTCGTCCATGGTGAAGCCGCCGATATTGGCCACGATGGGCGGACGCTTGGTCTTGGGGAAGAACTTCTTCAGGCCGCGGGTGATGTCGATGACCGCCTGCGTCTGCTCCAGCGAGTAGCGCCGCAGCGCCTCGTCGGGCGTTGCGAGGTCCATCAGCTTGGAGCCGGCAAACAGCTCCGGCGCATGCACCACGAAACCGAGATCATAGGTGCCCGACAGATAGGCTGCCGGATCGCGCTCCATGTCGCTGTAGCTGAGATGGAATTCGATGATGTCGGGCTCGCAGATTTCCAAGAAGCGTTCGGTATCGTGATAGCGCACCGGAACGCCCCAGGGGCGGTCGAAGCGGTAGCGCCGCGCCTTCGCGGCGCCTTCATTGAGGTCGCTCTGGAAGAAATAGTCGTCGGCCGCCATCGTTCGCGTCAGCTTGCGGCCGAGCAGCGCCGGCATCTTCAGCGGCGACAGGCCCTGTCCCGGGCTCTTCACGGCGATGTCGCTTTCGGAGATCACGGTGCCGGCCGACAGGTCGCGCGCGGCCACCAGGCTCTTGGCGAGGTTTTCGCGGTTGATCAGCTCACCCTGGCTCAGCGCGCGTTCGGCGAGCTTCTCGCCGCGGGCCGCTTCCACCTCGCGAATGCCGGAGACGAGCGCCTTGAATTCCTCCGGCTCGAGACTTGCGGCATGGTCCGGCCCCTCCATCTCGCGATCGAGCGTGATGTGGCGCTCGATGACGACGGCGCCCAGCGCGACGGCGGCCGTCGAAACGGCAATGCCGCGCTCGTGGCCGGAATAGCCGACGACCGGATGGATCTCGCGCAGCGTTTCCATGAAACGCAAATGGATGTTGTGGAGCGCGGCCGGGTAGGTGCTCTGGCAATGCAGCAGCACATAGCTGGCATTGCGGTCGTCGAGGAACTTTGCCGCGGCCTTGATCTCGTCCGTCGTGCTCATGCCGGTCGAGACGATCAGCGTCTTTCCGGTGGCGGTGAGGCGGGCGAGCAGCGGCAGGTTGGTGAGGTCGGCGGACGCGACCTTGTAGGCCTCTACGCCGAAGCTTTCGAGCACGGCGACGCTCTTGGCGTCCCAGGGCGTGCAGAGGTACTCGACGCCCTTGGCTGCGCAATATTCGGCGATCTTCTTTTGCTGCGCGGTCGGCAGCTCGAAGCGGCGCAGAAGATCGAGCGTATATTCGACGGCGAGGTCGTCGTCTTTGCCGGACAGGCTCGAGGCGCGATAGACCTCGTCGAGCTTGCGCATCTGGAATTTGGCGCAATCAGCTCCGGCGGCGACCGCGGCATCGACCAGCGCAATGGCGCGGTCGAAATCGCCATTATGGTTGTTGCCGATCTCGGCGATGACGTAGCAGGGTTCGCCATCGCCCAGAAGACGGTTGCCGATGCGGACCGGAGCAGGCTGTTTGGGCGATGTCATCAACATTCTCGTCTCATATGCGTCAGGCTAGCTGGGCGGGAACACGCGATTTCCACGTCCGCAGCCCGTTCTCCTCGAACATGATGCGCGAACAGTTGTGCCCCTGCTGTTCCAGCGCCGCGATCAGCTGGTAGCGTTCGAACGGGCGGACGAAGAACATGAAGTAACCGCCGCCGCCGGCGCCAAGCAACTTGCCGCCCACCGCGCCATGCTGCTTGGCAAAATCATAGATCGCGTCGATCGCGTCCGACGAGATCTTGGAGCTCAGCTTCCGCTTGGCGTGCCAAGCCTCGTCGATCAGCCGGCCGCATTCCAGCAGTTGGCCGCGCAGCAGATGCCGTCTTATGTCGCGCGTCACTTCCTTCTGCTTGGCAGCTGCGGCCACCGCGTCGCTGGTCTCGTGCTGAGCCTTCTGGTCGCGGTGAATGGCACCGGAATCGCGCCCCGCGCCGACGTAGCAGAGCACCAGGCTCTCCTCGAGCTCGGCGATGATGTTGGGATCGAGGCGGAGCGGCACGATGGTGTTCTGGTCGGAGAAGAATTCCATGTGATTGAATCCGCCGAACACGGTGGCGTACTGATCCTGCCAGCCGCCTGGGATGTTGAGCATCAGCCGCTCGGCCTGGAACGCCATCTCCGCGATCTCGTGGCGGTCCCACTGGTCGCTGCGAAATTCGTTGAAGCAGCCGATGATCGCCGACGAGACCACCGCGGAGCCGCCGAGGCCGGAGCCGACCGGGAAGTCGGCGGACACTTCGAGCTCGAATCCGTAAGTCGGCTTGATCAGGCGCACGACGGACTTGATCAGTGCGAGATCTCCGCCCGTTCCGAGCTCGGCGAGATTGTCGGCCTCGACCGTGCGGCGGAAGTCGTGCGAGTAGATCCGGATGCTGGGATCGCTCCGGCGCCGCAGCGTCGCGTGAGCGTACATCTTGATCGTGGCGCTGATGACCGCGCCGCCGTCATTCGCCACGAAGTAGTGCGTCAGGTCGGTGCCGCCGCCGGAGAAGCTGATCCGCACCGGCGAGCGGGCGCGCGCGAACACCTCGCTCTCTTCCGACAGGTTGAACAGTTCGCGGCTGAACACGTCGACCAGCCGTCCCTCGCCATCGAGGATCGGCACGACGTGGACGCGCTGGTCGAGCAGCTTGAGGATCTGCTCGCGTGGCCCGCCGGTCGGTGCCCAGACGAATTTGCGGTTGATGCAGGACACAACCCGGTCCTGGATCGTGATACCGGTGAGCATGCGCCTGCGGATGTCGCCGTCCGTCACGGCGCCGACGATTCGCCCACTCGCGTCCTGCGCGAACAGGATGCCGAGCATGTTCGCGTTCAGGCGCCGGAAGGCTTCCTCAATGGTCTCCGTCTCGGCGATCGTGACGAGGGTTCGGTCAAGCACGTTTTGGGGTCCAGAAAGGGCCGATTCCGGCCATATCGCAGCGTGGTCTGGTAATACGGGAGCAGCCCGGACGATGCAAGGTTCCTGCGCCCGGCGGCATCGCAGCCATGGCCCGAAGGTCGGGCTCTACGCTCGTCATCTTCGTCGTGCCGCGAGTTCGTTCCGCGCTCCCGCATTCGCGGAGGGATGTGCTCAGCCCCGGCAATGACCTGCTGTCGAAATCGAGCTGAGGTTAGCGCTCGTCCACGATGACCTTGCCGTCATTCGGCAGCGTGCCGGGACCGACCAGCTCGACGGCTCCTCCGAGCTTCGTTATCGCGCGCAAGCTGGCCGCGATGTCGTCGCGTAGGGAGTCGCTAGGGGGCGCAGCTTCCGCTCTCAACGTCATGGCGTCGGTCTCGCCTTGGCGCGTGACGATGAGGCGAAGTCTTCCGAGCTCCGCGTGGCGCTTGCCGATCTCGGCAATCTGCTCGGGACGGACGAACATGCCCTTGATCTTGGTGGTCTGGTCGGCGCGGCCCATCCAGCCCTTGATGCGCATGTTGGTGCGCCCGCACGGGCTCGTGCCGGGCAGGGCCGCGGTGAGGTCGCCGAGCGCGAGCCGGATCCAGGGATGGTGCGGGTCGAGCGAAGTCACGACAATCTCGCCGACGTCACCTGGTGCGACCGGATCGCCAGTGCCGGGCTTGACGATCTCCAGGATCAGGTCCTCGTTCACGACCATGCCTTCGCGGGCCTCGGTCTCGAAGGCGATGAGGCCGAGATCGGCGGTGCCGAAGGCCTGGTAGGCATCGATGCCGCGCCCCTTGATCTCGGCCTGGAGCGAGGGCGGAAACGCTGCGCCCGAGACCAGCGCGCGCTTGATCGAGGAAATGTCACGCCCCGAGCTTGCGGCGGCATCGAGCAGGATCTTCAAGAAGTCCGGCGTGCCGCTGTAGCCGACCGGCCGGTAGGCCTCGATCAGCTCGAACTGCTGCTCTGTGTTGCCGGGGCCGGCGGGGATCACCGCGCACCCTAGCGCCCGCGCCGACGCATCGAAGATGAATCCCCCGGGGGTGAGATGGTAGCTGAAGGTATTGAGGACGATGTCGTCGGGGCGGAACCCGGCTGCGAACAGCGCCCTTGCGCCGCGCCAGGGATCGGCTTGTCGCCCTTCCGGCTCGAAGATCGGACCGGGGGAGGTGAAGAGACGGGCGAACGAGCCAGGCGCCGCCGCCACGAAGCCTCCGAAGGGCGCGGAGGCCTTGTGCAGGGCGGGCAGTTCCGACTTGCGCAACACCGGCAAATCCGCCAGAGCCGCCCTGGAGGTCACGGCGGCGGGATCTAAGCCTTTGAGCCGCTCGGCATAGGCCGGGGCGGCCATCGCGGCTCGCAGCACCTCCGGCAGGCGGGCGAACAGGTCGGCCTCGCGCGCGGTTTGCTCACGCGTCTCGCGGGCGTCGTAATGGGCGGTCATGGCTGTTCTTTCCGTGTTGGCATCCGTTGCGCGCCGCCACCGGCATGGCTATCAGACCGCCAGTGGCGAGGCTTGAAAGGGACCCGATGGCGGACGAAGGAATCATTGCGGCGGACGAGGCGTCGAACGTTGTTGCGCGCCTGAAGCGCCGTATGATCGACGAGGCGCTGCCGCTGTGGTCGACGGTCGGCTGGGATCACGCCGCAGGCGGCTTCATCGACCGGCTGCACCGCGACGGTGCGGCCGATGCCGCCGCGCCCCGGCGCGTGTTCGTGCAGGCCCGCCAGATCTGGTGCTACGCCAAGGCGGCACAGATGGGCTGGTATCCCGAGGGGCGCGCGATTGCGTTGAAGGGGCTGGAGCACCTGCTGGCCAAAGCGAAGGCGCCCGATGGCCGGCCTGGCTATGTGCACCGGCTGACGCCGGACGGATCGGTGCTGGATGCCCGGCGTGATGCTTATGACCACGCCTTCATCCTGTTTGCGCTCGCCAGCGTCTATGCGCTCGACCAGGATACGCAGGTCCGCGCCGAGATAGATGCGCTGCTCGCCTTCCTCGACGGACACCTGCGCTCGCCGCATGGCGGCGTTCACGAAGGCCTTCCGGTCTCGCTGCCGCGCCGGCAGAACCCGCATATGCATCTGTTCGAGGCGATGATCGCGTGCTTCGAGGCGACCCACGATCTGTCGTTCCAGAACCGTGCCGGAGAATTCTTCGCATTGTTCCTCGCCAACCTCTACGACAAGCAGAGGCACGTATTGTCGGAATATTTCGAGGAGGACTGGTCGAAGATCGAGCCGGTCAGCGTCGAGCCGGGTCACCAGGCGGAATGGGTCTGGCTGCTGAAGAATTTTGAACGCATCACGGGGTGCCCGACCGGCCAGCGTCGTGCGGAACTGCTGGAGACCTCGCTGCGCTATCGTGACGAGGCGACGGGCTGCCTCGTCGACGAGGGCGATGCAAGCGGCAACATCCGCCGCAGCACGCGCCGGCTGTGGCCGCAAACCGAGATCGCGAAGGCGTGGATCGCGCAGGCCGAATCCGGCCAGGCGGGAGCGGCGGACGAGGCGCGCGCGGCGCTGGTGCGGCTCGAACGGCATTATCTCAGCCATCCCGTCAAGGGCGGCTGGTACGACCAGTTCGATCGCGACGGCAAATCGCTGATCGACACCATTCCTGCGTCGTCGTTCTATCATGTTCTCTGCGCGGTCACGGAAGCCGAGCAGGTGCTCGGCTAGGCTCCTTGTGGATCACAGCCAGCGCTTGCGCCGCTTGAAGCTCTTGAGGTTCTTGAAGCTCTTGCGCTGGTCGCCGGCGCCGCCGAGGTAGAATTCCTTGACGTCCTCGTTGTCGCGCAATGCGTCGGCGCTGCCGTCGAGCACAACCTTGCCCTGCTCCATGATGTAGCCGTGGCTCGCCACGGAGAGCGCCGCGCGCGCATTCTGCTCGACCAGGAGGATGGTGACGCCGAGATCGCGGTTGATCTTCTGGATGATCGAGAACACCTCTTTCACCAGCAGCGGCGAGAGGCCCATCGAAGGCTCGTCCATCAGGATCATTTTCGGGCGCGCCATCAGCGCGCGGCCGATTGCGAGCATCTGCTGCTCTCCGCCGGAGAGATAACCGGCAAGGCCGGTGCGCTCCTTCAAGCGCGGGAAATAGCTGAAGACCATGTCGAGGTCGGCGTCGACCTCGCGGTCCCGGCGCGTGAAGGCGCCGAGCTTGAGATTCTCGAGCGAGGTCATGTCGGCGACGATGCGCCGGCCCTCCATCACCTGGAAGATGCCGCGGCGGACGATCTTGTCGGGATCGATGCCGTTGATCCGCTCGCCCTCGAACAGGATCTCGCCGCGCGTCACCTCGCCGTCCTCGGTCTTGAGCAGCCCCGAGATCGCCTTGAGCGTCGTCGACTTGCCGGCGCCGTTGGCCCCGAGCAGCGCTACGATCGCGCCCTTGGGCACGTCGAGGCTGAGGCCGCGCAACACCAGGATCACATCGTCATAGACGACCTCGATGTTGCGCACGGCGAGGAGGGGAGCGGACGCCACGGCGGTTGGCTTGGCGCGGGACGCTTCGAGGGTGTCGGTCATTGGTGAGCCTACCAAATTGCTGCGCTCGTCATGCCCGGGCTTGTCCCGGGCATCCACCTGCTTCGTGCGGTGAGGTCAGACGTGGCTGGCCGGGACAAGCCCGGCCATGACGTCGGAGTTTGCTCACCACCCCAGCAGTTCCGGCTTGCGCGGCAGCTCCACCGTCTTGACCTTCTCGAGCTTGATCGTGCCCTTGGCCATGAGATCGTTGAGGTCGCCATCGGTCGAGCCCGAGATCTTGGTGCGATAGAGATCCACTTTCAGCGTGCCGCGGTGGTCCTTCTCGGTCCAGGTGGAGGGATTGCAGACGCCTTCCATGCCCGATGGCACCCAGTCCTTCTTCTGGTGGAAGCCCTTGGCGACGTTCTCGCCGGTGGCGCCGCCGTTCTTTGCGGCCCAGTCGATCGCTTCCTTCATGTACATCGCCGAGCAGACGGCCGCGACGTAGTGCACGGGACGATAGACCTTGCCGCTGGCGTCGGACATCTTCGAGATCTCCATCACCGTCTTCATGCCGGGCGCGTCGCCGCCCCAGCTCACCGCTGTCCGCAGCGGGAAGATCACGCCGTTTGCGGCATCGCCCGCGGTCTTGGCGGCGTTCTCGTCCATGCCCCAGACATTGCCGAGGAACTGGATGTCTACCCCGGCCGTCTTGCAGGCCTTCATCACCGAGATGTTGGAGGCGGCGGTGTTGCCGAGATAGGCGTAGTTCGCTCCGGACGATTTCAGGCTCAGGCACTGCGCGCTGTAGTCACCGGGCGTCAGAGCGAATATCAGCGGCGGCAGCACCTCGAAGCCGAGCTCCTGCGCCATGGCCTCGCCGGCGGCCTTCGGCGCGTTCGGATAGGGATGGTTGGCACCCATGTGCACGAATTTGGGTTTGCCGGGCTTGCCCTTGGCCTTCCAGTCCTCGGCCGCCCACATTAGCATCGCGCGCAACGCGTCCGAATAGCTCGGGCCGTAGAAGAAATTGTAAGGCGCGGGCTTGGCCTTGCCGCTGACGCCTTCCGGATCAGTCAGCGCCGCGGCGTAGGAGCCGGACATGTCGGGAATCTTGTCCTGGGCGAGGAAGCCGGTCAGCGCTTCGGTGTCGGCCGTGCCCCAGCCCATGATCGCGGCGACCTTGTTGTCCGGAGCCGACCATTTCTTGTAGAGCGCGATCGCGCGGGGCACCTGGTAGCCGTAATCGTTGGTGTCGAGGTTGACCTGCTTGCCGCCGATGCCGCCATTCTTGTTGACCCAGGCGAAGGTGTCGGCGACGGCCTGCCCGAACGGCGTGCCGACGTCGGAAGTGCCGCCGGAATAGTCGGCGAGATGCCCGATCGCGATCTGCGCCTGCGCGCCTGCCGCGTATGCGGTGATCGTGATCGCGAGCGATGCGGTGCTCAAAAGGGACTTCATCTTCATGGGTCGGTTCCTCCTGTTTATTGTTAAAGTGAACTTGCCTGTGCTCAATGCGAGAACGGGTAGAGTTTCCAGTACGCCTTGATCTGCCGCCAGCGATGCGCGAGCCCGTCAGGCTCGAACATCAGGAATGCGATGATGATCAGCCCGATCGCGATCTCGCGCAGGAAGGTGATGTTGTTGTTGAGTGACAGTGCCTTGTCGATCGCGCCGCCCTTGAGATAGTGGCTGACGAACTCCATCGCCTCGGGCAGCAGCACCACGAAGGCGGTGCCCATCAGCGTGCCCATGATCGAGCCGGTGCCGCCGATGATGATCATGGCAAGGAACAGGATCGAGCGCTCGATCCCGAAACCTTCCTGGGAGACCACGAGCTGATAGTGCGCATAGAGCGCGCCCGCGATGCCGGCGAAGAAGGCGGCGAGACCGAACGACAATGTGCGGTACTTGGTGAGATTGATGCCCATGATCTCCGCGGAGAGATAATGGTCGCGGATCGCCACCAGCGCGCGGCCGTCGCGCGTGCGCATCAGGTTCGTGACGAGGATGTAGCTCAAGAGCACATAGGCCAGCACGACGTAGAAATACTGCCGGTCGCCCCGCAGCGTGTAACCGAAGATCGAGAACGGCTCGGCGCTTACCGGCACCGAGCCGCCGGAGAACCATTCGGCGCGGGAGAAGAAGTCGAGCAGGATGTATTGCGCGGCCAGCGTCGCGATGACGAGGTAGAGTCCTTTCAGCCGCGCCGCGGGGATGCCGAAGATCAGTCCCACCAGCGCCGTCACGAGTCCCGCGAGCGGGATCGCGAAGAACACCGGGATCGGCGCATTGTTGGAGATGTAGGCCGAGGTGAAGGCGCCGAGCAGGAAGAAGGCCGCGTGTCCGATCGAGATCTGGCCGGTGAAGCCGACCAGGATATTAAGGCCGAGCGCCGCGATCGAGAAGATGCCGATCTGGATCAAAATGCTGAGCCAGTAGCCGCTGAAGAGTTGCGGCGCGAGGCAGAGCAGCGCGACGCCCAGAATCGCGAAGTTGCGGCTGGTGGTGGTCGGGAAGATCGTGGTGTCCGCGGCGTAAGTGGTGCGGAAATCACCAGCGGGAATGAGGGCAGGGCCGGCCATGGATCAGATCCGCTCGATGTCGTGGGTGCCGAACAGGCCGTAGGGCTTGATCATCAGCACGATGATGAGAACGTAGAACGGTGCGATCTCGTAGAGATTGCCCCAGTGCAGATACTCGCTGTCGACATATTGGGCGACGTTCTCCAGAAGCCCGATGATGATGCCGCCGAGCACCGCGCCGCCGACGGAATCGAGCCCGCCGAGGATCGCCGCCGGAAACACCTTGATGCCGTAGGCAGCAAGGCCCGAGGACACGCCATTGACGACGGCGACGACGACGCCGGCGACCGCCGAGACGGTCGCCGAGATCGCCCAGGCCATCGCGAACACGCTCTTGACGGAAATGCCGAGCGACTGCGCCACCTGCTGGTTGAACGCGGTGGCGCGCATCGCAAGGCCGTACTTCGACGCGCGGAAGAACCAGGCCATGCCGATCATCATCGCGACCGACACCACGAGGCTCATGACGTAGACGGTCTGGATCTGCAGTCCGAACAGGTCGACCGATTGGCTTTCGAACACGCGCGGGAACGGCTGCGGATTGACGCCGAACATCCATTTCAGCGTCGCCTGCAGCACGGTGGAGAGGCCGATCGTCACCATGATCACCGAGATGATGGGCTCGCCGATCATCGGCCGCAGGATCAGCACCTGCACCGCGATGCCGAACACGAACATGAACACCAGCGTGATCGGCATGCCGATCCAGAACGGCACCTGGTATTTCGCCAGCAAGGCCCAGCACACCCAGGCGCCGACCAGCAGCAATTCACCTTGCGCGAAGTTGACGACCTGCGTCGCCTTGTAGATCAGCACGAACGACATCGCGACTACGCCATAGAGCGTGCCGACCACAAGGCCGTTGACCAGGAGCTGGATGAGGAAGGCGGTGTTCATGTTGAGTGACTCAGCCCGTCATTGCCGGGCTTGACCCGGCAATCCATCGATGAGGAAGGAAGACTGTTCGGAAGAGGATGGATGTGCGGGTCAAGCCCGCGCATGACGAGGATCTGTATCACTCCGCAGCCTCCGCCATGTGCCCGTGCCCGCCGAGGTCCACCACGCGCAGCGTCGTTCGCACCCGCTGCGTGGTGCCGTCCTGGAAGCGGATCACGGTGTCGACGGGGATGTCGGAATCGCCGCGGTAGATGGCGTCGATGATGCCGGCGTATTTCTCGTTGATGACGCCGCGGCGCACCTTTCGCGTCCGGGTGAGCTCGCCGTCGTCGGCGTCGAGCTCCTTGTAGAGCAGCAGGAAGCGCGAGATGCGCTGGGCCGGCGGCAGCGTGGCGTTGACGGTCTCGACCTCCTTCTGCAGCAGCGCGTAGACCTCCGGCCGTGAGGCGAGGTCGCTGTAGGTCGTGAAGGAGAGGCGGTTCTTTTCCGCCCATTTCGAGATGATGGAGTAGCGGATGCAGATCATTGCCGCGAGCGCGTCGCGGCCGGCCCCAAGCACCACGGCTTCCGCGATATAGGGCGAGAATTTCAGCTTGTTCTCGATGAATTGCGGCGAGAAGCGCTCGCCGCGGGAGGTCTCGGCGAGATCCTTGATGCGGTCGATCACGACGAGCTGGTGGTCGGCGTTGAAATAGCCGGCGTCGCCCGAGCACATCCAGCCGTCCTTGATGTCGGCGACGCTGGCCTCGGGGTTCTTGTAGTAGCCGAGGAACATGTTGGGGTGCCGCACGACGATCTCGCCGACGCCGTGGACGTCGGCATTGTCGATACGGATCTCGACATTATCGGCCATCGGTACGCCGGTGGTATCAGGATCGACCTTGCCCTCGGGATGCAGCGTGTAGGCCCCGAGCAGCTCGGTCTGACCGTAGAGCGTGCGCAGCGGCACGCCCATGGCCTGGAAGAACTTGAAGGTGTCAGGCCCGAGCGCCGCACCGCCGGTCGCGGCCGAACGCAACCGGGTGAAGCCGAGGCGATCGCGCAGTGCGCGGAACAGGATCGCGTCGGCAAAGCCCGAGCGCTTGCCCTGTTCGAGCGCGGCAAGGCCCGACTTCATGCCGATGTCGAACAGGCGCTGCTTGAAGGGCGTTGCGTCCATCACCTTGGCACGGACGTCGGCGGCAATCGATTCCCAGACGCGGGGCGCGAACAGCACGAAGGTCGGTGCGATCTCGCGCAGATCGTTCATCATCGTGTCCGGCTCTTCGACGAAGTTGATCTTCATCCGGCAGAGCAGACCTTTGCCGAGCACGTAGACCTGTTCCATGATCCAGGGCAGCGGCAGCACCGAGACATATTCGTCGTCGGGACCCTTGGGGTCGAAGGCGAGATAGGTGGCGCAATGGCCGAGTACGCGGCCGGCGGCGAGCATCGCGAGCTTCGGATGCGAGGTGGTGCCGGACGTGGTGCACAGGATCGCGACGTCCTCGCCCTCGGTGGCATCGACCAATCTGTCGTAGAGTTCCGGCTCGCGTGCTGCCCGCGCGCGGCCGAGTTCGGCGAACTTCTCCGCCGGCATCAGGCGCGGGTCGTCGTATTTCCGCATCCCACGCGGATCGGAATAGATGATGTGCTTCAGCTTCGGCACGCGCTCTGCAAGGATGAGCAGCTTGTCGACCTGCTCCTCGTCCTCGGCGAAGACCACCTGCGCCTCGCCGTAGTTGAGGAGATAGGAAGCTTCCTCGTCCAGGACGTCGCGATAGAGCCCGAGGCTGAGGCCGCCAATGGCATGCGTCGCAACTTCTGCCGCGACCCAGTCGGGCCGGTTGTCGCCGATGATACCGATGACATCACCGCGGCCCAGGCCGAGCTCGATGAGGCCGAGCGCGAAATCGCGCACGCGGGCCTGATAGTCGTTCCAGGTGAAGATGCGCCAGAGCCCGAGATCCTTCTCGCGCATTGCGATCTCGTCGCCGTGCTCCCTGGCATTGAGCCGGAGCATCTTCGGATAGGTGTCGGCCTGCGCGACGCGGCCCGCATAATCCATCATGCCGCGCTCTCCTGCGCCGGAGAGGCATCATCGGGATCGACCAGCACCTCGTCCTCTTCGCCGAGATAGGCACGCCTGACGTGCGGATCGGCGAGCACTGTCGCCGGATCGCCCTCGGCGATCTTCTTGCCGAAATCCAGCACCATGACGCGATGCGAGATATCCATCACCACGCCCATGTCGTGCTCGATCATCACCACCGTCATCCCGAACTCCTCGTTGAGATCGACGATGTAGCGGGCCATGTCCTCCTTCTCCTCGAAATTCATGCCGGCCATGGGCTCGTCGAGAAGGATCAGGCGCGGCTCCAGCGCCATGGCGCGGGCGAGCTCCACGCGCTTGCGAAGGCCGTAGGAGAGGGTGCCGGCGGTGGCCTTGCGCACCGACTGCAGATCGAGGAAGTCGATGATCTCTTCCACCTTGCGGCGGTGCTCGAGCTCCTCCCTGCGCGCGCCGGTGAGCCAGTACAGCGAGCCCGTGAGGAAATTGTTCCTCAGCAGGTGATGGCGGCCGACCATGATGTTGTCGAGCACGCTCATGTGGTGGAATAGCGCGAGATTCTGGAAGGTGCGGCCGATGCCGAGTGAGGCGCGGGCATTCGGCGTCAAGCCGGTGATGTCGCGGTCCTGATAGAACAGCTGGCCTTCGGTCGGCTTATAGCGACCGGAAATACAGTTCACGATCGAGGTCTTGCCGGCGCCGTTGGGGCCGATGATCGAGAACAGCTCGCCTGCCCTGATGGCGAAGCTGACGTCGGTCAGCGCGCGGACGCCGCCGAATCGTAAGGACACGCCGCGCACTTCGAGACTGGTAGCCACCAAACGAATCCCTCCCGGTGATGGCGCTTGATTGGCGCTCTTCCGTTCCTGTCAGGCGATCCTAGTACGGTCGTGCCGGCCAGACCATGCAGCTATTGGTCTCGACCGGACCGGCGCCACCTTCGTTCCCGTGAGGGATCAAAAGCCGCATCGCCCGAGGTGGTCCTCAATAGGGGAAAGCGCTATTTTGAAATGTCTCCGGCCTGACAATTCTGCGACAAAGTTGTCGGGCCGAGCGGGTCTCCATCTTTCGTCGGATGGATAGCCGAAGGGATTCTGTTGCAGTGCAACAGGAGCATGGGGTGACTGAACGGTGCGGCTGGCTTCGAGATCATGATTTCAGAGGATCATCTGAAGCGCATTGCCGCCTGGTCGCGTGAGCTCACACCAGCCGAGATCGAGGTCGCGCGCGCCGGAATTACGGAACGGTCCTACGGCACCGGCGAGAGCGTGTTCATGCGCGGTGATATCTTTGCCTATTGGGCCGGCATGGTGGGCGGCCTTGCCCGCATGGGCGGGGTCTCGCGCGACGGCAAGGAGACCAGCCTTGCCGGGCTGACGGCAGGGGCCTGGTTCGGCGAGGGCAGCGTGCTCAAGAACGAGCCGCGCCGCTACGACGTGGTCGCGCTGCGCGACAGCCGCATCGCGCTGATGGAACGCAGCGCCTTCATGTGGCTGTTCGAGAACAGCGTCGGCTTCAACCGCTTCCTGGTGCGCCAACTCAACGAGCGGCTCGGCCAGTTCATCGGCATGCTCGAGGTCAACCGCACGCTCGATGCCACCGCGCGCCTCGCCCGCAGCATCGCCTCGCTGTTCAACCCGATCCTCTATCCGGAATCGACCGCGCATCTGGAGATCACCCAGGAGGAGATCGGCGGGCTCTCCGGCATGTCCCGCCAGAACGCCAACCGCGCGCTGAACCGGCTGGAGAAGGAGGGGCTGCTGCGGCTGGAATATGGCGGGGTCACGATCCTCGATATCGCGCGGCTCGGGAGCTACGGGGAGGAACGATGATCTGCGCATTCCCGGTGCTTCCGTGCTCATAGAGTTCGACCATCGCGCGTCGGACTCGCCTTACGTCGAGCGGGTATGGCGCAGCCGGAGCCGGCGTGGCGGCTCGTTCCTGTCGATGGCCGAGGGAAATATCGAGCTTGTGGTCACCAGGCTCCCGGAGCTTCTGGCGGTGACGCTCCGAGGGCCGGTCACCCGCGGGACACTCGTCGAATGTCCCGCGAGCGGCGAATGGCTCGCGATCCGGTTTCGGCTGGGAACCTACCTGCCGGAGATACCGACGAGCGCACTGATCGACCATCAAAACATGCAGTTGCCGGTGCTGCCCAACGGCCGTTTTCTGTTTTCGGGTCTGAGCTGGGACATTCCAGGCTATGACGATGCGGAAAGTCTCGTCGCTCGCATGGCGCGCGCGGGTGTCATCGCACGCAGCCACGCGACCGATGCGGCGATCGACGGCGACGTCGACTGGATGAGCCGGCGTTCGGTTCAGCGCCACTTTCGCCGCGTTACGGGCATGACGTTCAGCAGCCATCAGCAGATCGAGCGGGCGCGTCGCGCCGCGGCCTTGCTGGTGAGCGGCAGCTCCGTTCTCGACGCGACATCGGGCGCCGGCTATTTCGATCAGGCCCATCTTACCCGCTCGGTCAGGCAACTGATCGGCATGACGCCTGCGCGCCTCTCGCGCGAGCGGCCGCAATTGTCGTTTTCATACAAGACGACTACGTCCTGACCGCAATATGCCTGGATCGCTCCGGCCGCGCTGGTGGAGCAAACATCGGAGGAGCGCTGCGGTGAGTTTCAAGGCCTATCTTGATAATATCCAGGCCAAGACCGGCAAGAGCCCGGAACAGTTTCGCAAATGGGGCAAGGACCGGAGTTTTTCGACCGGAGCGGGACTGGCCGCCGGCGTGAAAGCGGGTGCCATCGTGGCCGCGCTCAAGGACGAGTTCGGCCTTGGCCACGGCCATGCGATGGCCATCGTCGCCCTTCTCAAGGGGAAGGCGTCGTAGGGGATGACGATGTCCAAGTCGAGACACGTGGCCGGCTCCGTCATGAGCGGGCTCGTGATTGCCTTCATGCTGTTTGATGCCGGGATGAAGCTCGTCCCGCTGGACGTCGTGATCAACGCGACCGCCGAGCTCGGCTATCCCCCGTCGGCCGATCTGGCGCGCGCGCTGGGCGTGGTGGCGCTGGCCTGCACCGCGCTCTACGGCCTCCCGCGAACGGCCTTGCTCGGTGCGATCCTGCTGACCGCCTATATGGGCGGCACGGTGGCTGTTCACTTGCGGGTCGGCAACCCGCTCTTCAGCCATATGCTGTTCGGCGTCTATCTTGCTGGTCTTGCCTGGGGCGGTCTCTATTTGCGCGATTCGCGGGTGGCGGCGTTGCTTCCTCTGAGATCGCCGCCGGTGGAGGTCTGACGTCGTTACGGGGACGCCGTCATCGCGCATTGGCCGGCGCGTGCGCCGGCCACAGATCGGCGCGCCAGCGGATCGCGATTGCCAGCATCGCGACGAATCCTGCGCCGGCATAAAGCGAGCCCGTCGCGGAATAGCCGATGACGTCGATCAGGCTGCCGGCCGCGAGCAGTCCGATCGGCAAGCCATAGATCACCATCATGCGCACGCCCATGACACGGCCGCGCAGATGTGCGCTCGCGGTGCGCATCAGGATGACGGCAGCCGAGATCATCGACATGCTCTGGGCGATACCGGCGAGGACGAGGCAGGCCATCGCCACCGGCATCGTCCTGACCTCGACGAACACCAGCAGCATTGCGTACCAGGCCAGCGTTGCGCCGATCAGGAGTCGGGCAATGCGTACGCCACTGACTAGGCTGAGCGTGATGGAGCCGATTAGCGAGCCGACGGCGAAGCTCGCCGAGAGATATCCGAGGCCGGTCTGATCAGTGTGAAAGATCTCCCGCGCGATGTAGGGCAACAATCCGCCCGTGAAAGGAAATGCGGTGAGATTCGCCAGAAAAGCGACGCACAGCGCCGCGCGCATTGCCGGCCCGTTCCAGGCATAGACGATCCCCTCTTTGAGGTCGCCAAGCAGCCGCGAAACGGTGTGGCTGCTTGCGGGAAGATCGCTCGTGGTGACGGTCCTTTTCGGCTGGGTCAGGCAGAGCATGAGAAGCGCTGCCGTGAAGTAAAGGCAGGCGATCGCCACATAAACGAGGCCGATACCGAGCACGGCGAACAGCCCGGCCCCCGTCAACGCTCCGGCAATGCGCGCGCTGTCCTGGGTCGTGCGCGCAACACTGATGGCGCCCACCAGCTGCTCGGCCGGCATGATATCGGCGAGCAGCGCGCCGCGAACGCCGAGATCGGAGGGGCGGATCAAGCCCATGATCGTGACGATGATCATGACGCTCAGCGGCGACAGATGACCGCTCAGCGCCAGGACCATGATGGTCGACGACAGCGCCGTATAGGCAAGGCGCATGACGACCAGGAGATCGCGATGGCCGATCCGGTCGCCGATCATGCCGAACACGGGCGCGACCAATGTTCCGACGAACTGGAGTGAAGCCAGCAGCGTGAGCAGCAGCACCGAGCCGGTCTCGACGATGACGTACCAGCCGAGCACCAGCGTCTCGACCTCGAAGGCCCAGGAGGTGAGCAGATCGGACGGCCACTGGAAGCGGTAGTTGCGGATGCGGAATGGCGCGAGCGCCGAAGGTCGTGCAGTGGCGCTCACGACGCGATGACGCGTGTCACGGCGATTTCCTTAACCTTGTTGTTTCTTCTTGCTGTGGCGCAACCTAACGCTGGCGATGCCGGTGTCAATCGCAGTCGCCGCAGGCCGCCCCCGCGCTCGGCTCTTACCTCGCCGCGCTGGCCGCTTTCCTGTCGGCCAACGCACTTGCCATGGCCGAGATCAGAGGACGCATGAAATAGGCTTCGTCGGCGGGCGAGACGTCCGTGCGCAAGCCATGCGCTGCTAGCTCGCCGGAAACGGCCGGGCCGACCGATGCGATCAGCGTGCGTTCGAGACCTGCGCGCAGCTTCGTCTCGCTGCCGCGCGCCTTGGCAACCTCGATCAGCCGGCGGACCTGGCCGAGATTGGTCAGGGCGATCGAGTCGATGCGTCCCTCTGCCATGTCGTCAATGGCGGCGACGATGTTGGCATCGGCAGCCTTGGAATCGTAGACGTAGGGCAGCACCGTATCGACGTCGGCGCCTTGCGCGGCCAGCGCGCCGGTCAGCGCGCTATGATCCTTGTCGGGATAGAGCTGCAGACCGAGGCGCCGCCCCTTCAGGTCGAGTCTGGCCAGCATCTCGATCACGCCTTCGGTGGTCGGCTTCTCCGTGGTCTGTTGCGCCTCGAGGCCGATCTCGCGCAGTGCCTTGCCCGGCTTCGGGCCGCGGGTGAATTTTTGCGCTTTGGCGAGCACCGCGACCAGGGCGGCGTCGAGCCCGCGGGCACGGGCGAGCTTCATGATGCGGCGCAGGCCTTCGCCGGTCATCAGCACGAGATCGTCAAAGGGCTTGTCGATGGCGCGGCGGATCCAGGCCTCGACTGGAGCCGGATCCGGCGCATCGTGGATGGTGAACATCGGGCATTGCACGACCTCGGCGCCTTGCTCGGCCAGAAGCTTGGAAAACTGCGCCTCCTCGCGCGTTTCCAGGATCAGGATGCGGTAGCCGTTCAAGCGGTCGGCCATGGGTATGCTCCGTTGAGAATTCGCAATTGTCCGTTCATCCTGACTCCGCGGTTGGGATTGGCGCAAGGGCGGGTCGGTGCTAGAGCAGGGCGCAATCCGCTGGATCGTTCCGCTGCACAAACCTTCATCAAGGGCCGAGCCTTGCCCGACCATCAATACGTCCTGACCCTGTCCTGTCCGGATCGCCCAGGCATCGTCTCGGCGGTCTCGACGTTTCTCGCTCATAACGGACAGAACATCCTCGACGCCCAGCAGTTCGACGACGTCGAGACCAAGAAGTTCTTCATGCGGGTGGTGTTCACAGCGGCCGATCTTGCCGTGGAACTCGCGGCACTGCAGACCGGCTTCGCCGCGATCGCCGAGCGTTTCGGCATGGAATGGCAGATGCGCGACCGCGCTGCGCATCGCAAGGTGATGCTGCTGGTGTCGAAGTCCGATCACTGCCTGGTCGACATCCTCTATCGCTGGCGAACCGGCGAATTGCCGATGATTCCGACCGCGATCGTCTCCAACCACCCACGCGAGGTCTATGCCGGGCTCGATTTCGGCGGCATCCCCTTCCACCATTTGCCCGTCACCAAGGAGACCAAGCGCGAGCAGGAGACACAGATCATGGACCTCGTCGGCAAGACGAAGACCGATCTGGTGGTGCTCGCCCGCTATATGCAGATCCTGTCCGACGATCTCTCGGCAAAGCTGTCCGGGCGCTGCATCAACATCCACCACTCGTTCCTGCCGGGTTTCAAGGGCGCCAAGCCCTATCACCAGGCCCATGAGCGCGGCGTCAAGCTGATCGGCGCCACCGCGCATTACGTCACGCGCGATCTCGACGAGGGCCCGATCATCGACCAGGACGTCGAGCGCATCAGCCATCGTGACACGCCGGAAGATCTGGTCCGCAAAGGCCGTGACATCGAGCGCCGCGTGCTGGCCCGGGCCATCCGCTACCATCTCGACGACCGCGTCATCCTCAACGGCCGCAAGACCGTGGTGTTCGTGGATTAGCGAATGGGGGACGAATGGTGAGTGGAGGGGGAGCGCGCCCTATTCGCTACTCCCTATTCGCCATTCGCTTCCTCAGCGCCCCGCGCCAGCCGACGTCGTCCCCGTCGCGCCCTTCTGGGCCTGTTCTTCCTTCTCGCGATCGGCCGCCGGCATCAGCCGCTTGCGCTCGCGCTCCTTCATGTAGGCATCGTATTGCGGCGTGCCGGGCCGCGGCGGCGCATCAGCGGGCAGGCCGCCGGCCCATTGCGGGACGTAGTCGCCCATCCCGGCGGAGAGCTTCTCGTTGACCGTCCCGCAGCCTGCGAGATTGAGCAGGGCGAGTGCGGCGGCGATCGAAAGCGAGCGAGAACGCATGAATATCTCTGGTCGTGCCCCCGACGGGGCGCGGATGGTGGAGCGCCATAGGCGTTAGCGGCAACCATATCTCTCAATAGGTAAAATTGGCCTATTCGAGGGAGGGCATAGCTGTATACAGAGAAGGTATTATAATAGGCATATTTTGCACTTGATGAGGTCGCCGCTGTTGGTACGGTATACACCGGGTATTTGTCATTGACGGATCGTAGGACGGGGCATGCCACGGACGCACTTAAGATGTCCGGATTCTGCAAATGAGAGACTGAATCCTCCATCCCCGGTGTGGTGCGGCCCTCGTAGGGTGGCAAAGCCATCGCCCTCCGGCCCAGTGTCACAGGGCTTTTTCGTTGACAGGACCATTTCATTTGTACAATCGTACAAATAGCTCTCCGCCGTTGTTGAGGCAGATTGCGCGGCTTGCGCCGAATGGTCGCCCAACGTTCGATTGACAACGGGGTTACAGAGGACGCCATGTGGCCGCACGGCATGGCTTGTCCGTGAGTGAAGCGCGGCAAGGACCGGGTACTCGGTCCGGCGCACAAGAGGTGAGGAATGAAGGGGAGGGACATCTGATGTTCGAACGCAGAATTTTTTTACACACCGCAGCGGTCGTTGCGATCGCGGGCCTCGCGGCCGTCGAGCCTGCCAAGGCGCAAGACACGGTCAAGATCGGGCTGATCCTGCCGATGACCGGCGGCCAGGCCTCGACCGGCAAGCAGATCGAGAACGCGATCAAGCTCTACATGCAGCAGAAGGGCGACACCGTCGCCGGCAAGAAGGTCGAGATCATCCTGAAAGACGACGCCGCGATCCCGGACAAGACCAAGACCGCCGCGCAGGAGCTGATCGTCAACGACAAGGTCAACTTCATCGCCGGCTTCGGTGTGACGCCGGCCGCGCTCGCCGCCGCGCCGCTGGCCACCCAGGCCAAGATTCCTGAAGTCGTGATGGCGGCCGGCACCTCCATTATCACCGAACGCTCGCCTTATATCGTGCGCACCAGCTTCACGCTGGCGCAGTCCTCGACCATCATCGGCGACTGGGCGGTGAAGAACGGCATCAAGAAGGTCGCGACGCTGACCTCGGACTACGCGCCGGGCAATGACGCCCTCAACTTCTTCAAGCAGCATTTCGCGGCCGGCGGCGGTGAGGTGGTCGAAGAAGTCAAGGTGCCGCTGCAGAACCCCGACTTCGCTCCGTTCCTGCAGCGCATGAAGGACGCAAAGCCGGACGCGATCTTCGTGTTCGTGCCGGCGGGCCAGGGCGGCAACTTCATGAAGCAATATGCCGAGCGTGGCCTCGACAAGGCCGGCATCAAGGTGATCGGGCCGGGCGACGTCACCGACGACGATCTGCTCAACAACATGGGCGACGCCGTGCTCGGCACGGTCACCGCGCATCTCTATTCCGCCGCGCACCCCTCGCAGATGAACAAGGATTTCGTCGCGGCCTACAAGAAGGCCTTCGGCAACCGTCCGGGCTTCATGGCCGTGGGCGGCTATGACGGCATCCACCTGATCTACGAGGCGCTGAAGAAGACAGGTGGCGACACCAACGGCGACAAGCTGATCGAGGCCATGAAGGGTCAGAAGTGGGAAAGCCCGCGCGGCCCGATCTCGATCGACCCCGAGACCCGCGACATCGTGCAGAACATCTACATCCGCAAGGTCGAGAAGGTGGATGGCGAACTCTACAATGTCGAGTTCGCGACCTTCGAGGCGGTCAAGGATCTCGGCAAGACCAAGAAGTGACGCGCGAAAGCGCGTCATCCGGGGCGCGCATGAGCGCGAACCCCGGGTCTCTCTCCAGCGTCATGCCCGGGCTTGACCCGGGCATCCACGCGGCGGCCCAGACAAGAACGTGGATGGCCGGGACAAGCCCGGCCATGACGGATTACTCAAGCTGAGACAATGACCGCAATCCTCACCAACCTGTTCGATGGCGTCGCTTACGGCATGCTGCTGTTCGTGCTCGCCTGCGGGCTCGCGGTCACGCTCGGCCTGATGAACTTCGTCAATCTCGCCCACGGCGCCTTCGCGATGGCGGGGGGCTATATCTGCATGGTGCTGGTCAACCGGATGGGCTGGCCGTTTTTCGCCGCTTTGCCGCTCGCTTTCGTGTCCTCGGCTGCAATCGGCATCGCGCTCGAAAGGACGCTGTACCGTCATCTCTACGCCCGCAGCCATCTCGACCAGGTGCTGTTCACGATCGGCCTGACCTTCATGTCGGTGGCAGCCGTCGATTACATCCAGGGATCCTCGCGGGTCTTCATCAATTTGCCCGCCGCGCTCCAAGGCCAGTTCGATCTGTTCGGCGTCGGTATCGGCCGCTACCGGCTGATGATCATCGTGATCTGCGGCCTGCTGACCATCGCGCTTCAAATGGTGCTGGCGAAGACGCGTTTCGGTAGCCGCCTGCGGGCGGCGGTCGATGACCCCCGCGCCGCGAGCGGTCTCGGCATCAACGTGCCGCAGGTATTCGCCTTCACCTTTGCCTTCGGTTGCGGGCTCGCCGGCCTCGGCGGCGCGCTCAGCGCCGAGATCCTCGGCCTCGATCCGTATTTCCCGCTGAAGTTCATGATTTACTTCCTGATCGTGGTCACCGTCGGCGGCTCCTCCTCGATAACGGGCCCGTTCCTCGCCTCGCTGCTGCTCGGCATCGGCGACGTCGCCGGCAAATATTACGTGCCGAAGATGGGCCCCTTCGTGATCTACACCATCATGATCGTGATCCTGATCTGGCGCCCGAACGGCCTGTTCGGCCGCACGGCCGCGCGTTGAGTTCACCGATGAGCGCTGCTTCCGACGTCGGCTACCATGCCCAGCGCCAGGCGCGCTGGCACTACGGCGAAATCGCCTTCTGGCTGATCGTGCTGGCCTGCGGCTTCGCATTTCCGTCGCGCTATCTAATCATGACCGACATCCTGCGCCTCGCGCTGTTCGCGATGTCGCTCGATCTCATCCTCGGCTATGCCGGCATCGTTTCGCTGGGCCATGCCGCCTTCTTCGGCGTCGGCGCCTATGCCGCGGGGCTGCTGGCGCTGCACGGCATCGTCAAGGAGCCCGTGCTGGCGCTGATCGTCGCCGGCCTTGCCGCCATGGTGCTCGGCTTTGCCACCAGCTTTCTGGTGATCCGCGGCGTCGACCTGACGCGCCTGATGGTGACGCTCGGCATCGCGTTGCTGCTGGAAGCGCTCGCCGAGCGCTTCTCCAATATCACCGGTGGGACCGACGGCCTGCAGGGCATCGAGATGCAGCCGATCTTCGGCGAGATCCCGTTCGACATGTTCGGCAAGGCCGGCTTCTTCTATTCGCTCGCCGTGTTGTTCCTGCTGTTCCTGTTCGCCCGCCGCGTCGTGAATTCCCCGTTCGGCCTGTCGCTGCGCGCCATCAAGAACAACCCTCTCCGCGCTGCCGCCATTGGCATTCCGGTCAACCGCCGCCTGGTCGCGATCTATACGCTGGCTGCGTTCTATGCCGGCATTGCGGGAGCGCTGTTCACCCAGACGACCGCGATCGCCTCGCTCGACGTGTTCGCCTTCGAGCGCTCCGCGGACCTGATGCTGGTGCTCGTGATCGGTGGCACCGGCTATCTCTACGGCGGGCTGATCGGCGCGGTGATCTTCCGCATGCTCCAGGAATTGTTCTCGACCATCACGCCGCAATACTGGCAGTTCTGGATCGGGCTCGTGCTGGTCGTGATCGTGCTGGTCGGCCGCCAGCGCCTGCATCGCTGGGTGCTGTATGTGCCGAACCTGATCATCAGGCGGATTGCGGGGCGCAAGGCGATCGTTGCCGTGCCGGAGAGCGATTCATGACCATCGCGCTCGAAACCCAGAATCTCGAAAAGCAGTTCGGCGGCCTGCGCGTCACCCGCGATCTGTCCTTGAAGGTCGAGCAGGGCGCCCGCCACGCGCTGATCGGTCCGAACGGTGCCGGCAAGACCACGGTCATCAACCAGCTCACCGGCGTGCTGAAGCCGAACGCAGGCCGCATCCTGCTCGAAGGTCAGGACATCACCGATCTGCCGGTGCACAAGCGCGTGCTGCGCGGGTTGTCGCGCACGTTCCAGATCAACCAGCTCTACCCGGACCTGACTCCCCTGGAGACCATCGGGCTCGCGGTCTCCGAGCGCCTCGGCCATGGCGGCGACTGGTGGCGACGGATGGGCACGCGCAGTGACGTCAATGGCGAGACCGCCGATCTGCTCTCCCGCTTCCATCTGCTCGACGTCATGAACGAAGAGACCGTGACGCTGCCCTATGGTAAGCAGCGCCTGCTCGAGATCGCGGTGGCCATTGCGGCCAAGCCGCGCGTGCTGCTGCTCGACGAGCCCGCCGCCGGCGTGCCCGAGAGCGAGCGCCACGACATTCTCGCCGTCGTGGGCAGCCTGCCGCGGGACGTCACCGTGCTCCTGATCGAGCACGACATGGACCTCGTGTTCTCCTTTGCTGATCGCATCTCGGTGCTAGTCTCGGGCGCGCTGCTGACCGAAGGCCCGCCCGAAGAGGTCGCGCGCGATCCGCAGGTGAAGGCGGTCTATCTCGGCGAGGAGGCGGTCGATGTCTGACCTGCTCGCGATCGATTCGCTTCGCGCCGGCTACGGCGAGGCGGTGGTGCTGCCGAAGATGACGCTCCGCCTCGCCGAAGGACAGGTGCTGGCGCTGCTCGGGCGCAACGGCACCGGCAAGACCACGCTGATCAACTCCATCGTCGGCGTCACGCGCCGCTTCGCAGGCTCCATTGCGCTGGCCGGCACCGATGTCACGGCGATGCGGCCCGACCAGCGGGCGCGCGCCGGCATCGGCTGGGTGCCGCAGGAGCGTAACATCTTCCGCTCGCTGACGGTGGAAGAGAACATGACCGCCGTAGCGCAGCCCGGTCCCTGGACGGTCGAGAAGGTCTACGAGATGTTCCCGCGGCTGAAGGAGCGGCGGAGCAATTTCGGCAACCAGCTCTCCGGCGGCGAGCAGCAGATGCTGGCGATCGGTCGCGCACTTACCCTCAATCCGAAAGTCCTGCTGCTGGACGAGCCGATGGAGGGCCTTGCGCCCATCATCGTCGAGGAACTCTTGAAGGCGATCGGGACCATCACCCGGTCCGGAGGTATCTGCTCGATCATCGTAGAGCAGAATGCCCAAAAGATTCTGGGGCTCGCCGATCGCGTTGTGATATTGGAGCGCGGAACGATCGTCCACGACGCTCCGAGCGCCGCGCTGAAGACCGACCCCTCTGTCCTGGAGCGCCATCTCGGCGTCGCCGGGGCGGCGGCCCACTAAGATGTCCAGGGAGTAACACATGCAGCGAACCAAAGCCCCCTTCCGCGCCGACGAGGTCGGCAGCCTCCTGCGTCCGCTCAAGATCAAGGAAGCCCGTAGCCGGCTGGAGAAGGGCGAGATCTCGGCCGACGATCTGCGCAAGATCGAGGACATGGAGATCGAGAAGGTCGTGCACAAGCAGGCCTCGATTGGGCTGAAGCTCGCGACCGACGGCGAATTCCGCCGCTCCTGGTGGCATTTCGACTTCCTGGCCAAGCTCACCGGCTGCGAGCTGTTTCACCCCGACACCGGCATCCAGTTCACGGGCGTGCAGACCCGTCACGATGCGGTCCGCGTCATCGGCAAGCTCGACTTTCCAGACAGCCACCCGATGCTGGACCACTTCCGCTTCCTGAAGAAGGTCGCCGACCAGGCTCACGTCACCGCCAAGATGACGATCCCTTCGCCGGCAGTGCTCCACTTCCGCGGCGGACGCAAGTCGATCTCCAAGGACGTCTATCCCGATCTCGACGCCTTCTACGAAGATCTCGGCAAGACCTACCGCAAGGCCGTGAAGGCGTTCTACGACGCCGGCTGCCGCTATCTCCAGTTCGACGACACCGTCTGGGCCTATCTCTGCTCGCAGGACGAATTGCAGAAGGCACGCGAGCGCGGCGATAATCCGGATGGGCTGCAACAGATCTATGCGCGCATCATCAACTACGCGCTGGCGGAGAAGCCGGCCGACATGGTGGTGACGACCCACGTCTGCCGCGGTAATTTCCGCTCGACCTGGATTTCCTCGGGTGGCTACGAGCCGGTGGCCGAGACCATGCTCGCCGGCACCAATTACGACGGCTACTTCCTGGAGTACGACAGCGACCGCGCCGGCGGCTTCGAGCCGCTGCGCTTCCTGCCCAAGGGCAACAAGGTCGTCGTGGTCGGCGTCATCACCTCGAAGTTCGGCGAGCTCGAGAAGAAGGACGACATCAAGCGCCGCCTGGAAGAAGCCGCCAAGTTCGCGCCCTTGGAGCAGCTCGCGCTGTCGCCGCAATGTGGCTTTGCCTCGACGGAAGAGGGCAACATCCTCTCCGAGGAGGAGCAGTGGGCCAAGCTCAGCCTCGCGGTCGAGATCGCGAAGGAAGTGTGGGGGCAGTAAGGCTCCGCCGTTAAGGCTCACCCGTGTCCCGGCTCTGCGCAGCAACGCTCCAGCGTTGCTGCGCAGAGCCGGAACCCATGCTGCTCGACTTGCTGCGCGGAGCTATAGGCCTCAGCTCTGCAGAGCACCGCTGAGAAGCGCTGCGCTGCGTCCGGGCACGAGTCACTTCTCCGCCAGATAGACCCCAACAGAGAGGAGTTCGACCGTGGGCACGTGCTTGTTCTTCGGAGTCGAGATCACCTTGCCGCGCCTGGCTTTGCCGCGATTGAGCTCGTGCCGCTCGGCGGGCCGTGCTCCTTCACCTCCCACGCGATGATTCCTTCGCAGGCATTGATCATCTTGTCTGCCGGCGTCGTGTCCGCCGTGCAGCTCGGCTCGAGCTGATTGCGCGTGCCTGCGCGACCGCGGGCGGACCACGGGATCGCGGCGAGCAGGGCGACCGGGCAGGCGCGCACGGTAAGGAGCCGATCAGAGGAGAAGCGCCAGTTGTTGCTCGGCGGGGCCAGAGTGGGGCGCGGCTCGCGGCCGGAGCAAACTGTGAAGGAGGCGCTTGGATCCGCTATTCCCTCAGTGGGCAGATTTTGCTAGGAGATTGGTCCCAATCCGTCTGCCCACCGATTTCCCACTCATGAAGAACGACGAAATCCTGAGCCAGATCACCGACTTCTGCCGCAAGGCGGACATGGCGGAATCGACGTTCGGCCGGCGCGCGGTGAACGATGGGAAGCTGGTGCACCGCCTGCGCGAGGGAAAGCGCATCACCATCGACACGCTGGAGCGGATCCAGGCCTATATGGCGGCGTCGATGGCCGGCGGCGTGCCGCCGCCGCGGGGACTTCAGGTGCCGCCCGAGAAGCGCGATCCACGCGGCAATTTCCGCTTCTTCGAGAACCGCCAGAAATACCTGCTGTTCGTCCACACCTGCAGCGAAAAGCGGGTGATCGCGGACCGCGTCGCGCTGGAGCTTGCCTCGATCCATCCGCGCCCGCCGGCGCTGCGCCTGTTCGACGCCGGCGTCGGCGACGGAACGGTGCTGGCGCGGGTGCTGCGCGCCACGCACCAGCGCTTTCCGCACATGCCGTTCTACGTCGCGGGCAAGGAGCTCAGCCTGGAGGATTTGCGCCTGACGCTGGAGAAGGTGCCGGATCGCATTTTCGAGCACCCGGCATCAGTGTTCGTGTTCACCAACATGTTCTACGCCGAGGCGCCCTGGCTGACGCCAGCGTCGCCCGCCGCGGCGGCCGCCACCGTCTGGCACGAGGTGCCGCTCCGCGGCGCTTCGTCGGGCGAGTTCGAGCAGCAGATCGCGGAGCTGAGGCCCTTTCTGGAGCAGAACTGGCGCGCTGCGATCAGCCCACGCACGGCCATGCCGCTCTACGAGCGGCCGGTCGTCCTCGTGCTCTATCGCGAGGACCACAGGTTCCTGCTGGATTCGACCATTCCGCGGCCGGGCCAGACTGAGGCCAATTTCGACCTCGTCATCGCATCCCAGCCCTACCGGGCCCTGTCATCGGTCAATTTCCGGGCCAAGCGGATCATTGCACCTCTGGCGCGGGCGCTGCGGCCGGGCGGCAGGCTGATCGGTATCCACTCCCATGGGCAGGATCCGGGCATGGAAATGATCCAGGCGATCTGGCCGGGAGAAAATCCTTTCTCAGTCAGTCGTCATGAGCTACTGCGTGCCGTTAAGTATGAACTTGGATCGGTGGGCCGCGACTTAAATTTTAATGCCTACGCGGACAATCGTTCGATCTTCAGGTATGATATGGAAGCTCTGCCCAACGAGGTCACCGGCACCATCGGAACCTCGACGGCCTTTGCAGCGTGGAATGCGGCGGTGTATGTCGCTCAGATTGAGGACGACCGATTGACAGAAATGACTCAAAACGGCCGCACTCTGGATGCCGCCAGGGATGTCCTGCGGAAGTACAACGGGCTCTGGTTTCTCGACGAATCCTACGTCATCTCGCGCCGGCGTGATTGACATCATCAAAAGTAAACATCGCAAACGCCCGCCGGCTAGCGGCGGAACAAGGGGTTACTGATGCGCGCGTCCTATCTCTTCACCAGCGAGTCCGTGTCCGAGGGCCATCCGGACAAGGTCTGTGACCGGATCTCCGATGAGATCGTCGACCTGTTCTACCGTGAAGGGCCTAAGGCGGGCATCGACCCCTGGCAAATCCGCGCCGCTTGCGAGACGCTCGCGACCACCAACAAGGTGGTGATCGCCGGCGAGACCCGCGGCCCGAAGTCGGTGACCAACGAGCAGATCGAGAGCGTCGTGCGCGGCGCGATCAAGGACATCGGCTACGAGCAGGAAGGCTTCCACTGGAAGACCTGCGACATCGAGATCCTCCTGCATCCGCAATCGGCCGACATCGCCCAGGGCGTCGATGCGCTGCAGCCGGGCGAGGTCAAGGAAGAAGGCGCGGGCGACCAGGGCATCATGTTCGGCTACGCCACCAACGAGACGCCCGATCTGATGCCGGCGCCGATCTTCTACGCCCACAAGATCCTGCGCCTGATCTCGGAAGCCCGTCACTCCGGCAAGGAGAAGGTGCTGGGTCCGGACTCCAAGAGCCAGGTCACCGTGCAGTACGAGAACGGCAAGCCGGTCGGCGTGCGCGAGATCGTCGTGTCGCACCAGCATCTGGTTCCCGACCTCAGCTCGAACCAGGTTCGCGAGATCGTCGAGCCCTATGTGCGCGAGGCGCTGCCGAAGGACTGGATCACCGCGAAGACGATCTGGCACATCAACCCCACCGGCAAGTTCTACATCGGCGGTCCCGACGGCGATTCCGGCCTGACCGGCCGCAAGATCATCGTCGACACCTATGGCGGGGCGGCCCCGCACGGCGGCGGCGCGTTCTCCGGCAAGGATCCGACCAAGGTCGACCGCTCCGCGGCCTATGCTGCGCGCTACGTCGCCAAGAACATCGTTGCCGCCGGTCTTGCCGACCGCTGCACGCTGCAGCTCGCCTACGCCATCGGCGTGGCGCGCCCGCTGTCGATCTACATTGACACCCACGGCACCGGTAAGGTTTCGGAAGACCAGCTCGAGAAGGCCGCCGCCAAGGCGATGGACCTCACCCCGCGCGGCATCCGCACTCATCTCGATCTCAACCGGCCGATCTACGCGCGCACCTCGGCCTACGGCCATTTCGGCCGCACGCCCGACAACGAGGGCGGCTTCTCCTGGGAGAAGACCGACCTCGTCGAGCAGCTCAAGCGCGCGCTCTAATAAACGCGACATCCCGGGGCGCGTACGCGAGCGAACCCGGGATCCTCATCTATCACGTCGAGATTCCGGGTTCGCCTCTTGGAGGTGCCCCGGAATGACGAGTTCAACAACAGGACACTCGCCATGAACGCGAAGCCCGGCTTCACCGATTACATCGTCAAGGACATTTCGCTCGCCGATTTCGGCCGCAAGGAGCTCTCGCTGGCCGAGACCGAGATGCCTGGCCTGATGGCCACCCGCGAGGAGTACGGCCCGAAGCAGCCGCTGAAGGGCGCGCGCATCGCCGGCTCGCTGCACATGACGATCCAGACCGGCGTGTTGATCGAGACGCTCGCCGCGCTCGGCGCCGACATCCGCTGGGTCTCCTGCAACATCTATTCGACGCAGGACCACGCCGCGGCTGCGATCGCGGCTGCCGGCATTCCCGTCTTCGCCGTCAAGGGCGAGACGCTGACCGAGTACTGGGACTACACCGCCAAGCTGTTCGACTGGCACGGCGGCGGTCACCCGAACATGATCCTCGACGACGGCGGTGACGCCACCATGTATGTCCATCTCGGTCTGCGCGCCGAGAACGGCGACACCGCTTTCCTCGACAGGCCCGGCTCCGAGGAAGAGGAAGTGTTCTTCGCGCTTCTGAAGAAGCAGCTCAAGGAAAAGCCGAAGGGCTACTTCGCCGGGATCGCCAACAGCATCAAGGGCGTTTCCGAGGAGACCACGACGGGCGTGCATCGTCTCTACGACATGCAGAAGGCAGGCACGCTGCTATGGCCGGCCATCAACGTCAACGACAGCGTCACCAAGTCGAAGTTCGACAACCTCTATGGCTGCCGTGAATCGCTGGTCGACGGCATCCGCCGCGGCACCGACGTGATGCTGTCGGGCAAGGTCGCGATGGTCGCCGGCTTCGGCGACGTCGGCAAGGGCTCGGCCGCCTCGCTGCGCCAGGCCGGCTGCCGCGTCATGGTCTCCGAGGTCGATCCGATCTGCGCGCTGCAGGCGGCGATGGAAGGCTACGAGGTCGTGACCATGGAAGACGCCGCGCCGCGGGCGGACATCTTCGTAACCGCCACCGGCAACAAGGACATCATCACCATCGAGCACATGCGCGCGATGAAGGATCGCGCCATCGTCTGCAACATCGGCCACTTCGACAACGAGATCCAGATCGCGTCTCTGCGCAATCTGAAGTGGACCAACATCAAGCCGCAGGTCGACGAGATCGAGTTCCCCGACAAGCACCGCATCATCCTGCTGTCGGAGGGCCGCCTCGTGAACCTCGGCAATGCGATGGGCCATCCGTCCTTCGTGATGTCAGCGTCCTTCACCAACCAGACGCTGGCTCAGATCGAGCTGTTCGCCAACAACAAGGACGGCAAGTACGAGAAGAAGGTCTACGTGCTGCCCAAGACGCTCGACGAGAAGGTCGCCCGCCTGCACCTCTCCAAGATCGGCGTCAAGCTCACCGAGCTCCGCAAGGACCAGGCCGACTATATCGGCGTGAAGCAGGAAGGCCCGTACAAATCGGACCACTACCGCTACTGAGCCACCGGTTCGACCAACCATCGACGCAAAGCCCCGGAGCGATCCGGGGCTTTGTTGTTTCGGGGCATGGAATTCAACTCGCTTTGCAGTTGCGGTCCGTTGATTGCCGATTGACGGCCAGCAGCGGCAGGCGGACAATCCGCCCCGGCGGAGGAAACCATGCAACAAGAACATTTCGACGTGCTGATCGTCGGCGCCGGGCTATCAGGCATCGGCGCCGGCTATCATCTGCAGACCAAGTGTCCGGCCAAGAGCTACGTCATCCTCGAAGGACGCGATTGCATCGGCGGCACCTGGGACCTCTTCCGCTATCCCGGCATCCGCTCCGACAGCGACATGTTCACGCTCGGCTATTCGTTCAAGCCGTGGACCGATCCGAAGGCGATCGCCGACGGGCCGCAGATCCTGAACTATGTGCGCGAGACTGCTAGCGAGAACGGCATCGATAAGCACATCCGCTTCCACCATCGCGTCAAGCGCGCGGCGTGGTCGATGCCGGATGCGCGCTGGACCGTCGAGGCCGAGCGCATCACGGGCGAGGGCGCGACCGAGCTGGTGCGCTTCACCTGCAACTTCCTGTTCATGTGCTCGGGCTATTACAAATACGAAGCGGGCTATACGCCGGAGTTCAAGGGCGCCGCTGATTTTGCCGGCCGCATCGTGCATCCGCAGAAATGGACCGAGGACATCGACTACGCGGGCAAGCGTGTCGTCGTGATCGGCTCGGGCGCGACAGCGGTGACGCTGGTGCCGGAGCTCGCCAAGCAGGCGGAGCAGGTCACCATGCTGCAGCGCTCGCCGACCTATGTGGTGTCGCGCCCGGCGCAGGATATCCTCGCCAACAAGCTGCGCCGCAATCTGCCGGCGAAGTTCGCCTATCACCTGATCCGCTGGCGCAACGTGATGTGGGGGATGTTCTTCTTCCAGCTCAGCCGGCGCAGGCCGGCGAAGGTGAAGGATCTGATCCTCAAGGGCGTGAGAATCGCGCTCGGTCCGGACTACGACGTCGCGACCCACTTCACGCCGCGCTACAATCCCTGGGACCAGCGGCTGTGCCTCGTGCCCGATGGCGACCTCTTCAAGGCGATCCGCGAGCAGCGCGCCAGCGTCGTCACCAGCGAGATCGAGACCTTCACGCATGATGGCATCCGTCTGAAGGACGGCCGCGAGCTGGCGGCCGACATCATCGTGACGGCGACCGGGCTGGTGCTCCAGGTCGCCGGTGGCCTCGAGGTCAGCGTCGACGGCCGCTCCGTCGATTTCGCCAACACGCTGACCTACAAGGGCATGATGTATGCCGACGTGCCGAACATGGCCTCGGCCTTCGGCTACACCAACGCGTCCTGGACGCTGAAATGCGACCTCACCTGCGAATATGTCTGCCGCCTCATCAATTACATGGACCGGCACAATTTCCGCCAGTGCATGCCGCACAACGATGATCCCACCATCACCGCGCAGCCTTCGCTCGATTTCACCTCGGGCTACGTGCAGCGCTCGATTGCCAAGATGCCGAAGCAGGGCTCGAAGCGGCCCTGGCGGCTCCACCAGAACTACGCGCTCGACATCGTCTCGTTGCGCTTCGGTCGGATCGACGATGGCGTGATGCAGTATTCCTGATCTTGCCACGTACGATACCGGGATAGCCTCGCGTTCGCTTGAGACGAATCGCGACTTGCGGTAGTATTTTTGCGCTGCAAGAAGTTTATTTCCGACAACGTCTAAGTTCCGCGTCGTTGCCGTTTCAAGGGGAGCGCGGGACATGCACGTCCTTGCCCTGGTCACGCAAAAAGGCGGAAGCGGCAAGAGTACGCTGTCCGTTGGACTGGCGGTGGCAGCAATGCAGCGAGCTGAGCGCGTCGCTCTCATTGAGGCGGACGCGCAAGGTACGATCTCGAAATGGAAAGAGCGCCGCGATCATCCCTATCCCCGCGTCGAGCGCGTTGCCGATCCTGCCGAGCTCGAACCGTTGATCGCGCGGCTGAAGGCCGAAGGCGTTTCGCTTGCCATCATCGACACAGCTGCCACGACCAACGGCTTGGCGATGCGCGTCATCGCCTGCGCCGATCTCTGTCTCATCCCGGCGCGCCCGAGCCCGGCCGATATCGAAGCCGCAATTCCTACACTGATCGCCATTCGCAGGCTCAACCGCCGATTTGCCTTTATCCTCAATCAGACACCGATGCGAGGGTGCCGGCTGAGCGAAGCTGCCACATCGCTAAGCTCGCTCGGCGTGCTTGCACTCCCGTTTATTGCGCAGCGTAACGATCACCAGGATGCACTCGGAGCAGGGTCGGGCGTGACGGAGTTCGCACCGGCGGCCAAAGCTTCGGACGAAATTGTAAGTTTGTGGGGTTGGATCGCGGCGCACTTGGCCGAGGAGTCGGATGATTATGGGAAAGGCGCGCTCAAAGCTGCCTGCTGACGTTGCACGCACCGGGCGTCGCTCGCTGCTGGAACTGGCGGCGGAAGTGAGCCGTGCGGTCGACGAGGGCTTGGCCATGCTGCCGGGCTCAGTCGCCGTCTTCCCCCAAGATGCGCCGCAGATCGCGCAAGGAGCCCCTGCTCCTATGACTGTTCCGGCACAAGAAGCGGCCAGCGTCATTGTTGCAAGACCTGAACCTCCGAGCAGCACTGATCTCATCGTGGACATGGCCAAGGAGTATCAAGCCCGCGCTTTGGACGGCATGAGCGCTACGCTCAACTACGCCAACGACCTCGCAAAGTCACGGCTGGCCAGTGTGACATCAGAGGCCAATGAAACCGTCGTCGCGGAAAGCGATCTCATCGACGCGATTGGGACGGCAGCCGAGTGTCGCACCGTCGTGCTCGAACTGATGAAGGTCAATGCGGGCGCGACCTTGGAGTATGCGCGGGAGCTAGGGCGTGCAAAGACTCTGGCAGAGTTGGTTGAGCTGTCGGGTACGCACGCGCGAAAGCAATGTGAGTTGGTCCTGAAGCAAACCGAGTTGCTGAGGTCGCTTGCTCAAAGCATGACAAAGCCCATTGCCAGGTGATGCAGCTCGCCTGCCATCATCGCACTCAGGATCTGCGCGGGACGATCAGGGCGCGGCCGAGATGCCAGCACCACCGCACCGCCGCCGAGGCCGAACAGGACGAGATAGTCTCCGCCGGTTTGCGCATCGATCCAGGAGAAGCCGTAAGCGGCGGCCGCCTGAAACAGCGCAAAGCTTGTGGTGGCGTAGCTCCAGGTCGTGCGCTGCTGTTCGGTCGAATTAGGCACGAACTCGTGGATGCGTCCGAGCACCAGCGTCACGATGGCCGGCGTGAAGCCGCCGACCACCACGCTCAACACGATCAGCGACAGCGGCGCGGTGCTGACGGTCGCAACAGCACGGCCGCGGCCTCGATCAGGAATGCCGCGCGAAGGGCGGGACCAAACCCGAGTGGTCGCCGAGATGGTCGGCGACGAGCGGGCCGACGATCGTGCCGAGGTCATGTCATCCTCTTGCGCGCGACGGCGTGCAGATCATCCTGTCTGCGTGGTGCGGCGGCGGCGGAATTCCTGCACGGGCACGCCGCCCCAGCCCCAATTGTCGGTGTCGACCTCGAAGGTGGACTCGAGCGGCTTGCCGAGCACGTCGCGCAGCAGCTCGCTCGAGCCCTTGATCAGTGCGGCCTTCTCCTCCGCCGTGAGCGACGCCGCACCCGGCGCCGTTCCCTCGCGGGTCACTTGAATGGTGACGATGGGCATTGTCGTTCTCCTCCGCTCAGTGGCCGGCGCTCTGGCCGCCGTCGACATGCAGAATTTCGCCGGTGACAAAGGAGGCGCCCTCGAGATAGAGCACGGCATCGACGATGTCAGACATCTCGCCCATATGGCCGAGCGGGTGCAGTGCGTCGAGCTGGGCATGCGTCGCGACCGGGTGCATCGGCGACTTGATGATGCCGGGCGGCACCGCATTCACGCGGATGCCGCGCCTGGCGTATTCGATCGCGAGCGACTTGGTCGCGGCGTTCAGCCCGCCCTTGCTCAGCGAGGCCAACACCGAGGGCACATTCGAATTGGCCTGATCGACCAGCGTCGTCGTGATTTGGACGACGTGGCCAGACCCCTGCTTCTCCATTTCGGCGATGGCAAGCTGCGTGATGTTGAAGAAGCCCGCGACATTGGTGCCCATCACTGCGGCATAGTCCTCGGCTGTGTACTGGGTGAACGGTTTTGCGACGAAGATGCCCGCGTTGTTGACCAGCGTGTCGACCCGGCCGAAGCGGGCGATCGCTTGCGACACCACGCGCTCTGCGGTGGACCGCTCGGCGATGTCGCCTGCAACGGCGAGGACGTCGTCATCACCCGACGGCTTGATGGAGCGCGCCGTTGCGACGACGCGATAGTTGCGATCGCGAAAACCCTGGACCAGGGCGGCGCCGATACCCTGCGATGCACCGGTGATGATGGCGACCTTCTGCTCGATACCCATGACGGGCTCCTGTTGTTGGCTTGAAAACCTGCGCCAGCGGCGGCTGGCTTGGGCGTTGAGGTACGCTGCGGCGGCTTGCTTGCGAATATCCGCTGCCCGGCAGACACTCTTTCGCGACGCGAACGAATGCCGGATCGATCCTTGCGGAGGTTGTCGCAGCCGGCGCAAACGCCTAGCTTTCAGCCGAAATCTCAGGGGCTGCGGCGAGCGCATGGATCGTCTGGACGCGATGAAGGTGTTTGTCCTTGCGGTGGACGAGGGCAGCTTGGCTGCCGCAGGACGCAAGCTCGGCCGATCGCCGGCTGCGGTGAGCCGCGCCATCGCCTTTCTGGAGCAGCGGGTCGGCGCCGAGCTGCTGCACCGGACGACACGCTCGATCAAGCTGAGCGAGGAAGGCGAGCGTTATGTCGCGATCTGCCGCCGCGTGCTCACCGATCTGGAGGAGGCCGAGGACATCGCGGCCGGACCGCGCACGGCTCCGCGTGGTCTGCTCACGATCACCGCTCCGGTGGTCTCCGGCGAGATGGTACTGCGGCCGATCCTCGACGCGTTTCTCGACGCCTATCCGGCCGTATCGGCAAAACTCCTGCTGTTCGACCGTGCGGTCAATCTGATCGAGGAAGGCGTCGATATCGCGCTTCGCATCGGTCCGCTGGCGGATTCGGCGATGGTGGCGATGCGGGTCGGCGGGATCAGCCGCGTCGTGGTGGCAGCTCCCCGCTACCTGAAACAACATCCGCGGATCACCGAGCCGGGCGATCTCGCCAAACACCAGATCGTCGCGATGGCGCATCTGCCCAATTCCTGGACCTTTGCGCCGCAACCGGGCTCATCGGCGCCGCGCACCGTGCAGTTCACCCCGCGGCTCGTCGTCAATAGCACCTATGCGGCAGTGGCCTCCACTGTGGCCGGGCGCGGCGTGGCGCGGATGTATTCGTACCAAGTGGCCGAGCAGGTCGCGCGCCGCGAGCTCGAGATCGTGCTGGCGGACGACGAGGATCCGGAGATGCCGGCGCATCTGATCTGCCCGCAGGGCCGGCTTTCGGTGCCCAAGGTGCGCGCCTTCACCGACTTCGCCGTGCCCCGGCTGAAGAAGCAGTTTGCGCTGCTGAAGCAGAGCACCAAGGCGCGTTGAGCCGCTTCATGCCTCCGCAATGCGCGTTTTCGCGTATACGGCGGGGCGGCTGAATCGGCGATGGTTCCTGAACGGTTAACGCCGATTTAACGGATGAGTCCTACCCTGTCTCGGCCGGGGTTACTCGCAAGGCCGAGGTGAGCCCAATGGAAGCCCAGAGAATAGCGGTCGACGCCGTCGTCGCGCTGACCGATTGCGACCGCGATGCCGTCATCGCCTTCATCCGCCGCCTCTACCTCGCCGGCGTCACCGACCCCAAACGCCTGACCTTCAAGGGCCTGCAGGCGCTGTCGCGGGCCTGATTCGGCTCGTTTCGGCCGGTTTTGACCCCAGTTTCAACCCTTGCTCTCCCCAGCGTGATTGCAACCCACCGGCGAATATCTTGTCGCTCGGGCCGGGTCGAGCTACACGACACCCCGGCTGGGTCAGTTGGGGATTGGGGAAATGTTGAAACAGCTCTTTGCGCCGCAGCTCGTCATTTTGTACGTGCTTGCGGCTTCGACGATTTACGTCCACTTCCGCGGCAAGCAGCGGCTGCGCTTCGCGCGCCAGCTCGGCGATCACTCGACCTATCTCGCCCCTTACAATGTGCTGATGTATGCGGGCTCGGCGGTGCCGAACAAGCCGGTGATCTCGGTCGATCAGTTTCCGGAGCTGAAGCCCCTTAGCGAGAACTGGGAGACCATCCGCGACGAAGCCGTGCGCCTGTTCGATGAAGGTTTTATCCGCGCGGCGGCGAAGAACAACGATTGGGGCTTCTACTCGTTCTTCAAGAGCGGTTGGAAGCGGTTCTACCTGAAATGGTACGACGACTTCCTGCCGTCGGCGAACACGCTTTGCCCGAAGACGGTGGAACTGCTCAAGTCGATCCCGAGCGTGCATGGCGCGATGTTCGCGATGCTGCCTCCAGGCGGCAAGCTCGGCGCTCACCGTGATCCCTTCGCCGGCTCTCTGCGCTATCACCTCGGCCTGGTCACGCCGAACTCGAACAAGTGCCGGATCCTCGTCGACGGCGTCGAATGCGTCTGGCGCGATGGCGAGGCCTTCATGTTCGACGAGACCTTCATCCACAGTGCCGAGAATGCGACCGACGTCAACCGCATCATCCTGTTCTGCGACGTCGAGCGCCCGATGAAATACGGCTTCATGTCCGCTATCAACCGCTGGGTCAGCCATCACATCGTCAAGGCGTCGGCGACCCAGAATGTCGACGGTGAGCACGTCGGCGTGCTCAACAAGGTGTTCGGCAAGCTCTACGAGATCCACCTCGCCAGCCGCAAGGTGAAGGAGTGGAACCGCAACGTCTACTACACGCTCAAATACTCGCTGACGGCGCTGATCCTCGGCCTGATCGTGTATTCGGCACTGAATTGAGGCAAATGCGCGGGGCGAATCAGCGAAGCTCGGTCCGCCGTTGCCTCATGTCGATCCGCCCTGGCGCGATCGTCTGGTCGGTCGGTGTTGTCTAGTGATGGTGCTTGTGCTTGTGCCCTGCGGAGCCGTCGGGACGCTGATAGCCCCGTAAATCTGCATACCGCTGCATCTGGCTCTGATCGAGCAAGGCAGCGGTTGAGAGATGATATTTGAGGTGGCTCTCGCGGAGCTGCCCCTGAGTTTCGGCAATGGCGCCGATGCTGGTCTTGAGCGCTTCCGATGTGACCCTACGGGAAGAGAAGAGGTCTTCCAGCGCTCTCTCTTGCTCGACGAGCTTGTTACCCAGCGGAACGGCTTCCTGTTTCATGGCATCGAACAGCCGTTGAACCTCGGCGCGCTGATCGGCGGTCAGGCCGAGACGATCACTGAGCTCGAGGACGTGGCTGGGACCGGGATATCCATTGAGCTCCGCAGCGAGAGCCAGGCCCATACCGCGTCCGGCGCGGAGATCGTCGATCTGTTGCTGTGACAGCGCCTTGATGGGGCGCTTCTCAAGGCCGGCATAGGGTTGACTGGACTGCGCGCCGGCTGTGCTGCCGGTGAGGAGGAGGGAGGCTGCAAGCAGAAGGACGCGGTTCATGAATCTGGCTCCCACAAATGGAGCCGGCCGATGTCGAAGCATCGAACCCGGCTGTGACGTGACACCTGTCGCGATCGAGTGATCCCGGAGCACAAATCTTGCTGGATCGTCCGGCCCATGGCAACAAAGATCGCCGTGATTGAGTTGCCGAATGTGGAGCAGGTGATGGCCTCTTTGCCGACCGCGAATACTGAGATCACGCAGTTCTTCCGCGAATGGCTGGACACCTTCGCGGGTTATGTCCGAGAGGTCGATTACGCCTCGGCGCGGCCGCTCTTCGATCCGGACGTGCTCGCCTTCGGCACCCATAGCGACGTCATCCCCGGCCTCGATCAATGGGTCAAAACCCAATGGGACAATGTCTGGCCGAAGACGACCGACTTCCGTTTCGTCCTCGATCAGACCTCCGTTCTGGCATCACCGGACGGTATGATGGCAACCGTCGTCGCGCCGTGGACGAGCACGGGCTATCATCCCGATGGCAGCACGTTCGCGCGCCCAGGCCGCGCGACGATGGTGTTTTCGAGGAACGGCGATGGCTGGCTGTGCGTGCATTCGCACATGTCGCTCAATCGGGGTGTGCCGCAGGCGAGCCACGCCAATCGGCCGGTAAAGGCCTGGTAGCTCGACCGCGTGCACGATCGACATCCAAAAGGCCCCATTCCGGGGCCTTTTGAGTTCGAGCTGCAGCGAGCCTTATTCCGGCTGGCCGATGCTGACCTTCAGCGTGCCGATGCCGTCGACGCCGCATTCGAGCTTGTCGCCAGGCTGGAGCTGCGACACGCCGGCGGGCGTGCCGGTCATGATGATGTCGCCGGCGGCGAGCTTCACCTGCTGGGAGAGCTGCCAGATGATCTCGGGCACGTTCCAGATCAACTCGGTGAGGTCGCCCTTCTGCGCTTCCTTGCCGTTGACCGTCAGCCAGATCTTGCCCTTGGAGGGATGGCCGATCTTCGAGGCCGGCTGCAGCGCGGAGCAGGGCGCCGAATAGTCGAACGACTTGCCGATCTCCCACGGGCGCTCCTTCTTGCGCGAGGCGATCTGGAGATCGCGCCGGGTGAGGTCGATGCCGACGGCGTAGCCGTAGACGTGGTCCAGAGCCTTGTCGGCGGGAATGTTCAGTCCACCGCTCTTCATCGCGACGACCAGCTCGACCTCGTGATGCAGATCCTTGGTCAGAGGCGGATAGGGAATGGTGGCGCCGTCGGGCACCAGCATGTCGGCATGCTTGGCGAAGAAGAACGGCGGGGCGCGCTCGTCATTGCCCATCTCGCGGATGTGCTCGAGATAGTTGCGGCCGACGCACCAGATGCGGCGTACCGGATAACGGCCGCTCTCGCCGACGACGGGAAGCGAAGCCTGGGGCGGAAGCGGGATGACGTAGGGGGCGGCGTTCATGCGGGTCTCGCTGCTCTTGAGGTGGAACGAACTCTATGCGGTTGCGCTGATCGGCGCCAGAGCGCCGGCGTCGTGATGCTGCAGGCGGAAGAACGAGGCATAGCGGCCGCCGCGACGGAGCAGCTCGTCATGGCGGCCCTGCTCGACAATCTCGCCGCCTTCGACCACCAGGATGCTGTCTGCGTGCATGATGGTGTGCAGGCGGTGCGCGATCACGATGGTGGTGCGGTTCTGGCAGAGATGCTCGATCGCCTCCTGCACCTGCCGCTCGGATTCGGAATCGAGCGCGGCAGTGGCTTCGTCCAGGAGGATGATCGGCGCGTTCTTGAGCAGCGCGCGCGCGACCGCAATGCGCTGGCGCTGTCCGCCCGAGAGCTGGGTGCCGTGCTCGCCGACGGGCGTGTCGTAGCCGAGCGGAAAGCCCGTGATGAAGTCGTGCGCGCAGGCCGCCTTCGCCGCCTCGACGATCTCGTCCTCGCTGGCGTCCGGCTTGCCGAAGGCGATGTTGTTGCGGATGGTGTCGCGGAACAGATAGACGTCCTGGCCGACATAGGCGGTCTGGGCGCGCAGCGATTTGCGCGAGACCGACGAGATCGGCTGGCCGTCGATCACGATGTCGCCCTGCGTCACCTCGTAGAAGCGCAGGAGCAGGCCCAGCACGGTCGACTTGCCGCCGCCGGAGGGGCCGACCAGCGCAGTCACCTTGCCGGGCTCCGCGACGAAGCTCATCCGGTTGAGCACCGTCTCGCCCGAGCGATAGGAGAAACTGACATCGCGCAGCTCGATACGGGCATCTGTCAGCTTCAGCGCCGGCTTGTCGTCGTCGGCCTGTTCGCTTGCCGGGCTGTCGACGACTTCGAGCAGCATGCGCGCTCCGACCAGCTGACTGTTCAGATCGATGTTGAGCCGCGCCAGCCGCTTCGCCGGCTCCGTCGCCATCAGGAACGCGGTCATGAAGGAGAAGAACGCGCCGGGCGTGGCGTTGAGCGCGACCACGGCATAGCCGCCATACATCAGGCAGCCCGCGACGGCGAAACCGCCCAGCATCTCCATCAGCGGGTTGGAGCGGTTGGCGACGCGGGCCATCTTGTTGGCGTTGCGTTCGACGACCGCGATGTTCTCGTCGATGCGCCTCTGCATGGTCTCTTCGAGCGTGAACGCCTTGACGGTGCGGATGCCCTGAAGCGATTCCTGCATCGTCTCCATGATGTCGGCGGTGCCGGTGAACTGGTTGAAGGCGAGGCCCTTGATGCGCTTGACCAGCTTGCGCAGCACCAGCATCGCCGGGGGGACTGCGACGAGGCCGATGAACGACATCAGCGGATCCTGCCACACCATCACGCCGATCATGGCGAGCAGCATCAGGAGGTCGCGCCCGACGGCGTTGACCAGCATGTTGAGCACGTCCGTGATCGACTTGGCGCCGGCGGTCAGCCGCGCGAGGAATTCGGAGGAGTGCCGCTCGGAAAAGAAGCCGACGCTCTCGCGCATCAGCTTGGCGAACAGCTGGCGCTGGTTGGTGGCGAGGATGGCGTTGCTGATCTTGGTCAGGATCACCATGTGGCCGTAGGTCGCCACGCCTTTGATGAAGAGCAGAACGACCGTGATCCCCGAAAACATCGCGATGCCCGGGATGTTCTTGTCGACATAGGCCTGGTTGATGACCTGGCCGAGCACGTAGGTCGCGCCTGCGGTCGCACCGGCCGCCAGCGCCATCAGCGCGAAGGCCACGAGGTAGCGCCGCCAGTAGACGATTCCCTGTTCCGTGATCAGGCGGCGAATCAGGACCGCTGCCGCGTAGGGATCGTCGGTGATTTTCTTTGGAAACTGGGCCATCCGGTGTCCATTGACGGCGCAGGACAAAAGCCTGCCCGCGCGTCAGGGATCGATGGGCCTCTGTGCCCGCTCAAGCCGGGTTTTTCAAGCCCAATTAAGGGCTTGCGCTTGGGATGATTCTAGGCGGAGGCGGCGTGGCGGAGCTCGCCGTGGCGCTCGCGGAACAACTTGTCCTCCCAGGCCAGCGCATGGGCTGCGATGGTCTCGAGGTCGTCGTATTGCGGCCGCCAGTCGAGCAGGCTGCGGATGCGGCTGGTGTCGGCGACCATGGTCATGATGTCGCCGGGCCGGCGCGGGGCGTATTGCACGGCGAAGCTGCGGCCCGAAACCCGGCGCACCGCGTCGATGGTCTCCAGCACCGAATAGCCGCGGCCATAGCCGCAATTGAGCGTGGACGAGGCGCCGCCATTGCGCAGATAAGCGAGTGCCGAGCGATGGGCCTGCGACAGGTCCGTGACGTGGATGAAGTCGCGGATGCAGCTGCCGTCCGGGGTCGGATAATCAGTGCCGAACACGTCAATCTTGGCGCGCTGGCCGGTGGCGGCTTCCACCGCGATCTTCAGCAGGTGCGTGGCGCCGACGGTGGCTAGCCCAATGCGCGCCTGGGGATCGGCGCCGGCGACGTTGAAGTAACGCAAGGTCACGTATTGCATGCCGTAGGCGGCTGCGACGTCGTGCAGCATGATCTCGGTCATCAGCTTCGAGGAGCCGTAGGGCGATAGCGGCCGCGTCGGCGCGTGCTCGGGCACCGGCACCTGGTCCGGATTGCCGTAGACCGCGGCGGTCGAGGAAAAGATGAAGCGGCCGATGCCGCGCTTGACCGCCACGTTGAGCAGGTTGCGCGCAGTGGTGAAGTTGTTGCGGTAATAGCCGAGCGGATCGCGCATCGAATCCGGCACGACGACCGAGCCTGCGAAATGGATGATGCTCTCGATGTCGTGCTGGGCGATCACGCCTTCGAGCAGGTTCTCGTCGCCGGCATCGCCGATGAACAGCGGCACGCCTTCGGGCAGGTAGGCCGAGAAACCGGTGGAGAGATCGTCGATCACGACGACGTCCTCGCCGGCTTCCGCCAGCGCCAGGACCGTATGACTTCCAATATAGCCGGCGCCGCCGGTGACTAGCACAGTCATGATCTCACCCGTCTTCGATCAACGCGCAAGGCTAGCGCTTGCGTGGTGAAGAGGGGGTATCGGCACAGCTGAACTGGTCACTATGCTTAATGTTGCGTATAGGGACTTTGCGAAATGGAGTGTGACGTGGCGGGTGTCCCCGGCGATCTCGAATTGATCGTGCCAAATCTGCACAGGCGCTATTCCGGGGTCACCGCGACCAACCGGATGGTGGCGCCGCGGCTGGCAAAGCTGTACCGCGCCGCCTGGTTCGGCTCGGACGCGCCGGCGGGGATCGCGCGCCTGAGCATCGGAGATCTCCTCAAGCTCTGGCGCCGCAAGCGGCCTGTGATCTGGCATGCGCGCCGCAACAACGAGATGATCGCGGGCGTTGGCTTGCGCGCGCTCGGCTGGCCGCTCAAGCTCGTGTTCACCTCGGCGGCGCAGCGGCATCACAGCTGGATCACGCGCTGGCTGATCCGGCGCATGGACGCGATCATCGCAACGTCAGATCTCTCGGCCTCGTTCCTGAAGGTGAAGGCGACGGTGATCCCGCACGGCGTCGACACCGACGTCTACGCGCCGCCCGCCGATCGCGCTGCTGCCTTCGCCGAAGCCGCGCTGCCGGGCCGCTACGCCATCGGCTGCTTCGGTCGCGTGCGGGCGCAGAAGGGCACCGATCTGTTCGTCGATGCGATGTGCCGTCTGCTGCCGCGTTATCCGGATTTCACTGCTGTCATCGTCGGGCAGATCACGGCCGAGCAGACGCCCTTTGCCAACGACCTGAAGAAGCGCATCGAAGCAGCAAACCTGCAATCGCGCGTCGTCATCACCGGCGAGCTGCCGATCGAAGCAGTGCAGCGCTGGTATCAGCGGCTGACGATCTACGCCTTCACCTCGCGCAACGAAGGTTTCGGTCTGACGCTGATCGAGGCGATGGCGGCGGGCAGCGCGCTGGTTGCCGCACGCGCCGGCGCGGCCGAGCTCGTCGTCGAGGATGGTGTCACCGGAGTGCTGATCCCGACGGGAGATGCCGACGCACTGGCGGCAGCGCTGGAGCCGCTGATGCGCGATGTGGCTGCGGCGACCGCGATGGGCGAGCGCGGGCGGGCGCGGGTGCTCGAGAAGTTCAGCCTCGATGCCGAGGCGGCGCGGATCGGCGCGGTCTATCGGCCGCTGCTCTGAGGCCGTTTTCGCCTGTCGCAAACAAAACCGCGAAAACAACCCCATGCACAGTAGCCGGGGTCAGCAAAATCAAGGAGTTGGCGGAGAGTTCGAGACATTGCGGATTTTTCGAACGAATTTTGACTCGTCGGGCAAAACAGTGGCAGGATGTCATCATCGGCGCGAGCCACGATCGCCTCAGTTCGTCACCCGCTTCCCGCTTCCCCCAGCACCCTCTCCGCAATCCCCACCACCTCGCTTGCCGCAATATTCCGCATGCAGCGGTGGTCGTTCACCTTGCAGACCGTGCTCTGGCAGGGCTGGCAGGACAGCTTTTCCTTGTCCTGCACCAGTGTCGCGGCGAGGCCGTTCAGCGGGGCCCAGAGATAGGGGCTGGTGGGACCGAAGATGCCCATGGTCGGCGTGCCCAGGGCGGCTGCGATGTGCATCAGGCCGGAATCGTTGGAGATGGCAACGCCGGCGGCGGCCATGGCGAGGATGCCGTTGCGCAAGTCCGAGCCGGTGAGATCGCGGACGCCCGGGCCGCCGGCGGCGATGATCTCCTGGGCGAGCTCCTTTTCGGCGGGACCGCCGACCACCCAGACCTCGAGGCCGCGCTCGACCAGCAGGCGGGCGGCTTCGGGATAAGAGGTCCAGCGCTTGGAGACGCCGACCGAGCCCGGGGCGAGTGCCACCGCGGCGCCGGCACCGAGACCATTGGCCTCGCGCCACCGGGCGATCTCCTCGGCCGGGACGCGCAGTTGCGGTACCGGCCATTCCGCGGGCAGGGGCGCGCCGTCGGGCTGGGCGAGGGCGGCGTTCTTGTCGATGAAGCGGGGCAGCTTCTTCTCACCCCAGCGCCAGCGGTTGAGCAGGCCGAACCGGAGCTCGCCGACGAAGCCGATCCGTTCAGGAATACCGGCGAGTGCCGGCGCGATGGCCGCCTTCCAGGTCCGGGGCAGCACCAGGGCAGTGCCGTAGTTCCGCTTCCGCAGCAGCCCCGCCAGACCGAACTGGCGTGCGACGGCGAGCCGGCTGCGCGGCATGTCCCACACGATGCCGGCGCGGACCCCGGGCATGTAATCGACCAGCGGGGCGCACAGGGAGGTGGTGAGGAGATCGACCGGCCGGTTCGGCCAGCGCTCCTTAAGGACCCGCACGACGGTGTGATTCCGCACGAAATCGCCGATCCACATGTAGGGGACGATCAGGATCGGGCGTGTGTCGCTCCGATCTGCATCACTGCCAAGTTGCGAATCAATATTCATTCGTTATGAGGGCCGAACACGTGCCGATATGGCGGCTCGGTTAGCCGCTCCGGGCCGGCAGGTAAAGGCGGCAGAAGAGCAATCCCAAAACAGCTTACACTTTGGCGGATCATGCGCTAGGGCAGGATCGGGCACCTAAAATCGGGCAGGTAGGTGGAATGTTGCTGGTGACCGGCGGGGCCGGTTTTATCGGATCGAACGTCGTGGCCGCGCTGAACGAGGCCGGTCGCAGCGACGTCGTGATCTGTGATCTCCTCGGAACCGAAGGCAAATGGCGCAACCTCGCCAAGCGGCAGCTTGTGGATATCGTTCCCCCGACCGAGCTGATGGACTGGTTGAAGGGCCGCAAGCTGGAGGCCATGATCCATCTCGGGGCGATTTCCGCGACCACGGCGACCGACGGTGATCTCGTCGTCGAGACCAATTTCCGCCTGTCGATGCGCCTGCTGGACTGGTGCACGATGAATGCGGTGCCGTTCATCTACGCGTCCTCGGCGGCGACCTATGGCGACGGCACGGAAGGCTTCGACGACGATTCTTCGCTTTCGGCGCTGAAGAAGTTGCGGCCTATGAATCTCTACGGCTGGAGCAAGCACCTGTTCGATCTCGCTGTCGCCGAACGTGTGGCGCGCGGCGATCGGCTCCCGCCGCAATGGGCCGGCCTGAAATTCTTCAACGTGTTCGGGCCGAACGAATATCACAAAGGCTCGATGATGAGCGTGCTGGCGCGGCGCTTCGACGACGTCAGGACAGGCCGCGTCGTGCAGCTGTTCAAGTCGCATCGCGAGGGCATCGAGGACGGCGATCAGCGTCGCGATTTCATCTATGTCGACGATGTCGTGCGCGTGGTCCTTTGGCTGCTCGCGACGCCGTCGGTGTCCGGCCTGTTCAACGTCGGCACCGGCAAGGCGCGCAGCTTCAAGGACCTCATGCTGGCTGCCTATGCGGCGCTCGGCACCAGGCCCAACATCGAATACATCGACATGCCCGAGCAGATCCGGGACAGCTACCAGTATTTCACCCAGAGCGAGGTCGATCGTCTGCTCCGCGCCGGCTATAACGGCGGCTTCACGACGCTCGAGGACGCGGTGAAGGCCTATGTCGGGGATTATCTCGACCGGCCCGACCGCTTTCGCTGAGGCCCTTTCGACCATGCCGACGCCCATTCTCGATTTCGATGCCCTCGCGCAAGCCATCTCAGGCCGTACGGTGCTGTGCATCGGCGACATCATGCTGGACGAGTTCGTCTACGGCGAGGTGTCGCGGATCTCGCCGGAAGCGCCGGCGCCCGTCATCGCCGCCCAGCGCAGCGAGATCCACGTCGGCGGCGCCGGCAACGTCGCGCGCAACGTCGCTTCGCTCGGCGCGCGCTGCATCTTCGTCGGTCTCATCGGCGAGGACGAGGCCGGTACGCGGCTCGAGGCAGCGCTCAATGATCAAGCCGGCATCGAGAGCGTGCTGGTGCGCGACGCCTCGCGGCCGACCACGCGAAAAGTCCGCTTCGTCTCCGAACATTTTTCCACGCACATGCTGCGCGCGGATTGGGAGCAGGCGCTGGCTGCGTCCGACGAGATCGAAACGAAGTTGATCGAGGCGATCCTGCCGCAGATCGCGCGCGCCGACATCGTGCTGCTGTCCGACTATGCCAAGGGCGTGCTGACGGCGCGCGTGATCCGCCACACCATCGATGCCGCGCGCAAGCTCGGCAAGCCCGTTATCGTCGATCCCAAGAGCCTGAACTGGGCGATCTATCGCGGCGCCACGCTGCTCACCCCCAACCGCAAGGAATTTTCGGAAGCGACCCGCAGCCGCGCCGACACGGTGCAGAGCATCGTCGAGGCCAGCGAGGACGTGATGCGGCTCGCCGACTGCGAGGCGATCCTGGTCACCCAGGGCGAGCACGGCATGACCTTGGTGCCGCGGAATGGCGGGGCCGTCCACGTGCCGGCCGTCCCGGTGAAGGTGCGCGACGTCTCGGGCGCCGGTGACACCGTCGCCGCTGCGGTTGCGGTGTCGCTCGCGGCCGGCGCGGACTGGGACACGGCACTGCGCATGGCCAACGCCGCCGCCGCCGTCGCGGTCGGCAAGCAGGGCACCGCCAGCGTCAGCGCGGCCGAGCTGCGACGCAAGATCCTGCCGCATGCCACGCTCGCGGCCGAAGAGAAGATCGTGGTCGACCCGGCAGCACTCGACGCGCAGCTCGCCGAATGGAAAAGGCAGGGCCTGCGCGTCGGCTTCACCAACGGCTGTTTCGACATCCTTCATCCCGGCCACGTCAAGGTGCTGACCGCGGCGCGCGCCGCCTGCGACCGCCTGATCGTGGGGCTCAACAGCGACGCCTCGGTGCGGCGGCTGAAAGGTGCCGATCGTCCGGTCCAGGACGAGCGCGCGCGTGCCGAGGTGCTCGCCGCACTGGAGGCCGTCGATCTCGTCGTCATCTTCACTGAGGACACGCCGATCGACCTGATCACCAGGATCAACCCCGGCGTGCTGGTGAAGGGCGGCGATTACACACGCGAACAGGTCGTCGGCCATGAGGTGGTCGAGGCCGCGGGCGGGGCGGTCGTGCTGGTCGACATTCTCCAGGGCTTCAGCACGACGGCGCTGGTTCATCGCGCCCGGGGAGGGGGCAAGTGACGGCGCTCGCACGCGAGACCCCCGGCCAGATGTTGCGGCGGCGCCTGCGCAGTCCGGCGGCCTGGCGTGAAACAGTCGATCTGTTTGCGATCCTGACTGCGGCCTCGCTGCCCTGGTCGACATCGCTTGCGGGGATCTTCAACGCGCTGATGCTGATCTGCATGGTGCCGTTCCTCGATCTACGCGACTTCCTGCAGTCCTTGAAGCGTCCGATCTGCATTGCGCCGATCGCGCTGGTCGTTCTCGCGCTGCTGGGGACGCTGTGGTCGGATGCCCCGTGGGGCGCGCGCTTCTATGCGGTTAATCCGACCGTCAAGCTGCTCGTGCTGCCGGTCCTGCTCTATCATTTCGAGCGCTCGCCGCGTGGCCACTGGATATTCATCGCCTTCCTGGTGTCCTGCGCCTTGCTGTCGGTGATGTCCTGGCTGGTCGCCTTCTACCCGAACCTCGCGCTCAAGACCGATCCGCCCGAGCGCGGCATCTTCGTCAAGAACTACATTGACCAGAGCCAGGAATTCGCGCTTTGCGCGGTGGCGCTCGCCTATCCGATCGTGATGCTGTTGCGCGAGAAGCGATACTGGTTCGCCGCGTTGCTGACGGCGCTGGCGCTTAGCTTCTTCATCAATATGACCTTCGTGGTGGTGTCGCGCACCGCGCTCGTCACCATTCCGATCATGTTCGGCGTGTTTGCACTGCTTCACCTCAAATGGCGCAGCATCGCGATCATCTCCGGCGCGCTGCTCGTCGGCGCCGTTCTCGCCTGGCAGGCCTCGCCGCAATTGCGCCACACCGCCGAGAGGTTTACCACCGATTACACCGGCTATGTGGAACGGGGCGAGGCAACCTCCATGGGCATGCGGCTCGAGTTCTGGCGGAAGTCGCTCGGCTTCTTCGCGGAGGCGCCGATCCTGGGGCACGGCACCGGTTCGACCCGCGGGTTGTTCGAACGCGTCGCGACGCCCGCCGGTCAGCGGCGGGCGTCAGCCGAGGTGATCGGCAACCCGCACAACCAGACGCTGAACGTTGCGGTGCAATGGGGCGCGATCGGCGTCGCCATTCTCTACGCGATTTGGATATTGCATCTGCGGTTGTTTCGCGGCGACGGGATTGCCAATTGGATCGGACTCCTAGTCGTGGTGCAGAACGTCTTTACCTCGCTGTTCAACTCGCATCTGTTCGACTTCCACGAGGGCTGGATGTACGTCATCGGAGTCGGCGTTGCCGGAGGCATGGTGATCCGGGCACAACAGGTTCGGACCAAGACGGCGGAAGCGGGTTCCTGAGCGGTCGCGCGGCTGGCAAGTCTTGTCGAGATGGGCTATCAGCGCGGTCAGGTTGCATCTAACTGGGTTTTCATCGGTCGGCGGATGACGCGACTTACGCATCTCACCTCGCGCAATTTCCTGATCGCGCTCCACGACCTGCTGGCGACCACGGCGGCGCTTTTTGCCGCCTTCTATCTGCGATTCGAGGGTGGCGACGATTTCTACGCTCGATTGCCGCTGCTGTTCCAGATCCTGCCCTACTTCCTCGCCTTCAGCGTGGTCGTGTTCTTCTTCTGCAATCTGACCACGACGAAATGGCGTTTCATCTCGCTGCCTGACGCGCTGAACATCATTCGCGCGGCGACCGTGCTCACGGTTGCGCTGCTCGTGCTCGACTACATCCTCGTTGCCCCCAACGTTCGCGGCGCCTTCTTTCTCGGCAAGGTGACGATCGTCCTCTACTGGTTTCTCGAGATCTTCTTCCTCAGCGCGCTGCGCATGGCGTACCGCTACTTCCGCTATACGCGGGTGCGGCGTCACGCGAGGGGCGGGGAGGCCGCGCCGACGCTGCTGATCGGCCGCGCCGCGGATGCCGAAGTGCTGCTGCGCGGCATCGAGAGCGGAGCGATCAAGCGCATCTGGCCGATCGGCGTCTTGTCACCATCGCCTGCCGATCGGGGCCAGCTCATTCGCAACGTGCCGGTGCTGGGCGGCATCGACGACGTCGAGGATGTGATCTCGGATTTCGCCAAGCGCGACAAGCCCATCGCGCGCCTCATCATGACACCATCGGCTTTCGAGCCGGAGTCGCATCCGGAATCGATCCTGATGCGGGCGCGCAAACTGGGTGTGATCGTGAGCCGGATGCCCTCGCTGGAGAGCGGCGATACGCCAAGGCTCACGGCGGTTGCGGTCGAGGACCTCCTGCTGCGTCCGAGCGAGAAGATCGACTATGCTCGCCTGGAGGCCTTGATCAGGAGCAAGGCCGTGATCGTCACCGGCGGCGGCGGCTCGATCGGATCCGAGATCTGCGAGCGTGTGGTCGCCTTCGGCGCGGCACGTCTCTTGATCGTGGAAAATTCCGAGCCGGCTCTCTACGCGGTCACCGAGGCGCTGGCCGCGCGTGGTGCCACCGCACAGATCGAAGGCCGGATTGCCGACATTCGCGACCGCGAGCGCGTCATGCGCCTGATGGCCGAGTTCAAGCCCGACATCGTCTTTCATGCCGCGGCGCTCAAGCACGTGCCGATCCTCGAGCGCGATTGGAGTGAGGGCGTCAAAACCAACATCTTCGGTTCCATCAACGTCGCGGACGCCGCCGTTGCCGCCGGCGCCGAGGCGATGGTGATGATCTCTACCGACAAGGCAATCGAGCCGGTGTCGATGCTCGGCCTCACCAAGCGCTTTGCCGAAATGTACTGCCAGGCGCTCGATCGCGACCTCGCAGCCGGAGCGAGCGGCAGCAAGCCGCCGATGCGGCTGATCTCGGTCCGGTTTGGCAACGTGCTGGCCTCGAACGGGTCGGTGGTGCCGAAGTTCAAGGCCCAGATCGAGGCCGGCGGGCCGGTGACGGTAACTCATCCCGACATGGTCCGTTACTTCATGACCATCCGCGAGGCCTGCGATCTCGTCATCACCGCGGCGACGCATGCGCTTGGGACGCAGCGTCCCGACGTCTCGGTCTACGTGCTCAACATGGGCCAGCCGGTGAAGATCGTCGATCTCGCCGAGCGCATGATCCGCCTGTCCGGTCTGCAGCCGGGCTACGACATCGAGATCGTGTTCACCGGCATGCGGCCGGGCGAGCGCCTGCACGAGATCCTGTTTGCCTCGGAGGAGCCGACCCGCGAGATCGGCGTGCCCGGCATCATGGCCGCGCAGCCGAACGAGCCGCCGATGCACACGCTGCGCAAATGGAATGCGGCGCTTGAGCAGGCGATCGCGCGCGACGATCGCGCCACCATCAGGACCATCCTGAAGGATGCCGTGCCGGAATTTGGATCCACGGCGGCCTGACCATTGTTGCGCAATCCAGCGCTCGGGGAGCGACGATGAGCGAACGCAAACCGGTCGTGCTGGTGACAGGAGCGAGCGGCTTCATCGGCCGTCACCTCGGGCAGGCGCTGGTGCGCAAGGGATGGTCGGTCCGCCCCGTCGTCCGCAAGCGGCAGGGCATCGACGGCGAGGTCGTGATCGAATCGATCGGCCGCGACACCGACTGGCGGGCCGCGCTCGAGGGGGTGGAGGCGGTGGTTCACCTTGCCGCGCGCGTGCATCACAGGCGCGAGGAGCATGCAGCCCAGCTCTACCAGGACGTCAACACCGCCGGCACGATGCACCTGGCGCGCTGCGCGGCGAGGGCGGGCGTGCGCCATTTCATCTTCATCAGCACCGTGCTGGTGCATGGCCGCAGCAACGAGGGCAGGGCCCCGTTCAGCGAGAACGACGTCCCGACGCCGCGCGGCCTCTACGGGACGTCCAAGGCGGCGGCCGAGGCAGGCCTGAGGACGCTCGCGGGCGAGAGCGACATGAAGATCTCCGTGATCAGGCCGCCCATGGTCTATGGCGCGAGCGCCAAGGGAAGTTTCGCTCTGTTGACGCGCGCGATGAACCTTGGGGTGCCGTTGCCGTTCGCCGCGATCCGCAATCGCCGCGCCTTCCTTGCCGTGCAGAACCTGTCGTCCTTCATCCTGCACCGGCTCGCTCATCCAGATGCGGCCGGCCATTTCGAGATATTCCTGCTCGCCGACAGCGAGCAGTTCTCGACGCCCGAATTCATCGCGCGTCTGGCTAAGGCCTCCGGCAAGCGCCCACGACTATTCGGCGTGCCGCCGGGCTTGCTCAGCGCGCTTTTCCGAATGATCGGCCGGCAGGACATGCATGACAGCCTGATCGGCTCGCTCGAGCTCGACGTCTCCAAGGCGCTCGCGACCGGCTGGCGGCCGGAGGTTTCGCTCGACGAGGGGCTGCGGCTCGCCGTGTCGGCTCAGGACGCCTGAGGCCGGGAGAAGCGGCGCAGCAGGAGGGCGACCGCGATGGCGCCGGCGATCAGCGCGGGCAGCGTGACGGCCACCGTCGCGGCGCGAACGGCGAGGATCGCCAGCCCTGCGAGCACGAGGTTAAGCAGGAAGACTTCGCCGCTCACCCGGGACACCGAGAAACCGTTGTCGGTTGCGCGCTGATAGAAATGCGAACGGTGCGCCGACCAGAACGGCTCGCGGCGCGCGATGCGCCGAAACAGCGTGATGGTGGCATCGGCGAGGTAGTAGGCCGGCAGCAGCAGCGCCGCAGCCGCTTGTCCGTGCCAGGCGAGCTCGAGCAGGCACCAGCCGAGCAGGAGGCCGATCGGCAGGCTGCCGACATCGCCCAGGAAGACTTTTGCGACAGGACGGTTGAACGGCGCAAAGCCGAGCATGGCGCCGCACAGCGCGGTGGCGATCAGCACGGCCGGCCATGGGAGATCCCCGAGCATTCCCAGCAGCAGCAGCGCAGCGGTGACCGGAACGACTTCCGCCACCGTCATCAGGTCGAGCCCGTCCATGAAGTTGACGAGGTTCACGAACCAGACGCCGGCAAGGACGATGAGGCCGCGCTCCAGCGCGAGCGGCAGCGCCGGCACGATGCGCGCGGTGTCGGGGGCGGTGAACACCACGGCGCCGACGCAGGCGGCCTGCAGCACCAGGCGCACCAGCACGGGCAGCGATACGATGTCGTCGACGAAGCCGACCAGCGCGATCACGATTGTCGCAGCGACCAGCGCCGGCGGGATCGCGACATTGGCGGAGACCCCCCACAGCGAGGCAACGATCAGCGTCGCGGCGATCACCGCGATGCCGGCGCCCTGCGGGGTCGGGACGCGATGGGAGGACCGCGCATTCGGCCGCGCCAGCGCGTAGCGCTGCAGCAGGGGGCGGCTGGTCCAGGTGACGAGCGCCGAGATCAGCACGGCCGCCGCAGCGGCAAGCAGCAGGACCGCGCCGGCGAGCGCATCGGCAGCCAAATTCACTCCGGCACTCCGATCGCGGCCGACCCTTGCGCGGCTTTCTCGGCGCTGAGGATCCAGACCAGGCCGCCGACTGCCCCGACCAGGAAGAACACGGCGCCGAACAGCAGCGAGACGTTGACGCCCTCGTTGGCGGAAAGTCCCGCGAAGCCGAACGCAAGGCTCATCGTGGCCTCACGTACGCCCCAGCCGGCGATCGAGATCGGCATCATCGTGATCAGCATCACCGGCGGCACGAGCAGAAAGACGTCGCTGAAGCGAACCGGGGCCCCAATCGACTGCACGACGCACCAGGCGATGACGACGGCGAGCACGTGAACGAGGACCGACAGGATCGCGACGGCGGGACCGCGGGTGCCGCTGAAGATCACGCGATTGGCGATGACGGCGCAGGCGTGGATGTGATGCGTTGCCCACCAGGTCTTCAGCCAGCCCCATTTCAGCGCGCCGAAGATCAGGAAGCCGAGGCCGCCGGCGAGCGCCAGGAGGTCGATGAGCAGCAGCGCCGAGCGACCGTGCGGATCGGTGATGAGGGTGTAGCTCCAGGGCAGGCTGGCGACGATCAAGATTGCGAGCGCGATCAGGCCGATGGCGCGGTCGACGAAGATCGAGTAGGTCGCCGTGCGCCAGCCGGCGCCGGCGCGGGCGACCAGCCACAGGCGCACCGCATCGCCGCCGATCGCCGACGGCAGCGTCTGGTTGAAGAACGAGCCGATCACGTTGTATCGCATGGCGCGGCCGAGCTCGAGCGGTGCGCCGCAGGCGGCGCTGATCTCGCGCCAGCGCAGCACGCCGACGAAGATCTGCAGGAACGTGACCGCGATCGCCACACCGAGCCAGAACAGGCTGGTCAGGGTGAATCGGGAAAACAGCTCGGACAGGTCGACCTTGCGCAGCGCCAGATAGAGCAGCGCCGCGGAAATCAGGATCTTGGCCGTCGACAACAGGATTCGGCGCATCTCGTCCGCATGAACAGGGTTTGCTAAGATTTGAGGCAACCCGACGCGAGGCGCCGAATTCGGCCGCTTTGGTATGGTTTTGGCGCCGATCTTGCAATAGCCGTCGTTAAGGACGCCATGAGGAGATCGCGTGAAGGAGCGGGGAGCCTATTGCGACCCCGTCGAGGTGGCGGCTAGACAGGATCGGGCGAGGGATCACCCAGGGAACAGGATGACGGATCGGGCGATTTTGGTCACGGGTGCGGCCGGCTTCATCGGCTTCCACGTCGCCCGGCAGCTCCTGGGCGAAGGCCGCGCCGTCGTCGGGCTCGACAATCTCAACAGCTATTACGATCCGGCGCTGAAGAAAGCGCGCCTTGCTCTGCTCCGGGACCAGCCGCGCTTCTCGTTCATCGAGGCCGATCTCGCCGACCGCGAGACCATGGCGGCGCTGTTCGCGCAACATCGTTTTGCCAAAGTCGTGCATCTGGCCGCGCAGGCCGGCGTGCGCTACTCGATCGAGCAGCCGCAGACCTACGCCGATTCCAATCTCGTCGGCTTTCTCAACGTGCTGGAGGGCTGCCGCAACAATGGCTGCGGTCATCTGGTCTACGCCTCGTCATCCTCCGTTTACGGCGCCAACACAAAACTGCCATTTGCGGTTGCGGACCGCACCGACCATCCGGTCAGCTTCTACGCCGCGACCAAGAAGGCGAACGAGGTGATGGCGCAGTCCTACAGCCATCTTTATCGCCTGCCGGTCACGGGGCTGCGGTTCTTCACCATCTACGGGCCATGGGGCCGCCCCGACATGGCCATGTTTCTGTTCGCGAGCGCCATCATGGCCGGCAAGCCGATCCGGCTCTTCAACCATGGCAAAATGCGCCGCGATTTCACCTATATCGACGATGTGACGCGCGTCGTGTCCAAGCTGATCGATCTCGTGCCTGCGGACGATCCGGCTGCCGCAAATGCGCCGTCAAAGCTCTACAATGTCGGCAATCATCATCCGGAGGAACTGATGCACGTCGTCGGTCTTCTGGAGCGGGAGCTGGGCCGGACGGCGATCAAAGAATTGCTGCCGATGCAGCCGGGAGATGTGCTGGAAACGTTCGCGGATGTCGAGGATCTCTCGCGCGACACCGGCTTTGCACCGTCAACGCCGATCGAGCATGGGGTTCATAACTTCGTCACCTGGTATCGGGACCATTTCAAGGTTTGAGATCACGATGGACAAACGCATAATCCCCCTGATCATGTGCGGCGGTGCCGGCACGCGGCTGTGGCCCGCTTCGCGCGAGGTTCGGCCCAAGCAGTTCCTGCCGCTGTTCGGCACGCGCTCGACGTTCCAGGACACGCTGCTGCGCGTGTCCGATCCCTCTTTGTTCGACCGGCCGATCGTCATCACCAACGCCTCCTATCGCTTCATGGTGCTGGAGCAGCTCGCCGAGATCGGCATTGAGGCCGACGTGATCCTCGAGCCGATGCGGCGCGATTCCGGCCCTGCCATCGCGGCCGGCGCGGTGTTCGCGCAGAACCGCGCCAGCGAGGCGATCGTGCTCGCGCTCGCCGCCGATCACGTCGTGCAGAACAATGCCGCCTTCGTCGCCGCCTGTCGCGAGGGCCTCACCGCCGCGAATGCCGGGCGCATCGTCACCTTCGGCGTCAAGCCGGAGCGGCCGGCCACCGAATACGGCTACATCAATCCGGGCGAGGTGATCGCGGGCGAGGTGCAGGCGGTTGCACGCTTCGTCGAGAAGCCGGACGCGGTGAAGGCCTCCGACTACGTCAATTCGGGCTATCTCTGGAACAGCGGCAACTTCATGTTCCCGGCGAGCGTGCTGCTCGACGAATATCGCAGGGTCGATGCGGCAAGCGTCGAGGCGGTCACCAATGCCGTCAACAATGCCGGCCGCGATCTCGGCTTCGTCACGCTGGAGCCGGAGGCGTTCGGCGCGGCCAAGGCGATCTCGATCGACTATGCGGTGATGGAGAAGACTTCGCGCGCCGCCGTCGTGCCGGTGTCGTGCGGCTGGTCCGACGTCGGCTCCTGGCATGCGGTATGGGAGCTGTCGGAGAAGGACGCGCAAGGCAATGCCGCGCACGGCACCGCCGTGTTCGAGGATTCCCGCAATTGTAACGTCACCACGGATTCCGCGCTGGTCGCGCTCGAAGGCGTCGACGATCTCGTCGTGGTCGCGACCGCGGACGCGGTGCTGGTCTCGCGGCAGAAGGATGCCAACGGGCTGAAGCGCCTGGTGACGAAATTGAAATCGGTGGCGCCGAAGGTCACCGAGGAGCATCTCAAGGTCCACCGGCCCTGGGGCAGCTATCAATCCGTCGACAATGGCGAGCGCCACCAGGTCAAGCGCATCGTGGTGAAGCCGGGCGGGCGGCTGTCGCTGCAGAAGCACCATCATCGCGCCGAGCACTGGATCGTGGTCCGCGGCACGGCGCAGGTGACCGTCAACGAGACGGTGAAGACGGTGCACGAGAACGAGTCGATCTACATCCCGATGGGCGCCGTCCACCGGATGGAGAATCCCGGCAAGATCCAGCTGGAGCTGATCGAGGTCCAGACTGGAAGCTATCTGGGGGAAGACGACATCATCCGGATTGAAGACGACTATCAAAGGTCGTAACCAGCAAACTCCGAATCACGCGACCCGGGCCGAGAAGCGGTATCTTTTTCGGCCTAAGGCCCGGGCAACGTGTAACTTTTTGAATCAAATCGTGTCCGGCCCGCCAGGGCGGCATTCGCCACAAATGTGGCGTCCGTGCTAGAAGCGGCCCGGGGATTTGCGTTGAATCGGGGTTTGCTCAGATGACTTCCAGGGGATCTGCACCGGCAAGGGCCGGCTTGCGCGTCGGTGTCATTGGCGCCGGCGTGATGGGCAGCAACCATGCGCGCGTGCTCAGCGGCCTGCCCGGCGTCAGCCTCGTCGGCGTCGTCGATCCCTCGCCGGCGCATCGCGCGCGGGCCACGGAGCTCGCCAATTGCGAAAGCTTCGAGACGCTTGACCAGCTGCTCAGCGCCGGTGTCGATGCCGTCACCATCGCGGCACCGACCCATCTGCATCACGAGGTCGCGCTCGCATGCATCGCCAAGAACATCCACGTGCTGGTCGAGAAGCCGATCGCCTCCACGGTGGAAGAGGGCCGCGAGATCGTCGCCGCCGCGCATAAGGCCGGCGTCACGCTGATGATCGGCCATGTCGAGCGCTTCAATCCGGCGGTCGCCGCGGTCAAGCAGGCGATCGCGGGCGAGGACATTCTCTCCATCGCGATCACCCGCGTCGGCCCGTTCCCGCCGCGCATGTCCAATGTCGGCGTCGTCATCGACCTTGCCGTGCACGATATCGATTTGATCCGCTGGTTCACCGAATCCGACATCGTCGAGGTGCAGCCGCAATTGTCGAGCGCGGTCGCCGAGCGCGAGGACATCGCGCTCTTGCAGTTCCGCACCGAGAGCGGCGTGCTCGCCCACATCAACACCAACTGGCTGACGCCGTTCAAGGCGCGCAGCGTCACGGTCGCAACGCGCGGCAAATACGTGATGGGCGATCTCTTGACGCGCCAGGTCACCGAATGCTTCGGCTTCAAGCCGGACGGCAGCTACTCGATGCGGCATCTGCCGGTCGGCCATGACGAGCCGCTTCGCGCCGAGCTGATCGCATTCCTCAAGGCGGTGCGCAACGGCGAGACGCCGGCAGTGACGGGCGACGAAGGCGTCGCCAGCCTCGAGATTGCCACGCAATGCCTGGAGACGCCCTCGCGTCCTGCGGCCACGTCACCCGCGCGCAAGGGGCCGCGCCGCGTCGCCGGCTGATCTCTTCTCCATGTCGACCGCTCAAACGTCACAAGGCGTCATGAACCAGCACTTACGCTCCGAACCCATTCCCTTCATCGACGTCGCCTCGCAGCGCCGCCGGCTCGGCGCCTCGCTCGATGCGGCCGTCAAGCGCGTGATGGACCATTGCCAGTTCGTCAACGGGCCGGAGGTCTTCGAGCTCGAGAAGCAGCTCGCGGCCTACTCAGGCGCCAAGCACGTCATCGGCTGCGCCAGCGGCACCGACGCGATCCTGATGGTGATGATGGCCAGGAATGTCGGGCCCGGCGATGCCGTGCTGTGTCCGTCCTTCACCTTCATCGCGACCGCCTCGCCGGTGGCGCGGACCGGCGCGACGCCGGTCTATGTCGACGTCGACGAGACCACCTTCAACATGAGCCCGGAATCGCTCAAGCGCGGCATCGCCACCGCCCGCAAGGCCGGCCTCAAGCCGGCCGCGGTGATTCCGGTCGATTTGTTCGGCCAGCCCGCCGATCACGACGCCATCGCCGAGATCGCCAGGGCCGAAGGCCTGTTCGTGCTCGACGACGCCGCGCAAGGCTTTGGCGCGAGCTACAAGGGCCGCAAGCTCGGCACCTTCGGCCACGCGACGGCGACCAGCTTCTTCCCGGCAAAGCCGCTCGGCTGCTTCGGCGACGGCGGCGCCATCTTCACCGATGACGACGAGCTCGCCGCCACCTTGCGCAGCATCCGCGTGCACGGGCAGGGCGTCGACAAGTACGACAACGTCCGCCTCGGCCTGACCGGCCGCCTCGACACCATGCAGGCCGCCGTCCTGATCGAGAAGCTGAAGATCTTCGACGACGAGATCGCCGCCCGCAACAAGGTCGCCGAGCGCTATGCGCGCGGCCTGTCCAATGTCGTCACCGTGCCGCGCCTCGCGCCCGGCAACACCTCGGTCTGGGCGCAGTACACGATCCGCCTGCCTGAAGGCACCGACCGAGACGGCTTCGCTGCCGCGCTGAAAGCCCAGGGCGTGCCGACCGCGATCTATTACGGCAAGTCGATGCACCAGCAGACCGCCTACAAACAATACCCGGTCGCCGAGGGCGGATTGCCGGGTTGCGAGAGCCTGTCGCAGGACGTCATCAGCCTGCCGATGCATGCCTACCTGACCGAGGCCGATCAGGAGCGAATCATCGCCGCCGTCCGCGGCGCGCTGGCGGGCTGATTTGCCTCTCACCTCTCCCCGTCGGGGAGAGGTCGACACCGAGCAAGCCGCTTTTTTGATCTCATGCTCTTTCAAAGCCTTATCGGCGGCCCGATAAGCCTCTAGAAGAGTCCGCATGCTCGGACGCATCTTCACGGTTGGCGGATACACGCTGCTCTCGCGGGTCACGGGATTTGCCCGCGACATCATGCTCGCGGCGATCCTTGGCGCCGGCCCCGTCGCCGATGCCTTTTTCGTGGCGCTGCGGCTGCCCAATCATTTCCGTGCGATCTTCGCCGAGGGCGCTTTCAACGCGGCCTGGGTGCCCGCCTATGCCCATGTCCATGGCGAGAAGGGCGAGGCGGCAGCTCACCTGTTCGCCGACCGCATCTTCACGCTGCTGCTGGCCTCGCAGGTGGTGCTGCTGATCGTCGCCTGGCTGTTCATGCCGCAGGCCATGAGCATCCTCGCACCGGGCTTCAGTGAGGACGCCGAGCAGCGCAAGCTCGCGATCGAGCTGACCCGGATCACCTTTCCCTACCTCCTGCTGATCACGCTGGTGACGCTCTATGGCGGCATGCTCAACGTGATGCAGCGCTTCGCCAGCGCGGCGGCGGCGTCGATCTTTCTCAACGTCGCGATGATGATGACGCTGGCGCTCGCCGCCTGGTTCCCGACCGCGGGCCACGCCGCGGCCTGGGGCGTGCTGATCTCGGGCTTCCTGCAATATTTCCTGCTGGCCGGCGATCTCGCCCGCCATGGCGGCTTGCCGCGCTTTGCGCCGCTCAAGCTCGACGAAGACGTCCGCGGCTTCTTCAAGGCGCTGGGGCCTGCGACGCTGGGCTCGATGGGCACGCAAGTGGCAATGTTCGCCGATACCATCATCGCGACGTTCCTGCCGGCGGGTGCCCTTTCGGCGCTCTATTATGCCGACCGGTTGTATCAGCTGCCGATTGGCGTGATCGGCATCGCCATCGGCACCGTACTGCTGCCGGAGATGTCGCGGCGGATCACGGCGAATGACCAGGACGGCGCGATGAAAGCGCAACGCCGTGCCTTCGATTTCACGCTTCTCTTCTCCGTTCCGTTCGTCGCGGCCTTTCTCACCGTGCCTGACGAGATCATGCGCGCGTTGTTCGCCCACGGCGCCTTCTCCAAAGCGGACGCCGCCGCGGCCGGCGCAACGCTTGCGGCCTACGCGATTGCCTTGATCCCGGCCGTGCTGATCCGCAGCGCGGTTGCGACCTTTTATGCGCGCAAGGATACGGCGACCCCTGTCCGCGCCTCGCTGACGGGCATCGCCGTTAACGTCGCGCTAAAGTTCGCATTGATGGGCTCGCTCGCCCAGATCGGTCTTGCGCTGGCGACCGCCGTTGGGATCTGGACAAATCTAGTGCTGGTGCTCTTTTTCGCCGTGCGGCGGGGCTTCCTCGCCATCGACCGCGCCTGGCTGATGTCGCTCGCGAAATTCCTGCTGACCGGCCTCATCCTGGCCGCCGCCTTCTGGCTGATCGCGCGCTTCAGCCCGGCCGCTCTCGCCTCCGTGCACGCCTTCCGTGACGAAGCGACGCTGGTCCTGCTCGCTGTCGGGGGCACGGTCGTCTACGCGCTCGCGATCCTGATCCTGTTCGGCCGCAGCTGGCTGGTCTCGCTGGTGCGCGGCTAGGACCTATCCTCTACTGGAGGATTGATCTAACGATAGGAGTTCCAACCAGTCGCCTTGAGCAAGAACGATTTGGCAGCCCTCCATGCGACAGCATCTGAGCCTCACTGCGGTTATCGTTCGCGACTACGACGAGGCGATAGCCTTCTTTGTTGGCAAACTCGAATTTGAGCTTCGGGAAGACACCCGTCTCGATGAAAACAAGCGCTGGGTTGTCGTAGCGCCGCCCGGCAGCACCGAGAGTGGCATTCTACTGGCAAAGGCTGCGAACCCGGGCCAGGCGCAAGCCATCGGCAATCAAAGCGGCGGCCGCGTCTTTCTGTTCTTGGCCACAGATGATTTCGAGCGCGACTACGACGCGTTTCGGAAGCGAGGGGTTGAGTTTCTCGAAGAACCGCGGCGCGAGCCTTACGGCACGGTCGCAGTATTTGAAGACCTCTATGGCAATCGCTGGGATCTGATCGAGCGGATCTAGGACGGGCCTGCGGCCAATGTGCACTGCTAATCCCGTTTGCGTTGCCAGTTTTTCCACGGCAATATGCCCACAAAACAACCATGAGAACGGGAAGATAAAATGGCGGCTCCCATCAAGTTCGGCGTTGGCCAAAGCGTGCTGCGCAAGGAGGATGACGCGCTCATCCGCGGCAAGGGCCGCTATACCGACGATTACGCGCCGCAGGCTGCGCTCCGCTGCCTGGTGCTGCGCTCGCCGCATGCGCATGCCAAGTACACCGTCGATGCGACCCGCGCCCGCGGCCTGCCGGGCGTTGCGCTGATCCTGACGGCCGACGACGTCGGGGATCTCGGCAATCTGCCCTGCCTGTTCAACCTCGAGACCGATCCGTTCACCGGCCCGCCTTACCCGATCCTGGCCAAGGACGAGGTGCGCCATGTCGGCGACGCCATCGCCTTCGTGGTCGCCGAGACCATCGACCAGGCTCGCGACGCGATCGAGGCGATCGAGGTCAAATGGTCGCCGCTGCCCGCGGTGACCGGCGTCGTCAACGCCGTGAAGAAAGGCGCAGCCTTGGTCTGGCCGGACAAGCCGGGCAACGTGCTGTTCGACGTCTCGATCGGCGACAAAGCGGCGACGGAAGCTGCCTTCGCGAAAGCACATGCGGTCGCCGAGATCTCCATCGTCAATCCGCGCGTGGTTGCAAGCTTCTTGGAGACCCGCGCGGCGGTCTGCGAATACGATTCCAAGCGCGACCATCTGACGCTGACGGTCGGCAGCCAGGGCAGCCACCGCCTGCGCGATATCCTCTGCCAGAACGTTCTCAACATTCCTACCGACAAGATGCGGGTGATCTGCCCCGACGTCGGCGGCGGGTTCGGCACAAAACTGTTTCCGTATCGGGAATATGCCCTGATGGCGGTCGCTGCGCGCAAACTGAAGAAGGCGGTGAAGTGGGCGGCCGACCGCTCCGAGCATTTCATGGGCGATGCGCAGGGCCGCGACAATGTCACCACCGCGAAGATGGCGCTGGCTGAAGACGCTAAGTTCCTCGCGATGGATTGCGACCTCATGGGCGACATGGGCGCGTATCTGTCGACCTTCGGGCCCTACATCCCGCATGGCGGCGCCGGCATGCTGCCCGGCCTCTACGACATCCAGGCCTTCCATTGCCGGGTGCGCACGATCTTCACCCACAGCGTGCCGGTCGACGCCTATCGCGGCGCGGGCCGGCCCGAAGCCGCCTATGTCATCGAGCGCCTCGTCGATGCCTGTGCGCGAAAGCTCGACATGACGCCGGACGCCATCCGCCGCAAGAATTTCATCCCGCCGAAAGCGCTGCCCTACAAGACCGCGACCGGCAAGGTCTACGATTCCGGCGACTTCGCCGCGCATCTGAAGCGCGCGATGGAGATCGCGGAATGGAAGGAATTCCCCAAGCGCGCCAAGGCGGCCAAGAAGGGCGGCCTGATCCGCGGCATCGGCCTTGCGAGCTATGTCGAGATTTGCGGCGTGATGGGTGAGGAGACGGCCAACGTCCGCCTTGATGCCAATGGCGACGTCACCGTGCTGATCGGCACGCAATCGAGCGGGCAGGGCCATCAGACCGCCTATGCGCAGATCGTCGCCGAACAGTTCGGCGTGGCGCCCGAGCGCGTGCATGTCCGCCAGGGCGACACCGACGAGATCGCAACCGGCCTCGGCACCGGCGGCTCGGCCTCGATCCCCTCCGGCGGCGTCAGCGTCGAGCGCGCCACGCGCGAGCTCGGCCAGAAGCTGAAGGAGATCGCGGCGCAGGCGCTCGAAGCCAGCGCCGGCGACCTCGAGATTTCGGAAGGCGTGGTGCGGATCGCCGGCACCGACCGCTCGATCTCGTTTGCCGACCTGGCCAAGCGGCCCGGCGCCGATCCGTCGAAGCTCAACGGCAGCGCGACCTTTGCCAGCGCCGACGGCACCTATCCCAACGGCACCCATGTCGCTGAGGTCGAGATCGATCCGGCCACCGGCATCATCAAAATCGTCAACTACGTGATCGTCGACGATTTCGGCAAGACGCTCAATCCGCTGCTGTTGGCCGGCCAGGTGCATGGCGGCGCCATGCAGGGCATCGGCCAGGCCTTGATGGAGCAGGTGGTGTATGGACCGACCGACGGCCAGCTCATCACCGCGACCTTCATGGACTATGCGCTGCCGCGCGCGGCGGACGGGCCGGCCTTCGTGTTCGAGACCCACAACGTGCCCTGCAAGACCAATCCGATGGGCGTGAAGGGGGCCGGCGAGGCCGGCGCGATCGGCTCCTGTCCGGCCGTGGTCAATGCCATCGTCGATGCGCTCTGGCGCGAGTACAAGATCGACCACATCGACATGCCGGCAACGCCCGAGCGGGTGTGGGTTGCGATCAGCGAGCATCACCGCCGTCACAGCTTGTGAAGCCGCGCTTCCCGCGCGCACGGGAATAAACCCGCCGCGCGGGGTTCTATCCATGATGGGTCCCGGCTTCGCGCGAAGCCGGTGACGTCTCATTCCCTGAACGTCTCGAGAGCCGGAGAAACCAACCAATGAAACGGACGATGATTGTCGCGGGCGTCCTCGTGCTGGGCGCGGGCGCCGTCATGGCGCAACAGGAGATTGCCGTCCAGCAGGACAATCTGATGCGAGCGATCGCCAAGAATCAGTATGGCGTGCTTCAGAAGATGAGCAAGGGCGATATTCCCTTCGACAAGAAGGCTGCCGATGAGGCCATCGCCAGCATCGAGGCCGATGTTGCCAAGATCGCCAAGACCTTCGAGATCAATCCCAAGCAGGATGTCGTCAACGCGACCTATGGCTCCTCGCCGAAGGTCTGGCAGAACAAGGCCGATTTCGATGCCAAGATCCCGCCGGTGCAGAAGGCGATCACTGAGGTCAAAGGCAAGATCACCAATGTCGCGGGCCTGAAGGCGGCCTACACGACGATCAACGACCGCTGCAATGATTGTCACGAAACCTATCGCGTGAAGTTGAAATAACCGGGCGCAGTTAACGGGCTACCAAGGACTTCGGAAAGGGCGGTTGCGAAAGCAACCGCCTTTTTCTTGATCGCGGCCCGCGGGAACTTCCGTCCGCAAGGCCTGACGGATTGCCGCGAGAGCGGCTATCTTTGCGCCAACGGCCGTGCGCTCACACGAGTCTCCTCCCGGCATCCTCACGTCGGGATTCCCAGCGCGCGGCGAGCACCTCGATCAACAGCGAGACAGGCCATGGCAAAACCGTTCCCCTCCAAGACCCATATCGGCAATCATATGCTGCATCCGGAAACCTTGATGCTGACCTATGGCTATGATCCGCAATTGTCCGAGGGGGCCATCAAGCCGCCGGTGTTCCTGACCTCCACCTTCGTGTTCAAGACCGCCGAGGACGGGCAGGACTTCTTCGACTACGTCGCCGGACGGCGCGAGCCGCCGGAAGGCATGGGCGCAGGCCTGGTCTATTCGCGCTTCAATCATCCCAACAGCGAGATCGTCGAGGACAGGCTCGCGATCTACGAGCGCACGGAGAGTTGCGCGCTGTTCTCGTCCGGCATGGCGGCGATCGCAACCACGATCCTGGCCTTCGTTCGCCCGGGCGATGTCATCCTGCACTCGCAGCCGCTCTATGGCGGGACGGAGACGCTGCTGACGAACACGCTCGCGCGCCTGTCGATCGGCGCCGTCGGCTTTGCCGACGGCATCGACGAGACGGCGGTCAAGCAGGCCTCGGAGGAGGCGATGGGCAAGGGGCGGGTTTCGATGATCCTGATCGAGACGCCGGCCAATCCGACCAACGGCCTCGTCGACATCGCAATGATCCGCCGCACCGCCGATTCCATCGGCAAGGCCCAGGGACACACGCCGGTCATCGCCTGCGACAACACGCTGCTCGGGCCGGTGTTTCAGCGGCCGATCGAGCACGGCGCGGATCTGTCGCTGTATTCGCTGACGAAATATGTCGGCGGTCATTCCGACCTGATCGCGGGCGCCGCGCTCGGATCGAAGGCGATCATGAAAGGCATCAAGGCGCTGCGCGGCGCCATCGGCACCCAGCTCGATCCGCATTCCTGCTGGATGATCAACCGTTCGCTCGAGACGCTCAGCCTGCGGATGGAGAAGGCCGATGCGAATGCGCGGCTCGTGGCGGACTTCCTGCGCGACCATCCGAAGGTCGCCAGGGTGCACTATCTCGGTCACCACGAGCAGGGCTCGCTGTCCGGCCGTGTGTTCGCGCGGCAATGCCTGGGCGCGGGCTCGACGTTCTCGTTCGACATCGTCGGCGGCAAAGAGGCGGCGGTGAAATTCCTCAACGCGCTGCAGATCCTCAAGCTGGCGGTGAGCCTTGGCGGCACGGAATCGCTCGCAAGCCTGCCGGCGACGATGACCCATTCCGGCGTTCCCGCCGACATCCGCCGAAAGATCGGCGTGCTCGATTCCACGATCCGGCTGTCGATCGGTATCGAGAACCCGTCGGACCTGATCGCCGACCTCGCGCAGGCGCTGAACGCGGCTTGAGCACGGTCAGAGTCGCAGCGTCGTAGCCCGGATGGGGCGCAGCGAAATCCGGGGGACCTGTCCGCAACGCGCAGGCTCCCGGATCGCACCGACGGGCGGCGCTTCGCGCCGACCGTCGGCTCCATCCGGGCTACGAAGTTCAACTGCTTGGAATCGAAAAGGCCGGACGCTCCCTCCTTGCGTCCGGCCTTTCCGCGACGAAGCCCGCGTTTTCGCTTTACTTCGTCACCTGACCGCGGATCTCGCCGGCCGGGTTCGCCGCGGTATGGATGTTGATGTAGTACTTGCCGCCGAGCAGATCGGCGGCCTGCGCGTCGGTGAGCGTGGCTTCGCCCTTGACCGGGCTCGAGGCTGCATTCGGGATCGGGACCGCGACGCCGGCGTTCTTGCCGGCTTCGGCAGGCCCGTGGAAATGCGCGGCGGTGGCAGGGCCCGAGAGACCGGAATAAGTGACGGTCCAGGACAGCTTCTTGCTGGCAGCGTCGTAGTCCAGATCGGCCGTTCCGGTCGCGCTGCTGGTGTTGGCGGGGACTTCGGATTTGCCGTCCAGCGTCGCCTTCAGTTTCTCCGCGCTGGCCGGGGCGGCGAACGCAACGGCAGCACCGAGTACCAGTGTGGCAAAAACGGCTTTGGTCATAGATCTCTCCTGTTTACGCCTGATGCTGTTCAAACAGTGCGTCGTGCGGTTTATTCCGGCATTACAGCCGGACCGCCTAAAATATTCGTGGTTGGATCGGGCGCGGCATGACCCTTAAGTTCGCGCGTTCACGATGGAATGATCGAATGTTGGGACGAACGCTTCTTGCCGCCTTGATCGCCGCCGCCGCGGCGTTCGCCCTCTATTGGTGGTTGACCGCCCCGGCCGTGCTGGCCTTGCCGGCGCCGACACGCAACCCCGATCTCGCCAACGGGCAGGAGCTGTTCAACGCCGGCGGCTGCTCGTCCTGTCATGCCACCCCCAATCAGCCCGATCGCCTGCGGCTCGGCGGCGGGCTGGCGCTGGGCTCGCCGTTCGGGACGTTCTACGTCCCCAATATTTCCCCCGATCCCGCCTACGGGATCGGCCGCTGGAGCGAGGCCGATTTCGTCAACGCCGTGATGCGCGGTGTCTCGCCCGCGGGCACGCACTATTTCCCTGCGTTTCCCTACACGTCCTATCATCTGGCCAGCGTCGACGACGTCCGTGATCTCTTTGCCTATCTGAAGACGCTTCCGCCGGTGTCCGGCACAGTGGGCGACCACGCGCTGCCGTTTCCGTTCAACATCCGCCGCAATGTCGGCATCTGGAAGCTGCTGTTCATGGACACCGCGCCGTTCGTCGCGGACGCCGCGCGCTCGCCGCAATGGAATCGCGGAGCCTATCTCGTGAACGCTTTCGGCCATTGCGCCGAATGCCACAGCCCGCGCAATGCGCTCGGCGGCATCATCGCCGGCCAGCGCTTTGCCGGTGGGCCCAATCCGGAAGGGGAGGGCTGGGTCCCCAACATCACGCAGCAGGGCATCGGCAACTGGAGCGAGAAGGATATCGCGGATTTCCTCGAGACCGGCGACCTGCCCGAGGGCGACAGCGCTTCGGGCGCGATGCGGGCGGTGATCAAGAATCTGGCGCAACTGACCGCGGAAGACCGCGCCGCGATGGCCGCCTATCTGAAGTCGCTGCCGCCGGTGCAGGGACCGACCCCGCCCAAGCGCAAGGAGGGCGGCTAGCGCTGCCGGCGCTTCGGCCGTTGTTTTGCGCGTGGTCTAAAGCGCGATGAGATTGGGATGAATCATCATCGCGCTTTCGGTTGTTGTTTACGCATGATCTTTCCGGAAAACCGCTTCGCACTTTTCCGGATCATGCTTTAGCCGGTGCCGAACGCCTTGAAGGTGATGATGGTGAGGGTGTCCTGGATGCCCGGCAGCACCTGCACCTTCTCATTCACGAAGTGGCCGATGTCGGTATCCTTGTCGACGTAGAACTTCACCAGGAGGTCGTATTGGCCGGCCGTGGAGTAGATCTCGGAGGCGATCTCGGCTTCGGCAAGCGCATTGGCCACCGTATAGGACTGGCCGAGCTTGCACTTGATCTGAACGAAAAAAGGAACCATCGCGGGCACTCCGAAAGCGTATTCTTCCGGCTAATAGGCCAAAACCGGCTGGATTTAGCAAGCGAACTTGCTGGATCATCCGAGGCGCATTCGGGCGCGATGCTAGGATGGGACCACTGCGGCGGCCAATGCATCCCTCAGGCGCTGAGCGAGCTCGACCTTGCGGTAGGGCTTGGTCAGCACGACCGCTCGCGCCTGCGCGCGGCCCTGCTCGACCAGGGTCTCCAGCGCGTAGCCCGAGGTGAACAGGACCGGCAGGCCGGGACGCACCCGCCGCGCCTGATCGGCGAGCTCCCACCCGCTCATGCCGCCGGGCATCACGATATCGGTGAACAGCAAGTCGATGCCGGGATCGCCCTGCAGCTGCTGCAAGGCATCCTTGCCGTTGACCGCGGCGACGACGCGATATCCGAGCGCTTCCACCCTGCGAATGACGGAGGAGCGGACGAACGGATCGTCCTCGACGATCAGGACCGTCTCGTAGCCTCGCGGCGCCGTGTCCTCGCCGTCGGGAAGATCGGCTTGCGACCTACCGGTGCTCGCGCGCGGCAGGTAGATCCTGGCCGTGGTCCCAAGGCCAGCCTCGCTGTAGATCGAGACATGGCCGCCTGATTGCTTGGCAAAGCCGTAGACCATGCTGAGGCCGAGGCCCGAGCCCTTGCCGACCTCCTTGGTGGTGAAGAACGGCTCGAACGCGCGTGCGGCGACCTCGGGCGTCATGCCTTCGCCGTCATCGGTGACCGCGATCAGGACGTAGCTGCCGGGTGCGACCTCCCGGTGAACGGCACCGTCATCATCCTCGATCGTGATCAGCTCCGTGGCCAGCGTGAGGTGGCCTCCCGATGGCATGGCATCCTGCGCGTTGAGCGCGAGATTGAGCACGGCGGATTCGAGCTGGGCGCGGTCGGCAAAGGCCAGGATTGTGCCGGGCCCGGAGGTCGTCCTGATCTCGATGTCTTCGCGCAAGGTGCGCTTGAGCAGCTTGAACATGGAATCGAGCAGGCTCCGGCAATCGATCGTCTGAGGCCGCAGCAATTGGCGGCGGCTGAAGGCGAGCAGGCGCTGCGTCAGCTCGGCGCCCCGTTCGCCCGATTGGCAGATGTCGTCGGCAAAGCGCCCGAGGTCGGGCCTCGCCTTGAGCTGCTCGCTCAGGTGCTCGGCATTGCCGATGATGACGGTCAGCAGATTGTTGAAGTCGTGCGCGATGCCGCCGGAGAGCTGACCGACCGTCTCCATCTTCTGCGCCTGCTGAAGCTGCTGCTCGGTCAGCTTGCGCGCGGTGAGGTCGTGGACGATGCCGACGAAGATCAATTCGCCGTCCTGCCGCGCCTGGCCGACCGACAGCTCCATCGGAAACGTCGTGCCGTCCTTGCGCAGGCCGACGGCCTCGCCGCCGGTCGCGAAATGCCGCGCCTGGCGGTCGGGCGCCGCATCCGCCTCGGGCATCAGCATGCCGACGTTGCGGTTCATCACCTCGTCGGCACGGTAGCCGAACAGGCGCTCGCAGGCCGGATTGAACAGCAGGATGCGATCCTTCGCATCGAACAGGATGACGCCGTCGACCGCGGTCTCGACGATCGCGGTGAGGCGCGCCACGCTCTCGCGCATCGCGCGCTGGGCGTCGCGGACCTGCTGCAGCAGCAGCGTGGCGTCGCGGCTCTTGATTTCCTCCTCCTCGAGCGCGGCCTGGACCTGTCGCAGCTCGAACGGCGAGGGGATCGTGAGGATCTTCGGCAGCAGCGGCCAGAGCGCGGCGGCGGTGAAGACCGACGCGACCGCCGTGGCGGCCTTGACCATGCCCTCGATGCCATAGATCGGAACCCAGAGCGTATAGATCGACAGCACGTGGGTCAGGCCGCACGCCATGATGAAGATCGCGAACGCCCAGTAGACCCAGCCGAACTTGAGGTCGCGCCGCTTGGTGACGAGGATGGCGAGGGCGAACGGGATCGAGAAATAGGCGGCGGCAATGCTGGCGTCGGAAACGACGTGAAGCCAGATCAGCTCAGGCTCCCACAACAGGCAGATGCCGTGCGGCGACAGCATGGACGAGTCGAGGAGACGTTCGAAGAAGGCCCACATTCGTTCCACCCCAAGGAGTCTTGTTCAGGTGGCTTGCGGGGCCGGCGGCCCGCAACATGGGGGCGCTGGACGGTTCCACCACCTGACGTCTCGCGTAACCGGCGAAGCACGCTAAGGTACGCGACTATAGCAAGGGTCCGGCGCGGTTGCATTTTCAAGTCCGCACCATTGCGGGTCTTGGTCCGCGCGGTGTCCGACTGATTCGCAAGGTGCGCAATCGGTTCGCGAATCACGCTTGGCGGCGGCCCGGCGCGCTTGCTGACGTTCCACGGTCGCGCTACGAGAGGCCATGGCGGCCTCCTCAAGCACATGTCTCCCGCGATGACGACCCCGGTCGCACTCACCATCGCCGGTTCCGATTCGAGCGGCGGCGCCGGCATCCAGGCGGACCTGAAGACGTTTGCCGCGCTCGGCGTCTACGGCGCCTCCGTGATCACGGCGCTGACGGCGCAGAACACGCGCGGCGTGACCGGCATTCACGCGGTGCCGGCCGGGTTTGTCACCGAGCAGATCGACGCGGTGTTCTCCGACCTCGACATCGGTGCGGTGAAGATCGGCATGGTGGCCCAGGCCGCCAGCATCGATGCCATCGCGGCCGCGCTGTCGCGCTGGGCGCCGCGGCATGTCGTGCTCGATCCCGTCATGGTGGCGACCTCCGGCGACCGCCTGCTCGCCGCTGAAGCCGTCGACGCCCTGCGCACCAGGCTGATGCCGCTGGCTGCCGTGATCACGCCGAACCTCCCGGAGGCTGCGGCCCTGCTCGATGCGCCGGTGGCGGCGAGCGAGGCCGAGATCGAAAGCCAGGGTCGACGCCTGCTGGCGCTGGGCTGCCGCGCCGTCCTGATCAAGGGCGGGCACGGCGAGGGCGCCGAGAGCACCGACTATCTCGTCACTGCCGAGACCGCGATCGCGCTCGCCGCGCCGCGTGTGGCCACCCGCAACACCCATGGCACCGGCTGCTCGCTGTCCTCCGCCATCGCGGCAGGGCTGGCCAGGGGCGAGGACCTCGAGGCCGCCGTGCGCAACGCCAAGGCCTGGATCAGCGCCGCGATCGCCGCCGCCGACCGCTTCAGCGTCGGCCACGGCCACGGGCCGATCCATCATTTCCACAAGTTCTACTGAGGCGGGCTTGCTTCGCCTCTCCCGCAAGCCAAGCGGGGAGGGAGCGCACCTACCCTGCGGCGCCATGTCGCCTGATTGTCGCATGCGACTGATATTCGCGGGGAGGGCGAGGCAAGGCGTGATTCGTATTTGAAGGTGCCTCAAGGGTTCAATCGGTCATCCCCCTGTCACGGGACATTGTTACAGGCTGGCGCATGGGAAGTTACGATGTGAGTGACGAGAGCCCGGAGCGGCGCTTTCGCACGTTGTTCATCTCCGACGTCCATCTCGGGGCCCGCGGTTCACAAGCCGATCTTCTGCTCGACTTCCTGCGCTACCACGATGCCGATACGATCTATCTCGTCGGCGACATCGTCGACGGCTGGGCGCTGAAATCGAGCTGGCACTGGCCGCAATCGCATAACGACCTCGTCCAGAAGCTTTTGCGCAAGGCGCGCAAGGGCGCCAAGGTCATCTACATTCCCGGCAATCACGACGAGTTCCTGCGCAACTATTACGGTACGCATTTCGGCGGCATCGACGTGGTCGAGAACACGGTTCACACCGGCGCCGACGGCAAGCGCTATCTCGTCATTCACGGCGACATCTTCGATCTCGTGGTGCAGAACGCGCGCTGGCTCGCCCATCTCGGCGACAAGGCCTACGACTTCGCGATCCAGATGAACCGCCTGGTCAACTTCTTCCGCCGCCTGTTCGGCGTGCCCTATTGGTCGCTGTCGCAATGGGCCAAGCAGAAGGTCAAGAACGCCGTCAACTATATCGGTGCGTTCGAGCAGGCGCTCGCCGCCGAGGCGCGGCGTCACCAGGCCGACGGCGTGATCTGCGGCCACATCCACTACGCCGTGATCCGCGACGAGGCCGGCATCCGCTACATGAATTGCGGCGACTGGGTGGAGAGCTGCACCGCCCTGGTCGAGCATGACGACGGTCACTTCGAGATCATCACCTGGGCGGATCAGTTGCGGAAGCCGGAGCAGGTGCCACAGGTCGCAGCCAGAGCTGCATAACAAGGACCACTTGATGCGCATCCTGGTCGCGACCGACGCCTGGCACCCGCAAGTCAACGGTGTGGTTCGGACGCTGACCAAGCTCTCTGACGCTGCAAAAGCGCTCGGCGTCGAGTTCACGTTCCTGACGCCGCAATCGTTCCGCACCTTCGCGATGCCGAGCTATCGCGACGTGCGCCTCGCTATGCCGCGCCCGGCCCGGATCGCAAGGCTGATCGAGGAGGCGCGTCCCGACAGCATCCACATCGCGACCGAAGGGCCGATCGGCCTGATGGTCCGCCGCTATTGCCGCCAGCGCAAGCTGCCGTTCACGACCAGCTTCCATACCCGCTTTCCCGAATATGTCCGCGCCCGCGTGCCAGTGCCGGGCTCGCTGATCTGGCGGGCGCTGCGGCGCTTCCACAGCGCCAGCCGCGCCGTGATGGCGGCGACGCCGGCGCTCGCGCGCGAACTGACCGAGCGCGGCTTCGACAATGTCGTGCTGTGGCCGCGCGGCGTGGACACCAATTTGTTCCACCCGCGCGTCATCGATCTCTGCCTGCCGGCACCCGTGTTCCTGTCGGTCGGCCGCGTCGCAGTCGAGAAGAATCTCGAGGCGTTCCTCGACCTCGACCTACCCGGCACCAAGGTGGTCGTCGACGACGGCCCGGCGCGCGCCTCGCTGGAAGAGGCCTATCCCGATGCGATCTTCCTCGGCGAGAAGCACGGCGACGAACTGGCGGATATCTACGCGGCCGCCGACGTGTTCGTGTTCCCGAGCAAGACCGACACCTTCGGCCTGGTCCTGCTGGAGGCGCTCGCGAGCGGCCTGCCGGTCGCGGCCTTCCCCGTGAAGGGTCCCCGCGACGTCATCGGCGATGCGCCGGTCGGCGCGCTCGATCACGATCTGCGCGATGCCTGCTTCGCCGCGCTCGATATCTCCCGGCAGGACTGCGTCGCGTTCGCCGCCAATTACACCTGGGAGGCCTCTGCAACGGTCTTTATTGACAGCATTTTGGCGGTCGGGGCGGTGCTGCCCGGTCGGACCGCCGCGGAACAGCCGCGTTTCGTGGCTTAAGGCAAGAAATCCTCTCGCGGAGGTGTCTTGCCCGGGCCTGATCGGCCGCGATAACATTCCGCCATGACCCAACAGGCCCTTCCGGTCGGCCCTGCCGACATCGATGCCGCAGCGCGCGTGATCGCGCCTTACGCCATCCGCACCCCGCTGTTGTCCTTCCCGGTGCTCAACGAGCGCGTCGGTGCGAAAGTGTTCCTGAAGCCGGAGATGCTTCAGCGCACCGGCTCGTTCAAGTTCCGCGGCGCCTTCAACAAGGTGTTCTCGATCCCGCAGGACAAGCGCGCCGGCGGCGTCGTTGCGTTCTCCTCCGGCAACCACGCCCAGGGCGTGGCGGCGGCGGCAAAGATCCTGGACATGCAGGCCACCATCGTGATGCCAGCGGATGCGCCGCTGTCGAAGCGCGAGCGCACCAAATCCTACGGCGCCGAGGTCGTGCTGTACGACCGCGACAAGGACGACCGCGAGGCGATCTCGCGCGGCATTGCCGAGAAGCGCGGCGCGACGCTGGTCAAACCCTACGACGATCCCTTCGTGATCGCAGGGCAGGGCACCGCCGGCCGTGAGATTGCCGAGGACATGGCAACGCTGGGCCTCAGCCCCGACATCGTGGTGGCGCCGGCCTCCGGCGGCGGCTTGATCGCGGGTGTCGCCACGGCGGTCAAGGCGCGCTATCCGCAAGCCGCGATCGTGGTCGCCGAGCCCGAGGCCTTCGACGATCACGGCATTTCACTCAGCGCAGGCCATCGCGAGCCGCATCCGCCGGCCGGCCGCACCATCTGCGATGCGCTGATGGCCCTGATGCCGGGCGAGATGACGTTTGCGATCAACAGCAAGCTCTTGGCGCGCGGCGTCACGGCGTCGGACAAGGAAGTCGGCGCGGCGGTCGCCTTTGCCTATCGCGAGCTGAAGCTGGTGGTGGAGCCCGGCGGCGCGGTGGGGCTTGCTGCGCTACTCGCGGGCCGCCTCGATGTCGCCGGCAAGAACGTCGTCATCGTGCTGTCAGGCGGCAATGTCGATGCGGATCTGTTCGCGGAGCTGGTGGCCTGATCGTCATTCCGGGGCTCGCGCAGCGAGAGCTATGATGCGCAATTGCGCATCTGAGAATCCATAACCACGATCGGGAGTATGGATTCCGGGCCTGCGCCTCCGGCGCATCCCGGAATGACCAAGAACAGACATGAAGAAGGGGCAGAGCGTTTCCGCTCTGCCCCTCTGTCGTCTCGCTCGCCGCAATCAGTGCGTGAAGCCGCCGCGACGGTTGCCGCCATTGTTCATGCTCGGCGCTTGGTTCATCGACTGCCGGAAGTTGTTGTTGCTGCTGACCATGCGGCTCGGCATCGTGTTGATCTGCGGGCGGGTGTTCTGCACGTTGTTCTGCACCTGCCCCTTATTCAACGGGTTATTGTTGAGCTTGACGATGCCGGTGTTGCCGTTGTTGAGCCGGATCGGGCGGTTCGGAGTCTGCACGTTGACCGGCTTCGACTCGATGTTCGGGCCACCCTTGCCGACATTCACCGGCATGGTCACGATCTTGCCCGGCTTGACGGTGCCGCCATTCGGCATGGTGCTGGTCGCAGGCAGGGTCACGATCTTGCCGATGCCGACCTTGCCGTTGACCGTGTTGGTCGGCGCAGGCAGCGTGACGATCTTGCTCGGGGTCTGCGGCGGCGTGCCGTTCTGCGGGTTCGGCTGGTTGTTGCCCGCAGGCAGGGTGACGATCTGTCCGCCATTGCCGAGCTTGCCGACGACATTGCCGTCGAGCGGCTTCTGCACGACCGGCAGATTGCCGTTCACCTGCGCGCCATTGCCCTGCTGCATCAGCGGCATGTATTTGGGCTGGCCGAGATTGCCGATCTTGATCGTCGGAGCAATGGTCTGCGGCGCCAGGAACTTGGTCGCCTGCATCAGGGGGATCTGCTTCGGCTGCACCTGCAGCTTCAGCGCGACCTGCGCATAGGGGCTGTTGCCGTAGCTGTCATAGAAGCTCTTGTAGGCGAGCGGCGAGTTGGCGAGCACCGCCTTGTGCCAGGCCTGCGAGATCAGGATGTTGTTGAGCAGCCAGCGGATGTGGTCGCACAGCGGGTCGTGCGGGTACATCCGGATGAACTCCTGATAGTACTCCGGACGGCCCTCGGACACGACGTAGTCATAGGCCTGGCGGGTGGAGCGGCTCGGCAAATTGGAGGCCATCTGCACGACCGGCGCTTTCACCGGCGCGCGGTTGGCGGCAACGGCGGTGTCACCGAAGAAGGTGAAGTCGCTCGTCAATGACGAGCTCTCCCAAGGAATCTGCGCGCCGCTGGTGGTCTGGTTGACCTGCAGGCGCACGCGCTTGAACAGCTGCTCGATCGGCACGTTGGGCTCTCGCGCGACGGTCAGGAACGCCTGTGTGTACGGGCTGTGGCCATTGGTGCCGTCGAGCGCCTCGGCACCTGGCGCGGTCGAGTAGCCGACGATCGAGCCGTTCGGCGCATCGACGATTGCCAAGCCTCGGCCGGCGTCGTTGATTTCAGGGAAAGGGTTGTTGCGGCAGGCATCGAGGATGACGATGCGCATGCGGCTCGGGATCGTCTCCAGCGTCGACATCACGTCGACGAGGCGCAGCGAATTGTTGACCAGCTCGGTCGGGCTGGAAACCTTGGCGTCGACCGGAACGAGATAGTTCTCGCCGGCGAGCTGCACGCCGTGACCGGCGTAATAGACCATCGCCACCGTGTTCGGACCGCGCGAGGCGACCTTGGCGGAGAAGTCCTGGACGACGCGGAGCATGTCGTTCTGGGTCAAGTCGGTCGCTGCGACCACTTCGAACCCGGCGGAGTTCAGGAACTGCGCCATCGACTGGGCGTCATCGTCGGGGTTCGCAAGCTGCGGCGCATTCTGGTAGTTCGCATTGCCGATCACCAGCGCCACCCGCTGCTCCGGGCCTTGCAGCGCGGTGGGGGCAGGCTGGACCGGGGCAACTTGCGCGAAAACGGGTCCGCAGGCGAAGCCGAACAGGCTTCCCAACAGGCTCGCCGTCATGAAAAAGGGCTTTAGGCGGAACATGGCGTGCTCCTTTGGCACTCATCTCGATGCGAGATTGGTTGCGCGCCAGCTTGGCCGCGTTCGAGCCTTGCGGTCCGTGATCCCTGTCACCATGCTGGCCTCCGTGATCTGAATCACGCTCGGAACCTGTTATGGTTAGTGATCGATTGGGAGGACGTCCGCCACATGCTGAAATCGATCGATCCGATTCTCACCCCCGATTTGCTCTGGCTGCTCGCCGCGATGGGCCATGGCGACGACCTCGTGTTCGTCGATGCCAATCACCCCGCCACCCGGATCGCGCAGGGCACCTCGTCGCAGCGCCTGATCCAATTGCCGGGCATGACGATGGAGGTCGCCATACGAGCCATCATGTCGGTCTATCCGCTCGACGATTTCGATCCCGATCCCGTGCGTGTGATGATGCCGGTCGACGATCCCGACCGCGTGCCCGAGGTGCAGCGCGCCGTGCTCGCGGAGATCGCACGTGCGGCTGGCCGGCCGGTCACGCCCGGCAAGCTCGCGCGTCCCGATTTCTATCGCGCGGCAGCGGCCGGCTTTGGCGTCGTGCAGGCCGGTGACAGCAGGGGCTATGGCTGCTTCCTGATCAGGAAGGGCGTGATCGGCTAGTAGGGCTGCGTCGATAGACGCAACGTGAGATCAAAGCGGCCGTTTCATCGTCTGCGATGCTCCCGCGCGACCATCTGCCAGCACTCGAATTTGAATGGCGTTCGAGCAGGCGAGCGTCTATCGTCAATTCATGTCTCGCCTTCTGTGTCTCTTCGTTGCTGTCGTCCTGTCGCTGCTGCCTGCCGTCGCACCCGCCGAGCCCGTGCAAAAGCGCCCCAAGCCGGTTTGGAAGGGCTACGGCTTTCTGCCTGGCTATCGGCAGCCGCTCAGCAACAGCATCCCGCTGTACAAGCAGAAAGACGCCATGCGCCGCCTGTCGCGCGCCGACCGGCGCCATTGGTACATCGACCCGGTCCCACAATATTATCGCTGGGACGGCGAGTGGCACTATTTCGGTCGCCCCGGATTCAACGGCGGCCGCTACAACGGCGGCAGCTATGGCCCGTGCTGGACGCGCACGCCGATCGGTCCGATCTGGAATTGCGGGTGAGGCGCTGACGTCGCCTACGCGTCATTGCGAGCCAACGGATCCGCGCATAGCACGGCCCGATGACAGGCTCTGCGAAGCAATCCAGAATCCCTCCGCGGAGAGAGCCTGGATTGCTTCACTGCGCTGGTAATGACGGTGGAGAGAGCTCGCATCAAATCCGACTCTCGTGCCCCGGACGCAGCGCAGCGCTTCTTAGCGGTGCGCTGCTGAGCCGGGGCCCATGTTATAGAGCTGGGTCCCGGATCTGCGCTTCGCTTGCCCGGGACACGACAGCTGGGTACGCGGCTTTATCCTCACGAAAAGAACGCGATCTTCTCGGCCTGGGTCATGCGGCGGATCGGGGCGAGCGGGTCGTTGGCCGGTGCGCGGGTTTTTTGCAGGATGCCGCTGGCGAGGATGGTGGCGCCGAGCGAGGCGTCGGACATGGACGCGGGCAGCGGCGAGGGCATCGGCAGCGTCGCGGTCGGGGCTGCGGCCATTGATGCGGTGGCCGCCATGGCCGGTGCCTGCTGCTCCATCACTTCGGCGGCGGCTTCCGCGATGGCGTCGGTGAGGCGCGCGAGCGAGTCCAGCGCGATCGGCGCGTCCGCGGGCTCTTCGGCGATGGCTGCGAGGACAGGCTCAGCTGCGACCGGCTCCGGTTGTTCGGTGGCAATGGGCGCCACGACATCCGAGAGCGCCGGCTCCGGCGTCGCGGCTGCCATCTCCACCGGCTCGATGATCTCGTCGAAGTCGGGATCGGGCGCGGCCATCTCCATCGCGATGGCCTCGAGGATGGCTTCGTCCTCGGCCTCGGCTGCGGCGTCGAGCGCGAACTCCTCGCGTGCTTCCGTCAAGGCCTCCGGCTGAGCGGCCGGCTCTTCAAACACGACGGGTTCGAGCTCGGCATCATCAGGCGCGAGGTTTTCGAGTGCCGCGCTTTCGGCAGGGATCTGGTTTTCGGCTGCGATCCCCTGTGCGGCAGCCGCGTCCATGGCCTGCTCGGCCATGGCGGAGGTTTCAGCGACGGCCGCTGCTTCGACGGCCGCATCGAGTTCCGGAGTTGCCGCGATCTCTTCGCGCGTCTCCGTAAAAGCCACGGATGCATCGCCCGCCATCGCCGCCGTCTCGACGGGCGAGGCTTCTGCGACTGATGACGGCGCCTCCTGCGCCGGAGCAGGCGCGGCCTGCGGCGTTGCGTCGCCGTCGAGCTGCTCGACTCGATCCTTCAGCAGATCGAACGCAGCCTTGAGATCGATCCGGGGATCGAGGGTCGAGATCTGCCCGCAGGCGGCCTCGATCGAGGCCAGCTGCGAATCAATGAGGTCGCAGATTCGCCCGTCGGCGCCGATCTCGCGCCAGCGCCAGGAGATCTCCTTGATGATGCGGACCCCGCGCGGGATCGGCGCGAGACTCGCCTCGATCGCGCCGGGATCGAACGCGGCGAGCGCGATCGTCTCGGCCTCGCGGATGGCGCGGCGGATCTCGACCAGCGCCTCGGGCAAGCGGTCCTCGACCACCGGTTGCCGCTGTGCCGCAAGGGTTTCCTCGATTTTGGCGACCGCATCCAGCACCATGCTTGTGTCGGCATTGCGGTTGCGCTTGGCATACTCGCCGAGGAACCAGCGGCCGCGCGCGGTCTCCATGAAGGCTTCGCGGATCGCTTCGTAATCCTGCTCGTTCGGCGCGGCCGCGCGGGCAGACATGGGCGAGAGGGCGAATGCTTCGTTGGCCATGACAATCTCGTCGCGCAAATCAGTGCGCGTTACTGTAACGATCACCACGATATCGACCGAATCGCAATTGGTTTGATGCAGTCCGAATCACAAATCCCCATCGCGGCAGCGACGAAGCGGCGATTCGCCTTGAGCCTCGCCGTGTTCTATTCGGCCTTCTTTGCGGTTCTGGGCACGCATGTGCCGTTCTTCCCGGTCTGGCTGAAGGCGATCGGCATCGACGCTGTCTGGATCGGCGTCATCACCGCGCTGCCGGCGATCACGCGCTTCACCACGCTGCCGCAAGTGACCGCCTTTGCCGAAAAGCGACAGGCCATTCGCGCCGCCATCATGGTGTCGGCGCTGGCCACTGCGATCGGATTTACGATGGTCGGCCTGCAGCAGCAGCCGCTGGCGCTGTTCCTGATCTATGCGCTGACCTGCATGGTGTGGACGCCGACGATGCCGCTGACCGATGCCTATGCGTTGCGCGGTGTCGCCCGCTACGGGCTCGATTACGGACCCCTGCGGCTGTGGGGGTCGGCGGCGTTTGCCGCCGGCTCGCTCGCCTGCGGCTATCTCGTCGACGTCATCGCTCCGCGCGACCTGATCTGGGTCATCGTCGCCTGGGCCGTCGTCGCGGTTCTCGCCAGCCTGCTGCTGCAGCCGCTCGACGATCTCAGGCACAGGACGCCGGAGCGGCATGCCGGCAAGCCGCTGCTGCGCGATGCAGCCTTCTGGGCCGTAATCGCGTCGGCGGCGCTGATCCAGAGCAGTCACATCGCCTTCTACACCTTCTCGGCCATCAACTGGCAGCTCCAAGGCATCAGCGGGCTGACCATCGCGGTGCTGTGGACGCTGGGCATCATGGCAGAGATCGTCGTGTTCGCGCTGTCGCCGCGCTTCTCGCTGCAGCCGTCCACGCTGATAGCCATCGGCGGCGTGATCGCCGTGCTGCGCTGGATCGTCACCGCGAGCGAGCCGCCGCTCGTGCTGCTCGCGATCGCCCAGCTCGGCCACGGCTTCAGCTTCGGCCTGACCATCGTCGGCACCATGAACCTTTTGGTGCAGCGCGTGTCTTCGCATCAGATCGCGCGCGGGCAGGGCTATTACGCCGCCTGCAACGGGCTCCTGGGGGCGGCGACGTCGATCGCATCAGGCGCGATCTACGCCCGCATCGGCGACAATGTCTATTACGTCATGGCCGCGATGGCCGCTGCCGGCGCCATTCTGATCTGGTCGGCGCGGCATCGCCTCACGGCTCAGCCCCAGAGCGAAACGTCCGGCGGGTAGACCAGGCTGCCGTCATAACGCAGGCCGTGGTCGCGGTCGCGCGCCAGCAGCAAGGGGCCGTCGAGATCGACGAAGCGCGCCTGGGGCGTCACCAGCATTGCAGGCGCCATCGACAGCGAGGTCGCGACCATGCAGCCGATCATGATCTCGAAGCCGAGCGCCCGGGCAGCATCGGCCATGGCCAGCGCCTCGGTGAGGCCGCCGGTCTTGTCGAGCTTGATGTTCACGGCGTCGTAGCGATCGCGCAAAGGCGCAAGCGACTTGCGGTCATGCACGCTCTCGTCGGCGCAGACGGCGAGGGGGCGCTTGATGCGCGCCAGCGCTTCGTCGCGGCCTGCCGGCAGCGGCTGCTCCACCAGGGCCACGCCGGCGGCGGCGCAGGCGGCGAGATTGGCTTCCAGATCGGCCTCGGTCCATGCCTCATTGGCATCGACGATCAGCTCGGCCTCAGGGGCGGCCTTGCGCACGGCTGCGATGCGCTCCGGATCGCCGTCGCCGCCGAGCTTGATCTTGAGCAGCGGACGGTGCGCCGATTTGGCGGTCGCGGCTGCCATGGCCTCTGGGGTCGCTAACGAGATCGTGTAAGCCGTGGTGCGCTCTTCCGGGGCCGGGCGGCCCAGCAGGTTCCAGGCGCGCAAGCCCGCCGCCTTGGCCTCGAGGTCGATCAGGGCGCAATCCAGGGCGTTGCGGGCCGCACCTGATGGCATTGCGGCCTGGAGGGTCTCTCGCGTCAGCCCGCCCGCGACAGCCTCCTGCATGGCCTGGATCGCGGCCAGCGTCGCCTCCGGCGTCTCGCCGTAGCGGGGATAGGGCACGCATTCGCCGCGGCCGGTCAGGCCGCCCCGGCTGACCTCCGCCACGACCGTGACGGCCTCGGTTTTGGCGCCCCGGCTGATGGTAAAGCTGCCGGCGATCGGGAAGCGCTCGATTCGCGTCGCCAGAGCTGCAAATTTCATGGAAGTCATTTTGAACTCTGGCGAAATCTGAACCTGCTAGTTACCTCTAGCAACTAACATTAACCCTTGGGGATACCTTCTCTGGGTAAGGGCGCGTGCGCAACCATCTGATTTTCTCCGCCCCGGCACGGGAGCGGACATGAGTGGCGATCCGAAGCTGGAACGGATTGCCAAGGGCAACGCCCTGGCACTGTGCGCCACCGGCACCTGGACCGCGAGCTTTGCGCCGGTCCTGGAGCGGATGGTCGCCGACGCCGAGAAGCTTGCAGACACCCAGCAAAGCATCTTCATCGACGTCTCCGAGGTCGCCAAGCTCGACACGTTCGGCGCCTGGCTGATCGAGCGGCTGCGCCGCAGCCTGACCAAGGGACCCGTCGAGGCGCAGATCGCGGGGCTCTCCGCCAATTATTCCAGCCTCGTGGACGAGGTGCGGCGGGTCAGGGGGGCGGCCGTGGTCGACAGCGACCCGATCACCATCTCCGGCATGCTGGAGCAGATCGGCCGGACCGTGGCCGGCGTCGCCGGTACGGTGGCAGGCCTCGTCGACATGCTGGGCGCCGTGCTCGCGGCGTGGTTTCGCGTCTTGATCCATCCGCGCTCGTTCCGCCTGACCTCGACCGTGCACCACATGGAGCAGGTCTGCTGGCGCGCGGTGCCGATCATCGTGCTGATCACCTTCCTGATCGGCTGCATCATCGCGCAGCAAGGCATTTTCCATTTCCGCAGGTTCGGTGCCGACATCTTCGTCGTCGACATGCTCGGCGTGCTGGTGCTGCGTGAGATCGGCGTGCTCCTGGTCGCGATCATGGTCGCGGGCCGTTCGGGCAGCGCCTACACCGCCGAGCTCGGCTCGATGAAGATGCGCGAGGAGATCGACGCGCTGCGCACCATGGGGTTCGACCCGATCGAGGTCCTGGTGCTGCCGCGCATGATGGCGCTGGTGCTGGCGCTGCCGATCCTGGCGTTTCTCGGCGCCATGGCCGCGCTCTATGGCGGCGGTCTGGTGGCCTGGCTCTATGGCGGCGTTCAGCCGGAGGCCTTCCTGCTGCGCCTGCGTGACGCCATCTCGATCGACCATTTCATCGTCGGCATCGTCAAGGCGCCGGTGATGGCCGCCGTGATCGGCATCGTCGCCTGCGTCGAAGGGCTCGCCGTGCAGGGCAGTGCGGAATCGCTGGGTCAGCACACCACCGCGTCGGTGGTGAAGGGCATCTTCTTCGTCATCGTCATGGACGGCATCTTCGCCATCTTCTTCGCCTCGATCGGGATGTGACGATGGCAGGCGAGATACAGGACCCGATCATCCGCGTCCGCGACATCACCGTGCAGTTTGGCGCCACGCGCGTGCTGGACGGGCTCAACCTCGACGTCAAGCGCGGCGAGATCCTGGGCTTCGTCGGCCCCTCCGGCGCGGGCAAGTCGGTGCTGACGCGCACCATCATCGGCCTGGTGCCGAAGGTCGCGGGCTCCATCGAAGTGTTCGGCGTTGACCTCGATTCATCGAGCGCGTCGCAGCGGCGCAATGTCGAGCGGCGCTGGGGCGTCCTGTTCCAGCAGGGCGCGCTGTTCTCCTCGCTGACCGTGCGGCAGAACATCCAGTTTCCGATGCGCGAATATCTGCGCGTGTCGCAGCGGCTGATGGACGAGATCACCATGGCCAAGCTCACCATGGTCGGCCTCAAGCCCGAGGTCGCCGAGCGTTTCCCGTCCGAACTCTCCGGCGGCATGATCAAGCGCGTGGCGCTGGCGCGTGCGTTGTCGCTCGATCCCGACCTCGTCTTCCTGGACGAGCCGACCTCCGGCCTCGATCCGATCGGCGCGGGCGACTTCGACGAGCTGGTTCGGACCCTGCAGCGCACTTTGGGGCTGACGGTTTTCATGGTAACCCACGACCTCGACAGCCTATACACAGCATGTGACCGCATCGCCGTTTTAGGGAACGGTAAGATCATTGCGGCAGGGTCGATCGCCGACATGCAGGCCTCGCAGCATCCCTGGCTGAGGCAGTATTTTCATGGCAAGCGCGCCCGCGCGGTCATGGGTTGAGAGCTGGGTTGAGTAGCCGGAGCACCTGATGGAAACGCGGGCGAACTACATTTTGATCGGCTCGTTCACTCTGGCGGTGATCGCCGCCGCGATCGGCTTCGTGCTGTGGTTTCAGTCGCTGCACACAACCAAGCAGCGCAGCCCCTTGCGCGTCGTGTTCGAGGGCCCGGCGGCGGGCCTGCGCAACGGCGGCAGCGTCAATTTCAACGGTATCAGGGTGGGCGAGGTGGTCTCGGTGAAGCTGGACAACCCGCGGCGGGTTGTCGCACTCGCCATGATCGAGAATAACGCCCCGATCCGCAAGGACACCCTGGTCGGCCTCGAATTCCAGGGTCTCACCGGCGTTGCGGCGATCTCGCTGAAGGGCGGCGAGGAGGCCGCCCCGGCTCCGCCGCTCGACCAGGACGGCATCCCGACGCTCACGGCCGACCCCAACAAGCTCCAGGATGTCACCGAGGCGATCCGCGCCACGCTGCAGAACGTCAACAAGATCGTCGCCGATAATCAGGAATCGGTGAAGAACTCGCTGAAGAACCTCGAGACCTTTACCAACTCGCTGGCGCGCAATTCCGAAAAGATCGACGCCGTGATGGCCAAGGTCGACGGCGTCATGCTCAAGGCCGACAATCTCATGCTCGGCCTCAACACGCTGGCCGGCGGCAAGGATGGCGGCGAGCTGTTCCAGGCGGTGAAGTCGATCCGCGAGCTAGCCGAAGATTTCGACAAGCGCTCCGGCGCTCTGATGGCCGACGGCCGCCGCACCCTCGGCGACATCAGCCGCGCCGTGAACAATTTCGACCGCAACCCGACCCGCGTCCTGTTCGGCGCCAGCAACTCGTCGCAGCCCGCCCCGCCGCCCGAGCCGCCGAAGCCTGCGGCAGCGCCGAGGCGGTAGGCGGTAGGAAAGCGCGAATGGGGAGTGGCGAATAGCGAGTAGCGAGTAGCGTATACAGCCTTCCTCACGGATCGATCCCAAACAAAAACGGAGCCCGCGAGGGCTCCGTTTTCATTCGCAATTCGCTATTCGCAATTCGCCAAAGGCGAGCTTCCGCTCACCCCAGCCGGCCCGCCGCGTGCGCGAGCAGGGTGTAGACCAGGCCCGTCTCCGAGATCAGGTGGCTGCGCAGCTCCTGCGGGCCGCGGCCGTCGCGGGCGACTTCGTCGAGCAGGCGCTCGAACTCGGCGACGTAGCGGTCGACCGTGCCCTTGAAGTTGCGGTCGGCGCGGTACTTGCGGGCGACCTCGTCGAAGGCCTTCTGGCCGGCGGGCGTGTACAGGCGCTTGGTGAAGGCCTTGTTCTCGCCGCGCTGGTAGCGGTCCCACATCTCGGCGGCGAGGTTGCGGTCCATCAGCCGGCCGATGTCGAGCGACAACGATTCCAGCGGATTGCTGCTTGCCTGCGGCGCCTGCGGCTGCGGCGCGGGTGCGGCGCGGCCACGCGGGGCCTGGCCGGCCGGTGCGCCCTGATTGGCGTCGGTGCGGTTGAGCAGGTCCGACAGCCAGCCGTCACGGCCCTGGTCGTTGCCACCGGGCGCGACCGGCGGCGCTTCGGTGCGGCGCGAGGCCGGCATGCCGAGGTCCGGCGGCGGCAGCGTCGAGGCGCTGCCGATGTCGCGCATGCGGGTCTCGGGAGCCCGGCTGCCGACGGCCGCCAGCACCGGCTCTTCCTGGCGTTGCACGCTGGCGCGGCCCGCCGTGGTGACGTCGAGCCCGCGGCCGTGCTGGGCCACGATGCGGTTGAGCTCGGCGAGCGCCTCGATCTGGTCGACGATCACCTTGCGCATCTGCGCCGTGCTCTCGGCGGCCTCCTGCGGCATCTCGAGCACGCCGCGGCGCAGCTCGTTGCGGGTGGCTTCGAGCTCGTTGTGCATCTCGAAAGCCATCTGCTTCATGCTGGCGACGAGGTTGGTGAATTTCTCGGTCGACTGCTTGAACATCGTATCCGCCTCGTCCGTAGTCTGGCGGTAGATGTCGTGCATGGCCTCGATGGTCTGCCGGTGCTCCTCTTCGGACGCCGCGCGCACCGCCTCGAACTGGCGGGTGATCGCGGCCGAGCCGGCGCCGGCGGTCTCGGCGACGACGCGGGCGATGTCGCGGGCGCGCTCTTCGGCCGCGGCAAGCGATTCATCGAGCAGGCCGGTGAAGCGCGACAGCCGCTGGTCGAGATCGGCCGTGCGCAGGTCGATCGTGGTGACGAGCGATTCCAGTGCCTGCTTGCGTTCGGCGAGCGAGGCAGTGGTGTTCTTGTTGCTCTGCTCGACGACCTGCGCGGCCTCGACCAGCGCCTGGCCATGCTTGTCGAACTGGGTCGACAGCTCGCCGAGATCCTGCAGCGCCTTCGTGGTCTTGCTGTTGAAGACGTTGAGCTGCTCTTCCAGGTTCTGCGTCGCCGCGCCGTTGCGCGAGGTGACGTCGTTCATCGCCGAGACGAAGTCGGCGACGCGGGTCACCAGCGCCCGCTCGAGCGAGTTGAGGTTGTCGTGCGCACCGGTCAGCACCTCCTGGAGCAGGATGTTGCCTTCGCGCAGGCGCTCGAACAGGGCGACCGTGTCGGTGCGCAGGATCTTGCTGGTCTCCTGCATCTCCGTCACGGCCGCGATCGAGACCTGGCGCGACTGGTCGATCGCGGAACGCGAGGCCTGCTCGAGGTCCTTGAGCGACTTGCCGACGGCGCTGGTGGCGACCTCGCTCGCCGCGTTGATGGTGCGGGCGACTTCCGAGCCGTTGCCCATCATGGTCTGCGAGAAGGCCTGGCCGCGCGTCTCAATCGACTTCAGCGCGTCGGAGGTGACGCGGTCGATGTCGAGCGTGAGCTGGCTGGTCTTCGAGCCGATCGCGTCGACCAGTGCGCCGCGCTTTGCGTCGATCATGTTCGACAGGCGGTCGGCCTGCTGCTGCACGTAGGTGACGATCTCGTCGGTCTTGCCGGTCATGGCCTGACCGAAGCTGGAGCTGGCGGCGAGCACCGAGCGCTCGACGTCGGCCGAGCTCGACTTGACGCGCGAACTCGCCTCGTTGGAGGCGGAGATCAGCGCGTTCTGGGCGTTGAGCGCGCTGGTCTGGATGTCGTTGGTCGCGTTGGCGGCGGCTGCGCTCAGCGTGCGCTCGATCTCGGTCGAGATCGTGCGGATCTGGCTCGCGGCGTCGGCCGAGGTCGAGGTCAGCGAGATCTGGGCTTCACGCGCGCTGTTGAGGATGGTCGAGGCGGTGTCGGCGCCGACCGCGGTCAGCGTGCGCTCGATGTCCGTCGTCAGCGACTTGATCTGGCCCGCCGCATCGGTCGAGGCGGAGATCAGCGTGCCCTGGGCCTCGCGCACGCCGCTGGTGAGCGCCTCGATGGTGGCGCCGCCGGCTGTCGCCAGCGCGCGCTGCATCTCGGCCGCGAGCGAACGGACCTGGCTGGTTTGTTCTGCGGAGACAGCAAGAAGGGTGCTCTGGGCGTCGCGGGCGCTGGTGGTGATCGTCTCGGCGGTGGTCTGGCCGACCTGAGAGAGCGAGCGATGCACTTCGGCCGCGAGCGACTTGACCTGGCTCGCCGCGTCCGAGGACGCCGTCACCAGCGTGCTCTGGGCCTCGCGGGCGCCGCTCATGATGGTCTCGGCCGTCGAGGTGCCCGCCATCGTCAGCGAGCGCTGCACGTCCGAGGACAGCGCCTTGATCTGGTTTGCGGTCTCGGTCGAGGCCGCGATCAGCGTGCTCTGCGCATCGCGGGCGCCGGCGGTGATCGACTCCGCCGTGGCGGTGCCGGCCATCGACAGCGAGCGCTGCACGTCGGCGGTGAGCGTCTTGACCTGGCTCGCCGCATCCGAGGACGCGGTGACGAGGGTGGTCTGCACCTCGCGGGCGCCGGCCAGGATCGAGGCCGCGGTGGCGGAGCCCGCCGCCGACAGCGTGCGCTCGACGTCGGCCGCGAGCCCCTTGATCTGGGTGGAGGCTTCGCCCGAGGCCGCGACCAGCGTCGACTGCGCTTCGCGCGCGCTGGTCAGGATCGAGTTCGCCGCACCGGTGCCGACTGCGGTCAGCGCCTGCTCGACCTCGGCCGAGGTCATCTTGAGCTGGGCGTTGACATCGGAGGAGACCGTCAGCAGCGACTGCTGGGCGGTGCGCGCGCCGGTCTGGATGGTCTCGCTGGTGTTGACGACGAGGTTGGTGAGCGAGCGCTCGGCGTCCTCGACATGCGAGCGGATCGCGGTCGAGATCATCTCGGCGCGGGACATCATGTCCTCGCTGGCCTGGCGTCCGCTGCTTTCGATGCGGCCGGCCACGGCCTCGACGCGGGAGCCGAGCAGATCCTCGAACTGAGCCACGCGCACGTCGATGTCGCTGGCGACCGAGCCGACCTTGGTCTCGATGGCCTGCTGGATCTCCTGGAAGCGTGCCGTGACCGTGTCGGTCAGATGCGTGCTGCGGCCGTCGATGATCTCGGTGACGCCGGTGATGCGGCGGTCGACCGCCTCGATCGCCTGCGCGGTGCCGTCGGTGAGCGTCGAGGTCAGCAGCGTCAGGCGCGTGTCGATCGACTGCACGGCCTGCGATGCGCCGTTGGTCACGGCGGTGGTCAGGTAGGTGAGGCGGGAGTCGATGGATTCGAGCGCCTGCGTCGCGCCACCCGTGAGTGTGGTCGTGAGGTGGGTCAGGCGGGTGTCGATCGACTGGATGGTCTGCGATGCACCGTCGGTCAGCGAGCTCGTGAGGTGGTTGAGGCGCGCATCGATGGTTTCAATGGCCTGCGAGGCACCGTCGGTGAGCGAGCTCGTGAGGTGATTGAGCCTTGCATCGATTGTTTCGATGGCCTGCGACGCCCCGCCGGTCAGCGACGTCGTGAGGTAGGTGAGGCGGGAGTCGATAGACTGGATCGCCTGCGCGGCACCGTCGCTCAGCGACGTCGCCAGCGTGTTGATGCGTCCGTCGATGGTCTCGGTCATCGACTTCGCGCGGCTATCGAACGACAGCTCGAGCGCGGCGACGCGGCCGACGAGCTGCTCGTCGAAGGTCCTGATGTGGCCTTGGATGGTGCCGTCGAGGCTGGCGATCTTGCCGTTCAGCGAGGCGTCGATATTGCCGACGCGTTCGCCGATCGTGGTCTCGAACTGCACGAGGCGCTGGTCGAGCACCGCCGTGATCTGGCCGCCGTTCGACGTGAAGCGGGTGTCGAAATCGTCGACATAGGTCTTCAGCGTCTCGGCGATGTCCTGCGTGCGCTGGCCCATGCGCTCGACGATCTCGCCGCCGAAGGTCTTCACGGTGCGGTCGAACTCGGAGATGTGGCGGGTGATCAGCGCGCCCAGCGTGCCGGAATCGCGGGCGAACTTCTCGACCAGCTCGGTGCCCTGGTTCCTCACCAGCTCGTCGAACGCGCTCATCTGCAGCGACAGCGAATCGTGCGCGGTCTCGGTCTGGCTGACGACCTTGGCGACCAGGGCGTTGACGGTGGCGTCGAGCGCCTCGCTGGCCTTGTCACCGCTCGTCATGATCTGGCCGGCGAGGCGATTGCCGGCGTCGTCGATCTTGGCGGAGATGTCGTTGGACCGCAGCTCGAGCTCGAGCAGCAGCGAGTCCGACGAGTTCTTCAAGGAATCGTGCACCTGCTCGGTACGCTCGGAGATGCCGTCGACGATCGCGGCGGAACGCTGCTCGAACTCGCCGGTGATGCGGTCGATGCGCTCGTTCAGCATCTCGTGGACGCGGTCGGCGAGGTCGACGAACTCGTCGTGGACATGGCCGGTCTTGAAGTTGAGGCTGGTGGTCAGCCGCTCGCTGGCATCGAGCACGGCGCGCGTGGTCTCGTTGCTGGCCTCCTCGAGACGGTCGAGCAGGTCGCCGCCGCGCTCGCCGAGCGCCAGGATCATGTTGTCGCCGGCATTGCTCAGCGCCTGGGTGATGTGAGCGCCGCGCTCTTCCAGAGCGCCGGTGATCGACTTGGCCACCTCGTCGACGCGGGAGGCGATCGCGTCCGAGATCAGCGCGATGTCGTGGCGCAGGTCGATCTGCACGCCGGAAATGGCGCTGCGAACCTGCTCGGCCTGGCCGACCAGGTTGTCGCGCTGATGCGCGATGTCCTGGAGCAAAGCGCGGATGCGCACCTCGTTGTCGGAATAGGCGCGTTCGAGCGCGGCGACCTCATTGGCGACCAGCGTCTCGAGCTCACCGGCGCGCGCGATCGCACGCTCGATGCCGTCGCCCATCGCCGCGACCTCGCGGCGGATGGCCTGGCCCACGGTGACCATGGAATCGGAGGCCGAGCCTTCCGGCTCGGAGAAGCGGATCGCGACCTGCGCCATCGCCTGCGCGATCATGCGCATTTCCTGGCCGCGCCAGACGAGGCTCGCGAGGAAGTAGAACAGCATGACCGGCGCGAAGAACATCGCGACGAGGCCGGCGATCACCAGCACGCCGCCGCTCTGGCCCATGGCGGCCTGGATCGAGGGCAGGAAGCCGAAGGTCAGCGCAGCGCAGGCGGCGAGCCAGATGCCGGCGAAGATGGTGGCGAAGGTGTAGACGCTGCGGGCAGGGCGGCCCTTCTGCAGCGCCTGGAGCAACTGGCCGATGGTCTCGCGATCGTCGTTGGCGGCGCGGCGCGCAGTGCGCGGCTCCTCGACCGGGTCGAACACGGTCGAGCGCTCGTTGGCGGCGGGGCGCGGCTCGAAGCTCGGCTCGTCGAAGACCGGAGGCGCGGCCGGCGGCACCGGGGGCGCCGTTTCGTTGCGCATTGCGGCGTTGCGGCTGGTATCGGCCGCGGTGTCGCTGATGTTCAGAGCTTCCTGGATTGCAGAAAGCGCAACTTCTGTAGGGTCTTTGACCTTTTTCGGAGTGTTCGCCATGTTCAGTCCGAGCCCTCGTTACTTGTACGCGTCCCCCCGCGAGCCCTGCGCGCGACGCAAGCCCACAGACCGGATCATGCCGCTTGCGCGGATCTCCGAGCCGTCCCCACCCGGACGGCTTGTCCGCCAATTTCTGCAACATCCTATTGGCAGAGCGTCGCGAATGAAATGCCCGCGATTAAGACATTCTTAATCATCGTTAACAGGATCGCGCCGTAACGCCTTAGCAATCAACGCAATTCTCAACCGGACTCGGCCAATTGCGGCAACTTTTCGTCAATAAACCGGCGGATCTGCGTCAAATCCCCCAAACATTTCGTTAACCATTTCCATGCTTGGGTGAGGGGAATCTGACCGCCGGACCGGCGGCCGTCGCGCGAAGCCGGGGCCTGCGCCATGACGCCTGAACTGCAAGGGATGGACTGGATGCCTTCGCCCCCGCTTGCGCCCATCGACAGCCCGCTCGACCTCGATCACCTCTCTCGAATGACGCTCGGCGACGCTGAGTTGGAGCAGGAAGTGCTGGCCATGTTCGCGGAGCAGGCGGCCCGTCTGCTCGCGGCGATGACCGCATTGCCGGCCGAGACCAGCACGCTTGCGCACAAGCTCAAGGGTTCGGCGCGCGGGATCGGCGCCTTTGCGGTCGCTGATGCCGCTGCCAGCCTGGAGACTGCGATCCGGACCGGCCATGGCCGGCCCCACGCCTTCGCCGCGCTGAAAGAGGCGGTGGCCGAGGCCCGCGCTGCCATCGCGGCGATGCTGAAGCGTTGAGCCGATACGTCCGGAGCCGGGCTCTAGTCGCTTGTTTTGACGCGTTTTCTTCCCGCAAAGCGGGAATCATTTGGCTTCAAAACGCTATGGCGCCGGGCTGACCGACCCGTTATAGGACAGCCGGGACCCTCCTTCATTCAAAGCACCGCGGCAGCACGAGCACACATGGCCAAGATTCACTTTGTCGACCACAAGGGCGAAACCCGCACGGTGGAAATCGAGAACGGCGCAACCGTGATGGAAGCTGCGATCCGCAACAGTATTCCCGGCATCGAGGCCGAATGCGGCGGCGCCTGCGCCTGCGCAACCTGCCATGTCTATGTCGACGAAGCCTGGCGCGAGAAGGTCGGCAGCCCGACGCCGATGGAAGAGGACATGCTCGACTTCGGCTTCGACGTGCGCCCGAATTCGCGCCTGTCTTGCCAGATCAAGGTCTCCGACGAGCTCGACGGCCTCGTCGTGGCGACGCCCGAGCGCCAGGCCTGATCCGTCTCCAAGCAGACTGTCCAAGTCGACTAAAGCGCGATGCGATTAGGATGAATCGTCATCGCGCTTTAGGTTATTGTTTGAGCATGATCTTTTCGGAAAACCGCTACACACTTTTCCGGATCATGCTCTAAATGCTCGGCGGCGCGACCTCGATGCCGCGCTTGTGCCAGGGTCTGAGCTTCTCGATCACCTCTGCGGTCAGCGGCGCCGGTCGGCGCGTCGCCTCGTCGAGCAGGACGCCGACCGACGTCGCCGACGCAATGCACGTGCCGTTCGAGAACACGACCTGCTCGAATGTCACCGACGTTCGCCCGAGCTTGACCACGCCGAGGCCGAGCTCGATCGAGCCGGGCCAGTGCAGCTCGGCGCGAAAATGCATGTCGAGCCGCACCATGATCCAGGCGAGCCCCGGCGGGGTCAGCCCGTATTCGGGAAGCTTCATCAGCGTGACACGGCCGGTCTCGAAATATGTGGCATAGACCGCGTTGTTGACGTGCTGGTTCGGGTCTAGGTCGCCGAACCGGACGTTGTCGCTGAGGCGAAACGGAAAGTCCTCAAGGCGCGGGGTCGTGTCGAGGCGGGCTGGCGCGTTCACCGATTGATCTCCGTCATATCCATTCTCGTTACAGCCCAGTTATTTTGCCCCGGCAAGTGGGCGCGGCTGCGGGGCGATCCCGCTTTTATGCCTTCCCTGTTCCATCCCCGTTGGCTAGACAGGCAGGGTCACCTCTGCCCAACGGGCGCCGTCCAACCGATAACGATCGATAAAGAGACGACATGAGCGACGTGATCAAAACCGATGTGCTGATTATTGGGGCCGGGCCGTGTGGTCTGTTCGCCGCCTTCGAGCTCGGCCTTCTCGACATGAAGGCGCATTTCGTCGACATCCTCGACAAGGTCGGCGGCCAGTGTGCCGAGCTCTATCCGGAAAAGCCGATTTACGACATTCCCGGCATTCCCCAGGTTTCGGGGCAGGGGCTGACCGACGCGCTGATGGAGCAGATCAAGCCGTTTCATCCGACCTTCCATCTCGGCGAGATGGTCGAGACCGTGGAGAAGATCGGCGATCCCTTGTTTCGCTGCACCACGGATGCCGGCAAGGTGTTCGAATGCAAGGTGGTGGTGATCGCGGCCGGCGGCGGCTCGTTCCAGCCCAAACGCCCGCCGGTACCGGGTATCGAGGCCTATGAAGGCACCTCGGTGCATTACGCCGTGCGCAAGATGGAGACGTTCCGCGACAAGAGCGTGCTGATCGTCGGCGGCGGCGATTCCGCGCTCGACTGGACGCTCAATCTGCATCCGATTGCGAAGCGCATCACGCTGCTGCATCGGCGCGACGAGTTTCGCGCCGCGCCCCATAGTGTCGAGCAGATGCGCGCGCTGGTTGCCGGTGGCAAGATGGATCTGCGGCTCGGCCAGGTCACCGCGCTCTCCGGCGCCGACGGAAAGCTCACCGGCGCGACCGTCAAGGGCAACGACAACAGCGTCACCGAAATCGCCTGCGACACCATGCTGCCGTTCTTCGGGCTGACCATGAAGCTCGGCCCGGTCGCGAATTGGGGCATCGCGCTGGAGAACAATCTGGTGCCGGTCGAGACGTCCGCGTTCGAGACCAATGTGCCGGGCATCTTCGCGATCGGCGACATCAACACCTATCCCGGCAAGATCAAGTTGATCCTGTGCGGCTTCCACGAGGGCGCGCTGATGTCGCAAAAAGCCCATCGTTATGTCTATCCGGAGAAGCGGCTCGTGTTCCAGTACACGACCTCGTCCTCCAGCCTGCAAAAGAAGCTCGGTGTCAACTGACGGAAGCGTTCGGGGCGGCGATGCCCCATGTTTCTGGTGCTGGAACCGTTCGTGAAATCGCCGTAGTCTGCGGCCATTCCGGTCATAGGCTTGGCCAGGTTTTTGGCTTAGCACAGTTTGGCTCTGCGAAGTCTTGGCTCAGCAAAGGTGATTGGCTCAGCAAGGTGATCATAATGCGGACTCTCGTTTCCAGCTTTCGGCTGCTCTCCTTCCTGGCGCTCGCATTGTCGCTCGCGATCGTGACGCCGTGCGCGGCGCAGACCGCCGAGCCCACGGCGGCGGGCCTCTGGCAGAAGGTCGAAGACGGCAGGACGGTCGGATGGTTCCTCTTCATCGATCGCAACGGCGTCTTCGAAGGCGTGATCGCCAAGACCTTCCCGCGGCCAACCGACGACCCGAATGAGGTCTGCTCCAAGTGCACCGACGATCGCAAGAACGCTCGGGTGCTCGGCATCTCCTTCGTCCGCGACATGAAGCGCGAAGGATTGAAGTACGAGGGCGGCAACGTGCTCAATCCGCGCGACGGCCAGATCTGGAAGGCCAACATGCGGGTCAGCCCCGACGGTCAGACCCTGACGTTGCGCGGCTATCTCGGCATCGCGCTGCTCGGCAAGGACGAGACCTGGACGCGCCTGCCCGATGCCAACATCGCGCAGGTCGATCCGGCCATCGTCGCAAAATACTTGCCCGCGCAGGCTGCTGCCGCCAAGCAACCGGCGCCCGCGGCGAAAAAGGGCGGCGCGATGATGTCGCCGGCAAAGCAGTAAGGGCGCAAGCCGCACGCTGCGCGGTCTCAATGGCCCTAGCGCAGGGTCTCCAGCCTGTGCGGCCACCTTCGCCGAAGGGCGAACGTGCCTCGGGCGCCCTCCAGTAGTTCCCCGGAATGCGCGCTGGCGCTGGATTTGCATAGCTGTCGGCAAAGCTGCTGGGGGAGCGAGTCGCCGTCTCCACGCCTGCCGCGCACCATGCGGAAGGCGGACGGTAGCGTTTGCCCCGCGGTGATCACTTCGACCGCGGAGACCACATGAAACCTGCAAGACAGTGTGCCGCCGTGCTGCTGGGGCTGGCGGTTCTGACGCATGCGGCGCTAGCGCGCGACGACGGCCGCTTCGCCAACTCGCCCCTGAAACCCTGGTTCGAGAGTTTGCGTAGCGAGTTCGGGCTATGCTGCTCGGATGCGGACGGCTACGTCATCGCCGACGTCGATTGGGAGTCCGATCGCGGTCGCTACCGCGTGCGCATCGACGACGAGTGGGTCGTGGTGCCTGACGGCGCCGTGATCACCGTCCCGAACAAGATCGGCCGCACCATGGTGTGGAAGCACTATATCGACGGCCATCCGCGCGTGCGTTGCTTCATGCCGGGCAGCATGATGTAGAAGCGCGTCATTCCGGTCGGCGCGAAGCGCCGAACCGGAGCGACAACGCCAAGCTTAGCGCGCCTGGTTATTCGAACCCGCGCTCGCGAGCTGCTTGATCCGCGGCGACAGCACGGCGACCTGCACGGGCGAGGCCGGCATGCCGGCGACGATCATCGCGGGGCTCGCAGACTGCTCCTCGACGCCGGCGCCGCCGAGCACCTGCACTTGCGTTGTCGTGATCGGAAACGACGTCACTTCATAGGAGGGAAGTTCGCTGGCGAACGCGGCGGCCGAGCTCGCAATCATGGCGCCGGCAACGGCAATCATCGAGAGAACACGCATGGGAGAATCTCCGTGGAAGATGTCGATCGGAGGTTTGGTCGCCGCGATGGCAGAACAGGTTCGCCCGTGCGCGAACATTCCCGTTGTCTTCGGCGCAGATATTGATTGCGTGATGCGAAGGGACGAAACGCGGAAGACGTTTTCCGCGCCAATGTTTCCGGACGGTTTCGCGAAAAGCGCCGATGCGCCCGCTCAATGCTCTTGCAGATCGAGCTGCGCAGATCTCGCCGGCGCGGCGGCCGCGGCAAAGCGCAGGCGCATCGTCGTGCCGTAGCCGGGCGCGGAAGCGACGACCAGCTCCCCGCCATGCGCCGCCATGATCTCGCGGACGATCGACAGGCCGAGACCGGCGCCTGCACCTGCGGCGTTGCCGGTCTGAAACGGCTCGGTCAGCCCGTGTTCGGCGCCGTCGGGCAGGCCCGCGCCATCATCGTGAATAGCCACGCCATCGCAGCCGATCGTGGCGACGATGCGCCGCGCGCCATGGGCGTGGATGAGCGCGTTGCCGACGAGATTGGCAAGTGCACTTCGGATCGCAGCGTCTACGCCCTGCACCACGAAGGGACCTCTTCCATCGTGCTCCAGCGCAAGCTCGATGCCGGCGTCCAGCGCCGACGGGCTGAAATCGGCCAGCACGTCCAGCGTGATCTGGGCAAGATCGATCGGCCGCTTCTCGATCGCATGATTTTGCAATCGCGCCAGGTCCAGCATCGCGGAGACCAGCGAGGTCAGCCGGCGGACGTCGCGCACCAGCTCGGCCTTCAGGGCCGGATCGGGCACATCGTCGATCTTGGCGCGCAGCAGGGTCAGCGGCGTGCGGAGCTGATGGGCGGCATTGCCGAGGAAGCGGCGCTGCATCCTGATATAGGCATCGATCTCGCTGAAAGCGCGGTTCAGCGCCTCGACCAGCGGCTTCAACTCGCGAGGGACCTCGGATAGCGAGATCAGGCCCTGCGGCGCCGAGGGATCGATCGCGAGCGCGCGACGCGCCACCCGCTCGATGCTGCGAGAGACGAAACGTGCGGCAAGCGCTGAACCGATGGCGACGGTCGCGGCAAAGGCCAGCGCCACCAGGGCGATCGAAAAGACCCTGCGAAGGAGAAACGTCCTTGCAATCCGGGCAAAGCGGACCTGAGGCTCGCCGACCATCATCGCGAGCCGCAACGAGCCCCGTTGTACGGCGGATAGACAGAAAGTGCTGTTCTGGTCGAGCGTGCTGAAGACGGACGAACCGACGGGCCCGTGGTAGGGGAATACGAAGGGGAGCGCGGGCCGATGTTCGCTGCCGTATTCGCTGAGCAGGTCGCCCGCGGACACGACGTACCAGAGGTTTGGGCTGTCCGCCTTCAATTCCTCAAGGGCAGGAGTCGAACGTACCGTCAGTTTTTGCCCTTCGATGACCGTTGCGCGATCGAGAACGGCAGCCACGACCTGACAGGACCTAAACTCGCGTTCCTCGGTCGGATACCGCCAGATGAAGATACCAAGCATGATCAGGAAAATCGTCGTTGCGGCGATCCCGAGCGAGATCGCGAAGGTCCGGGCGATCGACGTCATCGCGGCGTTGCCAGTCGCAGGATGTAGCCGATGCCCCGCATGCTGCGGATCTCGACGTCGCCGCCGAGCTCGGCCAGTTTCTTGCGCAAGCGCGAGACCTGCGCCTCGAGCGTGTTGGACTCGATCTCGTCGTCGAAGCCGTAGATCTCCTCGATCAGGGCGGCGCGGGTGATGACGCGGTCGCGCCGCATCAGCAGCGCCCCCAGGATCAGCGCCTCGCGCCGGCGCAGCAGGATCTTGGTGTCGGCGACCACCGCCTCGTTGCTGCCGAGGTGCAGCTCGACGTTGCCGAGCGACAGCACCGATGGGGCGAGCAGCCGGGGCCGGCGCAGCACCGCGCGCACGCGCGCGATCAATTCCTGTGGCTCGAACGGCTTGCCGAGATAGTCGTCGGCCCCGCCATTGAGCCCTTCGACGACGTCCTCCTTGGCGTCCTTGGACGTCAGCATGATGATTGCGGGCCGCTCCGCCGATTGGCTCAGCGCCGTGACCACCTGGAGCGCATCTCCGTCGGGCAGCATCCGGTCGACGATCGCCAGATCATACTTGAAATTGTCCAGTGCCTGGCGGGCATCGGCGATCGAGCCGACGAGGTCGACGATGCCGTGCAATTGCCCGAGCAGCCGGCTGACATAGGCGCCGATCTGTGGTTCGTCTTCGATCACGAGGGAGCGCACGCGGGTCGTCCTTGACTCTGCTGGGGCAACAAAACCCTGACCGTGACGCTCCCTGGCCGAACTCTGGCGCTTCGGCTCGTGCGCGAGGGTTCCCATAAAGGCGGCGAGCTTGGCGAATAAAAGGCAGGACCGGGCGAGCTCGCGGGCACGGCCCGTCACGTTTTTGAGCGCGTGATCGCGGCGATGCAATGTTGGGGCAATGTTGATCCGGCGGGCGTGCCTGCCAGCGCCGGACATGGCCCTGGGGAGCATCCGATCGCACCTTGCAATCTTCGGGCAATTTAGCCGGACCAGATGCTGTGGCTCCTAATCACAACAGTCGACTCGGCCTGCAAGGCCGGTCCGGGGCCCCGCAATGAATGATTTCGAAGAAGCCGCTCTCCGCCTCACGGCGATTGTGCGGCGGACGACCGCCTGTCTCGCCGCACTCGGTGCGATCATGGCGACTGCGCCATCAGTCTCGGCGCAGACCGCCTTCACGCTGCCAGCGCCGCCATTGGAGCTGCCGATGCTGCCCTCGCCGTCGGGCAACTGGACCGTCATGGTCGGCATCGGCGGCGAATACAAGCCCGAGTTCGTCGGATCGAACAACGGGAAGTTTCTTCCGATCCCGATCTTCTCCATCCGCCGCGCCGGATCGATCGACCAGTTTCGCGGACCGCGCGACAGCGCCAGTATCGCGCTGCTCGACATCGGCCATTTTCGCGCCGGCCCCGCGTTCAAATATGTCGCCTCAAGGAAGGCCGACAAATATGCCGAGCTGACCGGCCTTGGCAATGTCGACGCCGCCTATGAGCTCGGCGGCTTCGTGGAGTATTATCCGGTCGACTGGCTGCGCCTGCGCAGCGAGTTGCGCCAGGGCATGGGCGGCCATACCGGCACCGTCGCGGATGTATCTGCCGACGTCATCGTGCCGCTGATTCAAAGGCTGACGATCTCGGCCGGCCCGCGCTTCACCTGGAAGAGCACCAATGCCACTGCGCCGTATTTCGGCGTCGATGCCGTGCAGGCGCTGGCATCGGGGCTTCCGAGATACGATGCCAGAGGCGGTGCGCACTCGGTCGGTTTCGGCAGCCAGATCTCCTACCGCATCAACCCGCAGTGGGAGGTCCACGCCTATGTCGAGTACCAGAAGCTGCTCGGCGATGTCGCGGATAGCCCGCTGGTGAAGCTGCGGGGATCCTCGAACCAGACCACCGTCGGTCTCGGTGCGTCCTATTCGTTCGATTTCAGGATCCGATAGACCATGCGTGGCAAGATCATCCTAACTCTCGCCTGCGCGATCGCCAGCGTCGCGCTCGGTGCCGCCGCGGCGTTCGAGACGCGTGCGAGCCGGCTCCAAGCGATCAAGACCGTCGGTATCATCTCGGCGATCGGCGAGGAGATCAGCCTGACGCGAGCCGGCCTGACCGGGCTCGACAACGCCGCGCAGACCGCTTCGATCAGCGCATGGGGGCTGGACGAGCTGATCGTCCAGCAGGCGACGAAGCTGCTGAGCGGACGGTTTCATGTGCAGCCGGTGAGCTACCGGCGCGCGGCCTTCGCCGCGATCAGGGATTCGGTAGTCGCGCCGGTCAATCTGCTGCGGAGCGACCCGTTCAAGGAGCTGGTTCGCAGCGATGTCACGCCGCAGGGACTGGATGCGTATATCGTCGTCACCCGGGCGAGATCGAAGCTTGGAAACGGCCGCAACGTCGAGGGCGTCGGGTTCGCCGAATATCGGACGCTGCTTGCGGATTACGGACTGATCCACGCCTTGTACGAGGTTCGCATCATCGAGGGCAAGTCGTTCGACGTGATCGAGAAGAGGGCGGCCGCGCCGCTCGACAACACTGGAACGGTGCGGATCGCCGGCCCGAGCGGACCGATCGAAGCGACGTTCGAGGACGCGGGTTCGAGCGAACGGCTGCGTGCGGCGATCGCGAACCTCATCGTCCGAAGCCTGCCGCTCACGCTGGGCGACATGCACTTGATCGAGGGACAGTGACGGTTCTGTTTGACGCGTTTTCTTGACGCGAACCGGGACCCACTTCGCTCGGAAACGCTTTAGGTCACCGGCGCGGGATTGAACAGCGTGAGGTCGTTGTGGATGCCCCAGCGGTCCGACCAGGGTTTGGTTCGGCCGCTGGCGACATCGAGGATCAGGCGGAACAGGTCCCAGCCGGTCTCCTCGATGGTCTTCTCGCCGGTTGCGATCTTGCCGGCGTCGAAGTCGATCAGGTCTTTCCAGCGCCGCGCGAGCTCGCTGCGCGTCGCGACCTTGATCACCGGTGCTGCCGCAAGGCCATAGGGCGTGCCGCGGCCGGTGGTGAACACTTGCAACGTCATGCCCGAGGCGAGCTGCAGCGTGCCGCAGATGAAGTCGGAGGCGGGTGTCGCGGCGAACAGCATGCCCTTCTGCGTTGCCTTCTCGCCGGGCGAGAGCACGCCGGTGATCGCGCTCGAGCCGGACTTGACGATCGAGCCCAGCGACTTCTCGACGATGTTGGCGAGGCCGCCCTTCTTGTTGCCGGGCGTGGTGTTGGCGCTGCGGTCGGCGCCGCCGCGGGCGAGATAGGAATCATACCAGGCCATCTCGCGCACCAGCGCGCGGCCGACGTCCTCGTTGATGGCGCGGCGGGTGAGCAGCTGGATCGCGTCGCGCACTTCAGTCACTTCCGAGAACATCACGGTGGCGCCGGCGCGCACCAGGAGGTCCGCGGCGAAGCCGACGGCGGGATTGGCAGTGACGCCGGAGAAGGCATCGCTGCCGCCGCATTGCAGCCCGATGACAAGATCGGACGCCGGGCAGGTCTCGCGCTTGCGGGTGTTGAGCACCTTGAGCCGCGCTTCGGCCTGGGTCATGATCGCCTCGACGATGGCGCCAAAGCCGTTGAAAGCCTCGTCCTGCATGCGCACGATGGCGTCACCCACGCCTTCCGGCACCAGGCGTTCGGGTGCGAGCTTCTCGCAGCCGAGGCCGACAACGAGGATCTCCCCGCCGAAATTCGGGTTGAGCGCGAGGTTCTGCAGAGTGCGGATCGGCACCACCGCGTCGGGCGCGGTGATGGCGACGCCGCAGCCATAGGCGTGCGTCAGCGGCACGACGTCATCCACGTTCGGATATTTCGGCAGCAGCTCGGCGCGGATGCGCTTCACCGCATATTCCATCGTGCCCTTGACGCATTGCACGGAGGAGGAGATGCCGAGGATGTTCTTGGTGCCGACCGAACCATCCGGATTGCGGTAGCCCTCGAAGGTGAAGCCTTCGAGCGGCGGCAGCGGTGCGGGGACGGCGGTCGAGATTTCGAGCTTGTCGAGGGCAGGGGCCTCCGGCATGCGGATGCGCGCCTCGTCCACCCATTCGCCGGCCAGGATCGGCGACAGCGCGTAGCCGATGATCTCGCCATAGCGGACGATCGGTTCGCCTTCCGCAATGTCGACCAGCGCGGTCTTGTGTCCCTGCGGCACGAAGGCGCGCAACGTCAGGCCGCTGGCAAAGCGCGCGCCGGCGGGGAGCCCGAAATCATTGACCACGATCGCGACATTGTCGCGCTCGTTGAGCTTGATGTAGCGGGGCTGCTCTTTCGCTGCGACGTCCTGGTCCATCGAGGACTCCGAAGTGTAGGGTGGGTTAGCCCCGTGATTGCGCGGAGCGCAATCACTCGGCGTAACCCACCAATGTCTGTATCTGCGGAAAGCAGAAGAGGTGGGTTACGCTGCGCTAACCCACCCTACAATCTCAACGATATCTCAGCCCGGATTGGTGTAAGCCGTCTTCACCGTGGTGTAGAACTCGCGCGCGTAGGAGCCCTGCTCACGGGCGCCGTAGCTCGAGCCCTTCCGGCCACCGAACGGCACGTGATAGTCGACGCCGGCAGTCGGCAGATTGACCATCACCATGCCGGACTCGCTATTGCGCTTGTAATGCGATGCGTATTTCAGGCTGGTGGTGCAGATGCCGGAGGCGAGGCCGAACTCGGTGTCGTTGGAGATGGCGAGCGCCTCTTCGTAATTCTTCGCACGAATGACGGCGGCGACCGGGCCAAAAATCTCCTCACGCGCGATGCGCATGTTGTTGTTGGCTTCGGTGAACAGCGCTGGCTGGAGATAGTGGCCGGGATTCTCGCGCTTCAGCAGCTCGCCGCCGAAGGCGAGCTTGGCGCCTTCGTCCTGTCCGATCTTGATGTAGCGGAGGTCCTGGTCGAGCTGGTTCTGGTCCACCACGGGGCCGATATGCACGCCGGCCTTGAGCGCATCGTCCACCGACAGGCTGTTCAGACGCTCGGCCATGGCGGCGACGAAGCGGTCGTGGATACCCTCGGTGACGATCAGGCGGGATGAGGCGGTGCAGCGCTGGCCGGTCGAGAAATAAGCGCCGTTGACGGCGACCTCGACGGCAGTCTTGAGGTCGGCGTCGTCGAGCACGACCAGCGGATTCTTGCCGCCCATCTCGAGCTGGAACTTCTTCATGGGGTTCGAGAGCACGCAGGTCTGCGCGATCTTGCGTCCCGTCTGCACCGAGCCGGTGAAGGAGATCGCGGCGACGTCCGGATGCTCGAGCAGGGTCTGGCCGACCACCGAGCCGGAGCCGACGACGAGGTTGAACACGCCGGCGGGAATCCCGGATCGGGTGATGATCTCGGCGAGCGCATGTCCAGACCCAGGCACCAGCTCGGCCGGCTTGAACACCACGGTGTTGCCGTAGCAGAGCGCCGGCGCGATCTTCCAGGCGGGGATCGCGATCGGGAAATTCCAGGGCGTGATCATGCCGACGACGCCGACCGGCTCACGGGTGAGCTCGACGTCGAGGCCGGGACGCACCGAGGCGCCCTTCTCGCCGATCAGGCGCAGCGCTTCGCCGGCGAAGAACGCGAAGATCTGGCCGGCGCGGGCGACCTCGCCGATGCCTTCGGGGAGGGTCTTGCCTTCCTCGCGCGCGAGCAGGCGGCCGAGCTCTTCCTTACGGGCCAGGATTTCAGCCGAGATCTTGTTGAGCGCGTCGTAGCGCGCCTGCGGGGTCGACTGTGCCCAGGCGGGGAAGGCGGCCTTCGCGGCGGCGATCGCCTTCTCGGTCTGCGCCTTGTCGGCCTTGGCATATTCGCCGACGAGATCATTGGTGTTGGAGGGGTTGATGTTCCTGGTGACGCCGGAGCCGTCGACCCATTCGCCGCCGATGAAGTTCTTCAGGATCGCTGTCATCTTTTTCCTCCAGGGGAACGTTTCTAACGCACGAGGCAGGGACGCTTGTCGTCAAACGTCCAGCCGGGGATCAAGTCCTGCATGGCCATAGCGTCATCCCGCCCGCCGAGTCCATGCTTCTTGTAAAGCTCGTGCGCGGCCTCGATGGCTGGGCGGTCGATCTCGATGCCGAGGCCCGGGCTATCAGGGACGGCGATCTTGCCACCCTTGATCTGGAGCGGCTCCTTCGTCAGCGCCTGACCGTCCTGCCAGATCCAGTGGGTGTCGATCGCGGTGACCTTGCCGGGGGCGGCGGCGCCGACATGGGTGAACATGGCAAGCGAAATGTCGAAATGGTTGTTGGAGTGCGAGCCCCAGGTCAGGCCGTTGTCACGGCAGGTCTGGGCCACGCGCACCGAGCCTTGCATGGTCCAGAAATGAGGATCGGCCAAAGGGATGTCCACGGCCCCGAGCCGCAGCGCATGGGAGAGCTGCCGCCAGTCCGTGGCGATCATGTTGGTGGCGGTCGGCAGGCCGGTGGCGCGGCGGAACTCGGCCATGATCTCGCGGCCGGAGAAGCCGGCCTCGGCGCCGCAGGGGTCCTCGGCATAAGCGAGGATGCCATGCATGCCCTTGCAGAGGCTGATCGCCTCATCGAGCGACCAGGCGCCGTTGGGGTCCAGCGTGACGCGCGCGCTGGGGAAGCGTTTTGCGATTGCGGTAACCGCCTCGATCTCCTGCTCGCCGCGGAGCACGCCGCCCTTGAGCTTGAAGTCGGCGAAGCCGTAATGGTCGTGGGTCGCCTCCGCAAGCCGCACCACGGCCTCTGGCGACATCGCCTCCTGGTGGCGGAGGTTGAACCAGTCGGGCTTGCCGGTCTCGCCAGTGACGTAGTCGAGCTTCGACTTACGGCGGTCGCCAACGAAGAAGAGATAGCCGAGCGTCTCGACGCTGGTGCGCTGCTGGCCTTCGCCAAGCAGTGCTGCGACGGGCAGTCCGAGATGCTGGCCGAGCAGGTCGAGCAGCGCGGATTCGATCGCGGTGACCGCATGGATCATCACGCGAAGATCAAAGGTCTGCTTGCCGCGTCCGCCGACGTCGCGGTCGGCGAAGGCGGTACGGATATCGGCGAGGATGTTGTTCATCGCGCCGACCGTCTTTCCGATCACGAGGTCGCGCGCGTCCTGGAGCGTCTGCCAGATCTTCTGCCCGCCCGGCACCTCGCCGACGCCGGTGTGGCCGGCATTGTCGGTGAGGATGACGATGTTGCGGGTGAAGAACGGCGCATGCGCGCCGCTCAGGTTGAGGAGCATGCTGTCGCGGCCAGCGACCGGGATCACCTGCATCGCCGTGATAACAGGTGCTCCGGCGACTGACGCGCCGGAAATCTCAGTCTGGGCCATCGCAGGCTCCTCCCTGTCGTCTTGCTATTCTGCAGCCTGTTGTGACGATCGTGCGGCGGGCAGCTTCTGCACCAGTGCGGTCAGCTCCGCCATCTCCTGCTCGGTGAGATCAGTCAGCGGCGGACGGACCGGGCCGGAATCGCGGCCGATCACCTTCATGCCGGCCTTGATGATCGAGACCGCGTAACCCTTCTTGCGGTTGCGGATCGCGATCAGCGGCAGGATGAAATCCTTCAGGCCGGCCTGGATCGTGGCGTGGTCGCGCTTGCGCACCGCGGCGTAGAAGTTGGTGGCGAATTCCGGCACGAAGTTGAACACGGCCGAGGAATAGGTCGTCACGCCCATGTCGAGATAGGGCAGCGCGAAGGTCTCGGCGGTCGGCAGGCCGCCGACATAGGTGAGGCGGTCGCCGAGCTTGGTGTAGACGCGGGTCATCAGCTCGATGTCGCCGATGCCGTCCTTGTAGCCGACGAGGTTCGGGCAGCGCTCGGCAAGGCGCGCGAGCGTGTCGGGCTGGAGGATGGCGTTGTCACGGTTGTAGACGATGACGCCGATCTTCACGGCGGCGCAGACCGCCTCGACATGGGCGGCAAGGCCTTCCTGCTCGGAATGGGTGAGGTAGGGCGGCAGCAGCAGGAGGCCGTCGGCGCCGGCCTGTTCCGCACCGATCGCGATCTCGCGGGCGATCGCGGTGCCGTAGCCGGTGCCGGCGAGCACGGGCACGCGGCCCTTGGTCTCGTCGACGGCGACCTTCACGACCTGCGGAACCTCTGATGGCGTCAGCGAGAAGAACTCGCCGGTGCCGCCCGCGGCGAACAGGCCTGCGACGTCATAACCGCACAGCCAGTCCATGTTGGCGCGATAGGTCGCCTCGTCGAAGGAGTAGTCCGCCCTGAACGGCGTGACGGGGAAGGACAGGAGGCCCGATCCGATCTTCTGGGCCATTTCCTGCGGGGTCATCTTGCTCATGGGCGCTCCCTTCTCGTGTTGCGGAGGACGCAAGCAGAGGCCGCACGTCCATGCGCCGTGGTTTAGGAGACCGTTCGATGCGCGTCCAAGCCAAAGCCTATATCGACCGATGCGGATTGAGCATCAATCCTCCGCCAGCTCCGCGGAGGACAATTCGCCGGCGATCTTGACCAGCGCCGAGAGCAGCGGGTTCTCGTCCTCGCGCCGCCACACCATGAACAGCTCGACCGGAACGCGCGTGCGCAGCTTCAGCGGACGCAGGCGGACGTCGGAGATCTTCAGGCTCGCCGCTGCCGCCGGTACGATGGCGAGGCCGAGGCCGGCGCGCACCATCGCGAGGATCGAGTGGATCTGGCTGAGATGCTGGACGTAGCGCGGCAGCACGTCGGCGCGGGTGAACAGCGCCACCAGGAGATCGTGGAAGTAGCGGCTCTCATAGGGCGAGTACATCACGAAGGGCTGGTCGTCGAAATCCTTGATGGTGATGCCGTCGGCATTCGCGAGCGGATGCTTCTTCGGGATCGCCGCGAGCAGCGGCTCGGCGACGACGCGGCGGCTGGCAAGCTCGGGCCGCGCGATCGGCGGCCGCAGCAGGCCGGCATCGATCTGGCCCGAGGTCAGCGCCTCGAACTGATCGCCCGATACCATCTCCTTCAGAGAGAAATCGACCTCCGGCAGCTTGGCGCGGCAGGCGGCGATGAGTTCGGGCAGGAAGCCATAGGCCGCGGCCGCGGTGAAGCCGACCTTCAGCGAGCCGGTCTTGCCGAGCGCGATGCGGCGGGCCACCTGCGAAGCGCTTTCGGCAAGCTTGAGGATGCGCCGCGCCTCCGGCAGGAAGCTGCGCCCGGCCGGGGTGAGGCGCACCGAGCGGCTGGTGCGCTCCAAGAGCGGCGCGTCGATGATGTGCTCGAGCAGCTGGATCTGCCGGGACAGCGGCGGCTGCGTCATGTTGAGCCGCACGGCGGCGCGGCCGAAGTGCAATTCCTCCGCCACCGTGACGAAACAGCGGAGCTGGTTGAGGTCGAACATCGATACATGCCTTAGATGAATAAGGCGTTTCCCCGGCACTTCTAGCATCGATCACCCCCAAAACAAAGACGGCGGCCTTGTGGGCCGCCGTTGAGTTGCCTGGTCAAGCTCCCATGGGAGCCCTCAGGAGGAACAGGCTGATGCGAGACCGCCTCACGTCCCGCTGCGGACGCCACTGCGCTCATCACGCGCCTCTCTTAAGCCTCGGCCGTTTGCCCGACACGAGTCCTAGAGGTGCGCGCGGCGAAGTGTCCAAGTTCAAGGCAGTATCGATCGATGCTGTTTTTGGATCGATGGAACGGCAGGTTGGGGGCGCGAGACGATACGACCCACACCACTGTCATTCCCCGCGAAGGCGGGGAATCCAGTACGCCGCGGCTTCTCGATTAAATCATTGCTGTCACGGAGTACTGGATCGCCCGGTCAAGCCGGGCGATGACGGTGAGTGTGTGGAGACAGCGCGCGCTATTGCTGCGCGCTGGGCAGCAGCTGCGGCAGCAGTCCGCGCGTCACGTTCGGCGGCACGGCGTCGAGACCGAGCACGGCGCTCGCCGCCGGCAGCGCCGCGTCGGCCATCGCGGCATGGCCCTCGGCGCTCGGATGCACCGCGCCGCCATAGACGGCGGAGAGCACGCCCCAGGCCGCATCGTGGATGTCGGTCGGCTGGCTCGCCGCCGGCAGGCCCTGCGGATAGGTCATCGCGGCGAAATAGCTGTCATTGGCGTCGCGGATCCAGCGCGCGCGGGGCAGGTAGGCGCGGTACTCCGAGGCGCCGCGGCCGCACAGCATCGGCTGGCTCGCCGCGCTGACGATGTCGGGATCGAAGCTCTGGCCGTTCGCGGCAAAGCAGCTGCGGTCGAATTCGGGATCGTTGCCGGAACGGGCGCAGAAGCCGTGCTCGGCGAACGCGGCCTGGTGCGCATCGACGAAGGTCATGCGGTCGGCTTCGGGATCGCGGCACAGCGCACCGCGGGTGCAGGTGGCGAGCCCCTTCAGCTGCGGCAGGAATTCGCTGTCGACGAAGGCGGAGACGCGGGAAAGGCGCTGCGGATCGGCATTGAAGGACGGGTGGATGTCGAAGCCGGCCCGGCCGCCGCGGCAGGGCGCGCCGCCGTCGGCGAGCGCAGGATTGGCATAGGAGACATAGACCACGTGCGAGAGGTCGCCGCCGACCAGCGGCTTCAGCGCCTCGCGCAGCTTGACGAAATTCTGCGGCAGCTCGCGCTGGAGCGCATCGCGGGAATCGTCGACGCTCGCCAACACGCCGGAGCGGCGGAACAGCGCGCGCTCGGTCGCGGTTTCGACGATGACGTCGGCGACGAGACCGGAGAAATAGACGTCGTTGGCACCGACCGAGAGCAGCACGAGGTCGAGCGTGCGATCGGGCTGGCGCTTCTTCGCCGCAGTGACGGCTTCCCGCAGCTCGGCGACTTGCGCGTTCACGCTGGTGTTGCAGACGCCGGTCTTGCCGGGCGGGCATTCGCGGGCGCGCTGCGAGCCGAGCAGCCCGTCGCCGATGCTGGCGCCGGTGCAGGCGAGCGGCAGGAAGGTCACGGCGATGTGGGTGTAGCGCACCGCGAGCGCCAGCGCGGTGCGCGCCTGATAGCTGTAGAGCGATCGATGGCACGGCGCATTGAACCAGAGCGCGCTGTAGCGCTGCCAGTTGGCGAGCGTATCCGGCGCCTCGCAGGCGCGGCCGCCCTTGAAGCCGTGGCGGCTCGGCCGGTAGTACTGCGCGCCGGCGGTGCCGAGATAGGAGCGGAAGCAGAAGCCTTCGTCCGACAGCGCCAGCGGCCGGTCCGGATTGCCTTCGCCGGAGGCGATGCTGTCGCCGAGACCTGCGATGAAGATGTCGCGGACCTGGATCTCGGTCTGGATCCGCTGGGTCGGATCGGAGCCGGCCGAGATATCGACGGTCGCAACCGTCGGCTTGCCGTAGCGGACACGCAAATTGATCGGCTCGGCGCAGTCGAAGGTCGAGCTCTGCGGGCCATCGCCGTCATCGAACGACCAGGCGCAGGTGGCGCCGACCGGCACCGCGCCGGTCAGGCGCACCGTCACGGGATGGTCGATCGGCGTGATGTAGTTCTCTTTGACGTTGTCGCGGGTGCAGGGCTGGTTGACCCGGCCCTGCAGGTCGATGCAGAGCCGGTTGACCATGTTGCGGGCCCAGCCGCGGCCCTCGCTCTGGAGCTCGAGGGACTGTTCGGCGGCTAGAATGCTGCGGTTACGCGCGTTCTCGACATGGAGCAGGAAGTCGCGCTCCTCGCGGAAGAGCCGGAAGCGGTTACGCACCTCCCAGCTGATCTGCATGGTGCCGGCGTCCTGCGCGGCGGCGCGCTCGGGCAAAGCAAGGATGCCGGCAAGCAGCACGGCGCCGGCCGAGAGGGTGCGAAGGAATACGGAAATCATGGCCCGCGTCTTCAACGGCAAAGTTGAGGCGGAAATAAGAGAGGATTGTGCCGCGGCCTGCAACCCTTGCCCGACGATTGCGGAGGTGGCGTCGGCGGCTCAGCGCTTGCTGGCCCGCCGTAGCAGCCGTTCGCGCTCCATCGGCGTCACCTCCTTGGGCAGGTTGGCCTGCGCGCAGGCTTCCGCCAGCCGCCGCCGCTCCTGCCACGGCGCGACCACATTCGTCCAAAGCTCGCGCGTGCCCATGATGGAGATGGCAAGGCCGAACGGGATCACGAAATAGAGAATACGGAACACCAGCAGCGTGGCCAGAAGCTCCTCGCGGCCGAACTGAGGCAGCGCCACGAGCATGGCGGCATCGAACACGCCGATCGAGCCCGGCGCGTGGCTGGCAAAGCCGATCAGGGTCGCCAGGATGAACACGACCGCGAGCGACATGAAGTCGATCGGCGGGTTGGCCGGCATCAAGAGGTACATTGCCGTGGCGCAGAAGCCGAGATCGACGACGCCGATCAGGATCTGCACCAAGGTCAGGGGCGCCGAGGGCAGCACCACCTTCCAGCCCTTCTGGCCGAGCTCGCGGCGCTTCTCGCCCATGCAGAGCCAGACCAGATACGCGCCGATCGATGCGAGGCCGCCGAGGGCGATCAACCGGTTGAGCGAGGAGGGCAGCTGATCCATCGAGGAGGCCGCATCCGGATGGATGGCCATGCCGATCGAGAGCACGAAGATGTTACCGAGCCAGAAGGTCAGGCCCGACAGGAAGCAGATCTTCGCGACGTCGATCGCGTTCAGTCCGTAGTCCGAATAGATCCGGAAGCGGATCGCGCCGCCGGTGAAGACCGTGGCGCCGATGTTGTGCCCGATCGAATAGGACGTGAAGCTGGACAGCGCCGCAATGCGATAGGGCACGTGCTTCTTGCCGATCGTTCGCAGCGCAAAATAGTCGTAGAAGGTCAGCGTACAGAACGCGAAAAAGACGCAGATCGCCGCCAGCCCGATGTTGCCGCGGGGAATCTCCGTCAACGCGGTCAGGATGACCCCGGTATCGATGCCCTTGAGCGTCCGCACCAGCGTGGTGATCGCAAACGCGATGATGAAGATGCTCGCGGCGACGCCGAGCCGTCGCCAGCCGATCCATCTGTTGAAGCCGCGTTTCAACGCGGGCAGCAGTCCGTGCATTCATCCTCCCGGCGGGGGGCAAGACCGACCGGGCCAGACATTGGCCGGTCGGGTGCGATCACGGCCAAAAGGCAGGCATCGATCGCTAGGCATGATCCAGCTCATTTAAGGCAAAATCAGCGGCTTGTGCAGCCCTTGACAACAATAGGTTCTGCGTTCGGCGGGCAACTTTGTCATACGCGGTTCATATCGGCGGCGCGTTAAGCATATGAGTCGCGAACCCGGCTCATCCCGCGCGCTCACCGTGCCGACACGGTCTCAAATCCCGGCGCCGTCCGCATTGTTCCAGCGCAGAGCCGTATCGGCGTTTTTGGAACGTCGATGCCGCGTGGTCGTTAGCCTCCATCAGCAATCGAACATGGCGGAATACGCGGCTTTTTCGTGCAAGCCGGCGCCTCCGTGTTCCCAAGACCCGAGAGGATCGGAACGATGGGACTGTTCACAAAAGACATCAAGACCATGAACGACCTGTTCGTACATCAGCTCCAGGACATCTATTACGCCGAGCAGCAGCTCACCAAGGCGCTGCCGAAGATGGCGACCAAGGCCACTGATCCGCAGCTGAAACAGGGCTTTTTGACGCACCTCGAGGAAACCAAGCAGCACGTTGCTCGGCTCGAGGAGGTCTTCAAGATGCACGGCGTCGCCGTGAAGGCGGTCGACTGCCCGGCGATCGATGGCATCATCGAGGAAGCCGAGGAGACCGCCGGCGAAGTCGCCGACAAGGCGGTGCTCGACGCGGCCCTGATCAATGCGGCGCAGGCCGCGGAGCATTACGAGATCGTCCGCTACGGCAGCCTGATCGCCTGGGCCAAGCAGCTCGGCCGCAACGATTGTGCGGCGGTGCTCGCCAAGACGCTCGAGGAGGAGAAGGCGACCGACCAGAAGCTGACGACACTCGCCGAGAGCAAGGTGAATCTGCGCGCGGCGAGCTGAGTAGAGGAAACTACGAGCGCCGCGCGACGGTCCGCGCGGCGCTTGTGCTTGTTCGCTTCCCGCTGCCGTGGTGCTGCTTCGGTGCGCCGTCGCGAGGATCAGCAATGTGAGCGAACTCGCTCATCTTCCATTCACCACTTCCGGAGCAGGTTTGTAGCCGGTTACCGATCGTCCACCACTGTCGGCTCAAGTGCGGGTCGATAGGGGCCGGCAATGTATCAAGTTCTCTACTGTCTCACCGACGAGCATGACTGGCGACTGGTGGCCCTTGGGGGCGCGGTGTGCCTGCTCGCCAGCGCCGCGGCGATCAGCCTGTTTCAGCGCGCACGCGCGACGCACGGAGCCGGGCGCCTGGCCTGGATCGCCCTGGATGCGGCCGTGAGCGGATGCGGCATCTGGGCGACGCATTTCATCGCGATGCTGGCCTACGGCCCGGGAAGCGCCGGCGCCTACAACATCCCGGTGACAATTCTGTCGCTGATGCTTGCGATCTCCTTGACCTTCGTGGGCCTCAGCATCGCCGTGGCGTCCTCGCGCCCGGTGTGGATCGTCGTCGGCGGCGCCATCGTCGGCCTTGGTGTCGCGGCGATGCATTACACCGGCATGGCGGCGCTGGAGATGCCGGCACGGCTGGATTGGATCCGGAGCACGGTTGCCGCCTCGGTGCTGTTCGGAATCGTCTTCGCAGCGCTCGCGCTGTTCGTCGCCGCGCGAGGTGACGGCATTCGACATGCGCTGAGCGCGACTGCTCTGTTGACGCTCGCGATCGTTGCCCATCATTTCACCGCGATGGGCGCGGTGCTGCTGACGCCGGACCCGACGATCGCGATCAGCGGGCTCTCGGTCCCGCCGGCCTCGCTGTCGTTCCTGACTGCCAGCGCCGCCGTCGCGATCATCGCGATTGCGCTCGTGGCCGCGCTGCTCGACCGCCGCGCCAAGGGCGAACTGGGCCGCCAGCAGATCGTGCTCGACAGCGCGCTGGAGAACATGTCGCAGGGGCTGTGCATGTTCGACGCCGACGGCAAGATCATCCTGTTCAACGAGCGCTATGCCGCGATGCTCCGTCGAACCGACGTGCCGCTCGCCGGCCGATTGCTGGTCGACGTGCTCAGGGAAGAGCAGGCCAAGGGCCAGTGGCAGGGCGATGCGGATGAATTCTTCGCCCGCCTCGTCGCCGATGCGCGCGAGGGCCGCACCACGACCGACGTCGTCAACCGGTTCGGCCGCTCCATCCGGGTCGTCAACCAGCCGATGCAGGGCGGCGGCTGGGTCGCGACCTTCGAGGACATCACCGAATGGCTGGAGGCGCAGGCCAAGATCTCGCACATGGCGCGACATGACGCGCTGACCAGCCTGCCGAACCGGGTGCTGTTCCACGAACAGCTCGAGCAGGGGCTGCGCCAGACCAAGTCGGGCGACCAGCTCGCTGTGCTTTGCCTCGATCTCGATCACTTCAAGGACATCAATGACTCGCTCGGCCATCCCATCGGCGATGCGCTGCTCAAGGAAGTCGGCCGCCGGCTCGAGGCCACCGTCGGCGAACAGGACACCGTGGCGCGGCTCGGCGGCGACGAGTTCGCGGTGGTCCAGATCGGACGCTCCGAGGAGATCGCCGCGCGATCGCTTGCCGGACGCCTCGTCGAGGTGATCTCGGCGCCTTACCAGATCGACGACCATCAGATCGTGATCGGCGTCTCGATCGGCATCTCGCTGTCGCCGCAGGACGGCAGCAATCCGGACGAGCTGCTCAAGAACGCGGATCTTGCGCTCTATCGCGCCAAGGCGGATGGCCGCGGCACCTACCGCTTCTTCGAGACCGGCATGGATGCGCGTGCGCAGGCGCGGCGCCTTCTGGAAATGGATCTGCGCGCGGCGCTGCAACGCGACGAGTTTCAGGTCTATTACCAGCCGATCCGCGAGGTCGCCAGCGGTCGCGTCGTCGCCTTCGAGGCGCTGCTGCGCTGGAACCATCCGCAACGCGGGCTGATCGCGCCGATCAGCTTCATCCCGCTGGCCGAGGAGACCGGGCTCATCGTTCAGCTTGGTGAGTTCGTGCTGCGCTCCGCCTGTGCCGACGCGGCCACCTGGCCCGACGATGTCGACGTCGCCGTCAATTTGTCGCCGGTGCAGTTCAAGAGCCCGAACCTGATCGCGGCGGTGACAGAGGCGTTGGCCATATCGGGACTCGGTGCGCGCCGTCTCGAGCTCGAGATCACCGAATCCGTCCTGCTCCAGAACAGCGAGGCGACGCTGACGACCTTGCACGAGCTGCGTGCCATGGGCGTGCGGATCTCGCTCGACGATTTCGGCACCGGCTATTCGTCGCTGAGTTATCTGCGCAGCTTCCCGTTCGACAAGATCAAGATCGACCGCTCCTTCGTGTCGGAGCTGGCGACGCGCGAGGATTCCATGGCGATCATTCGCGCCGTGACCGGCCTCGGCCGCAGCCTCGGCATCGTCACCACGGCAGAGGGCGTCGAGAACGACGCGCAGCTCGAGCTGCTCCGGCGCGAGGGCTGCACCCAGGCGCAAGGCTATCTGTTCAGCAAGCCGCGGCCCGCCTCGGATGTCGCGATCATGCTGGAACGGCCGCGGCTGCGCGCGTCGGCTTGAGAGGTCAGCTTCGGCGCAGCGCGAAATGCGCGCCGCAGAACGCCATCACGGCGCCGAGACACAGGGCGGCAAGCCCGGCGAGCACGCCCGAGACGGTCGGGATCGGGCTCGGCGCCGACGCCGCCTGACCCGCTCCCGCAAGCAGCAGCACGCCGACCGCGATCAGGAATTGCCGCATCCGCTGCGGGATCTGTCCGGAGACGGCGCTCTGCATCAGGCTCGCCGTGAAATAGCCGCCGGAGAAGCCGACGGTGGCGATCAGCCACCAGGCGATGGCGGCGCCCGCCGGAATGAACTCATGCGTGTCGGAGCGCCAGAGGCGGCCGAGATCGAGACCGTAGCGCGCGCCCAGCATGTGCACCGCGAGCGCCAGCAACACACCGGAGATCATCGCGGCGCCGAGAATCAGGCGGCGCGGAAAAAAGGTCGTCTCAGCCATGTCTCGCTTGTAGGATGGCCGGGGGCGATCGCGCAAGCCGATCGCCCAAGCGATCGCCCATGGGTTCGTTGACGACATGCCGGGAGCGGAAGCGGGTTCGACCACGAGCTATGCCTACAAGGCCTCGCTGATCGGCTCGGCGCATCGCTTCGAGCTGACGGAGCAGGGGCTGTCCTGGCACATCGCCGGCCGCTCCGGCCTGTGGCGCTATGACGAGATCTCGGCGATCCGGCTGTCGTTCCGTCCGGTGTCGATGCAGCAGCACCGCTTCCGCGCCGATATCAGCCGCGCTGGCGGCGGCCGCATCGCGATCCTGTCGACGAGCTGGCAGACCGCGGCGCTGATGGCGCCGCAGGACAACGGCTTTCGCGACTTCCTGATCGAGCTGCATGCGCGGATGGCCAAAGCCGGCAGCCGCGCCGAATTGACCGCGGGCCTCGGCCGCAAGACCTATGCGGTGATGCTGGCGTTCCTGGCCGCGCTCGCTGTGGCAATGGCGGGGCTGTTGATCCGCGCGCTTCTGACCGGCGAGCTCGCCGGCGTGCTGTTCGTCCTCGGCTTCGCCGCGCTGTTCGCCTGGCAGGTCGGCGGTTTCGTGCGGCGCAACCGGCCGCAGAGCTACAGTTTCGACCGCGTGCCGAAGGCCCTGCTGCCCTAAAGCGTTTGCGAGCGAAGTGAGGTCCGGTTCGCGTGAAGAAAACGCGTCAAATGAGAGCCCTACTCCGTCGAGTCGAAATCGTCCTCCTTGGTGCCGAGCAGCGAGGCGATGGTGCGCAGGCCGGAATCGAGCTGCTCGGGCGAGGGCGGGGCGAGCGCGAGCCGCACCGCATTCGGCGCATGACCGTGCGCGATCGCGAAGGTCGAGGACGGCGTCAGCGCGATGCCGCGCCTTGCTGCTGCCGCGACGAAAGTCTGCGAGCGCCAGTGCGGCGGCAGCGTCAGCCAGAGATGATAGGAGCGCGGATCGGCGGCGAGCTGGTAGCCGGCGAGCAGCCGTGCTGCGGTCTGCTGGCGGCGCGCGGCGTCGATGCGTTTCAGCCGGGTCAGCTCGGCGACGGTGCCGTCGGCCATCAGCCGCTGCCCGGCCGCGAGCGCATGGCCGGAGGCGATCCAGCCGCCGGTGCGCACCGCGCTCATCACACTCTCGCGCAAGTGAGGCGGCGCGACGAGGATGCCGAGCGCGAGCCCCGGCGCGACTTTCTTGGACAGGCTGTCGAGCACGATGCAGCGGTCGGGCCCGAGCGCCGCCAGCGGCGTGTCGTCGGCGAGGAAGCCGTAGACGATGTCCTCGATGATGGTGAGATCGAGCTTCTCGGCGACGCGCATGATGTCGGCGCGCCGCGTCGCGTTCATGGTGACGCCGAGCGGGTTCTGGATGATGGGCTGCAGATACAGCGCCGACAGATGCGCCTCGCGATGGGCCTTCTGAATGGCGTCGGGCCGCGCGCCGAACTCGTCCATGGGGATCGGGACCAGCGTCACACCGAGCCGCGCGGCGATGCTCTTCACGTAGGGATAGGTCAGCGCCTCGACGCCGCAGCGGCCGCCGGTGGGCACCAGCGCGGCAAGCGCGGCCGCCAGCGATTGCTTGCCGTTGGCGGTGAAGAAGATCTGCTCGGGCTGCGGCGCAAAATCCTTGCGTGCGAGATAGGCAGCGGCGGCAACGCGGGCGCTCTTGGTGCCGGTGCTGGTCGAAACGCGCAGTGCGGATTCGAGCGCGTCGATGCGCTCGAGCCCTGCGAGGCTCTTGGCGATCATCGCCCATTGCTGCGGCAATAGCGGGTAATTGACCTCGAGATTGATGCGCGCGTCGGCCGGCTCGCGCATGGTCTCGACTTCACGCCTGACGTCGCCGGAGATGAACGTGCCGCGCCCGACCTCGCCGACCACGAGGCCGCGGCGGAGCAATTCCGTATAAACCCGGCTCGCGGTCGAGACCGCGATGCCGCGGTCATAGGCAAAATTGCGCTGCGGCGGCAGCCGGTCGCCGGGCCTTAACGTGCCGTTAGTGATATCGGCCGCAATGGCATCGGCGAGCTTCACGTACTCGAACTTGGACATATTGCACCGAGAGCAATGTTTTACTTGCTCCGAGGAGTGTACTGGAGCATTTAAGTTCCATCAAGTTTCGCGATTGAGCCGAGGGGAGCGAGAGCAATCCGACGGCAAATGAGGTGCAGGCGCCCATAAGCGTCCGCGCCAGCGGCACCTGCTTCGCCGCGCGGGACAATAGGCCGGAGAAGAAGAATGACCACAAGCTCGCAAACTGTCGGGCCGACTTTACGCCCATCCTCATCGGGCGGATTTTTCAGTGCCCTAGCCCTGCGCCTCACCACGCTGTTCGACCGCCTGGAGCGCCGCTCCGCCGTCAAGACCCTGAACGAGCTCGACGACCGCGCCCTGCGCGACATCGGCATCACGCGCAGCCAGATCGAGGACGCCGTGTACGGGCAGTTCAAGACCGAGCTGTCGCGGTATCTGTGATACTCGCGTGTCCCGGACGCGCTGCAGCGTGAAACGCTGCTGCGCAGAGCCGGGACCCAGCGGATCGCACTCGCTGACGCATGGGCCCCGGCTCTGCAGCGCATCACTTCGTGCTGCGCAGCGTCCGGGGCACGGAAGCGCGAGTGTGGCACGCAGCTGCCTCTACGTCATTGCGAGCGCAGCGAAGCAATCCAGGCTGTTGCCGCGGAAAGACTCTGGATTGCTTCGCTGCGCTCGCAATGACGGAGTCTGCTGCCCTTCAATGCCTCACGACCAGCACCGAGCACTTGGCGTAGCGCACGACGTGGCCGGCGTTGGAGCCGAGGAAATAGGTGCGCATCGCCGGGCGATGCGAGGTCATCACGATCAAATCGGCCTTTATGTGCGCGGCTTCCTCCAGGATCTCGTGATAGATGCCGCCCTGGCGCACCACGCTGGAGATGCGGGAAGGCTCGATGCCGGATTCGCGCGCGACGATGGCAAGCGCCTCTTCCGAGGTCTGGCGCTGCTGCTCGTCGAAATCGGCCGGGACGTATTCGGCCAGCATCACCGGCGTCATCGGCAACACGTTGAGCAGGCGCACGGTGCCGCTCCAGGTCTGCGACAACGTCGCCGCCGTCGCGATCGCCGGCTTGGCGAGATCGGTGTCGGCGAGGTCGATGGGCACGAGGATGGACTTGAACATCTGCGCCTCCGTCTTCCTATTTGGACGCGTTTTCTGTACGCGAATCGGTGCCCACTTCGCTCGAAAACGCTGATGTGACCAAGCTGAAAACCGGTCGAGACGGCGCCCCGCGCGTCTAGTCCGATCGAAGCAGCTTGGGGCTGACGAACAGCACCAGCTTGCCGCGGCGGTAAGCCACGTCACCCCAATCCTTGACGTCAAAGTCGAAGATCGCAAGCCCCGCTGTGGGCAGGTTGTCGCCGAGGGCCTTGGCGCCATCGGGATCGCCGCCGCCGATCAGCATGAGCGCGACCTCGTGCATGCCGGGATTGTGGCCGATCAGCAGCAGCCGCTTCGGATCGGCGGGGGCGGTTGCGGTGCGAATGGCGTCCAGGATCTGCGCGGGATCGGCGCCATAGAGTTCCGGCAGGACCTCGACCTGCGGCGTGGGGACGCGGTCCTTCATCGCCTCCCAGGCGATGTCCCAGGTCTGACGGGCCCGCACGGCGTGGGAGACCAATACGGTGTCGGGGAAGGGCGGATGGGCGGCGATCCAGTCGCCCATCCGCGCGGCATCCTTGTGGCCGCGGTCGTCGAGCCGGCGGTCCTGGTCACGGCCGCTCGGTGCGTCAGTCTCGGTCTTGGCGTGACGCAGCAGCATCAAACGGCGCATGGCATTCTCGAATCGTTCCACGTCCACGATAATCTACAGGCGCCGGTTGAGGACAAGGTGACAAGGGCCCGCACAGTCCTCTAAGAAAACTGCATGAGCGAGACTTTCACAAGCGTGTCCCAGGAAGAAGCCGGCTTTCACGACCGCGTGCCGCTGTCGTTCGATCTCGATGCGGACATTTGTGTGATCGGAGCGGGCCTGGCCGGGCTTACCGTCGCGCTGGAGGCGGCCCGGCTCGGGGCCAGCGTCGCGGTGCTCGAGGGCCGGCATGTCGGCTGGAACGCCTCCGGCAACCAGCTCGGCACCGTGATGCCGGGTTTTGCCTTGCCGCTCATGGACCTGATCGAACGCATCGGTTTCGAGGACGCCCGCGAATTGTGGACCCTGTCGAAGCAGGGCGCCGCGTTCGTCCGGGCCAATGCCACCGAAGAGAACATGCCGGGGATCGGCGTCAGCGACGGCGTGCTGGAGGTCTCCAACGTCGATGCCGGCGACCGGCTGATCAGCCGGTTGCAGATGCTGAACGAGGATTTCGACACCGAGGTCGAGGGCTGGCAGGTCGACCGCGTGCGCGAGGCGCTCAAGACCGATCACTACTTCCACGGCGTGTATTATCCTAGAGCGTTCCAGGTCGACGGCCGGAAATACGTGCACGGCCTGGCGGCGCTGGCACGGCGGGCAGGCGCCCGCATCTTCGAGGACACGCCGGTCGTCAGCATCGATCATTCCGGCATCCGCAAGCGCATCGTCACGCCCTCGGCGCGGCTGCGGGCGAGCCACATCGTGCTCGCCGGCAACATTCATCTCGGCGCCCCCTTGAAGCGCCTGTCGGAAACGCTGCTGCCAGTCTGGCGCTATGCCGGCGTGACCGCGCCGCTCGGCGAGCGCCTGCACGAGATCATCGCCTTCAAGGGATCGGTGATGGATTCCGACGGTATCGACCATTTCCGGGTCCTCGACGGCGACCGGCTGATGTGGGAGAGCCCGGAGACCACCTGGGCGGCGCGTCCGCAGCGCTTCGCCGGCGCCATCAAGCGGCGGATCCGGACGATCTTTCCCGAGCTCGGCAATGTCGAGATCACCGACATCTTCGGCGGCGCCACCGGCCAGACCGTGCACGGCATGCCGCAGATCGGCCAGCTGCGCAAAGGCCTGTGGGTGGCGAGCGGCTTCGGCCGTCAGGGCATGAACACCTCCGCCATGGCCGGACAGATGATCGCGCGCAGCATTTTGTCGGGCGATGAGCGCTGGAAGCTGTTCTCGCCGTTCGAGCTGGTCTGGGCGGGCGGCGCCACGGGGCGCGTCGCCGGCCAGCTGGTCGGGATCTGGGGCAGGGCGAGCTCCGCCGCCGCGGGTGCGCTCGCCCGCTATCGCGAGCGCGCCAGGGTCAAGGACAGGCAACGCGAGGCCCGCCTCGCCGAAGCCAACCGCGCCGCCGGCACCGGTCCGCGCCGAGCGCCGCCCGGCGTGCGACCCCGGCCGGCGCCACCGCCGAAAGCCGCGGTCGGCGCTGCGGAACCGGTCGTGCACGAGGACCGCGTCTCGCAATAAGTTGAGCGAAATTCGTTCCGACGTGTAACTTCGGCCGGCAGAAGCCCGTATCTCAGGGCGTGGACTTCCCGCGCACGGAGAATGACATGCTTGACCGCCGCATCCTGCTCACGACTGTCGCCGGCCTGTTCGGCCTTTCGGCCTTGCGCTGGCTGAGAGGAACACCTGCCGAGGCCGGCGAGAAGGCCGCGCAGAAGTTCGAGATCACCAAGACGGAGGCCGAATGGCGCGCCCAGCTCACGCCGCAGCAATATGAGATCCTGCGCAATCACGGCACCGAGCGGCCCGGCTCCAGCCCGCTGCTGAAGGAGAAGCGCAAGGGCATCTTCGCCTGCGCCGGCTGCGACCTGCCGCTGTTTACGTCGGAGACCAAGTTCGAGAGCGGCACGGGCTGGCCGAGCTTCTATGCGCCGATCGAAGGCAATGTCGGCAAGACCGAGGACCGCAGCTACGGCATGGTCCGCACCGAGGTGCATTGCCGGCGCTGCGGCGGCCATCTCGGCCATGTCTTCGACGACGGCCCGAAGCCGACCGGATTGCGCTATTGCATCGATGGTTTCGGCTTGGTCTTCCACCCCGCGGCGGCGTCGGCGACGTAGGTTTCGCGGGAGTCATTCCGGAGCGATGCGAGAGCATCGAATCTGGAATATCGAGATTCCGGATTCGGTCCTGCGGACCGTTCCGGAATGACCTCGTCTCCCGGCAATTGTTGCCGGTCCCGGCAAATGTGCCCCGGTCGTCAGACCGGGGCTTTTTCATTAAGTCATTGATTTCCTGAAGATACCCGCATTGGCATAGGCCTTGCGACGTCTCTTTCCGATTGCGGCCATGGTCGACCGGCCGCCGAGATCGGATTTGGAGACAAAGTTATGGGTATCTTCGATGCAATGAACACCTCGGTGGGTGGCCTGCAGGCGCAGTCCTTCGCGCTGCAGAACATTTCCGGCAACATCGCGAACTCATCCACCACCGGTTACAAGGGCATCGGCACCAGCTTCGTCGACCTCATTCCGGACTCCTCGGTCCCGAGCAAGCAGGTGGCAGGCGGCGTGCAGGCCAACGCCAAGGCCACCATCACGACGCAGGGCACGATCTCGTCCTCCAGCGTCGCCACCAACATGGCGATCACCGGCGACGGCTTCTTCTCGATCCAGAAGGCGAGCGGCGTCGTTGACAACGTGCCTGTCTTCACCGGGGTGACCTACTACACGCGGCGCGGCGACTTCCAGCTCAATGCCAACGGCAACCTGGTCAACGGCGCCGGCTATTACCTGATGGGCGTCACCGTCGACCCGAAGACCGGCAACCCGACCGGCAGCGTGGCAAACGTCCTGCAATTCCAGAACAACTTCATTCCGGCGCAGGCGACCACCTCGATCCAGTACGCGGCGAACCTGCCGACCCAGCCGAACACGGTGGCGAAAACCACGGCATCGACCGGCACCTTGCTCGCCGCCGGCGGCCTCAACCCGTCCGATTTCGCCGCCAACCCGCTGCCGGTCGGCACGCCGCCGGCGCCCTATGCCAATGCGACCGTGTCAGGCGCGGCCGCAACCGGCAACATCCGGTCGGCCTATTCTTCGACGACGGCCACCGGCACGGTTGCGCTTCAGAACAATTCCTCGGCGGTGGCTTCGACGACCACGTCGCTCGACAATACCGCCGGCACGCATCTCGCCTCCAGCATTCTGACTGCGTTGAGCGGCCAGACGTTGACCATCAACGGCAACACCATCACCTTCAACGGCGGCACCACGGTCTCGACCGTCGGCAGCAACACCACGATCGGTCTCGGTGCGGGCACGACGGCGACGGTGGCCGACATCCTGAACGCGATCCAGACGGCCGGCGGTGCCGGCGTCACCGCTTCGCTCTCGGTCAGCGGCAATATCCAGATCGCGACCGGCACCGGCACCGACGTCGCGATCGGCAGCGGCACGGCCGCCACCGCGCTCGGCATCAGCAGTGTGACGCGCGGCGGCAACGTGCTGTCCTCGCCTGCAATCTCCGGCGCGACGGTGCTGAGCGGCTCGGCCACCGCCGGCGGTGCCCAGGTGCTCACGTCGGGCTTTTCCCCCGGCGACACCATCACCGTCAACGGTCAGACACTGACCTTCATGGCCTCGGGCGCCTCGGGTGCGAACCAGATCAACGTCACCGACAACATCACGACCCTGCTCGGCAAGATCGACGCGCTCTCCGGCGCCTCGGGATCGTCGGTCAGCAGCGGCGGCGTGATCACGCTGAACACCGGCACCGTCTCCAACCTGACGGTCTCGAGCTCAAACAGCGCGGCCTTCTCCGCGCTCGGCTTCACCTCGACCATCACCCGGAATCGCGAAGGTGGCGGCACGGCCGGCACCGGCGGCGTGATCGGCAACGACATCGCCACCTTCACCAAGGAATCGATCAGCGGCGGCGCGGTGACCGCCTACAACGCCGCCGGTACGCCGGTGAACCTGCAATTGCGCTGGGCCAAGACCGACAGCGCCTCGCTGGGCGCGGGTCATTCCGACAGCTGGAACCTGTTCTACCAGACCGACCCGAACGCGACCGGCACGACGGTCGGATGGGTCAATACCGGCCAGACCTTCACCTTTGCCGCCGACGGCTCGCTGACCTCGCCGAGCGGCTCGGGCATCACCATCAACAACGTCACCGTCAGCGGTCAGTCGCTCGGCTCCGTCGCCTTCAACATCTCCTCCGGAGGGCTGACGCAATATGCCAGCACCAGCGGCGCGGTGACGATCAACACCATCACCCAGAACGGCTACGCCGCCGGTCAGCTCCGCTCGGTCGCCGTCAACAACAACGGCGTGGTGGTCGGCACCTTCTCCAACGGCCAGAACCTCAACCTCGCGCAGGTGCAGCTGTCGCATTTCAACGGCACCAATTATCTGAAGGCGATGGACGGCGGCGCCTATGCCGCGACCGAACAATCGGGTGACGCCATCGACGGCGCTTCGGGCACCATCAGCGGCTCGTCGCTGGAGGGATCCAACACCGACATCGCCGACGAATTCACCAAGCTGATCGTGACCCAGCAGGCCTATTCGGCCAACACCAAGGTGATCACGACGGCAAACTCGATGGTGCAGGATCTCCTCAACGTGTTGCGCTGATCGGCGCGTGACGTAACAAAGGCGGGCCAGTGATATGGGTTTGAGTTCAGCCCTCGCCAGTGCGATGAGCGGTCTGCGTGCCAACCAGGCCGCGCTCTCGATCGTCTCCTCGAACGTCGCCAATGCGCAGACGCCGGGTTACGTCGTCCAGACGCCGAACCAGATCGAGGTCACCACCGGCGAGTTCGGCGCGACGGCGATGACGACCGGCGTCAGCCGCCTGCTCGACACCTACGTGCAGAACCAGCTACGGACCGAGACCGGCGGCGGCGGCTACGCCGACCAGATGGCCAACATCCTGAAGCAGCTTCAGAATGTCTACGGCACGCCCGGCAATTCCGGCACGCTCGAAAGCGCGCTGAACAAATTCACCACGGCGCTGCAGGCGCTGTCGACCAGCTCGGGTGCGTCGTCGGCGCAGACCGTTGCGCTCGGGGCGGCCCAGGCGCTCGCGACGCAGCTCAACGTCACCACCAAGGGCATTCAGTCGCTGCGCTCCAACGTCGAACAGGATCTCAGCAATTCGGCGCAGGCCGCCAATGCGGCCATGAAGCAGATCGCCGACATCAACACCAGGCTCCAGGGCCTGTCGGCCAACGATCCCTCGGCCGCAACGCTGATGGACCAGCGCGACCAAGCCATCAACACGCTGTCGAAATATGTCGACGTCCGCGTCACCACCGACAATTCGAACCAGGCCAACATCTACACCACGACCGGCATCCAGCTGGTCGGCGCCGGGCTCGCCTCGGAATTCTCCTTTGCCTCCGCCGGCGCGCTGTCGGCAACGTCGCTCTACAACATCGACCCTGCCAAGTCCGGCGTTGGCGCGTTCAACATCAAGCTCCCGAACGGCTCGCAAGTCGACGTCGTCGCCAACAACGTGGTGTCGTCCGGCCAGATCGCGGCCGACCTGAAGCTGCGCGACGACATTTTGGTGCAGGCGCAGAACCAGATCGACCAGCTCGCCGCCACGATGGCGAGCGCGCTGTCCGATAAGACCACGACGGGCAGCACGGTCACCGGCCCGCCGGCCGGCTTCGATCTCGAGCTTGCCGGTGCGCTGCCGGGCAACACGGTCAACATCACCTATACGGACACGGCGACCAACACGCAGCGCCAGATCACGCTCGTCAACGTGACCGACCCCGCCGCGCTGCCGCTCCAGAACGCGACCAACGCCAACCCGATGCGGATCGGCGTCGACTTCGCCGGCGGCATGGGCGCGATCGCCTCTGCGCTGAACACCGCGCTGTCGGGCACGCATCTGTCGTTCTCCGCCGCCCCGTCGCCGGCGACCGCCACGACGCTGCGGGTGACCGACGACAACACCGGGCTTGCCAAGGTCGGTTCGGCCTCGACCACCAAGACGATCTCGTCGCTGACCTCGGGCAATCCGCAGCTGCCGCTGTTCACCGACGGCGGGCAGGCGCTCTACACCGGCGCAATCACGGCGTCGGGCTCGCAGATGACCGGTCTTGCCGGGCGCATCGCCGTGAACACGCAGCTCGTGACCGATCCGACCCGGATGTCGGTCTACAATACCTCGCCGGTGACGCCCGCCGGCGACACCACGCGTTCGGACTATCTCTACTCGCAGCTCACCAGTGCAGTGTTTTCCTATTCGCCGCAGAGCGGCCTCGGCTCGGCCAGCCAGCCCTTCACCGGCAGCGTGTCGAACTTCCTCCAGCAGTTCCTGAGCGTGCAGGCCAACGCCGCGACCCAGGCGACCCAGCTCCAGCAAGGCCAGAGCGTCGTGGTCTCGACGCTCCAGGCCAAGTTCGACTCGACCTCCAAGGTCAACCTGGACTCGGAGATGTCGAACCTGATCCAGCTTCAGAATGCCTATGCCGCCAACGCCCATGTTATGTCGGTGGTGCAGACCATGATGAACACGTTGATCCAGGCTCAATTGTAAACAGTAACAGGGCTCCGAAAGATGGCGATCAGCAGCATCAACTACTCCTCGTCGATCCTCGGCGCGCAGATCCGCAACATCAATCAGCAGCTCACCGACCTCTCGACGCAGCTCTCGACCGGCAAGCTGTCGCAGAACTATGCCGGCATGGGGACGAACGAGGGCTTTGCGATCGCCGGGCGCGCGCAGCTCTCCAACATCGCCGGCTATACCGACACGATCACCAACGTCAACGTCAGCATCAACCTCGCCAACACCGCGCTGCAATCGCTGACCAAGATCCGCAGCACGGTGCAGACCGGCTCGGCCTCTACCGCGCAGGACCTCAACGTCAACGGCCAGACGATTGCCCAGAACACCGCCGCCGCCCAGTTCGGCTCGATGGTCGGTGTCCTCAACACGCAGACCGGCAGCCGCTATCTGTTCTCCGGAACGGCAGTCAATACCCAGTCGGTCGCCGATGCCGGCGACATCATTAACGGCACCACGACACAGGCCGGCTTCAAGACCGTCATGGCCGAGCGCCAGGCCGCGGACCTAGGGACCAGCGGCATGGGCCGCCTGGTGCAGACGCAGCCGACGGCAAGCTCCGTGCAGGTGTCGGAGGACGTCGCCGGATCGCCGTTCGGCCTCAAGATCAAGGCGGTGTCCTCGACGCTGACAGGCGCGACCGTCACCGGCCCGAGCGGCTCGCCGGTGTCGTTCTCGGTCGATCTCAACGGCGTCAATCCGAACAACGGCGACAAGCTCAGCATTCAGTTCACCCTGCCGGACGGCACGACCGAGCAGATCGACCTGACGGCGTCCTCGGCAACGCCGACGCCGCTCGGCAGCTTCGCGATCGATGCGAGCACGCCCGTCAACCCGAACAATACTGCTGCGAATCTCAACACGGCGCTGAACACCGCGATTCAGAAGCTCGCCAACACCTCGCTGGTGGCGGCATCGGCGATCGTTGCGGGCGACAACTTCTTCAACACCGCGAGCTCTGCGATCGGCACCCCCGTCAACAACCAGACGGCGCCGGCGGCCCCGGTCACCGGCGCGACGGCGCTATCGGGCGCGAGCCCCTCGGACTCGATCTCGCCGGGCTTCGTCGCAGGCGATACCATCACCGTCAACGGGACCACGCTGACCTTCGTGGCCTCGGGCGCGACCGGCAACCAGCTCAATGTCACCGACAGCATCCAGACCCTGCTGAGCAAGGTCGACGCGATCACCGGGACCTCGAAGCCTTCGACGGTCCATGGCGGCTCGATCACGATCAACACCGACGATGCGGCGAGCCTCAACATCACGACGTCGAACACCGGCGCGCTGAGCGCGCTCGGGTTCAGCTCGACGCCGGTGACCGCCACGCAGCCGCCGCTGCGCGTCGGCTCCTCGCCTGCGAGCTCGGCGACCACGCTGGTGAACGGCTCGGCCAATACGGTGAAATGGTATTTGGGCAATGACGGGCCCGGCTCGGCGCGCTCGACCGCGATGGCGCGGGTCGACGATGCCGTGACGGTGCAGTACGGCGCCCAGGCGAATGAGGATGCGATCCGCCGCCAATTGCAGGCGATCGCGGTGTTCGGCACCTTCTCGACCTCGCCGACCGGGCAATATTCGGGCGGGCAGGTCTCGGCGCTCAGCCTGCGGGTGACCCAGGCGCTGACCCAGCAGCCCGGACAGCAGCGCATCGAGGACATCCAGACCGACATCGCGATGGCCCAGAACACGATGAAGGACGCGAGCACGCGCCAGACCCAGGCCAAGGCGCAGCTCCAGACCATCATTGACCAGGCGGAATCGGCCTCGCCCGACCAGGTCGCGAGCGAGATCCTGGCGCTGCAGAACGCCCTGCAGGCGTCCTACCAGGTGACCTCGAACCTGGCGCAGCTCTCGCTCGTCAAGTTCCTGTAATGAAGCGTTAAGACGCCGTTAACCATGCCTGTTTACCTCTTGGTGAGGATTGCAAGCGGGGGCGGAGCGGTCGATGTCGGACAAGATGCAGCTGGTGGTGGCAACGCCTTGCTTCGGCGGGCAGGTGTCGAGCATCTATGCGAGCTCGATCTTCGCGTTGCAGCGGGCCGTGCACGGCATGTCCAATCTCGAGCTCAAGGTTCTCTTGCGCGACGGCGACGCGCTGATCACCCGTGCGCGGGCCAACCTGGCCGCGATGTTCCTGGACGATCCGAAGGCGACGCATTTCCTGTTCATCGATGCCGATATCGGCTTCAAGCCGGAGCAGGTGTTCCGCCTGATCGAATGCGGCGCGGACGTCGTCGCCGGCTGCTATCCGATCAAGCGGGTCAACTGGGACAAGGCCGCGCGGGCGATCCAGTCAGGCCGGGCCGACGTGCCGGCCGCCTCGCTCGACTACGTGCTCGAGATCGAGGATCCCGACCGCATCGTGGTGGTCAACGGATTCACCCGCGTGCGCTATGCCGGCACCGGCTTCCTGATGATCCGGCGTCACGTGCTGGAGGCGATGTGCCGCCACCCCGACTACGCGAACCTCCAGTTCTTCCGCGAGCATTCCCATGATGCGCTGGCGGCGAGCCGGAACCGGTTCGCGCTGTTCGAATGTATGATCGATCCGGCGACCGGCACCTATCTGTCCGAGGACTTCGCCTTCTGCAAGCGCTGGACCGATATCGGCGGCGAGATCTGGGCCGACATCCAGAGCCCGCTCGACCACGTCGGGCCGTCGGTGTTCCACGGCGACATCGCCTCGCAATTCGCAGCTGCGCCTGCGGCGGCCGATGCCGCGGCGTGAGCCTTTCGGCATGAGCGGCGGCCCATCCCCTCGGCCCGAGATGCAACGCGCCGCCGACGGCGGCTCGCGTTATCGCCTGCGCGACCTCTTCACGCCGCTCGACACGCTGCTCGTTTCCGGCGGAGATCCGCGCCTGGCGCTCGATCCCACCGGCCGCGCCAACGCCTATGGCTGCCCGGCTTCGCCGGAGCCGGAGGTGTGGAATTTCGCCTCCTCGACCGCGTCGACGATCTCGCAGGCGGCCTATGACCGCGCCGCGCTGGCGCGTGAAGAGCTGATGCACAAGTGCCTGTTCGACGAGGTCGAGATCGCTTTCGATGCACGCTGCGAGGATATGCGCCACGAGCTGCGCAGTCATCTCCAGCTCTCGCCGCGCGTCGACGTGGTGTTCTCGCCGTCCGGCACGGACTCCCAGCTCCATGCCCTGTTCCTGGCGCGCACGATGCTCGGCGCGCGGCCGGTGACGATCGTGGTCGGCGCCGACCAGGCCGGCAGCGGCACGACCCATACCGCGCGTGGACATCATTTCAGCACCCTGACGGCGAGCGGCTTTGCGGTTCGCAAGGACGGCGCGGTCGCGGGGCTGGCCGGCGCCAGCATCTCGCTGCCGTTGCGCGCGCCGGGGGCCGGGATCGCGATGCGCACGGATGCCGATGAAGCGGTGCTGCATGCGGTCGAGGCCACGATCGCGCAAGGCGCGCCCGTGCTGCTCCAGATCATGGATTCCTCGAAGCTCGGATGGCGTGCGCCGAGCGCGGCCTGCCTCGACGAGATCGCGCGGCGCTGGCCGCGCAAAGTCCAGATCGTCGTCGACGCCTGCCAGGCCCGGCTCGGTCGCCGGCGGCTGCGCTCCTATCTCGACCGCGGATATATGGTGCTGATCACCGGCTCCATCTTCGGCGGCCCTGCCTTCAGCGGTGTACTGCTGGTGCCGAAGGGCCTGTCGCGGTCGCTCGATCGCGTCGAGGGGATCGCATCTGGAATCCGTGATTACGCCGGCCGCTGCGATTGGCCGATGGCCTGGACGGCGCTGCGTTCGCGCTTCGAGCGCCGTCCGAATTTCGGTCAATGGCTGCGCTGGGAGGCGGCGCTGGCCGAGATCGGCAGCTACTACGGCGTGCCCGGGGCCTTCCGCGCCGGGATGCTCGCCGAGCTCGCTGCCGGCATCGACAGCATGATCGCATTGTCGCCGTCGTTGCACGCTGTTTCGGCCGCGACCCACGTGGCCGGCGTCGACGACGAGGAATTCGTGCAACCGACCATCTTTCCGTTCACGCTGCTGCGCGACGGCAAGCCGGTTTGTGTTGCCGAGACCGCTTCTGTTCATCGCGCGTTGGCGCGTGACGTCAGCAACGAGATCAACGGCAGCACGGAGGACCGTCAGGTGGTCGCGCAGCGCTGCCTGATCGGCCAGCCGGTGCGGCTGGAGCGGCAGGACGGGACGCCGCAGGCCGTGCTGCGCCTCTGCGTCGGCGCGCGGCTCGTGACTGAGGCCTGGTCGCCGGACAGGGCGGAGGCGCAGCGCAACGTGCAGCACCTTCTCGACCAGATCGCCCACGTCCTGGTGAAAATCGAGCTGCTGCTCGCCGGTGGCGCAGCGGCCGTGCCGGTAAAGTCCGCGTTCGAGGTGTGAGATGCAGCATCCGGTTTCCCCGCCGATCGGCCTGACCGCCGCGAACTATGCCGACCGCATCGGCTTTGCGCAGCTGACGCGCCGGGCCTTCGAAGGCGTCGATCTGCATCCGTTGCGCGATCAGCTCGTCGCGCGCATCGCAGCGGGGACCGCGCTGGCGGGCGAGGGGCTGGACCTGTCGTTGATCACCCAGCTGCTGGGTGACAAGGATCGGGGGCTTGCGATCCAGTCCGAGGTGCTGGCCTTCCATCAATTGTTCCGAACGCCCAGCGCAGCTCCGAAGTCGGGCCTGCGCCTGCTCGCGCTTGCAGCCGACATCGACATGGGCGGCAACACGCCGATCGATTTCCTGCTCGAAGGCTCCGATGTCGAGCTGTTGACCCTCTATGTGATCAAGGGCGTCGGGTTGCCCGAGACCTTGCCGGAGCACGACGTGGCCATCGTGGTCGCCTCCGATTCCGAGGAATGCCGTGAGGCGCTCGCGCTGATCGATGAGGCCGCGCCGCACTGGCCGCGGCCGCTGCTCAATCGCCCCGATCGCATCGGCAATCTCGATCGCGACAAGCTGTATCGGCTGCTGACGGGCGTGCCCCGCCTCGACATTCCCGCGACCATCCACGCAACGCGCGCGCAATTATCGGACCTCGCGCAGGGGCGGATCGCATGCGCGGACATCGCAGGCGAATTGCACTTTCCGATGATCGCACGGCCGCGCGGCTCGCATGCCGGCGTCGGGCTCGCGAAGCTCGACGATGCGGCGGCTCTGGCGACCTATCTCGCCGAACGGAAAGAGCAGGACTTCTTCGTCGCACGCTTCGTCGATTATGTGAGCCCCGACGGGCTCTACCGCAAGTATCGCCTCGCCATGGTCGACGGCAAGCCGTACGCGTGCCACATGGCGATCGCCGACCGTTGGGACATCTGGTATCTCAACGCCTACATGGCCTTCAGCGAAGAGAAGCGGGCCGAGGAAGCCGTCTTCATGCGCGACTTCGACCATGCCTTCGGCGCGCGCCACGGAAACGCGCTCGAGGAGATGAGCCGGCGCGTCGGCCTTGACTATTTCATCGTCGATTGCGCCGAGAACGCGGATGGCGAGCTTCTGGTGTTCGAGGCCGACAACACCGCCGTCGTGCACAACATGGATTCGCCGGTCGTGTTTCCGTACAAGCCGCCGCAGATGCGCAAGATCTTTACCGCGTTCACGACGATGCTGTTGCGGCATGCGAAGACGGGCGGGGAGAGCGCAGCATGAACGAGATCATCCGCAATGCGCAAAGCTCCGTCGCGAATACCGCGCTCGATCCGCAGGACTGGAGCGAGTTTCGCGCGCTGGCCCACCGCATGCTGGACGAAACGATCGACGGCATTGCCAACGTTCGGGCGCGCCCCGTCTGGCGACCGATCCCAGATGACGTTCGTGCGGCATTCAGGGCGGACGTGCCGCGCGAGGCGAGTGAGCTTGCCGAGGTCTATCGCGAATACTGCGAGCATGTCGCGCCCTATGCGACCGGCAACGTCCATCCCGGCTTCATGGGCTGGGTGCATGGCGGCGGCACCGCCGTCGGCATGCTCGCGGAGATGCTCGCCGCCGGCCTCAACGCCAATCTCGGCGGACGCGACCACATGCCGATCGAGGTGGAGCGCCAGATCGTCGACTGGATGCGCCGCCTGTTCCTCTTTCCCGAGAGCGCAAGCGGCATCTTCGTCACGGGCACGTCGATGGCTAATCTGATGGCCGTGCTGGTGGCGCGCACCACCGCGCTCGGCACGCTGGCGCGGCAGCACGGCATCGGCAATGACAGTGCGCTGCTCACGGCCTATACGTCGCAGGCAGCGCATGGCTGCATCTCGAGGGCGATGGACATTGCCGGGCTCGGCACCGATGCGCTGCGCAAGATCGCCGTCGATGCCGATCATCGCATCGACGTTGCCGCATTGCGCGCACAGATCGCCGTCGATCGCGATGTCGGCTTCAAGCCTTTTCTGGTGGTCGCATCCGCCGGCACGGTCGATATCGGGGCGATCGACGACCTCAGGGCGATCGCTGCGTTATGCCGCGAGGAAGGAATCTGGTTTCACGTCGACGGCGCTTTCGGTGCGCTCGCAATCCTGTCGCCGGAGCTTGCGCCGCTGCTCGGCGGCATCGAGCTTGCGGGTTCAATCGCACTCGACTTCCACAAATGGGGGCAGGTGCCGTATGACGCAGGCTTCCTGCTGGTGCGCGACGGCGAGCAGCATCGGCAGGCCTTCGCGCAGCCGGCGGCCTATCTGAGCCGCGAGGCGAGGGGGCTTGCGGCGGGCGCGGTCTGGCCCTGCGATCTCGGCCCTGATCTGTCGCGCGGCTTTCGTGCGCTGAAGACGTGGTTCACGCTGAAGACGTTCGGCACCGACCGGCTGGGCCGGGCAATCGCACGAAGCTGCGCGCTCGCCAAATATCTGGAGGCGCGTGTGCTGGCCGAACCACGGCTGGAATTGCTGGCACCGGTCAATCTCAACATCGTCTGCTTCCGCTATCGCAGCGGCGATGCGGTCAATCGCGAGATCGTCGCCGACGTCCAGGAGTCCGGCATCGCTGCGCCATCGAGCACGACGCTGGACGGAAAGTTCGCGATCCGCGCCGCGATCGTCAATCACCGCACCGAGGAGGCGGACATCGACGCGCTGATCGCAGCCGTGCTGCAGTTCGGTGGACAGCGGAGCGGCGGAGTAATCGAAGTCGACGCGCCACCGCTCGTAGCGCAATAACTTGACGAACGTCTGGAACGACAACGGCCCCGGAGGCGATCCCGGGGCCGTTGTCGTTGCTGCGAACGCTGTATCAGGCGGCGGTGCTGACGTCGTCCTTGTCGGCTGCCGCCTTGGGATGAGTGGCCTCGAACTGGTTGCGCAGCTTCTCCTCATAGGCGATCAGCTTGCGGGCTTCCTTCAGCGCTCGGTAGAGGTCGCCGTTCAGGATGTTGTTGTTGATGCCTTCGATGATCGGCCAGGAGCTCGGCACCGCGGTGACGATGTCCCGCACCAGGTTGAAATAGGTGCCGTGCTGGGTCTGCGGATCCGGGGAGATGTACATGAGCTGGACCGCCAGATAGACGAGCTTGGCGGGCGTGTCGGCGGTCTCCGGCGTGAGGATGTCGCGCTCGCGCAGGATCGGCACGTTCTCGCCATCGATCAGGAGGCGGGCCCGCTGGTCCGTGTTGGTGATCACGGAATTGCCGACGATGATGCGTTCGTGCGGTTTGAGCTCGACCTTGAGGGCCATTCCTGTTCTCCATCAACGCTTTCGTAACCGAGCGTTCGTTGCGGCCTATCAGGACGTGATTCTCGCTCGCAACTAGTTAACGAGCTGTAAATTTGGGCTATCCCCGCCAGAAAGCTCAATGCTTTCAATGTCGCGTTTGGTGCGGCGGCGCGGCCATGCGCGTTGCTTCCAGGCCCGAATCACGCGTGACCGGGCAAAAGCGCGGGTTTCATTTCATGTTTCGTTAGAGGTCTCGGCGGCACGGTCCGCCGTCGCTGGGTCCATCGCGATCCAAGCAGACGTGTAACAGTAGCGTCGTTTACCAGAAAGGTAACAGAGTCATGTCCGGTATCGTCCTCTCCGCATCGGTTCGTCAGAACCTGCTCTCCCTCCAGTCCACCGCTGACCTTCTCGCCACCACACAGAACCGTCTGTCGACCGGCAAGAGCGTCAACTCGGCCCTGGACAATCCCACCAACTTCTTCACGGCCCAGTCGCTCGACAACCGCGCCAGCGACATCAACAATCTGCTCG
>NZ_JADYVO010000080.1:0-393 GCF_020193825.1 Bradyrhizobium sp. NBAIM18
TTGCGCACCCGTTCACCGATTTTCACGCATTTTCCTCGCCTATCTGTGCGTTCAGCATGGCGTAAAGCGCTTCGGCCTGATCGTGCAGGTGCTCACAGCAGCCGGCAGCCTCATCCAGATCCATCTGCTCGAGCCGCTCAAGGAGGAGAAGTGTCTGTGCGCGGATAAATTTGGCCATATTGAGGGCGGCGGATTCCTGTCTGGTCACTGGTGATTTTCCCCGTCTGGTGATGATTTTTGCGTGAAAAGAGCATGGCGTCATTCTGGTGCATAGTCATGCATGCCGTTAAAATTTAACAGGCGCGTTTCTGACGGGTTCCGGGGTGGTTTGTTGTGGTTTTTGTCATGGTTTCGTCAGGCACGCGCTGAACGCGTCTCAGGCGGTGCGGGCAA
>NZ_JADYVO010000081.1:0-386 GCF_020193825.1 Bradyrhizobium sp. NBAIM18
CACCACAATCGGGCGATTAATCAGAATCGGGTGCTGAAGCATAAAGTCGATTAACCGATCGTCAGTAAATTTATCTTCCGCAAGGCCCAGCTCCTCATACGGTTCGACGTTTTTACGCAGCAGCGCGCGTACGGAAATCCCCATATCGGCAATGAGTTTGACCAGTTCATCGCGCGTTGGCGGAGTTTCCAGATAATGGATAATAGTCGGTTCTGTGCCGCTGTTGCGGATCATCTCCAGCGTATTACGCGACGTGCCGCAGGCCGGGTTGTGATAAATGGTAATGTTGCTCATATCAGTATCTCATTACAAAGTGAAAGAGAGACGTAGCGCCAGCGCAGCCAGCGTCACAAACAGCACAGGCAGGGTCATGATAATCCCTGTAC
>NZ_JADYVO010000082.1:0-380 GCF_020193825.1 Bradyrhizobium sp. NBAIM18
CGGCGAACAGAATCGTCTGATTAACAAACTTAACCTGGAAATACAGATTTCCCGTACCGAACTCAGAAACAGCGGGCTGACAGAGCCTGCCCGCCGTGTGGCTGACCTTCTGAATATCGTGCTTCCTGACAACGCAACTTCGTACACACTACGTGACATCATCGAAGCGTTGCCGAAGGACAGTAATGCGGCATGGAAACTCACCAGTAATGCCATGTCGATGATGGCAGATATGCAGGCGACGCGCAGACGCTGGGAAGAGCTGAACACCGAACGCAAGGAAGCGCTGAACCATGCTGCCAGCCTGAAAAAATCATCGCCGTTTTCGTCCGGTTTTTCCCGTATTCCCCCGATGCAATGGGCTGCACCCGAATCCCGTC
>NZ_JADYVO010000083.1:0-320 GCF_020193825.1 Bradyrhizobium sp. NBAIM18
GGACGAAGAAACGGTCGCCTGATCGAACAAAGAAACGAGGTCAGACGGCTGGCAGCTTGGCGAGTTGAGGCACCTCGGCCATCCAGGGAGTTCCGCGGGCGACGACGGCGTTGATCGTGACGAGCAGTTTTCTGGCGCAAGCGACCAGCGCACATTTATGAGGTTTGCCGGCGGCGATCAGCCGACCATAGAGAGCCTTGAGCTGCGGGTTCCAGCGGGAGGATGCCGCAAGAGCCGCGTTGTAGAGCGCCCAACGCAGGCGCTCACGGCCACCTTCGATGTGACGGGCGCCGGAGCGTTTACCGCTATCGTCGTCGTAA
>NZ_JADYVO010000084.1:0-264 GCF_020193825.1 Bradyrhizobium sp. NBAIM18
CCGCTGCCGGCTCGGTAAACTGACGGCGTATGGCTTCCTAGGCCAGGACCAGATCCCGTTCCTAAAACCTGCGGCATGCAATAAGAACTCCACCGATGCAGTCCGGTGCCGGGTGGAGTTGTTGTAGTGATCTGAGGCCGGAAAACTGGACCATTTTTGGCTAGAGTTTGGGCGCTGCCGAATCCCCTCGGCTGGGAGGAGCGGACGACGATGAAGGCCTCGAAGTTTTCGGACGCCCAGAAGGCGTTTATCCTGAAGCAGGGC
>NZ_JADYVO010000085.1:0-255 GCF_020193825.1 Bradyrhizobium sp. NBAIM18
AATTGCCGTTGGTGTGATAGGACGCGACGTACGTGGTCCCTGCCGTGATCGCGACCGGGGTGGAGAAATTGACCTGCTGCCAGCCGGAGGCGGTCTCGTTCGTGAACGTCGCGGTTGCAAGCAGGGTACCGGTCGAGCTCCAGAGATCCGCAATATGGGGACCGGTATTCAACGAACCCTTGTAGAAGCGCAGGCCGGTTATTGTCCCGTTCACCGATGCGGTGAACTTGACTCCGACTTCGACGGGGCTGGTAT
>NZ_JADYVO010000086.1:0-255 GCF_020193825.1 Bradyrhizobium sp. NBAIM18
ACCGATGGCCAGATGAACCTTCCTCTCTCAAGTCTTTTGGTAAACAGGCATGCTCCCTGGCCATCGTGCCAGATCATCTTCACAAGATCGCTGCGGCGACCACGGAAGACGAACAGATGACCGTTGAGCGGGTCTTTGTGCAGCACCTCCTGCACCTGGAGTGCCAACGACGGAAAGCCTCTGCGCATATCGGTGTAGCCTGTCGCGAGCCACACTCGCGCGCCGGTCGGAACCGGGATCATCGGCGCACCAGGG
>NZ_JADYVO010000087.1:0-255 GCF_020193825.1 Bradyrhizobium sp. NBAIM18
CAGCACATCGTGGATGCGATCGTTGGGCTGCGGCTCGAGCGGCCGAGCTGGGGCCCGCGCAAGATCGTCAGCAAGCTTGAGGCTCGCCAAGGGGATGTGGATTGGCCCTCGGCCTCGACGGCGGGCGGGATTCTCAAGCGGGCGGGACTGGTAAGCAGCCGTCGGATCCGGCGACGAGCGCCGCCGCGGATGGGGCAACTGACGGTGCCTCAGCATGCCAACCATGTATGGGCCCTCGATCACAAGGGCTGGATC
>NZ_JADYVO010000088.1:0-255 GCF_020193825.1 Bradyrhizobium sp. NBAIM18
AGGTGATGGTCTTGCCGTTCACGGTCAGCGTGTCGCCGTCGGCAGGCTGGGCGTTGCCGGCGAGGCCGGTCGCGGTCGTGCCGTTGGTGGCGATCAGGGTCATGGTGCCGGTCAGCGCCGTGGTGCCGTCGCCGGCCGTTGCGCCCGTGCTGGCGAAGACGCCGATGGTGGCGCCGAGCGTCGTGGTGCCGGTCGCCGCGGTGGTGCCGCCGGCCGCGCCGCTATACACGACGTTGCTGTTCGCCGTCGCGCTGG
>NZ_JADYVO010000089.1:0-255 GCF_020193825.1 Bradyrhizobium sp. NBAIM18
AGGTGATGGTCTTGCCGTTCACGGTCAGCGTGTCGCCGTCGGCAGGCTGGGCGTTGCCGGCGAGGCCGGTCGCGGTCGTGCCGTTGGTGGCGATCAGGGTCATGGTGCCGGTCAGCGCCGTGGTGCCATCGCCGGCCGTTGCGCCCGTGCTGGCGAAGACGCCGATGGTGGCGCCGAGCGTCGTGGTGCCGGTCGCCGCGGTGGTGCCGCCGGCCGCGCCGCTATACACGACGTTGCTGTTCGCCGTCGCGCTGG
>NZ_JADYVO010000009.1:0-286799 GCF_020193825.1 Bradyrhizobium sp. NBAIM18
AGCTTCCTCAGCTTGGCGTTCTCGTCCTCGAGCTGCTTCAGCCGGCGCATCTCGGTCGGCAGCAGCCCGTCATACTTCTTCTTCCAATTGAAATAGGTCGCCTGGCTGATCCCGGCCTTGCGGCAGAGGTCCGCAACCGGGACCCCATCATGGCCCTGCTTCAGGATAAACGCCTTCTGGGCGTCCGAAAACTTCGAGGCCTTCATCGTCGTCCGCTCCTCCCAGCCGAGGGGATTCGGCAGCGCCCAAACTCTAGCCAAAAATGGTCCAGTTTTCCGGGCTCAGATCATCCTTGTACGCCAAGTGGCGCGGATGGAGCAACGGACGATCGGCGGAGCTGGTCGGGGTTGCGCAGCCGATCGTCCGTTGCGGTGAGGTGGGCGGCGTAGGCCGCGGGGGTCAGGTATTTCAGCGACGAGTGGGGACGCTGGAGATTGTAGTCGGCGACCCAGTTGGCGATCTTGGCGCGGGCGTCATCGAGATCGAAGAACAGGGTCTCGTTGAGTAACTCATCGCGCATCCGGCCATTGATGGGGAAGACGGCCCCGCTCCCTCGGCGCCGGCGATATTACTGGCGATGGACGAACCCGCTAACAGGAGCATTCACCTATGGAAGTCGCGACAATTGGGTTGGACATTTCGAAGCACGTATTTCACATCCATGCAGTTGATGGCCAAGGCCAAGTGGCCGGTCGTCAACGCCTCCGGCGAGGCGAGATCGTGTCGTTCTTCTCCTCGCTTGCACCTTGTCTAGTCGGCATTGAGGCCTGCGCGACTGCTCACCACTGGGCGCGGGAGATTCGGCAGTTTGGACATGATGTGAGATTGATCCCGCCGGCGTATGTTAAACCCTACGTACGAAGAGGAGCCAAGAATGACGCCGCTGACGCGGCCGCGATCTGCGAAGCGGTCACCCGTCCCAATATGCGTTTCGTTCCCATCAAGAGCGGCGAGAACCAGGGCTTCTTGATGCTTCATCGTGCAAGAGGCTTGTTGGTCCGGCAACGAACCATGACAGCCTGCGCCATTCGAGCTCATTTTGCTGAGTTCGGCATCATCGTCGGGCAAGGCCGGCAACGGGTGGATGGTCTGGTGGACTTGTTGGATGACGAGGAACTGACGCTACCGGCCCACGCCCGCATCGCACTAGCCGTCCTTGTGAACCAACTGAAGGAATTGGACCGGCAGGTCGAGGCCATCGAGCGCGAGCTAGCTCAGATCCAGCGAGTAAATCCGATGGCGAAGTTGCTGTCCTCAATTCCCGGGATCGGTCCGATAACGGCCACGGCTCTCGCCGCGACCGTGCCGGACGCAACAATGTTCCGCTCCGGGCGGGAGTTCGCGGCCTGGCTAGGCCTGACGCCGAAGCAGCATTCCACCGGCGGGAAGGATCGGCTCGGCCGGATAACGAAACAGGGCGATTCCTATCTCAGGCACTTGCTTGTCATCGGGGCACGCAACGTCGTTCGGTATCCAAAGGCCCGGTCCCGGATCGGAGATGGCTGGATCGAAGCTCTGCTTGAACGGCGTCGGCCCATGGTTGTTGCTGTCGCTGTTGCCAACAAGTTGGCTCGGATCATCTGGGCAATGATGACGACCGGTGAGTTCTATCGGCCTAAGCTCGCGGCCTGAGCTGCCGCGATTCCTGGCCACCCTAAGGTGTGAGGGCAGATGACAGCGTGATGGAAACCGGCGGAGCTGGGGATCGAGAAAGCCCGAAGAGTTTTAAGCGCAACAAGCGCGACCCGTTGATGAGGCCTCGATCCGCGATCTCCATCAGGGCCAGCGGCCATGCTATCGGTCGCAATGACAGGCCGTATACATGAACGCACCCGACCGATATCCAAAATGCTGCAAAAATCCCTTGCATCCGCGGGGCCGTCTATACATGAAACTCTCGACGAAGCCGTTCTGCATCGGCTTTCCCGGCGCAATGAAGTGCCAATCGATGGCTGCGTCCTTGCACCAAGCGAGCATGGCGTTGCAGGTGAATTCGGTGCCATGGTCGGACACGATCATTCCTGGCTTGCCGCGTCGCTGGACGATTGCCGTCAGTTCGCGGGCCACGCGCCGCCCCGAGATCGACGTCTCCGGAATGGCGCCCAGGCATTCCTTGGTGACGTCGTCGACGATGTTGAGGATGCGGAAGCGTCGGCCATTGGCGAACTGGTCGTGGACGAAGTCCAGCGACCAGCGCGCGTTCGGCCTCGCCTCGACCAGGTGGGGCACGGGTCCCCACGGCCTTGCGGCGAGCCCGCCGTTTGCGGACGGTGAGCCCTTCCTCGCGGTAAAGCCGGTAGATCCGGTTGATCCCCGATGCCTCGCCCTCCCGCCGCAGCAAGACGAACAACCGGCGATAGCCGAAACGCCGCCGCTCGTTGGCGAGGTTGAGGGGCGCGGTTTCGAGCTTGGTGATCCGTAAGCAGTGTTAATCGAAGTCCGGATCTGGATAGCGCTGCTCGATGACGTAGCGCATGATGTTCCACCAGACATTCTCGATCGTGTAGTCCATCGGGTTCATTTTGCGCGGGACCAAATCGCTAAGAGTTGTTGCTATGCGAACATGCCCGGGAGCCTTGATCTCTGGCTCTCTCGCGGGCGGTTTGCCCGATTTGACGGACAGATTGGCGACGATGAGTGCGGTCGGGTCGTACTCGAGAGTTGCCTGCAAGAAATCGCCTTTGTCGATAAGGGGATGAGCCGTCGTATGCGAGATGAGGGCCTTCTGCAGTTTGTCTCCCATGGCGATGTACGGTTCTAGGAGGCCGTCTGCCTGTAGGCCCAGTAGCCAACGATCGTGCGTGTCGAGTGCGCTCGGAAAGTCGCCCTAGTGAAAGTCCGCTCTGCCCCCGAAGGTGATCTTCCCGTAACCGTCAACATGGTCGCGTAGGGCATCCATCAGCTTGACGGCGCGGCGCGGATCTTTTTCGGTTAGGACCGCGTCGATGGCTCCCAACACTTCCTCCATATCGAAGACAATCTTTCTCAGCTCTTCCTTCTGCTCCACAAACATCTTCGGGATTTCGCCGACGGGATTTGGGAGCGGAAGTGTCCAGGGAAATTCGATGTCGTTTTCACTGAAGCGTCGATATGGGATGTTGAGCTGGTCCAAGAAAGCGGCCGACTGATAGTAGGTCTGGCTCTTCAAGCTGTGCTCGATCTGATCGAGCGCGAGTTTGCGCGCTTTGATGCGGAAGGCGTCCTGGAGCGCGGTGGTGCCGACGACATAGCTTACGGGTGAATGGGTGCTGCTTATCGACAACGTATCGACTATCTGCCGTGCAGATAGCAGATGCATCTCGCCTTCGTCCTCTTTTCCGACGTGGAGAAGTGCGAAAAACCCTTCGAGCGGAGCTCCGCCGACATCAACGACATAGCTTTTAGGGATGTGGTGGGTCGTACGCCGATCTTGAAAGTATTTGGCTTGGGTTGCGCCGACACGAGGCGGAACCTTGTCCGTGAATCGCTGTGTCGTGGTGCGGCGTTGGATGAGGAAATCGGCGCCGTCGGTGTCGACGCTGCGCTCAAGCACCCAAAACCGATCGATCAGGAACGAGCGCGTGCGTGCCTCTCCGACGATGCCATTTTCCATAACCTTGAGCCACGTCGGCCAACTGTCTTCCACGAGGTGGGTCCTATGCTTCTATGGGGGTCGCGATAGACGGCTTTCGCGTTATCATTTTCATCCGTTGTTGTTCAGTGCCTTGAGTTCGGCAAGGAAGACCGTGCCGATTTCGACCGCCCGTTTCGCGGCCTCCGAGTTGACGTCCACACCGTGCGAGGCTGCGTTCATAGTTTGCAGAGTGCTGAGCATCTGCTCGGTGCTGGCCGGCACCGACCCTTGTCGGCGTAGGTCGCGCAGCATGTTCATGATGCCGACGGGCCGATCGAAGACGACGCCTCTCTTGTCGGCGAGGTCGCGCACCGCGCGCTCGATTTCGATGCGTAGCTTGACCACAGACATCAACGGGAACTCTCTAGCAAACTCCGCTACCGTCGGGAGATCCTCCTCGAGCTGGGGCGGGAGCGCGGCGGAGAGCTGATACTGGGCGACGCCCATCGGCTTGCTGGAATCTCGCAGGGCGTATTCGACAATTACCTCGTTGCGCCCCTTGCACAGGATGATGCCGATGGTCGGCTTGTCGTCAGGATGACGCAATTGCTCGTCCACGGTGGACAGGTAAAAGTTCATCTTTCCTGCGAACTCGAGTTTGAAGTCCTCGATCTTCAGTTCGATCACCACGAAGCAGCGAAGGCGCAGATGATAGAATAGGAGGTCGAGGTAATAATCTTGCCCGCCGACTTCGAGATGATATTGGCTGCCGACGAACGCGAAGCCCTTGCCGAGTTCGAGGATGAGAGAGCGTAGATGTTCGATCAGGCCGTGTTCGAGATCACGCTCCAGCATCTCTGGGCCAAGCGAGAGGAAGTCGAACGTATAGGGGTCTTTGAGGATCTGCTGCGCAAGCTCGGATTGCTCGGCCGGTAGGGTCCGCGAGAAATTGGTGAGTGCGCTGCCTTGCCGGGCGAAAAGCTTGCTATCTATCTGGTGGACAAGGACGTTACGACTCCACCCGTGTTCAATAGCCTGCCGAGCGTACCAGGTGCGCTCCTCGCGCGTCTTAAGGGCATCCAGCAGGCGGACGTTATGGCCCCAAGGCAATAGTGCAACAACCTGTTGCACGAATTCGCCGTCGGGCCAAGCCTCCGCGAAGGCGCGCATATACTTGAGATTTCGGGCGGACAGACCTGTCATCTCGGGGAAGGCGCGGCCAAGGTCGTCGGCCAGGCGATCGATCACCTTGGCGCCCCAACCTTCTTTCTCTTGCCGAATGAGAATGTCGCGGCCGACAGTCCAGTACAGCAGGATCAATTCGCGGTTCACCGATAGGCCAGCACGATGCCTCGCCTCGGCAATCTTCGTCTTGAGATCGCCAACGAATGCCGAGTAGCTCTGCGCGTCGATCTCGGTCGCCGGTCGCGCGCCCTTTCGCGGAGCCGCGGGCCCGGAGGGGCGCTTGGTCATGCCGCTGCTTTCAAGCGCTTCTTAGTGAGCATAGAGCGGACGAACTTGTCCCATCTTGCCATACCGGCACGCTTCTCAGGCATGTAATGCCAGCGGTCGTAGTTCTTAGAGCTGACGTCTTGCAGCGCATGATTTTGAAGACGATCTCGAATTTCCTTCGACACGCCAGCCTTGCCGGCCAGAGTCTTGAACGTTCGCCGGAGGTCCCGGTTTGTTGCATACGGGATCACGCCGCGGTCTCGCTGGCGCCAAACGAAGCTATAGAGCGTACCGTGGCTCACGGGCTTGGATGGGTCCTTCGCTGAGGGAAAGAACCAGCCGTACTTATTTGGGTTGATCGACGCAATCAGTTCGGCGGCGATCGACGGCACTGGGACGGCGTGCGGCTGAAGGTTCTTGGTTTTGGACCAGTCGATGATCTTCTCCGGCGCATCCCATTGATCGACATGCAAGCGCGCGATTTCTTCGACGCGTTGACCGGTCAGCATGATCAGCTGCACAGCGCGAGGATAGGAGGGATGAACCGGCGTATCGGGGCATTCCAGCCAGCGATAGAGTTGAACGAATTCTTCTTCGTTGAGCCAGCGCGTGCCCTGGACCTTGGGTTCGGTCGGAATTTCCGAGGCCGGATTGTATGGGATACGGAAGCGGCGCGGGGATGTGTTCCGATAGTCGTTGTCCGATTTCATCCCCCAACTATATGCCGCGTGGATGTAACATCGCACGTGATCCGCCATCGAGCGGGCGCCACGCTCGTAGATCGGTCGGATAAGCTCGACGATCTCCTCAGACTCGATTTCGCGCGCGAGTCGGTTGCGCCCGAGCGTGTCGGCGATCTTGTTAAGCCCTTTCTCTGTCTCCTTCCAGGACGGCTTGGCGGCGGCCTTGAGCGACGCGACATAGCCCTCGAACAGATCAGCGACGGTGCCGGGGCGGGTATCTGTTGCGATCTTGATGCTCCGACCCTTCTGGATCACATCAGCGTAGTCGCGCTTGAAGATCTCGCGCGCCTGAGCCAAGGACGTGGATGGATAAGCGCCGAGCTTCTTTTTCGCACGTTTGCCGTCCCGCCATTGCTGCGCCATCCAGTCGGCCGTCACGCGCTTCGGCATCGGCTTGAGGACGAGGACGAGTCGGCCGGTACCTCGGCCTTCACCATCTGCGAGGTTTTCTTGTTTCCGGTTGAGCTCGACGCGCTTCAGCGCGTGTCGGATCGCGGTGTCGGTCAGGCTTGGCATGGCGTTTTTTCTGTTCCGCAACTGGGATCGGTCGGGGAGAAACGGGGATCGTTTGCTGGGATCGGAAGGCCGTGCTCTACCCCTCTAACCGCTCCCAATTTGCCATGGCCGCCCCCAGTGCGCAATGCGCTAGAAGTACTAATTTTATAGGTGTTTTAAAGGTATCGAGCGTGACCAAGCGTAATCGCGAAGGGGGGTAGTGGGGTGATTGTGCACCAGGATCAGCGCGGTCGCGGACAGCTCGAGCGCGCGCTTGATCACCTCGCGCGGGTAGACCGGGGTGTGGTCGACCGTGCCGGTCTGCTGCACCTCGTCGGCGATCAACTGGTTGCGCTTGTCGAGGAAGAGCAGGCGGAATTGCTCCTTGTCGGCAAACGCCATGCTTGTGCGGCAATAGGCGATCACCTCGTTCCAGGATGACAGCGCGTTGCGGCTGTTGACCTCGCCCTTGGCAACGCGATGCACGGCCGCGGCGATCAGCTTGAGCTGGTTGATCGCGGACTCGCCGACCCCCTCGACCTCCCGCAAGCGCGCCACTGGCGCATGCACGACCTCGGCGAACGAGCCGAAGGTCTTGATCAGCGTCTTCGCCAGCGGCTTGGTGTCGCGCCGCGGCAGCGCGGCAAACAGCGCCATCTCGAGCAGCTCGTAATCGCTGAGCGCATCCGCGCCCGCGCTATAGAAGCGCTCGCGCAGCCGCTCGCGATGGCCGTGATAGTGCGGCGTGTCGTCAGGTTTGCTCTTGTCGTGGTCCGGCTTGGCGGGCATCGGCCGCCAGCATTGCCGGGGATGGTGGTTTTTGCAACCGTCAATTGCGCGCGCCTTGCATAGGTGCGCTTCCGGCATGAAGCGGATGATGATCAGCCGACCGTTTTTCCCGCCCTTCGTCACAGCTGGCGATCATGGGCCCTGGTGACGCCAGAAGCTATCGTTGGGCACGACGCCTGCGGGATCGGCGGCCAGGTCCGGCCTGATACGATCGAGGAAGTACATCGGGGTGGGCCCCTTGCCCTTCACCTCGATGCTGCCGCGCGGTTCGCAGGTGAAGCGCGCTTTGACCAGGTTCCAGGTCGCCTCGGCAATGTTGATCCGTCCGGGATCGGCGGCCGCCTGCAGACGCGCGGCGACGTTCACCGCGTTGCCCCAGATATCGTAGCTGAACTTGCGCGTTCCGACGACGCCAGCGATGACCGGGCCGGTGTTGATGCCGATTCGCGCCATCCAGAGCGGCAGCCTCAGCCGTTCGCGCTGACGGTTCGCCTTGGCGAGCAGGTCCTGAATCTCGAGCGCCGCCAGCGCGGCATCGACAGCGTGCGTCCGGTTGATCTCGGGCAGGCCGCCGGCACAGAGATAGGCATCGCCGATGGTCTTTATCTTTTCGAGCCGATGGCGCGCAATGATCTCGTCGAACGTGCTGTAGTACTCGTCGAGCTGGTGCACGACCTGCGCCGGCTCGATCGCCTCGACGTGCCGGGTGAAGTCGGCGAAATCGACGAAGAGGATGCTGACCGACTGGTAGAAGCGCGGCCGCACCTTCGCGTTGGCCTTGAGCTCCTCGGCGATCGCAGGGGGGAGGATGTTGAGCAGGAGCGCATCTGATTTGCTCCGCTCCGCCTCCGCCATTGCGCGCGCCTTGTCGAGCTCGGCCAGCATCTCGTCGCGCTCGCGGAGTCTACGTCTGAGCTCGAGCTGAGCCACGGCCTGACGCGAGATCCGCCGCACTGCTTCTTGCTGCTCGAAGCTGAGCTCGCGCGGCTCGAAATCGATGACGCACAGCGTTCCGAGCGCGTATCCCTCCTCGCTGATCAGCGGCATGCCGCAATAGAAGCGCAGCCCGAACTCGCCGGCGACCAACGGCGAATCGCTGAACCTCGGATCCTTCGTGAGGTCAGGCACATACATGAGATCGTCATGGCAGATCGTCGCCTGGCAGATCGAGATCTCCTTGGGCACGTGCGTAAGGTCAGGCGGCAGGCCGCACTTGGCCTTGAGCCATTGTCGCTTGTCGTCGAGGAAGGTCAGCAGCCCGGCGCTGCAGCCGCAGATCTGCGCCGCCAAGTCCGCCAGTTCATCATAGGCGATCTCCGGCGGCGTATCGAGAATGCGATAGGTTTCGAGGGCTTGCTGCCGCGCCTGCTCGTTGTCCGGCAGGTAGATCTTCATGTCGTCCGCCACCGCTCGACAGAACCCGCCATGACCATATCTCCATGCCCAGTCAAGACGCCTGCATTAGAACACCGGAGGCGGATCATGGAAAGGTGCGACTCCCTGCGCAGTCAGCGAAACCGACGTGATTGTGGTCATGCTTTTCCTATCATGCGCGTGCTTTCACCTCGACGTCGGCCGCCTGTTGCCCGTCGCGTGCGTCTCAGCGCTGTTGTGGGGGGCCTTCTGGCGAAGGCAAGATCTGGGACGATCAACCGAGACCCGGACTCGGGCCTAGGTCAGTAAGCGCGTCCTCGACGCGTTGGTGCGCAAAGGCAGAATCGCCACCCGCCAAAGGGGCCGCCGCTAGCAATAGCCGACGCACCGGGCTCACCCGATCTGCTTCTCGCCGTGCCGCGCCGATAGCGTGAAGATCTCGACGCCGGTGGCGGTGACGCCGACGGAGTGCTCGAACTGCGCCGACAGCGAGCGGTCGCGGGTGACCGCGGTCCAGCCGTCGGATAGGATCTTCACATGCGGCTTGCCGAGATTGATCATCGGCTCGATGGTGAAGAACATGCCGGGCTTGAGCTGCACGCCCTCGCCGGGCCGGCCGATATGGATGATGTTCGGCTCGTCGTGGAACATGCGCCCCAAACCATGGCCGCAGAAATCGCGCACCACGCTCATGCCCTGCGGCTCGACGAAGCTCTGGATCGCATGGCCGATGTCGCCGGTGGTGGCGCCGGGCTTCACCGCGGCGATGCCGCGCATCATGGCTTCATAGGTCACCTCGATCAGCCGCTCGGCCTTGCGGGCGATCGGGCCGATCGCATACATCCGGCTGGAATCGCCGTACCAGCCGTCGACGATGAAGGTGACGTCGATATTGACGATGTCGCCCTCCTTCAGCGGACGGTCGCCGGGCATGCCGTGGCAGACCACGTGGTTGAGCGAGGTGCAGGTCGAGTAGCGGTAGCCGCGATACATCAGCGTCGCCGGATAGGCACCATGGCTGAAGGCGAAGTCGCGGACGAATTCGTCGATTCTGGAGGTCGGCACGCCCGGCCCGACGATGTCGGTGAGCTCGTCGAGGCACCTGGCCACCAGCGCGCCCGCCTTGCGCATGCCGGCAAAGGCGGCAGGCCCGTGCAGCTTGATCTGTCCGGTCTTGCGCAGGGAGGTCTCGGTGGCGTCGACGTAGCTCATGCGTGTCAGGTCTTCTCGGGCTGATCTCGATATCGGCGGAAAGGCTTGATTTCAGGCCCCAATCTAATGATTGGCAGGCTTCATGCAAGCCGAAGGGCCTGCTTGGGGGTGAAAGTGACCTAATTCGGGACTTCCACGGCGGTTTCCACCGGCAGGGCGCCGCCGCGGATGCGGATTTCGCGGACGGGATAGGGAACCCGGATGCCCTCGCGCTTGAAGGCGTCCCACAGCTCCAGCATCACGTCGCTCTTGACCTTGTCCATGCCGTCGGGGTCGGCAATCCAGAAGGTCAGCGAGAACTTCATCCCGGCTTCCGCGAACTCGGTCAGGAGACAGGTCGGCGGCTTGCCCTTCTGCGCGCGCGGATGAGCGGCGGCGGTCTCGGCGGCGAGCGTACAAACCAGCTTCGGGTCGGCGTCGTAATTGGTGCCGAAGGCGATCTTCACCAGCGTGTTCTTGTCGGTATAGGTCCAGTTGACGACCTTCTGCGTCACCAGATCCTCGTTCGGGACCAGGAATTCGCGCCCGTCGCCGGCAGCGACGGAAATATAGCGCGTCTTCATCGCGCTGATGCGGCCGGTGTTGTCGCCGATGGTGACGAGATCGCCGGGCTTAACCGATTTGTCGGCGAGCAGGATGATCCCCGAGATGAAATTGGCGACGATCTTCTGCAGGCCGATACCGATGCCGACGCCGACCGCGCCGGAGAACACCGCGAGCGCCGACAGGTCGATCCCGACCGCGCCGAGCGCGATCACGATGGCGACCGTGAGCAGCCCGATGCGGATGATCTTGACCAGCAGCACCTGCACCGACGGCGTCAGGTCGGTGGTCGAATTGATCCGGCTCTCGGCGAAATTGCTGGTGATGTTGGTCAGCCAGAGTGCGATCAGCAGCAGCGCGCCGGCCTTGAGCGCCAGGAGCGGGGTCAGCCTGAGGCCGCCGAGCACGATCGCATAAGAATCCAACATGTCGACCGTCGTATCGAGCTGGCCGACGATGGAGAGCGCGGCGACGAACCAGGCCGTGATCGACACCAGCTGGACGATGAAGGCGTTGCGCAGCACCGAGGTCACGAGCCGGATCACGAGCCATGCGAATCCAAGCTTGGCTGCGACCATCAGGAGATAGGAGCGGCTCGGCCAGGTCGCGTGATACATCACCACGCGCGAGACGATCACGAGCAGCGTGAACACCGCCGTCGAGGCGCTGGCGACCATGACCCGGACGAAATGCCTGAGCGGCAGCGGCCAGCGCATCGCCAGCGAGGTCAGGTCGACACGGCTGCGAATGGCCGCCTCCGCGGCATAGGCGATGCCGGCCGCGGCCAGGATGAGGCCGAATTGCAGGTAGAACCAGGGTGAGGAGATTTCCGCCCCGACGCTGCGTGCGGTGGTCTGCACGAACTCCATGAAGTCTTTGAGGTCCATGTCCATCGGGTCTCGTCGGCAAGCGGGGAGGAATTGATTCGAGGGCGCCGGACAATCCCACAAAGGGTGCGGCCGGGCCATCGATACACCGTGAAGTGAAGCGCGTTAAGGCCGTAAAATGCGGGCAGATTGCCGCGAAGCGCGAAAATGGGTTGGCGCGCGAGTCCACCGACGATAAGGATGAATTTCCAGCGATTTTTTGCCCGGAAGGTGGATGGCCTCTCTCGATTCCGTCAGTCTCGCCATATTGCTCGGCGCCGTCCTCGTCATGGCCGGCATCCTCTCCAGCCTGCTGGCGCTGCGCTTCGGCGCGCCCTTGCTGCTCGTCTTCCTCATCATCGGCATGCTCGCCGGCGATTCCGGCCCTGGCCAGCTCCAGTTCGACGACGTCCGCACCACCTATCTGGTCGGCTCCGTCGCGCTCGCTTTGATCCTGTTCGACGGCGGCCTGCGCACGCGCTTTGCCAGCATCCGCACCGTGCTTGCGCCGTCCGTGGTGCTCGCGACCGCAGGCGTGCTGCTGACCGCGCTGGTCACGGCGCCGTTCGCCAAATATGCGCTCGACCTCAACTGGTCGGAGTCGCTGCTGGTCGGGGCGGTGGTGGCCTCGACCGACGCGGCCGCGGTGTTCCTGCTGGTGCACACCCAGGGCCTGCGTCTGCGCCCGCGCGTCGGCGCGACGCTGGAGGCCGAATCCGGCACCAACGATCCCTTCGCGATCTTTCTCACCTTGATGCTGGTCGAATACATCTCGGTCGGTACCAGCTCGCCCGGCCATGTGCTGATGGAGTTCATCCAGGAGGCGGTGCTGGGCGCCGTCGTCGGCGTCATCGGCGGCCGCCTCGTCGTCATCGCGCTCAACAAGGTCGCCCTGCCGCAGGGCCTGCATGCGCCCTTCGTGACCACGGCCGCGCTTGTGATCTTCGGCGGCTCGCAGATCATGCACGCCTCCGGCTTCCTCGCCGTTTATCTCGCCGGCATCATCATCGGCAACCGGCCGACCCGCGCGCATAATTCGGTGGTGACGTTCCTCGACGCCGCGACCTGGCTGGCGCAGATCGTGATGTTCGTGCTGCTCGGCCTTCTGGTCTCGCCGAGCCGGTTGGGTTCCAGTGTGCTGCCGGCGGTCGCCGTCGCGTTGGTCTTGATGCTGGTGGCGCGCCCGCTCGCGGTGTTCGTGTGCCTGTCGCCGTTCCGCTTCAACTGGCGTGAGAAGATCTTCATCGCCTGGACGGGACTCCGCGGTGCGGTCGCGATCTTCCTGGCCTCGATCCCGATGCTGGTTGGGCTGCCCAAGGCCTATCTCTATTTCGACGTGGCCTTTGTCGTCGTCATCATCTCGCTTCTGCTGCAAGGCTGGACCCTGGCGCCGGCCGCGCGCAAGCTGCACGTGGCGCTGCCCCGCGCCGACCGCGGCCCCCGCCGCGTCGAGCTCGATCTGCCTGGCCAGCTCGAGCAGCAGCTGGTCGGCTATCCGGTGCGACCCAAGAGCCTGTATTTCCGTCGCGGCCTGATCCCGTCCTGGTCCAAGCCGACACTGGTGATCCGCAACGAGCACATCCTGACGCCGGCGGAAGCCGACCCGATCGCGCCGGGCGACTACATCTATCTGCTGGCCCCGCCGGAAAAAGCTGAGTCGCTCGACCGCTTCTTCGTCGACATGCAGCCGAGCACCGCGCCCGATCCGCATCTGCTCGGCGACTTCATGGTCTCCGGCGAGCACACGCTCGCCGAGCTTGCCGCGATCTACGGTGTGAAGGTCGGCGAGGACGACGGCAAGCTGACCCTGGCAGATTATTTCGACGTCCATCTCGACCACGCGCCGAAAGAGGGCGCCGAGCTGCCGCTGGACGAGATCGTGCTGGTCGCACGATCAATCTCCGGCGGCCGCGTCAACGTCGTCGGCCTGCGTCTGCCGGAAGAAGACGAGACACCGCCGCCGCTGACCCGCGCGCAGGCCGTGAGAAAGAAGCTCGCCGATGTCTGGACTTCGGTCGCTGGAGTTTGACTTGCGAAGAGGAACTGCCACCAAATCGCCGCAACCGCCGAAGTTTTGCGCGGCTTCGTGACATCCGGATCCGGAACGCTCCGCATTGCCTCTCGTTCTAAGCTGTATAGAAGTTTGGACTGACAGGAGTACGCCAATGCGAAAGTTCGCCCTTCCGATCGCGACTGTCCTCGTGCTGGGCGCAGCGGCGCCGGCGATGGCCTACGACACCGGCGATCAGATCTCGATGCAGGTTGCGCTTGACGTCGCGACCGATCTTGGCGTTGCGACGGTGTCGCACACGAATTTCCTCGGCGACGAATGGCAGATTGAGGGCCGCGACCGCGCCGGCCGCTGGATCGAAGTCGATGTGGATGCCCGGACCGGCGAAGTGCGAAACGTCGACCGCGGCTGGTAGCGGGGGTTGGCCCGATCACGTCAGCACCTTCACCCCGCCGAACGACGTCACCCGCCCCTGCTTCAGCATCACGATCTGCGTCGCGAGCTGGCGCAGCTCGGCGACGTCGTGGCTGACATAGACCATCGGCACATTGGCCTCGTCGCGCAGCCGCACCAGGTAGGGCAGGATCTCGAGCTTGCGGCCCTCATCGAGCGCGCCGAGCGGCTCGTCGAGCAGCAGGAGGCGCGGCTTCGACAGCAGCGCGCGGCCGAGCGCGACGCGCTGGCGCTCGCCGCCGGACAGCTTCCCGGGACGGCGATCCCTGAGCGCGCCGATGTCGAGCAGGTCGATGATGCGCTTGTGCTGCGCCGGGTCGGGCGCAAGCCCGTTCATCCGCCGTCCGTAGTCGAGGTTCTGCGCCACGCTCAGATGCGGGAACAGCCGCGCATCCTGGAACACGTAACCGATGCGGCGGCGGTAAGTGGGCACGTGAATGCCGGCCGCGGTGTCGTCGACGGTCTCGCCGTCGATGGCGATGGTGCCGCGATCGGGCCGCAACAGCCCGGCGATCATGTTGACCAGCGAGCTCTTGCCGGCGCCCGAGGCGCCGAACAGGCCGATGACGCGCCCCTCGCTGCTGAAGGAAGCGGACAGCGAGAATTCACCGAGCTGTTTTTCGACGTCGACGCGCAGCATGGTCAATTCCCGTGCAGGCGCTGCGTGGCGCGGCGGGCGAACCATTCGGCCGCGATCAGCGCGCCGATCGCGAGCACGATCGAGACGATCACGAGCCTTCCCGCAGCGGCATCGCCGTCCGGCGTCTGGATCAGCGAATAGATCGCGGACGAAATCGTCTGGGTTTCTCCTGGAATGTTGGAGACGAAGGTGATGGTGGCGCCGAACTCGCCGATCGCCTTGGCAAAGCCCAGCACCATGCCGGCGAGCACGCCCGGCAGCGCCAGCGGCAGCGTCACCGTGAAGAACACTTTCCACGGCGCTGCGCCGAGGGTCTCCGCAGCCTGCTCAAGCCGGCGGTCGATCGCCTCGATCGACAGTCGCATCGGCCGCACCAGCAGCGGAAACGCCATCACGCCGCAAGCGAGCGCAGCACCGGTCCAGCGGAACGCGAAGACGATGCCGAGATGGTCGGCGAGAAAGCTGCCAATGAGGCCTTTGCGACCGAAGCTGAGCAGCAGCAGATAACCGGTGACGACGGGCGGTAGCACCAGGGGCAGGTGCACGAGTGCGTCGAGCACCGACTTGCCCCAGAAATCACACCGCGCGAGCAGCCACGCCAGCGCAATGCCGAACGGCGTTGCGACCAGCGTGGCGATGACGGCGACCCTGAGCGAAAGCAGGATCGCCGTCCATTCGGCGGGAGAGATGTCGAACATCAAGTCGTCATATCAGGTCGCAGAAACAGGTTGCAAAATCAGGTTTGCAAGAATCAGGTCGCAACAATCAGGTTGTGGGGCTGATCAGGAACTTGAAGCCGTATTTTTCCAAGATGGCCTTGGCCGCCGCCGAGCGCAGGAAGGCGAGATAGCCGTTCGCCTCCGGCTTGGCGGTGCTGGTCGCCGCGACCGGATAGATGATCGCAGGATGCGAATCCGCCGGGAAGGTGCCGACGATCTTCACGCCCGGCTCGATCTTGGCGTCGGTCGAATAGACAATGCCGAGCACGGCCTCGCCGCGGGCGACCAGTGTCAGCGCCGCGCGCACGCTCTCGGCCATGGCGAATTTCGGCTCCGCGGCCTGCCAGGCCCCGAGCTTTTCCAGCGCTGCCTTGGCGTATTTGCCTGCCGGTACCGACCTGACGTCACCGGTCGCGATCCTGCCGTCGCCGGCGAGCTTGGCGAGATCGAAACCTGGCGCGATCGTCACGCTGTCGATCTTAAAATCCTTCGGCGCGATCAGCACGATGCTGTTGCCAAGCAGATTCACTCTGGAAGGCTCGTTGATGGTCTTCTTGGCGATCGCGTAGTCCATCCAGTCGGTGTCGGCCGAGACGAACACGTCGACCGGCGCACCCTGCTCGATCTGCTTGGCCAGCACCGAGCTAGCGGCATAGCTGACGCTGAACTTGACCCCGGTCCTGGCGGTGTAGGCGGCGTCGATCTCGTCCAGCGCGTTCTTCATCGAGGCGGCGGCGAACACCGTGATGGTCTTGTCCTCGGCCGCGGCGGGCGCGACGGCCGTGCCGGCGAGAATGACGAAGGCGGTGAAAAGTCCTGTCAGACGAAACATGAATGCGCTCCGTGCGGGCTCGCGCGCGCAAGGTTGCACGCGCGAAATCTGGCGTTGGCTGGTCAGATGCGACGGGCGGACGCGCTGTTCCACGGTCCCTGGCGACGGCTTACGGCCGGCGGGGATATCGCAGTGCAAACATAGCAGGCCGTGGCCGCAGGTCAAAGCCGGCCGTTTGTCGGCCAGCTTCTATCGGGCCGGCGAGTTCGTCATCCCGGGGCGCGCCAACGGGTCCGCGCGAAGCGCGGCCCGATGACAGGCTCCGCGCGAGCCCGGGATCCATAACCACAGGATTGCGTTGGGCGAAGACTCGGAGTGACCTGCTTCGCGCAAGTACCCTGTGGTTATGGGTCCCGGGCTCGCTGCGCGCCCCGGGACGACGTCCGCGGACGAACCTTACGGCTTCGCATCCCCTGCATGCAGCACCGCCTTGCAGGTTGGCGGCATCTGCGCGAGCGTCATCGGCGGTTTCGGCTTGGGCGGCCCGGGCGGCGGCTTGGGGTGCAGCACCGCATCGGAGAACCAGTAGGCGAGATCGGCGGGCTTGCAGCCTTCGTCCTCTGCCTGTGACGGCTGGCCCTCGCATTCGCCGGCGCCGGCCGGGCAGTGCATGCGGATGTGGAAGTGGTAGTCGTGGCCCCACCAGGGGCGGATCTTCGACAGCCAGGCGCGGTCGCCCTTGGCCTCGCGGCACAGCGCCTTCTTGATCGCGGCATTGACGAAAATGCGCTGCACGGCGGGTTCTCGCGCCGCAGCGCGCAGCAGCAGCACGTGGCTTGGTGTGAACACCTTGGGGTCGATGTCGAGCCGGTCCTGGCGCACCATCATCACCGCCGACATCTCCTCGCGCTCCTCGCGCGAGAGCCGGCGGTCCGGCATCGGCGTCAGCCAGATGTCGGCGTCGAGACCGATCTGGTGGCTGGCATGGCCTGACAGCGCCGGCCCGCCGCGCGGCTGGGCGATGTCGCCGACCAGGATGCCGGGCCAGCCGGCGTCCTTGTGCGCCTTGGCGGCGAGCCGCTTGATCAACGCGATCATGTCGGGATGACCGTAGCTGCGATTGCGCGACAGCCGCATCACCTGCCAATTGTCGCCGTTGACCGGCATCTGCGCGGCGCCGCCGATGCAGCCCCTGGTGTAGGAGCCGATGACGTGGGGCGGCCCCTTCGATGGCAGCAGCTTGCGCGCGAACAATTCCTTGGCGGCGAGATCGGGGTCGTTGGGATTGGCGAGCGGCGGCAGCGGCTTCGGGTTGATGCTGCCACGGTCCTGGGCCAGCGCGCCACCGGCGCCCAGGCAGACGAACGAGAGCAGGAGGAGGGTGATGCCGCGGCGACTCATGCTGATGCTCTTATAGCCCAATGCTGCACCAGGGTTAAGAACGAGGCGACGAGCCCGCCGCCGACTCACCGCAGCGCGCACGAATCGCGTCTCGACCCGCCGTTTCTTAAGGGTGTAATAACCGTATCCCGCATTGACCAAAATTCGTGCGCGCCGCGCAGAAAATTCTGCGGTTCGCATGCAATCGCGCGCAATTTCGGAACCGATTCAGGCGCGCGCGCAATTTTGCGCCAGATCGCTCATTGATTGCGGGCGCCGCACTCAGTCTGATGCGCCTGCCGCCGCCCGCCACGCCGCGCAAACAGGCATCATGCGCCCCGCGCGCGGACCGCGGCTGGCTAAGATTACTTTTTTTTCAGACACTTGCCTCAAAACTTGCGGCCGCTGGACGCGACTGGGACGAGTGAAGTTGAGTTTGGGGTCTCGAAAAACAAGAAAGCGAAAGCAAAGCATGCTTGCCCGCGCCGGCCAAAAGGCGCGCAAACCGCGCTTTGCGCGCGCGCACTGTGCCCTTTCCGAACACGACGAAATCCTGCGCAGCCGTGCCGAGGCGGAAGCCGCGATCGCGGAGGCGCGCAAATCCCATGAGCGCCTGCGCCAGGCCATCGACATCCTGCCGCAGGGCATCGTGTTTCTCGACGCCGAAGGCCGCTACGTCCTCTGGAACAAGAAATACGCCGAGATCTACAGCAAGACCGCCGATCTGTTCGAGGAAGGCGCGCGGCTCGAGGACACGCTGCGTATCGGCGTCGCCCGCGGCGACTATCCCGAGGCCATCGGCAATGAAGAAGCCTGGATCGCCGAGCGCCTGCAAAAGCTCTACAAGCCCGGCGCGCGCCACGAGCAGAAGCTGTCGGACGGCCGCGTCATCCTGATCGACGAGCGCTTGACCGATGACGGCGGCGTCGTCGGCCTGCGCGTCGACATCACCGAGCTCAAGCAGCGCGAGGCCTCGTTCCGCCTGCTGTTCGACGGCAATCCCGTGCCCATGATCGTCTGCGCGCTGGACGACGAGCGCATCCTCGGCGTCAACGATGCCGCGGTCGCGCATTATGGCTACAGCCGGGCCGAGTTCGAGCGATTGAAGATCCGGTCCTTGCAGGCGTTCGAAAGCGAGCCGCCCTGGACCGTCGATGGGACCGGCGAGGATCAGGCCGGCCGCACCTGGAAGCACGTCAAGGCCGACGGTGGGCTGATCGACCTTGCGATCTATTCCCGCGAATTGACTTATGCCGAGCGGCCCGCGGTGCTGCTCGCGCTGATGGACATCACCGAGCGCAAGCGCGCCGAGGCGCGACTCGCCTTCATGGCCCAGCATGACGGGCTGACCGGTCTGCCCAATCGCAGCCTGCTGCGGCAGCAGATGGACGAGATGCTGCTGCACACGCGCCGCGGCTCCGAGAAGGTCGCGCTCCTGATGCTGGGGCTCGACAATTTCAAGGCGGTCAACGACACCCTGGGGCACGCGGTCGGCGACAAGCTGCTGCGCGGCGTCGCCAAGCGACTACGCTCCACCTTGCGGGAAGAGGACGCGCTGGCGCGGCTCAATTCCGACGAGTTCGCGGTTCTGCAGAGCGGGCTGGCGCGTCCCGAGGACGCGGTGATGCTGGCCAAGCGCCTCCTGGCGGCCATTGCCGATCCCTATCTGCTCGACGGTCATTCCGTGGTGATCGGCGCCTCGATCGGCATTGCGATGGCGCCCGGCGACGGCGAGGATTCCGAAAAGCTGCTCAAGAGCGCCGACATGGCGCTGTCGCGCGCCAAGCTGGACGCGCGCGGCAGCTTCGCCTTCTTCGAGGCCGCGCTCGATGCGAAGGCGCAGAGCCGCCGCAAGATCGAGGTCGAGCTGCGCGATGCGATCCAGAATGACGTGCTGCGGCCGTACTACCAGCCCCTGATCGATCTCTCGAGCGGCCGCATCACCGGCTTCGAGGCGCTGGTGCGCTGGCCGCATGCCGAGCGCGGCATGGTGTCGCCGGCCGAGTTCATTCCGGTCGCCGAAGACACCGGCCTGATCAATCCGCTCGGCGGGCTGATGCTGCGCCGGGCCTGCCTCGACGCCGCGGCCTGGCCCGACGACGTCCGCGTCGCGGTCAACCTGTCGCCGCTCCAGTTCCGCAGCGGCAATCTGCTCTCGATGGTCACTGACGCGCTGAAACATTCCGGCTTGGCGCCGCGCCGGCTCGAGCTCGAGATCACCGAGACGCTGCTCCTGGAGAAGAGCGCGCAGGTGCTGGCGACGCTGCATGCGCTGCGCGCGCTCGGCGTGCGCATCTCTATGGACGATTTCGGCACCGGCTATTCCAGCCTCAGCTACTTACGCAGCTTCCCGTTCGACAAGATCAAGATCGACCAGTCCTTCGTGCGCGATCTCGGGGCCAACCGCGAGGCCCAGGCGATCATCCGCTCCATCGTCAGCCTCGGCAAGGGCCTTGGCGTCACCATCACCGCCGAAGGCGTCGAGACCGAAGCCGAGCTCAGCTGCCTCCGCGCCGAAGGCTGCCATGAGGGCCAGGGCTTCCTGTTCAGCAAGGCCCGGCCTAATGCGGAGATCGTCAGCCTGCTGGCGGCACAGCGCGGCATCGACCGCAACGAGGACGCCGCGCTGGTGGCGTGACCACTTCGCTTTCTTGTCGCGCAAGGGACGCGCCGCTCTCCCCGCCCGCTTGCAGGAGAGGTCGGCGCAAAGTGCCGGGTCGCGCTCTCCTCCCGGAGGTTCTCTCTCGTCGAGACTCAGTCTGCCCGCCTTCTCGCACGCGAGCTAAGCTCGTTGCATCGCGGTTTGGTCGGAAGAGGACGCGCGCCGCGGGCCCTGGACAGGCTTACTTGGTCTTTTCGCCCATGTGGTGAGGCGTCGAGGTATTGGGGCCGCCGGTGTAATGATGGCCGCCTGACGTCGCTTTCGTCGAGCTGCCGGTCGTGTCCTTCTTGCCCATGTGGTGAGGCACTTCCGTCTTCGGTCCGCCGCTGTAATGGTGGCCGTTCTTTTCCTTGTCCGTGGTCTGCGCCATTGCCGGCGCCGCCAGCAGGCATACGACGCCGGCTGCGGCCAAGACTGTCTTCGTGATCATGTCCATCCTCCAGGATTGAGAAGGCTGCATGATAAGAGGCGGCCGAAGGCGCGCTTTGAGAAATGTCAAGGTGCGACGAGCCCGCGCTCACGTCCGCATCATCCTGGACGAGAAGGCTGTTGCTCGCGACTCGGATGGGCCACTGGACCTTGATGTGAATCAACTCTGATGACAGTCGCGCCGCTAGGCTTCTGATAGCCGCAGGAGCGTGCCATGACGGTGCAAGACCATTCCGGTATTCGAGCGCGCCCGCAAGCGGGCATGTCCGCCAGGGCCAAGGCCGGCCTGGTCCTGCTCGGATTCCTGGTCGTCGCCGGCGCGCTGCTGTTCACCGAGCACCAGGCCCACATGCTCGGGCTGCTGGTCTGGCTGCCCCTCATCGCCTGTCCGCTCATGCACATCTTCATGCATGGCGGACACGGCCACCATCGCGGCGCTGGCCCGAACGACCAAAGGAGCGTGTGATGCAGGACGCTGCGCCGGCCTATGGCCTCTGGAGCCTCGTCATCGTCAATTCGGCGATCTTCATCCTGTTCGCTTATTCCTTCTTCAAGCCGCAGACCCCGCGCGATTGGCGCTCCTTCGGCGCGTTCAGTGCGTTCCTGGTTGCGCTGTTCGTCGAGATGTACGGCTTCCCGCTCACCATCTACTTCCTGTCGGGCTGGCTGCAGTCGCACTATCCGAACGTCGACTGGTTCTCGCATGATGCCGGCCACCTGCTTGAGATGATGTTCGGCTGGAAGACCAATCCGCATGCCGGTCCGTTCCACGTGCTGAGCTTCATCTTCATCGGTGCGGGGTTCCTCCTCATCGCCGCCGCCTGGCGGGTGCTGTACGACGCGCAGCAGACCCGCAGCCTCGCGACCAGCGGGCCTTACGGCTACGTCCGTCATCCGCAATATGTCGGCTTCGTGCTGGTGATGTTCGGCTTCCTGCTGCAATGGCCGACCATCCTCACGCTGGCGATGTTTCCGGTCCTGACCGCGATGTACGTGAAGCTTGCGAAAGACGAAGAGCGGGACGCCAGGGCGGCGTTCGGCGAGGCCTATGCGCAGTACGCCGCGCAGGTGCCGGCGTTCATACCCCATCTCAACCGGCGATCCGGTGAGGGCTCTTCCGGCGGCTATCGCCACGGCTGACCTTCGCGCAAGGAGATGCCGGCGAACGGCACGGGCTTGAAAGGACGTCGATGATCCGGCCTGTCTTCACCGCGAAGTCGCTGACCAAGACCTACGTCTCCGGCGAGGTGATGGTGCATGCGCTCAGAAGCGTCGATCTGGAAATCGCCGAGAAGGAGGTGGTCGTGCTGCTCGGCCCCTCCGGCAGCGGCAAGACGACGTTGCTCAACATCATGGGCGGTCTCGACCGACCGAGCAGCGGCAAGCTGTACTTCCGCGATCTCGACCTGACAGACCTCCAGGACCGCGAGCTGACGCTGTATCGCCGCGACCATGTCGGCTTCGTCTTCCAGTTCTACAATCTCGTGCCGAGCCTCACCGCCTTCGAGAACGTCGCGCTGGTCACCGAGGTCGCCAGAAGCCCGATGCGCCCCGCCGACGCGCTCGCGCTGGTCGGGCTGGAAGAGCGGATGCATCATTTCCCCGCCCAGCTTTCCGGCGGCGAGCAGCAGCGCGTTGCGATTGCCCGCGCCATCGCCAAGCGACCCGCGGTGCTGCTCTGCGACGAGCCGACCGGGGCGCTGGATTCGAAGACCGGCATCCGCGTCATCGACGCGCTGCTCGGCGTCAACCGGCAGCTCGGAACCACCACGCTCATCATCACCCACAATGCCAGCATTCAGGAGGTCGCCGACAGGGTGCTGTTCTTCGCCGACGGCCGCATCTCCCGGATTCAGACCAACGAGACCCGGCGGCAAGCTGCCGAGCTCACCTGGTGACGGCCATGCGGGCGCTCGACATCAAGCTGTTTCGCGACGTCAGGCGGCTCTGGGCGCAGGTGCTCGCCGTCGCGCTGGTCGTCGGAGGCGGCGTTGCGACGCTGGTGCTCGCGGTCGGCTCGCATCGCTCGCTGGAGGAGACGCGGATCGCCTATTACGAACGCTACGGCTTCGGCGACGTGTTCGCGCAGGTCAAGCGAGCCCCCAAGGCGCTCGCCGGCAGGATCGGCGAGATCCCCGGCGTCGCCGCCGTCGACACCCGCATCGCCAAGCCGGCGCTGCTCGACATTCCCGGTTTCTCGGCGCCGGCCAGCGCGCACTTCGTCTCGCTGCCCGACAACGGCGAGCCGCATCTCAACCGGCTCTATATGCGGTCGGGGCGCCTGCCGGAGCCCGGACGTTCCGAAGAAATTGTCGTCAACGAGCCGTTCGCCCGCGCTCACGGCTTTGCGGAGGGCGCGCGGTTCTCGGCCATCCTGAACGGCAGGAAGCGCGAGCTCGTCATCGTCGGCACCGCGCTGTCGCCCGAGTTCGTCTACACCGTCGGCCCGGGCGACCTGATGCCGGATGACCGCCGTTTCGCCATCGTCTGGATGTCGGAGAAGGCGCTGGCCGGCGTCTATGATCTCGACGGCGCCTTCTCGGCGGTGTCGGTGAAGCTGCAGCCCGGCGCGTCCGAGCGCGAGGTGATCGCGTGGCTCGATACCTTGCTCGACCCGTATGGCGGGCAGGCGGCTCACGGGCGGAAGGATCAGACCTCGCATGCCTGGCTCGATCACGAGCTCGACATGCTCAACAACATGAGCCGCACGCTGCCGCCGATCTTCCTGCTGGTGGCCGCGTTCCTGGTCAACCTCACCTTGACCCGGCTTGTCGCGCTCGAGCGCGAGCAGATCGGCCTGTTCAAGGCGCTGGGCTATTCCAGCGGCAGCGTCATGCTGCACTATCTGAAGTTCGTGGCCCTGATCGTGGTGATCGGCATCATCCTGGGCGGCGTTGCCGGCACCTGGCTGGGATTGCGCGTCACGGCGCTGTTTGGCGACTTCTTCCACTTCCCGTTCCTGGTTTTCGCGCGGGCCCCGGACCTCTACGCCATCGCGGGCGTGCTCAGCGCGGCGGCCGCTGCGATCGGCGCGTTGCGGGCGCTGCGCGAGGTGGTGAAGCTGCCGCCGGCCATCGCCATGCAGCCGCCCGCTCCCCCGATCTACCGGCGGCTGCTGCCGGAGAGCGTGCAGCTCGACCGGTTCGTGTCGCAGCCGACGCTGATGATGATCCGCAACATCGCGCGCCATCCGGTCCGCGCCGCGTTCACGGCGCTCGGCATGGCGCTGGCCACGGCGATCCTGGTGGTCTCGCTGTTCACGCGCGATTCGATGGAGCACCTGATCGACGTCACCTACTTCCTGGCCGACCGCCAGGACGCGACCATCGGCTTCGCCGAGAAGCGGATCGCGAACGCGGTGGAGCAGGTGAACCGGCTTCCGGGCGTGCTCGCCGCCGAGCCGTTCCGCGAGGTGCCCGTCCGCATTCGCCATGGCAGCATCGAGCGGCGGATCGCGATCAGCGGCCGGCCCGCCGGCGCCGATCTCAGGCGCATCATCGACTCCGACTTGCGGCCCGTCGCGCTTCCCGAAACCGGCCTTGCGATCTCCGGCATGCTCGCCCACATCCTCGGCGTCTCGCCCGGCGACACCGTCGAGCTCGATCTCCTGGAAGGCGCCCGCCGCACCGTGACGATGCCGGTCGTGGCCACCGTCGAGGACTATTTCGGCATCCGCGGCATGATGGACATCGAGGCGCTGCGCAAGCTGATGCGTGAGGCGCCGGTCGTGAACAGCGTCAATCTCAGCCTCGACGGCAACAGGACGGAGGATTTCTACGCGGCGGTGAAGTCGATGCCGACCGTCGGCGGCGTGGCACTGCAGCGCATGTCGCTGGCGAACTTCCGCAAGACCGTCGCCTTGCTCGTCACCACGATGGCGAGCATCTACACCGGGCTTGCGGCCGTGATCGCGTTCGGCGTGGTCTACAACAACGCCCGCATCTCGCTGTCCGAACGGGCGCGCGAGCTGGCGAGCTTGCGCGTGCTCGGCTTCACGCGTGGCGAGGTGCTGCGCATCCTGCTCCTGGAGCTTGCCATCCTTACCGCGATCGCCCAGCCGCCCGGCTGGCTGATGGGCTATGGGCTCGCATGGGTGATGAAGACGAATCTGGCCGGCGAATTGATGCGTGTCCGCCTCGTGGTCGAGCATTCGACCTATGTCATCGCGACCTCCGTCGTGGTGCTGGCCGCCATCGCCTCTGCCGCCGTGATCCGTGAACGCATTGACAAACTGGACCTCGTCGCGGTCCTCAAGACGCGAGACTAGCCATGCCCGCCAACTGGACCAAACGTATCATCGGCGCCGCGCTTCTGGCGGCGATTGCAGGAGGGCTGGCCTGGTTCGCCTGGCCGCGGCCGGTCCTGGTCGATCTCGCGACCGTGGCGAGGGGACCGATCGAGGTCACGGCTGACGACGACGGCAAGACCCGCGTCCGCCACGTCTACACCGTCTCGGCGCCGATCGCAGGCAAGGTCCTCAGGATCTCGCATCCGCTCGGCGAGCAGGGACCTTCCCTCCATGTCGGCGACGAGGTGATCGCCAACCAGACCGTCGTCGCGTTGATGCAGCCGACGCTGCCGGGCTTCATCGACGCGCGCTCGCGCGACCAGCTCCAGGCCGAGGTCCTGGCTGCGGATGCCTCCATTCAGCAGCAGGAAGCCGAGGTGAAGCGGATCGAAGCCGCGCTGGACTTTGCACGGACTGAATTCCAGCGGGCGCAGACCCTGCTACGCACACAGTCCGTGTCCGCCCAGGCCTTCGACAAGGCGAAATTCGAGGTCGCCACCAGCGAGGCCGCGCTGGCGAGCGCCAAGGCTCAGGTCGAGATGCGTCGCGCGGTGCGCACCAGTCTTGCGGCGCGGCTGATGGATCCGGCCAATGCCGCGCCCTCGGCGGAGCCGATGTGCTGCATCCGCGTGCTGGCGCCTGCGAGCGGACGGGTGCTGAAGATCATCCAGGACAGCGAGACGACGGTCCTGCCCGGAGCGCCGCTGGTCGATATCGGCAACCCGCTCGATCTCGAGATCGTCGCCGATCTGCTCTCGACCGACGCCGTCCAGATCAAGGTCGGCGCGCCGGTCCGCATCGACGGTTGGGGCGGGCCGCCGATCAAGGGCAAGGTGGTCCGCGTCGACCCGGCCGGCTTCCTGAAGGTCTCCGCGCTCGGCATCGAGGAGCAGCGCGTCCGCGTCACCATCGACTTCACCGATCCGCCCGAGGCGTGGGCTTCGCTCGGACACGATTATCGTGTCATCGTCCACGTCACCGCCTGGAGCGCCCCTGATGCCTTGACCGTGCCGGTGAGCGCCTTGTTCCGGAAAGCCGACCAATGGGCCGTTTTCACCGACGACAACGGCCGCGCCAAAACCGTCCCCATCCAGATCGGTCACCGCAACAACCGCACGGCCGAAGTGCTCTCGGGCCTTGCCGCCGGCGACCGCGTCGTGCTGCACCCGAGCGACCGGATCACCGACGGGATCAGGATCGCGCAAAGGGGCGTGGAGTAGGCGCAGGATTTTTGGGCGTTCGCGAACGGATTCGCTGGCTCAACCGCAATGTGTCGGCATCCGCCTCGACGCTCCGACGGATATCGAACGACCGATCACTCGATCACGTCGTCCGTCAGCACGAGAATGGTGGGCGGGATCGTCACGCCAAGCGCACGCGCAGTCTTGAGATTGACGGCCAGCTCGAATTTGGTTGGCAGCTGGATTGGCATATTTGCCGGCTTTTGTCCCTTCAGGATCAGATCAACATAGCCCGCGGCGCGACGAAACAGGTCGCCGATGTCGGCACCATAGCTGATCAGAGCGCCGGCGTGGGCGAACTCCTTCTGCTGGCCGATGACGGCGATCTTCATGTCGATGCCGATACGGCAAATTGCGTCCTGCATCGCGGCGGTCATGTAGTCGCGAATGACAATCACGGCGTTGCCGCCGGCGCCGGCGAGCAAGTTGAATTGCTCGGCAACCGCCGCCGGCGACGCGCTCGTCAGTCCGAGGCGCACCGGTTCGAGCCCGGCGCGTCGTGCTTCCTCGATGGTTTGCGCGCCCCAGGCGCTGAAGGTCGGGTCCGTCGCATTGTTCAAGACGCCGATCCGCTTCAGCGAGGGCAGGATCTCCCGGATCATCTCGATGCGCTTGGCCGACATCTCCTCGCCGAACGCGGCGAAGCCGGTGAGACTGCCGCCCGGTCGCGCGAGGCTCTGAAACAATTCAGGGTCGCTTTGCACCGCAGGCAGCGCCACGGCGACGACGGGAATATTGGTTTTCCTGATGATCGCGCGTGCTGCGGCCGGGCCGGGGGAAAGCAGCACGTCCACCTGTCTGGCCACGAGGTCGTCGATCAATGCAAGGCCCCGCGACACATCGCCGGCCGTCGAGTGGGCCTCGATGACGATGGTGCGGCCCTCCACGTAACCCAGTTCGGCCAGCGCCTTCCGGAACGGAACGAGCACCGCATTGTCGATGTCCGGCGTGGCAAATCCGACGAATCCCACGACCGGAACGCGCTTTTGGGCCAAGGCTTCGCGCGCCGATATCGCCGTCATTCCCAAGAAGCTCAGAAACGTCCGCCGCCTCATTTGGCCTCTCGCGATGCCAGAACGATCTGATCACAAGGGAATGCTACACCAAGATAATCGGTGCCAGAAGGCAGGAAGTAGGATGACAGAGGGAGGCGAAATCCATCAAACCTACATTTATGCAAAGTCAGATCCGGCGATCGCCACTATCCGGTGTCACGCCGTCGCGCGGCCAAGATCGAGCGATGGCCTGCGCCGCGTCGGAAAGCTCAGCGCCACCGCGACCGCCGCAAGCCCGATCGCGAAGGAGCCGGCGTGCAGCCAGGTGTATTGCTGGAACGTGTCGAACACGATCCCGCCGGCCCAGGGCCCGAGCGCCATGCCGAGGCTGGCGAAGGCCGACACGGCGCCGAACACCGTGCCCATGATGCGCGCGCCGAAGAACTCGCGGACCAGCACCGCATAGAGCGGCATCACCCCGCCATAGGCGAGTCCGAACACGACCGAGAGCGCGTAGAACTCGCCGAGCTGCGCCACCGCGAGATAGGTCGCAATGCACATCGCCTGCACGAACAGCCCGCCGACAAGGACGGGTTTCGCGCCGATGCGATCGGCCAGCGCGCCCAGCAGCAGGCGTCCGCCGAGGCCTGAGACGCCGGCGACGCTATAGACCGTCACCGCCGTGAGCGGAGCAATGCCGCAGACCATCGCATAGGACACCATGTGGAAGATCGGGCCGGAATGCGCCGCGCAGCAGGCGAAATGCGCCGCTGCGAGCGCGATGAATTGCGGCGTGCGTAGCGCCTGCGCCGCGCCCATCTCGACCTCCGGCACAGCGTCCGTCGTTGCGGAGCCCGCGGCTGGCGGCGCCGGACGCACCAGGAAGCAGGCGGGGATCAACAGCGCCCACGAAGCGATGCCGATCGTCAGCATCGCGGTGCGCCAATCATAGGCCGTGATCAGCCAGCTCGCGGCCGGCGCGACCGTCACCGGCGACACGCCCATGCCGGCCGAGACCAGCGCCACCGCGAGGCTGCGGTTCTTCTCGATCCAGGCGCTCGCGAGCGCCATCATCGGTGCGTAGAAGCTGCCCACGGCGATCCCGATCAGCACGCCGAAGCAAAGCTGGAATTGCCACAGGCTTGCGGCCTGGCTCGCTGTGACGAGACCTAGTCCCAGCAGAACGCTTCCCGAGAGCACCACGATGCGGGTGCCAAACCGGTCCGACAGCGTGCCCCATAGGAATGCGGCCAATCCCATAAAGAGGAAATCCAGCGTCGCGGCAGCCGACACGCCGGCGCGCGACCAGCCCATCGCCTCCGAGATCGGCTGCAGGAACACCGCCAGCGACAGCATCGTGCCGAACCCGATGCAGGTCATCAGCGCGCCCGCGGCGACAACGACCCAGCCATAGTCGAAGCGTGACGGCTTGCTCATGCGTTTCCTTGGGCGCTTTTGCTCTTGTTGATGCTGCGCGGGAGGGATGGTGACTGATCCGCGGGGCGAGAGCAAGGCGGGTTGCCACCGCAGGCTGACACGGCCCGCCCGCGATGATAGCATGCCACGCGTCACCAGCCTGCGATGTTGTTCTCGTGAAGCGCACACCCACCAACGTGCGGGGAGGCAAGTGCAATGAACTGGGGAGCGTCGTTTAGGCCGCGCGGGTGCCGCCGGCTTTTCCTGCCCGTCATTTTTGCTTCCGCGATCTGGTCGCCCCTGGCGTGCGCGCAGGACGTCCGAAGCGCCCCCGTTGCGCCGGGACCGGTCTTTTCGGATAGCGGTCCCGATGCCGAGCTCTACGGTGCGGCTGAGGGCTATCCGGTCGGCACGCGGGGCGCCGCTCCCCCGCTCGACAAGCTCGTCGGCAGCTACAGCCATTTCGGCGAGATCTATCCCTCGCGCCGGGTCGCTCGCGCGACGGCGCCCTGGCAATTCAAGCGCGCGCCGGCGCCGCAGGTCACCTACAGTCTTGGCACCGAAAAGCTCCGCATCGCGGACTACCTCAAGCGCAACCCGGCGACGGGCCTCCTGATCGCCAGGGACGACACCATCCTGTACGAGCACTATCAATATGCGCGGACCGACCACCACCGCTTTGCTTCGATGTCCATGGCCAAGACGCTGGTAGCCATGCTGGTCGGGATCGCGGTCTCGGAGGGACGGATCAAGTCGATCGACGACCTCGTCGCGACCTATGTCGGCGGCCTTGCAGGCACGGAATATGGCAACACGTCCATCCGCGCCTTGTTGAACATGTCGTCGGGCGTCGAATTCTCGGAAGTCTATGACGGGAACGACGACATCGCCCGGCTTGGGCGGGCCTTGTTCGCCGGCCCGCCGAAAGATCCCGCCGCCATCGTCGCGCAGTTCAACACGCGGACCGCGCCGCCAGGCACCAAATTCCACTATGCCAGCGTTGAAACGGAAATACTCGGCTTGGTCCTGCGCGCCGCCACGGGCACGCCGGTCGCCGACTATCTCCACGACCGGATCTGGGACCCCATCGGCACCGAGGCGGACGCCTCCTGGGTAATCGACGGCACCGGGCAGGAGATCGCCTATTGCTGCTTCAACGCGACCTTGCGCGATTATGCGCGCCTGGCCCGGTTGCTCGCGCATGACGGCGCCTGGGAAGGCCGGCAGCTGATCCCCCGGCAGTGGCTGCTGGATGCCACGACCGTCAGGCCAGAGGACGGTCATCTCGCTCCGCGCGTGGCCACGCGCTATTTCGGCTACGGCTATCAGGTGTGGCTCCTCCCCGGCGAGCAGCGCCGATTTGCCCTCATCGGCATTCGCGGTCAGCTCATCCTGGTCGATCCCGCCTCCAAGCTCGTCATGGTGCACACGGCCGTTCGCCAAAAGCCGAACGAGCCCGGAGCCTTCAGGGAGCCGCTCGCGTTGTGGTCTGCTGTGCTTCAGCAGCTCGGGCAATGATCAATTGCTGACGGCGTCACAGATATTTCACGACGACCGTGCCGGCGCCGACGGGTTTCGATCGTCCTCGGTTCACAATCCCGGAAGTGCCCGCGGACGCAAAAGCAGGGCGGTTGAGCCCATAAATCCTGCGATTACTCAATCACTTCGTCGGCGCGGGCGATGACGGTTGCGGGCAGGTCGAGACCCAGGGCCTTGGCAATGCGGAGATTGATCCTGAGGTCGAACTTGGTGGGTCGTTCGAAAGGCAGGTCGCCCGGCTTTGCGCCCCGTAGAACGCGATCAACCTGTGCAATCAGGCGGCGCCCTGCGTCTGCGAAGTCGGGGCCGAACGACATGAAGGCGCCGTTCGCGACCCAGTCGGGCGAAGCAAAGATCGCAGGCTTCCTGCTCAGGTTCACCAGCCTGACGACTTCGGCCTGGTGGCCGCTGAGCACGACGTCCGGAACGAAAACAAGACCGTCAAATCGGGCAAGGTTGTCCGGGCTCAGGAGCGTCCCGATGCTTGCAGGATCATCGATGTTGATGGCTTCAACCTGAAAGCCGAGCTTGCGGCCGGCCTCCAGAACAGGCGTGAGACTCTGTGCACCGCTCGACACCTTTGTCGTGACAGTTCCGAGGTGGACGGCCCGGGGCAGGATCTCGCGCATGAGCTCGATCCGCTTTGCAGTGGTTTCCTCCGAGAAGACCGCGATGCCGGTCACGTTGCGGCCGGGGCGGGCGAGACTGTCGGCCAGTCCGGATGCGACTGGATCGACGGCAGCAAGGGTCACGATGGGAATGGTTCGCGTCGCCTTGTAGGCCGCCAGAGCGGCAGGTGTGCTGATTGCGATGATAACGTCCACCCGGCCATCCCGCACGATCTCCTGCGCGAGCGCCGGTAGTGCGTCGGCATCTCCGGCTGCGTGACGAAACTCGAGTCGAATCCGCCCCTCGACGTGACCAAGCTCTGCAAGGAGCCTTTTGGTTGCAGCGATCTGCGCGGGAATTTCGACCGGTCCCAAATGGACGACGCGCGGCGTTGCGGAAGACTGCTGGGTACGTGCGATGGGCGGCCAGCCGATTGCTCCCATCATCAGCCCGATGAATGCGCGCCGTCTCATCTGACCCCGCTCGAAGCTGCCGTGCGATAGCCAGACTATAGCACGCCCCAAATGCTCGTAAGCCGTCTCACCTGGATCAGGGGCCAGTACCGGGCCGGCGTCGTCGGCAGCTTGCCTGGATCAGAGACTTGGCGGAGGCAACACCTCGATGTTTCTTGTGCCCCAGGCCGGGGGCAGCCCCGGCGAGGGCTTTGAACCATTCCGCCTCCCGGCTGCACCAACGTCGCGTATCTCGGTGAGGCCCGCGACCAAGGAACGCGTGATGAAGCCCCTGAAAGCATCGATTTACGTCGCAGTCGCCGCGCTCGCCTTGAGCTTGTCGTTCGGCACGCCATCCCATGCCGAACAGGACGAGGCGGGTGCGCTTGCGCTGCAGATGAAGCAGCTCTATCGGGCCGGGAAATACGTCGAAGCGCTGCCGCTGGCCCAGAAGTCGCTGGCCGTTCGCGAGAAGGAGTTCGGCCCTGATGATGCGCACGTCGCGACGCCGCTGAACGACCTCGGCACGATCCATTACAATCTCGGCCAATACGCCGTCGCCGAACCGCTGTATAAGCGCGCGCTGGCCATTGACGAGAAGACACTCGGTCCGAATCATGCCGAAGTCGCGATGGTGCTGAACAATCTCGGCGACCTCTATCGCGCGGAAGAGCGTTACGCCGAAGCGGAGCCGGTGCTCAAGCGGTCGATCGCCATTCACGAGAAAAGCGGTGATCCATCGATCGTCATGGCGTTGAGCAACCTCGGCGCCGTTTACAGCCATCAGGGCCGGTACGATCAGGCCATACCGCTGTTCAAGCGAGGCCTCGCGGTGCTGCAGAAGGCGCTCGGTCCCGACGACCCCGAAGCCACGGTGCTGATGAACAATCTGGCCGACGCCTATATCAATCGGAATCGCTATGCCGATGCCGAGCGGCTGCTGAAACGGTCGATGGCGGTGACCGAGAAGGCGTTCGGCCCGGATCATCCCGACATCGCGCAGGCACAGAACAATCTGGCTGCGCTCTATGGGCGTCAGGGCCGTAACGCGGAGGCCGAGCGGCTGTTCAAGCGGTCGGCTGCCACTTTCGAGAAAACCCTCGGCCCCGACCATCCGGATCTCGCCGGCGTTCTGGAAAACCTCGCCGGTCTCTACAAGTATCAAGGCCGCTCTGCTGATGCCGAGCAGGTCCTGAAACGGTCGATGGCCATCCGAGGGAAGACAAGGCCGATCTGACGAGCAGGATGGTAGGGCGATTCGTCCGCTGTAGCTCGAAAAGCCAGGGCGCAATCGAAACCTATCGAAGGCGCCGCGCGCCGTCCCCGCCATTCTTCCCGACAGCACGCGATCTCGTGCGCGCACCTCGCTTTGCCTACACCACAACTTTTCCAATTTTTTTGGCACATTGACGCTGGACCATGTCGGCATGGGCCGGTCTCGATCGTCCTTGGGTCGACACGTCCCGGACGTGCTGGAAATGGACCCGGCACACGTGGCGAGATTCCGTCAATTCGAGCGTCAAAGTCGCAACTGGAGCAATGCCCATGAGGATCACCGTCGAAACCAGCGTAGCCGCCCCGATCGATCAGGTCTGGCGTGCCTATACGACGCCAGCCGACATCGTGAAGTGGAATGCCGCGTCCGACGACTGGCATACGACCAGGGCGACGGTCGACCTGCGGGACGGCGGCGCCTTCTCGTCGCGGATGGAGGCCAAGGACGGCAGCATGGGCTTCGACTTCGCCGGCACCTACACCAAGATCGTCGAGCACAAGCGGATCGAATACGCGTTCGGCGATCGCAAGGCCGAAGTCGAGTTCGTGCCCGGCCCGAACGGCGTTGTCGTGCGTGTCGTCTTCGACGCCGAAACCACGCACTCGGTCGAACAGCAGCAGGGCGGCTGGCAGGCGATCCTCGACAATTTTGCGCGATACGTCGAGGCAAAGAAGGTGTGATCGTTCAGACAGCGGACGTGCTGATGCGTTTGCTGCATCACGCACCCTCTCCGATGATGCCACTATACCCCTGTTTTGCCCGACGGGTCAAACCGACTTCGTAAAATCGAAAAATTGCAGTGTCGCCAAGGCGGCGGCTACTGTGCATGGGGTTGTTTTCGCAGTTTTGTTTTGTCGGCCCCCGGAGACCTGAGCCTCGCCTCAGCTGTCGACCTTCAGTGCGGCGATGAAAGCTTCCTGCGGGATGTCGACCTTGCCGAACTGCCGCATCTTCTTCTTGCCCTCCTTCTGCTTCTCCAGAAGTTTTCGTTTACGCGTGATGTCGCCGCCGTAGCATTTCGCGGTGACGTCCTTGCGCAGCGCGCGCACCGTCTCGCGCGCGATCACCTTGCCGCCGATCGCCGCCTGGATCGGGATCTGGAACATGTGCGGCGGGATCAGCTCCTTCATCTTCTCGACCATGGCGCGGCCGCGCCCTTCCGCGCGGGTGCGGTGGACCAGCATCGAGAGCGCATCGACCGGCTCGGCATTGACCAGGATCTGCATCTTGACGAGATCGGCCGGCTTGTAGTCGGTGAGATGATAGTCGAACGAGGCGTAGCCCTTGGAGACCGATTTGAGGCGGTCGTAGAAGTCGAACACGACCTCGTTGAGCGGCAGGTCGTATTTCACCATGGCGCGGGAGCCGACGTAAGTGAGCTCCTTCTGCGCGCCGCGGCGGTCCTGGCACAGCTTCAAGACGCTGCCGAGATATTCGTCGGGCGTTAGGATCGTCGCCTCGATCCAGGGCTCGTCGATCTCGGCAATCTTGACCACGTCGGGCATGTCGACGGGATTGTGGATCTCGATCTCCTGGCCGTCGGTGAGCTTCATCTTGTAGATCACGCTCGGCGCGGTCGCGATCAGGTTGAGATCGAATTCGCGCGACAGGCGCTCCTGAATGATCTCGAGGTGGAGAAGTCCGAGGAAGCCGCAGCGGAAGCCGAAGCCGAGCGCGGCCGACGTCTCCATCTCGAAGGAGAAGCTGGCGTCGTTGAGGCGCAGCTTGCCCATCGCCGCGCGCAGCGTCTCGAAATCGTCGGCGTCGACCGGGAACAGGCCGCAGAACACCACCGGGATCGCCGGCTTGAAGCCCGGCAGCATCTCGGCGACCGGCTTCCTGTCGTCGGTGATGGTGTCGCCGACGCGGGTGTCGGCGACCTCCTTGATCGCGGCGGTGATGAAGCCGATCTCGCCGGGGCCGAGCTCCTCGACCTGCTGCATCTTCGGCGTGAAGAAGCCGACGCGCTCGACGTCATAGGCCGCGCCCGTGCCCATCATGCGCACGCGCTGGCCCTTCTTCATCGTGCCATCGACGATGCGCACCAGCACGACGACGCCGAGATAGACGTCGTACCAGCTGTCGACCAAGAGCGCCTTCAAGGTCGCGTCGCGGTCGCCCTTCGGCGGCGGCAGGCGGGTGACGATGGCTTCCAGCACATCAGGAATGCCGAGGCCGGTCTTGGCCGAGATCATCACCGCGTCCGAGGCGTCGATGCCGATGACGTCCTCGATCTGCTGCTTGACCTTCTCGGGCTCCGCCGCGGGCAGGTCGACCTTGTTCAGGACCGGGACGATCTCGTGATTGTTGTCGAGCGCCTGGTAGACGTTGGCGAGCGTCTGCGCCTCGACGCCCTGGCTGGCGTCGACCACGAGCAGGGAACCCTCGCAGGCCGCCAGCGACCGCGAGACCTCGTAAGCGAAGTCGACATGGCCGGGCGTGTCCATCAGGTTGAAGATGTAGTCCTTGCCGTCCTTGGCGCGGTAGGCGAGGCGCACCGTCTGCGCCTTGATCGTGATGCCGCGCTCGCGCTCGATGTCCATGGAATCGAGCACCTGCTCTTTGCCCGCCATCTCGCGGTCGGAGAGGCCGCCGGTCATCTGGATCAGGCGGTCGGCCAGCGTCGATTTGCCATGGTCGATATGGGCGACGATGGAGAAATTGCGGATGTTGGAAATAGGGACGGTCGTCATGGGCGCGGGATACCACTCACATCCCCGTGCGGCAACCATATTGCTGTATTTTCAGGGCCTTTGTTCACGTCAAGCTGATTCCATGACGGGCCAAAACGCGCTACGCACGGCCATGTCCACGACCTCTCTTCCCACTGCCGGAGCGCGGGCAAAGGCCCGCTTGAGTTACAACCGCTTCCAGGCCTTCCTGGTTGCCTGTGCGGTCCGCCCCGAGGCGCGCCTGTGGCTGGTGATTCAATTTGCCATCCTGCATGCGGTGCTCTGGACCTTCATCCTGATCAATCTTAAGGCGGCGCAGGACGTTCATATGGACGTCGCAGAAGCCTGGGGCTGGGGACAGAAATTCCTCTGGGGCTATGGCAAGCACCCGCCGTTGTCGGGCTGGGTGGCCGGCCTCTGGTTCAGGGCGCTCCCGGCGGCGGACTGGGCGACCTATGCGCTGGCGATGACGACGGTGAGCGTCGGCATGGTGATCTGCTGGCTGATCGCCTTGCGCGTGGTGGATGCGCGCCGCGCGTTCCTGGTCGTGGTGATGATCGCGCTCTACCCGATCTTCAATTTCAAGGGCTTCAAGTACAACCCGGACCTGCTGCAGCTCGTCACGCTGCCGCTCCTGGTGCTCGCTTATCTCAACGCCTTCGAGAAGCGGAGCTGGCAATCCGGAATCCTGCTCGGGCTTGCCGGCGCGCTGGCGCTGATGACCAAATATTGGGTGCTGACCATGATCGGCGCGATCGGCCTCGCCGCGCTGATCCATCCCGACCGGTTGCGCTTCCTGTCGTCGCCCGCGCCGTGGGTCGCGATTGCCACGATGGTCGCGGCGATGATCCCGCACCTCGTCTGGCTGGCGGATGCGCATTTCGTGCCGCTGACCTATGCCGGCGACACCTACAGCCTTCAGGACAAGGCCCAGCTGCATCAGCTGGTCGCGGGCTATGTGCTGCACAACTTCGCGCTGCTGGCATTGCCGGTGGCGCTCGCGGCGCTGGCCATGGCGCTGGTGCCGCCATGGGGCAGATTGCTGCAGGCTACGCCGTCGCGCATCGTCACGCGCGCCTGGGCGCGTGGCGCCAATGCAGGGGTCAATGTCTCGCAGGCGCTGAATGTCTGGATCGTCCAGGTCATCGTCGCAGTCGGCCCGCCGCTCGGCGCGCTCGCCTTCAGCATCTACATGAAGACGGATTGGGGCATCTCGCTGTTCTTCCTGGTGCCGCTCGCACTGGTCGCGATCCCGACGCTGCGCGTGCAGAGCGCCGCGCTGTTCAACATCGCCGCGATCTGGCTCGTGCTCAGCGCCGCGACGCTCGCCGCTTCGCCCTGGATCGCCGCGCGCGAGATGGCGGCCAATGCCGGCAATGCCCAGATCTATGGCGCGCGCTCGGAGCTCGCGCGCGAATTGACCCAGGCCTGGCACACCCGCTTCGGCTCGCGCTGGGCCGTCGTTGCCGGCACGATGGAGCAGATCCAGCCGCTGGTGTTGTACAGCCCGGATCATCCGTCCGCGCTGCTGCCGTTGGAGGCCTGGGATTCCGGACTGACCTCGCGCGACGACGCCAGGAAGTACGGCTTCATCGGCGTGTTCGACCCGACCGACGACCGCCTGCCCAAGTTCGAGAGGTGGGTGTCGGACGTCGCGCCCAACGCCGAACGCATCGTGATGACCACGCGCCGCTTCACGGGCGGCAAGGCCGGCCCGTCGATGAGCTGGAACATCTACTTCGCGCCGCCGGGGAAGTGATTTCTTCACCTCTCCCGCAAGTACGGGGCGAGGGAGCGCACCTGGCCGCGTGGCGAGAGAAGGGCCTAAACCCCTTCCTCGTTGAACTTGCTTTCAACGAGCTCCGTGATCGCCGCGAGCGCGGCTTCGGCGTCGGTCCCTGCAGCCGCCACCGTGATCGTCGTGCCGGGACCCGCGGCGAGCATCATCAAGCCCATGATCGAGGTGCCGCCGACGGTCTCGCCGCCGCGCGTCACCCACACCTGCGCATCGAAGCGCTCGACGGCCTGGACGAATTTCGCCGAGGCGCGGGCGTGCAGGCCGCGCTTGTTGATGATCAGGAGATCCTTGGAGATCGCGCCCGCGGGCACGCCGCTCGCGGGTTGTGGCGCCTCCTCGCTCATTTGCCGGCGAGGACGCGGCTGGCGATGGTGACGTATTTGCGGCCGGCTTCCTGCGCCATCGCGATCGCGTCGGGGAGCGGTCGCTCCTCGCGCACCTTGGCAAGCTTGACCAGCATGGGCAGGTTGATGCCCGCGAGCACTTCGACCTTGGGCCGGCTCATGCAGGATATTGCCAGGTTCGACGGCGTGCCGCCGAACATGTCGGTGAGGATCGCAACTCCGTCGCCGGAATCGACGCGGTTCACCGCCTCGATGATGTCGCTTCGGCAGAGATCGGAATCATCTTCGGCGCCGATCGTGATCGCTTCGATTTGCTTTTGTGGGCCCATGACATGCTCAAGCGCTGCCTTGAATTCGTCGGCAAGGCGCCCGTGGGTCACAAGTACTAGACCAATCATCGGAAAACTCCTCGCGGGCGCTTTTGGTGCACCGCACGAACGCGCCACTTTGACCATCCAGAGCCCCCGCGCAAGAGGGGATGTTGCGTATCTCCCTGAATCTAGACGGATGGATGAGGGGAGCTGCGCCGGTCTATTCGGTCGCGATAGTGGGGTTCATATGGTTACCATTTCCCTTCAAACAATCGCCTGAAGGGTTAACGGAAGATGAACTCTTGGTAGTGGTTAAGGCCGCAACAACCAGGGGAAGGGGCGAATAGTCACGGGCAACCGGGATTCGCGGTATTTCGACACCAAAAATGCTGGTTTTCAGGGCTTCGGCCGGCGGCAGGCGCTCCGCGTCGGCTGCGGCCAGATCGACCACGAGACGGACGGTCGCATGCTCCACGAAGTCGCAGCGGCGGATGCCGAGGCCCCGGATCTCGATCAGGCCCGCCAGGCGAGGCGCGGGGCGGACCTCAATTTCGTGGCCGAGTGTCGCCAGATGGACACGGTCGTCACCGACCAGAACGGCGCTTTCCACGACGCCCGAGCGCCCCGCCATGATCAGATCGAAGGCAAGCCGCGACTTGCCGGACCCCGAGGGCCCGCGGATCAGCACGGCGTAAGGCCCGACCTTGACGGCAGAGGCGTGAACGCTGGGCCCGCCTTCGTTCATAGCGCCGGCAGCCTCACCACGAAGCGCGCACCGGCAATTGTCGGAGTGCCGTCGGCGTCCGGCGGGCCAGGGCGGTTCTCCGCCCAGATCCGTCCGCCATGGGCGTCGACGATCTGCTTGGAGATCGACAGGCCGAGGCCGGAGTTCTGGCCAAAGCCCTGATGCGGGCGGTCGGTGTAGAAGCGCTCGAAGATGCGCTCCAGCGCGTCCTCGCGAATGCCGGGGCCGTCGTCGTCGACGACGATCTCGATCTCGGAGCGAACGCGGCGGCAGGTGAGGCGCACCTTGCTGCCGCGTTCGGAGAAGGATTGCGCGTTGGAGAGCAGGTTGGATACGACCTGTCCGAGCCGGGAATCGTGGCCGCTCACGGCGAAGGTGTCGGTCGGGCTGCGGCCCTCGAAGCGCGTTTCGACCGCGACGTCGTGGCCGAGCTTGGTTTCGTTGGCGACGGACACCAGCGTCGTCAGCAGCCGGCGCAAATCGACCGGGATCGCATCCTGGCGCTGCAGCTCGGCATCGAGGCGGCTGGCGTCGGAGATGTCGGAGATCAGCCGGTCGAGCCGCTTGACGTCGTGCTCGATCACCTCGAGCAGGCGCGCGCGGCTGTTCTCGTTGCGCGCCAGCGGCAGCGTCTCGACCGCCGAGCGCAGCGAGGTCAGCGGGTTCTTCAATTCATGGGCAACGTCGGCGGCGAACATCTCGATCGCCTCGATGCGGCTGTAGAGCGCGCTGGTCATGTCGCGCAGCGCGCCGGAGAGGTGGCCGATCTCGTCGCGGCGGCGGGTGAAATCGGGAATCTCGATGCGGGCCTTGATGCGGCGGCGGACGCGTTCGGCGCTGTCGGCGAGCCGGCGCACTGGACCTGCGATCGTGCTCGCCAGCAGCAGTGACAGCATGATCATGACGGCGGCGGCGACGCCGCCGACCTTCAGGATGGCGAGGCGCTCGGCGGTGACCATCTGGTCGATGTCGTCCCCTTGCGTCGACAGCATCAAGGCGCCGTGGATCGCGCGCGAGCGCAGCACGGGGACCGCCACCGAGACGATCACCTCGCCGCGTGCGTTGACCCGCACCATCGAGCGTTTCTGGCCCTGCAGAGCGTCGCCCACTTCGGCATAGCCGTTGCCGTTCTCGGGCCCGAGCTCGCGATAGAGCGGCAGGTCGCCGCGGTTCAGCCAGGTGCGCACCGCGACCTTGCCACGCTCGATGATGCCGGGTTGCTCGGCCGGCGGCGGCAGCGGAAAGCGCAGAACGTTTTCGAGGTTGCGGCTGTCGAGCAGCAGGCTGCCGTTCGGATCGTAGATGCGGGCGCGCGTCTTGGTCGGCGAGATCAAGGTGCGCAGCACCGGCGCGACGCGCTCCGGATTGATCGGGAAGTCCAGCGGCGAATACTCGTCCGAGCCGCCATAGGTCTCGCCCGGCTTGAGGTCGAGCAGCCGGTCGGGATCGATGGTGATGGCGTTGGTCTGCACCGTGGCAGAGGCCGCGATCGCGCCGGCGATGATCTCGGCCTGGACCAGGAGGCTCTGGGCGCGGGCGTCGATCAGGCCGGCACGGAATTGCGACAGGTACAGGATGCTCGCCACAAGCGCGACGAGGCCGGCGAGGTTGAGCGAGACGATGCGGCGGGTCAGGCTCGAGAAGGACAGCGCGAAGAAGAACTGCCCGGCGCGTTTCAGCCAGTTCAGCGGCCGGAAGCCCTGCGGCTTGTTGTCGGCAACGTGCTCCTGAACGCCGTCGGATGCGATATCCCCGGCGCTCTGGTTAGGGTCAGGCTGCGTTCGGTCAAGCAATGCTTACGCCCGCGTTAGGACGGCCCGTGCGAAGGTCCCCGCATCCTAGAGCGATCCTCGTCCCGATGGAACGAGAACCGGAGATGCTCTCGATCGCCGTGGAGGGGGGCGCCCTCAGGCTTCCTTGAAACGGTAGCCGACGCCGTAGAGCGTCTCGATCATCTCGAACTCGTTGTCGACCACCTTGAACTTCTTGCGCAGCCGCTTGATGTGGCTGTCGATGGTGCGGTCGTCGACATAGACCTGGTCGTCATAGGCGGCGTCCATCAGCGCGTTGCGGCTCTTCACCACGCCGGGCCGGGTCGCGAGCGCCTGCAGGATCAGGAATTCGGTCACGGTCAGCGTCACCGGCTCGTTCTTCCAGGTGCAGGTATGGCGCTCGGGGTCCATCCGCAGCAGCCCGCGGTCGAGCGCCTTGGCGTCGTTCTCCTTCGGCGCGACGGTCGGATCCTTCGGCGCCGAGCGCCGCAGCACCGCCTTGACGCGCTCGACCAGCAGACGCTGCGAGAACGGTTTGCGGATGAAGTCGTCGGCGCCCATCTTGAGGCCGAACAGCTCGTCGATCTCCTCGTCCTTGGAGGTGAGGAAGATCACCGGCAGGTCGGACTTTTGCCTGAGACGGCGCAGCGTCTCCATGCCGTCCATGCGCGGCATCTTGATGTCGAGGATGGCGAGATCGGGCTGGGTGGTACGGAAACCGTCGAGCGCGGAAGCGCCGTCGGTGTAGGTCATGATACGGTAGCCTTCGGCTTCCAGCGCGATCGAGACGGATGTGAGAATGTTGCGGTCGTCGTCGACCAAAGCGATTGTGGGCATGAGCCTCTCTGCTTTCTGCTTTCCGTTTGGGTCGTGGCTTGAAACGGCGAGCAATCAGTGATGCGCCGCATACATGGGTGCCGAAGTGGCGTTCGAACCTTGTCACCGAGCAATGCAAGCTGGGCTGAAGTGTGACCAAGTTCCACGAAACACGGCAGATTCGCCGCATCTCGACCCATAACCGGGCCCTCGTTTACCCGAAAAAAGGCCCTCCTTGCAACCACCTGAGCCGAGAAAGCCAATGCAACCGAGCCCCAATTTCGACCCCGCAAAGCTCGCCAAATCGCTGCTGAGGCGGTCCCGGCAGGGGGCTCTGGCGACGCTGATGGTCGGCAGCGGCGATCCCTATTGTTCCCTGGTCAATCTGGCCAGCCATCCCGACGGCTCGCCGATCCTGCTGATCTCGCGCCTTGCCGTGCACACCAAGAACGTCCTCGCGGACTCCAGGGTTTCGCTGATGCTGGACGAGCGCGCGGCCGGCGATCCCCTCGAAGGCGCCCGGATCATGCTGTCCGGCCGGGCCGAGGAGGCCGATTCCGACAAGGATCTGCTCCAGCGACGGTATCTGAGTGCTCATCCCTCGGCAGAAGGCTTTGTTTCCTTTAAGGATTTCTCCTTCTTCCGAATCCGGCCCACGGGAACCCATCTGGTCGCCGGCTTCGGCCGGATCGTCGACCTCAAGCCGGAGCAATTCCTGACGGACCTCACCGGCGCCGAGGACCTGCTGGCGGCGGAGGAGGGCGCCGTCGAGCACATGAACGCCGACCATCGCGACGCCCTCAATCTCTATGCATCGAAGCTGCTCGGCGCCGCCGAGGGCGACTGGCGCTGTACCGGCTGTGATCCTGAAGGCCTCGACATGCAGGTCGGCCAGGCCACGCTGCGGCTGGACTTCCCGGAGCGGGTGACGGACGGCACGGCGCTACGCAAGATGCTGGTCCGTCTCGCTGGCGAAGCGCGCACGCAGGTGGACCAGGGCGCAACCGCTTGAACGCGGCTGCCGATCGCCGCGACCCATGACCGTGATGGTTTTCGGGCTCGCAGCGAGAGGGGTCATGACGCGTCAACGTTTGGCATGGACGGCGGCTCTCGCGATCGCCATCACCACCTTGCTCGCCACGCCAGCCCTTCCGCAGAAAGGTCTCGCCGCGGAGAGCGCGCGGCTCAACGCGCTCATCGGTGCCGGAAAATATTCGGAAGCGCTGCCGTTGGCGCAGGCGATGGTCGCCAGCCTGGAGAAGGACAACGGCCGCGATCTCTCGGCCGCGTTGAACAATCTCGGCCAGGTCCATGCCGGTCAGGGTCGGGACGATCTGGCTGAGCCGCTCTACAAGCGCGCGATCGCACTCATGGAAAGATCGCTTGGCTCCGACAACGCCCTGGTTGCGGCCGAGCTGACCAATCTTGCCGCGCTCTATCAGCGGCAGGGTCGCTTCGCAGAGGCCGAGCCGCTGTTCAAGCGTGCACTTGCCGTGCGCGAGAAGGCGCTGCCGCGCGAGCATCCCGACGTCGGTCAATCCCTCAACAATATCGCCACGCTCTACGCCAAGCAGCAGCGTCCGGCCGATGCCGAGCCACTGTTCCGCCGTGCGCTCGCGATCTATCAGAAGGCTGCCGGTCCCGAGCATCCCGCGGTCGCCACGGTCCTGAACAACATCGGACAGGTTGAGCGCGACCTCAATCGCGACGCCGATGCCGAGGCGCCGATCAAGCGCTCGCTCGCGATCCGCGAAAAGGTGCTGGGGCCTGAACACCCCGACGTCGCGCGCTCGCTCAACAACCTCGCCGGGCTGTATCAGCACCAGCAACGCTATGCCGATGCCGAGCCGCTGTACCGCCGCGCGCTGGCGATCCGCGAGCGTGCGCTCGGGCCTGATCACCCTGATGTCGCGACCTCGACGAGCAATCTTGCCGATTTTCTGCAGGCGACGGGACGGACGGCGGACGCCTTGGCGTTGGCGCAAAAGACGCTCGCGGCCAATCGTGCGCAGCTGCGCGTCGTGCTGCCGATCCTGTTCGCGGCACGGCAGCAATCGCTGCTTTCGAGCGAGAAGGCGCTCGACGATGCGCTCGCTGCGATCCAGCGCGGCACGCAATCCTCTGCCGCTTCTGCCGTGAACAAGCTCGCGGTGCGGCTCGCCGCCGGCAGCGACCGGCTCGCCGAGCTCGTGCGCAAGGATCAGGATCTCGCGGCCGAGTCCGAAGCGCTCGACAAGGCGATCATCGCTGCAGTGTCGAAGCCATCGGCGCAGCGCGACGTCGCGGCCGAGCAGCGCAGCCGCGTGCGGATCGCGGCGATCGCGGGCGCGCGCAACGGATTGCAGAAGACGCTCGCCGTCGAGTTTCCCGACTATTCCTCGCTGTCCAACCCGCTGCCGCTGACCGTCAAGGACATCCAGCCGCTGCTGGCGTCCGACGAGGCGATGATGGTCTATTCCGTCGTCGACAGGCGGAGCTATGTCGTCGCGATCACCCGCGAGAGCGTCGACTGGAAGGAGATTCCGCTCGGAGCGGACGCGGTCGCACAGAAGGTCACGGCTTTCCGCAGGGGGCTCGATGTCGGCAAGGCGCGCGATGCATCCGGCAAATCGGGATTGTTCGACCTCGGTCTTGCCAACGAGCTCTATGTCGCGCTGCTCGGCCCGGTTGAGGCGCTGACCAAGGACAAGCGCAACCTGCTGGTTGTGCCGTCGGCGGCATTGACCGCATTGCCGTTTCATCTGCTGGTCACGGAGAAGCCACAGGCTGCGATCCCGGACCGGCTCGAGGGCTATCGGAGTGCTGCCTGGCTGCTGCGGCGTCAGGCCGTTTCGGTCCTGCCGTCGGTGATCAGCCTGAAATCGCTGCGCGCTTTTGCCCGCAGGGATCAAAGCGTCAAGCCGATGACCGGTTTCGGCGATCCCGTGTTCAACCCTGCAGCCGAAGGGCCTGCCGACCGGCGTGCCGCGAACGGCAAGGTCGTCGCACGCAGCATCGCGACGATCGCCTATGCCGACTTCTGGCGCGGCGCGGGCGTGGATCGTGCGCGGCTGGCCCAGGCGCTGCCGCAGCTGCCCGATACCGCCGACGAATTGAACGCGGTGGCGAGGGACGTCGGCGCTGCCGAGGCTGACATCCATCTCGGCCGCGACGCCAGCGAAACGACGCTCAAGCGTGCAGCGCTTGCCCAATACGGCATCATCTACTTTGCCACCCACGGCCTTGTCGCCGGCGACGTCAAGGGATTGGGGGAGCCCTCGCTGGCGCTCTCCATCCCCGACCAGCCGACGGAGCTCGACGATGGTCTTCTCACCGCGAGCGAAGTGGCCCAGCTCAAGCTCAATGCCGATTGGGTTGTGCTGTCCGCCTGCAACACCATCGCGGGCGACAAGCCCGGTGCCGAGGCGTTGTCGGGATTGGCGCGCTCGTTCTTCTACGCAGGTGCCCGCGCGCTCCTGGTGTCGCATTGGGCCGTGGATTCGGAGGCTGCGACCCGCTTGACCACATCGACGTTCGAGCTGCTCAAGAACGAACCGAAGCTCGGCCGCGCCGAAGCCTTGCGCCGCGCGATGTTAACCTATCTCGACGACGCCTCGTCGCCGCGCAACGCTTATCCCGCGATGTGGGGACCGTTCGCGTTGATCGGAGAGGGCGAGGTAAGATAGGGGTGTTGACGCAGTGATTGTGCGTCGCAATAACCGGACATAACGCGCAGATGTGCATTTGGTTGCGCGATCATCCGCACTTTCTCGATGCGGCCTTTCAGAGCTGACATGCGCGGCGTTTGGCGCGGTCCTTGAATAAACCAAATCCTGCGGGATCAGCTTGGCAACGCCGGCGTTCATCATTATTAGGTCGTTCAGCCGAGGCCGAACGGCCCATATTCACGGTGATCGCGACGGCGCCAAACTTGGCCGCGCTTGATGTCGCGGGTTCTAGGAGGATTTCTTCGTGCAAGAGACGGGCGTGCGCAACGGTGCCTTCGGCGCCGACAAATTCGGCTTAAAGAATCTCAAGCAGGTTCACTGGAATCTGGGTGCGCCACAACTATATCAATACTCGCTGGCAGCGGGTGAGGCGGTGCTCTCCGCCGACGGCGCGCTCTGCGCCGACACCGGCGAGTTCACCGGGCGCAGTCCGAAGGACAAGTTCACGGTGCGCGACGCCACCACCGACAAGAAGATGTGGTGGGCCGGCAACCAGTCGATCACCGCAGAGCAATTCGAGACGCTCTACCAGGATTTCCTCAAGCACGCCGAAGGCAAGCGCCTGTTCGCGCAGGACCTCTATGGCGGCGCCGACCCGGCCTACCGGATCAAGACGCGCGTCTTCACCGAGCTTGCCTGGCACTCGCTGTTCATCCGCACGCTGCTGATCCGCCCCGAGGCGATCGAGCTGTCGACCTTCGTGCCGGAGCTCACCATCATCGACATGCCGAGCTTCCGCGCCGATCCTAAACGCCATGGCTGCCGCTCGGAGAACGTGGTCGCGATCGATTTCGCCCGCAAGATCGTCCTGATCGGCGGGTCTTATTATGCCGGCGAGATGAAGAAGTCGGTCTTCACGACGCTGAATTATTATCTGCCCGAGCGCGGTGTGATGCCAATGCACTGCTCGGCGAATGTCGGCGCCAAGGGCGACACCGCGATCTTCTTCGGCCTGTCGGGCACCGGCAAGACGACGCTGTCGGCCGATCCCAACCGCACCCTGATCGGCGACGACGAGCACGGCTGGGGCCCGAACGGCGTCTTCAATTTCGAAGGCGGCTGCTACGCCAAGTGCATCAAGCTGTCGAAGGAAGCCGAACCTGAGATCTATGCCGCCTCGACCCGCTTCGGCGCGGTGCTCGAGAACTGCGTGCTCGATGAGGACACCCGCGTCGTCGATTTCGACGACGGCTCCAAGACCGAGAACACGCGTTCGGCCTATCCGCTCGACTTCATCCCGAACGCCTCGCGCACCGGCCGCGCGCCGCAGCCGAAGAACGTGGTGATGCTGGCCGCCGACGCCTTCGGCGTGCTGCCGCCGATCGCCAAGCTCTCCCCGGCGCAGGCGATGTATCACTTCCTGTCCGGCTACACCGCCAAGGTCGCCGGCACCGAGCGCGGCCTCGGCAACGAGCCGCAGCCGGAATTCTCGACGTGCTTCGGCTCGCCCTTCCTGCCGCTCGATCCATCCGTCTACGGCAACATGCTGCGCGACCTCATCGCCCAGCACAATGTCGATTGCTGGCTGGTCAACACGGGCTGGACCGGCGGCAAGTATGGCGTCGGCAGCCGCATGCCGATCAAGGTGACGCGCGCGCTGCTCACCGCCGCGCTCGACGGCTCGCTTCGCAACGTCGAATTCCGCACCGACAAGTATTTCGGTTTTGCGGTCCCGACCGCGCTGCCGGGCGTGCCGGCCGAGATCCTCAACCCGGTCAACACCTGGAAGGACAAGGACGAGTTCGACAAGACCGCCCGTGCGCTGGTCGGCATGTTCCAGAAGAATTTTGCCAAGTTCGAAGCACAGGTGGACGCCGAGGTGCGCGCGGCTGCCCCGGATGTGAAGCTGGCGGCGGAGTAAGGTCGCTCGGTCTTGGATGCGAAGAGGGCGGCCTCGCGGCCGCCCTTTTTTGCTTGTGGCGAGATCCCTCCACCGTCATTGCGAGGAGCCCTTGCGACGAAGCAATCCAGACCGCCTCCGCGGAAAGATCTCTGGATTGCTTCGCTGCGCTCGCAATGACGCGTTCGCGGAAGCAGCTACGCCTTGAAATACGCGATCTGCGTCGTGGTCGCGAGCAGCCGGCCGTTCGGCGACCACAGCTCGGCGTTCTGGTCGGCGTAGCTCTTGTGCATGATCTTCGAATCCGCCGTCGCGAGCACGCGCGTGATGTCCTCAGCCGCGAGCTCCTCGGCGTCGGTGTGGAAATAGGTCGTCAGCGACACCGTGCCGAACGGCACCAGCTCGCGCCGGGCATGGAAGATGCGGCCGAAGAAGGCGTCTGACATCGACATCAGCGACAGCATGTCGAGCTTGCGCGGCGTGCGGTCGCTGATCCAGATCTTCGAGTAGGTGCTGGCGGGCTCGGCTTGCGGCGGGCCGATCCGCATCTCGCCCTCGACGAAGCGGAATTCGTACTGGTTGGCCCAGGATGCCGAGATCTTCGGGAATGGCAGCGTCTCCTCGAACGGCTTGGCGTCCGGATATTGCGCTACCCTGTGCTCCCAGGACGGACGGCGTTCGGCGAACACGGCGGTGGCGAGCGTTGCGACCTCGCCGCCGCCTTGGCTAAGCTCGACGCTCCAGTGCTGGCTGGAGCGGTTGGCCTTGACGAGGCGCACGTCGAGATCGAACAGACCCTTGGCGATCGGCGCGCAATAATTAACGGTGAGCGCGAGCGGATCGCCGGCGGCTTGCGGATGCTCGATCAGCGCCCGCAAAATGGTCGCGGCGGTGGCGCCGCCGAACGGGCCGACAAAGGCCCAGTAATCGTCGCTGGTGTGTCCCTGCCAGCTCGAGTCACCGGCGGTGACGCGCGTGGCCTCGTCAAACGGGTGCGGGAGCTTGGCGTGCATTGTTGGTCCTCGATGCCTCCACAGCCGTCATTGCGAGCGCAGCGAAGCAATCCGGACTGTCTCTGCGGAAAGATTCTGGATTGCTTCGCTGCGCTCGCAATGACGGCGGTTGAGGTTGCGGCGTCGTGTCACAACGCCGCTTAGGGGATGATGACGATCATATCATCATCCCTCGCGAAGGATGCAATAACCTCGCAGGTAACGCCGCTTCCACGCCACGGAAAAATCAGCCCGCGGCGTCGCGCAGGTTCGGCAGCAGCGGCGTGGTCGGATTGACCGGCACGTTCCAGATCTCCTCGGCATATTCGCGGATGGTGCGGTCGGACGAGAACCAGGCCATGCGCGCGACATTGAGGATCGAGGCGCGGGTCCAGGCCGGCGCCACCTGCCAGCGCGCATCGACCGCGCGCTGCGCCTCGTAGTAGGAATCGAAATCGGCGCTGACCATGTAATGGTCGAGATAGCGCAGCGCATGCGCGATGGATTCGAATCGGCCGGGGTCGCCGGGCGAGAATTCGCCGGCGCCGATCGCGTTGATGGCACGCTGCAGCTTCGGCGACCGGCGGATCACGTCGGAAGCATCCAGCCCCTGCTTGCGGCGGATCATCACGTCGCCGGCTTCCATGCCGAAGATCGCGATGTTCTCGGTGCCGACATGGTCGCGGATCTCGATATTGGCGCCGTCGAGCGTGCCGATGGTGATGGCCCCGTTCAGCGCCAGCTTCATGTTGCCGGTGCCGGAGGCTTCCATGCCCGCGGTCGAGATCTGCTCGGACAGATCGGCGGCGGGAATGATCACCTCGGCGAGGCTGACATTGTAGTCGGGCAGGAACACGACCTTGAGCTTGCCGCCGATCGCGGGATCGTTGTTGACGATCTCGGCGACGTCGTTGATCAGCTTGATGATCAGCTTGGCGTAGCGATAGCTCGCGGCCGCCTTGCCGGCGAAGATCTTCACCCGCGGCACCCAATTGCCGTTGGGCTCGTCCTTGATCGCCTGGTAGAGCGCGACCGTCTCGATGACGTTGAGCAGCTGGCGCTTGTATTCGTGGATGCGCTTGATCTGCACGTCGAACAATGCGCCCGGGTCGACCCTGATGCCGAGCCGTTCGCCGATCAGGCGGGCGAGCTGGGCCTTGTTGTGGTGCTTGACGCTGCGGAACTTCTTCTGGAACTCGACGTCGCTGGCGCGCGCCTCGATCAGCGAGAGCTGGGTCGGATCGTCGAGCACGGAATCGCCGCAGCTCTCGCGCAACAAATCGGTCAGCTTCGGGTTCGCCAGCATCAGCCAGCGTCGGAAGGTGATGCCGTTGGTCTTGTTGGTGATCCGTCCGGGATAGAGATGGTTGAGGTCGTGGAACACGGTCTCGCGCATCAGGTCCGAATGCATCGCCGAGACCCCGTTGATGCGGTGCGAGCCGACGAAGGCGAGCTGGCCCATGCGCACGCGGCGGCCGCTCTTCTCGTCGATCAGCGAGACCGAGGCGCGGAAGTCGATGTCGCCGGGGCAGCGCGCCTCGGCGAGCGCCAGATGCTGCACGTTGATGCGGTAGATGATCTCCAGATGCCGCGGCAGCAGCCGCTCGAACAGCTCGACCGGCCAGGTCTCCAGCGCCTCCGGCAGCAGCGTGTGGTTGGTGTAGGAGAGGGTGGCGACCGTGATCTTCCAGGCCTCGTCCCAGCGGAAATTGTGGAGGTCGACGAGGATGCGCATCAGCTCGGTGACGGCAAGGCTCGGATGGGTGTCGTTGAGCTGCACCGCGACCTTGCCGGCGAGGTTGCGCAGCTGGCCGTCGGAGGCGAGATGCCGCTTCACCAGGTCCTGGAGCGAGGCGGAGACGAAGAAATATTCCTGGCGCAGCCGCAGCTCGCGGCCCGCCGGGCTCTCGTCGTTCGGATAGAGGAACTTGCAGATCGCCTCCGCGCGCGCCTGCTCGGCGCTGGCGCTGACGTAATCGCCTTTGTTGAAGGCGTCGAGCTTGAGCGGATCGGGCGAGCGCGCCGACCACAGCCGCAGCGCGTTGACGTGCTGGCCGCGCCAGCCGACGATCGGCGTGTCATAGGCGATCGCCTGCACGGTTTCAGCAGGATGCCAGATCGAGCGGTCGCGGCCCTTGTCGTCGACATGCTCGACGCCGCCGCCGAAATTGACGTCGTAGATCACCTCGGGCCGCTGCAATTCCCAGGGATTGCCGAAGCTCAGCCATTCGTCGGGATATTCCTGCTGCCAGCCTTGATTGATGATCTGGCGGAACAGACCGTAATCGTAGCGGATGCCGTAGCCGATCGCGGGGATCGACAGCGTCGCCATGCTCTCCATGAAGCAGGCGGCGAGCCGGCCGAGGCCGCCATTGCCGAGCGCCGCATCCGGCTCGCATTTGCGCAGCTCCGGCAGCGAGACGCCGAGATCGCCGAGCGCGACCTCGAAGATCTTGAGCAGGCCCATGTTGTTGAGCGCGTCGGTGAAGAGCCGGCCGATCAGGAATTCGAGCGAGAGATAGTAAACCCGCTTGCGGCCCGCGTCGTAGCTGTGCTTCTCGGCTGTGAGCCAGCGATGCACGATGCGGTCGCGCAGCGCGAGCGCCGCGGCCTGGTACCAATCGTGCCTGGTCGCCATGCCAGCGTCCTTGCCGATGGCAAGGCGCAGCTTTGCCAGGATTGCGCCCTTGATCTCGGCCAGCGCGAGTTCGTCGATGGGCTGCCCGGGGGCCGGATAACTGGGCTGGAACGATGAATCCTGCAAAGCCGTTACTTCCTAGGTCGAAACAACTCTTAACTCTACGCGTCCTGCCCTTGCACCGGAACTGTCGCCCGCGTGGCCGTGCACTGCGCTGGCGCAAATTTATGCAAGGAATGGGCCGAATTGGGAACCCGGAGGAGCACGGAGAAACCCAGATTCGGTGCTAGATTACGAAAGATTCAGCCATCAGTGTGGAGAAGCGGACCGTGAGACTGCTGATCGAAATCGCCACTGCGGCCCTGCTCGTCGTCTGCATCAGCGCCACCAGTGCGGCGTTTGCCGCCGGCACGACCGGTCGCAGCGCCGACGGCCTCAGCTGCGGCTTCACAGTGCCGCAGAAGGCGTCGCCCGCAGCCCGCTGCGCTGCGATCAAGCGCCAATGCGGCGGCAAGTTCTACGCAAGCGCGTGCGGCGACAAGCTGATATCCGCAGCGAATTGAGAGCCGTAGGAGCTTTGGCGAGCTCAAGCCGCCTTGCTCTGCACCGCATCGCAAAACTCCGCGAGACGGTCCGCAAGCCGCAGCGTCGCCGGGCTCGCATCCGGCGAAGCCATCAGTGCAACCTCGGTCTTGTTGATCGGCGCAAAGCCGTCCTTCGCCGTCAGCACGCGGTGGTCCGTCTGGATCGCCATCTCCGACAGGATGCTGAGGCCCATGCCGGCGGCGACCGCGGCCTGAATGCCGGCGAGGCTCGATGAGGTGTAGGCGGTGTGCCAAGCGCGGCCGGCCGTTTCCAGCGCGTGGATGGCGCCGGCGCGGTAGATGCAGCCGAGCGGAAAGCCGATCAGCGGCACCGACGGCACGTTGACGTCGACCGGGTGACTCTTGCTGGTGACCCAGTGCACCCGCTCCGGCCACACCGCGATCGCGTCCTTCGCGCCAGCCTCGCGCTTGTAGAGCGCAAGGTCGAGCTCGCCGCGTTGGAGATCGCGGGCGAGATGCTTGCTCTGGTCGGCGCGCACGTCCAGCCGCAATCCCGGATGCGAGCGCGAGAACGCGCCCAGCAGTTTTGCCAGCCGGTACGCGGCAAAGTCCTCGGGGATGCCGAGCCGGATCGCGCCTTCGCTATCAGGCTGGCGCAGCACGTCGCGCGCCTCCTCGGCCAGCGAGAGCAATCGCCGCGCATAGGACAGCAGCCGCTCGCCGGCCTCGGTCGGGCGCACGTCCTTGCCGTCGCGGTGCAGCAGCACCTGACCGACATCCTCCTCCAGCCGCTTGATCTGCTGGCTCACGGTCGATTGCGTGCGGTGGACGCGCTCGCCGGCGCGGGTGAAGCCGCCGGCCTCGACCACCGAGACGAAGCTGCGCAGCAGCTCGAGATCGAGCATGGCCGCCTCCATTAAGAAATCCACTGGGCGTGAGTTAATCATTTAATTTCCAAATGGCAAGCGGCCTCCCTAGATCGAGGGCAGAAGAAAACATCCGAGAATGCCCTCATGTCGCTCGCCAGCTCGCTTGCCGCCCCGCGCAGCCGCTTCAACACATTGCCGCTCGCGATCGGACTGTTCTGCCTGCTCTGGAGCTACGCCTTCATCGCCGGCAAGATCGGCGTCACCCATTGCCCGCCGCTGATCCTGCTCGCGGCGCGCTTCTCGCTGGCGGGCATCTTGATCCTGAGCGCCACGTTGATCCGCGGCGAAGCCTGGTCCTTGTCGTGGCGCGATGTCGCGATCTTCGCCGTGCTCGGCATCGCCAACAACGCGCTTTATCTCGGCCTCGGCTACACCGGCCTGCAATCGGTCTCCGCCGGGCTCGGCGGCCTGATCGTGTCAGCCAATCCGGTGTTCACGGCGGCGCTCGCCGCGCTTCTGCTCGGCGAAGGCATGACCTGGCGCAAGGCGAGCGGCCTCTTGCTCGGCATCATCGGCGTGACCGCAATCGTCTGGCACCGCCTGTCGGTCGGCACCGATTCGCTGCATGGCATCGTCTTCACGCTGGCCTCGCTCGCTTCCATCGTGGCCGGCACCATCCTGTTCAAGCTGCTGGCGCCGAAGGGATCCCTGTGGATCGGCAATGGCGTGCAGAACCTCGCGGCCGGCATCGTGCTGACACCGGTCGCGCTCATTTTCGCCGACGTCGACGCGATCGACTATACGCCGAGCCTGATCGGCGCCTTCGCCTTTCTCGTGCTCGGCGGCTCGATCATCGCTTCTTGGCTCTGGTTTCATCTCTTGAAGACGTGTGGCGCCACCGCCGCCAGCGCCTATCATTTCCTGATGCCGCCGCTCGGCATGCTGTTCGCATTCCTCGTCCTCGGCGAGCACATCGAGGCGCGTGACCTGCTCGGCATCATTCCGGTCGCGCTCGGCATCTATCTGGTGACGCGGCCGGCGAAGGCGGCGGCGTAGGTGGAGGCCCCGCTGTTCACTATCGTCATTGCGAGGAGCTCTTGCGACGAAGCAATCCAGACTGCCGCAGCGGAGGCAGTCTGGATTGCTTCGCTGCGCTCGCAATGACGGGGGGCTAGTCCTTCCTGAACACGATCGAGGCCATCCACCCCGTCATCAGCGCCATCGCAACGGTGGCGAGGCCGTAGATCAGGCCGTTCTGGCGGGCGGTGGTGGCGACGAACTGCTCGAAGCCGACCTTGACGATCTCGAACGCGGTCTCGGTCTTGCCGATGAACGCGCCGTTGGCGAACAGCTTGATCTCGATCTCATAGGTGCCGATCGGCACCTCCGCGGGCAGCGGAATGCCGGTGCGGAACAGCGTCGGCGTCAGGAACGTGACCGCGCTTCCGTCTTCGCGGTAGAGCCCGCGCTGGGTGCGCAGGCGAATGAAGGCCGAGCGGAACGCATCGTTGGGCACCACGTCGGCAAAGTCGCCGCTGACCCGCTGCGTCAGCAGCACGTTGTTGAGCCCGATCTGCTGCCGCCGCGCGATCTCGGGCGAGGTGATGGCGTCGAGCGGGCGGTTGGCGAACAGCGCGAGATAGCTCGGCACCTGCAGGAACTGGCGGTAGTCGGTGTTGATCCAGATGCCGAAGGTGCGCTCCTTCCGCCGCGTCACCATGTCGGCGCGCGGGCCCATCACGGTGACGACGAGATCGTAGGCGGTGCGGTCGACGGGCGTCGTCGTATCCTTCTCGACCGATCCGAACAGCACCAGCTCCTCGCCGGAATAGTTCGGCGTCACCGTGACCCGGTGATTCGAGACCGACACAATCAGCCGCTCGGCCCGCGCAGCGCCGCCGAGCAGCAGGACGAGGACGATGGCTAGAAGCATGCGCCTCATCGGCTCACTCCGAGCTCACGGATGGTGAAGAGATCGGAGGGCTGGATCACCAGCTCGATCGCGAAGCGGATTCCGACCGAGAGGATGAGCAAGCCCAGCAGCAGTCGCAGCTGCTCGCCGCGGATCTTCTGGCCGGCACGGGCGCCGAACTGCGCGCCGGTCACGCCGCCGACCATCAGGATCAGCGCCAGCACGGCATCGACGAGGTGATTGGTCGCCGCGTGCAGCATGGTCGCGAACAGCATGGTGACGACGGTGAGAACCATCGAGGTCCCGATCACCGTCGAGGTCGGTACCCTCAAGAGATAGATCATGATCGGCACCAGGATGAAGCCGCCGCCTATACCCATGATGGCGCCGATGAAACCGATCACGATGCCGACGATCACCACGGGGATGACCGAGAGATAGATCTTCGAGCGCTTGAACCGCATCTTCAGCGGCAGGCCGTGGATCCAGTTATGGCTTCGGCGCGGCGGCAGCGCCCCGCGCCGGGTCCGCATCAAGGCGCGCAATCCTTCCGAGAACATCAGGCTGCCGACCGTGGTGAGCAGCACGACGTAGGAGAGCGCGATCATCAGGTCGAGCTGGCCGAGCGCGCGCAGCTGGGTGAAGGTCCAGACGCCGAGCGTCGTGCCGGTCACGCCGCCGCATAACAACACGCTCGCCAGCGCCGGATCGATCGCACGCCGCCGCCAATAGGAGAGGGCGCCGGAAAAGGAGGAGGCCGCGATGTGGCTCGCCACGGAGGCCACCGCGACCGCCGGCGTGATGCCGATGAAGATCAAAAGCGGCGTCATTAGGAAGCCGCCGCCGATGCCGAACATGCCGGAGACGAAGCCGACCGCAGCGCCCATGGCGAGCACCAGGAAGACGTTGACCGGAATATCGGCGATCGGGAGGTAAAGCTGCATTGAACCTGCGCACCGGCGAGACGGATCGACGAACGCGGAATGCTCGCGGAAGGAACGGAACGATTGCCGCGTCCTTCAATAGCGGAATTCGCGGGCGGGCGGGACCGGGAATTTCAGGCGTGGTGAATGGGTATGACGCGCGCGTGATGATCTCTGCGATCGTCCGCACTCCCGCTGCAGGCGGAGAGGCGAAAGGTCAGAACGGACTGACCGAGAAATACCGTAGCCAGAGATCGGTGTAGCGGCCTTTTTCCCAGATCCGGAACATCGCCCAGTTCAGGGCCTGGCGCAGCACGTCGTTGCCCTTGCGCACGGCGATGCCGATGCCCTCGCCGAAGAAACGGCTCTCGACGAACGGGCCGCCGGAGAAGGCGCAGCAATCGGCCGAATCCGTGCCGTTGATCCAGAACGCCAGCGAGATAGCGTCGCCGAAGATGAAGTCGACCTCGCCCCTGCGCAGAGCTGCGCGCATCGCATCGTCATTGGGGTAGGCGTGCAGCTCGGCGTCGGTGAACATCGCCTTGAGATACGCCTCGTGCGCCGAGCCGGCGATGGCGCCGACCTTCTTGCCCTCGAGATATTCGGGGCGGATCTCCGGCATCACCGCATCTTTGCGCGAGACGAAGCGCGCCGGCACGCGGTAATAGGGATCGGTAAAGTCGACGCGGGCGCGCAGCTGCGGGCTCACCGCCATGGAGGCGATGATGGCATCGCCCCGGTTGGAGGTGAGCGCATCGACCAGCGTCTCGAAACGCCGCATCTGCACCGTGCACGTGACCTTGATCTCCTCGCAGAGCGCGCGGGCAAAATCGACGTTGAAGCCGGCCGGGTTGCCGTCCGCACCGGTGTAGTTGAACGGCGGATAATCGGTCTCGGTCAGGAAGCGGATCACGGTGAGGCGCGACAGGTCAGGCCGTTCGGGGCGCCGGCGCGGGTCCCAGAACCCGGGCACGGCCTGCGGGGCGGCCTGGGGCGCCGCCTGAGGGGTGGTCTGAGGTGCCGTCGGCGCCCGCTGGGCGGGGGCTTGCGCGTTCGCCTCGGTGAGGCCGCCGAGCAGGCAAAGGCCGACAGCCAGCCCTGCCAGCAAGCCACGGACAGATTTGAGCGATTTCGCCTGTTGCGATGGAGCCATCGGCCGAAGGAATGAATTTCGTCGGGATCGGAGGGCCTTATAGACCATCCCGCCGGGAACGCGAGCGCCGATTGTGGCCTGGGTAAAGCTCAGAGATACCGCTTCAAATCAACCGCCGCCTCTTCCGGCGTCCGCTTCAAATTGAACGGCGAGACGAACCTGCCCTCGCGGTCCATCAGGTAGATCAGCGCGGTGTGGTCCATCGTGTAGTCGCCGTCCTTGGTCGGGACCTTCTTGGCATAGACCCGGTAGGAGGAGATGACCTTGGCGGTCTCGGCGGGGTCGCCGGACAGGCCCTGGAGGTGCGGATCGAAGCTCGACAGGTAATCCTTCATCGCGGCCTGCGTGTCGCGCTCGGGATCGACCGAGATGAAGATGGCATTGACCTTGTCGGCGTCCTTGCCCAGCGCGCGCAGCACTTCCGAGATCTCGAACAGCGAGGTCGGGCAGACGTCGGGGCAATGGGTGTAGCCGAAGAAGATCAGGGTCGGCTTGCCCTTCAGGCTCTTGTCGGTGACGGCCTTGCCGTTCTGGTCGGTCAGCTGGAACGGGCCGCCGATCGCGGCCGGCTGTGCCACCTTGCCGACCCCGCCCATAGCCCAGAACATGATCAGGAGCCCGACGACGAGGCTTGCCGCGAAGGCGGTCGCGATCACCAGCGGACGGGTGGCGGAGCTCATGGGCGGAAAACTTCCTGTCGCAGGTCAGAAGCAGGCGGCAAAGCCGGTCCTAATCATTTCGAAGAACACCTGGCTGCCATAGTGGAACCAGAGCGCCAGCGCGCCGATCACGGCGAGACCGCCGATTGCAGCGCCCGCCCACAGCAGCACGGATGGCATCCCCCCGGCAGTGGGCGAATTGTCCGATAGCCGATGTGCCGGGTGCAGCGGTTGAGCCATGACAACGATCGGGACGAAGGCCCCGGTTCCCTGGCTTTCAGATAGGCTTTGCGCCGGCTGCGAGCAAGGCGTCGCCAGCAGGCAAGACGCCGCGGTGGCGCCAAGGAACGCCGCCAGCCTGTGGATGTCAGTGGAGGAGCTGGCCCCGGGCGGATTCGAGCGGCTCCGCTTGCGGGAGCGACCGGCGCGACGGCCTGGTCGTCGAGGCCTGCGCGTCCAGGTAGCACGGCTTGTACATGGCCTGGAGCTGCTTGCCCCTCAGAAAGAGCATCCGCGGGGTGAGGCCGCCCCGCTGGCCGATCCAGCGCCTGATCTGCGAGGGATACATCGCGTACAGCATCTGGGTCGCTTCGGGATTGGTGATGGCGCGGCCGTTGGCGCCGAAATCCCAGGCGGCGTGGAAGCCCAGCGTCGCATGCGAGGTCACGCAGATGCGGTCGTGCGGGATAGCACCGAGGACGATGGTGCAGGCCGAGGCACAGAGGCCATCGATGATGACCGTCTCGCCCGATTGCCTGAGGTCCTGGTACTTGTCGACGTAGGTTCCGATCCGGCCGCCGCGGTCGTCCGCGATCCGAACCACCGCGTGAGAAGCCCCCATGCCTGCGATCAAGAGAACCGCCGCAAGCAACCCCGTCAGAAACTTCATTTTCCCCCGCCCCAGTCGAATTCGAATCTGTGTGTCAGGTGGTGATGCACGGCTAGCGTCGGTCGTAACCGAGGTTTTGTCTAGGCAGGCCTGCTGGCTCAAAACAAATTCAAATCCAGTGTTGCGTCCGCGCTGCACCCGGCCGGTCTCCATGCCAAAGTGGAACAAGTTAACGAGGTCTTGTGCGCCATACCCTTGATCTCAGTTGCAACCGCTGGCTTCAATCCGGGCAACTACAGGGGGGAACCCTTGGGGAGGAGAAGAACTTGGAGGGGGAAACGCATGGCTGAAGAAACGGACGTCATCGTCGTCGGCGCGGGACTGTCGGGCCTCGTTGCCGCCACTGAGATCGCTGATGCGGGCAAGCGCGTGATGGTAGTCGACCAGGAAGGCGAGCAGTCGCTCGGTGGCCAGGCGTTCTGGTCGTTCGGCGGATTGTTCCTGGTCGATTCGCCGGAGCAGCGCCGGCTCGGCATCAAGGACTCCTACGAGCTCGCCATGCAGGACTGGCTCGGCACCGCCGGCTTCGACCGCGACGAGGATTTCTGGCCGCGCCAATGGGCCGAAGCCTACGTGGCCTTCGCGGCCGGCGAGAAGCGCGGCTGGCTGCGCGCGATGGGCCATCGCTTCTTTCCCGTGGTCGGCTGGGCCGAGCGCGGCGGCTATGATGCGATGGGCCACGGCAATTCGGTGCCGCGCTTCCACGTCACCTGGGGCACCGGCCCGGGCATCGTCGAGCCGTTCGAGCACCGCGCGCGCGAGGCTGTCAAGACCGGCCGATTGATCTTCAGATTCCGCCATCGCGTCGATGCGCTCTCTATCAGCAATGGCACCGTGGATGGCGTCAGCGGCGTCGTTCTTGCGCCCGATGATGCAGAGCGCGGCAAGAGCTCCTCGCGCAGCGTGGTCGGCGACTTCGCACTGAAGGCGCAGGCCGTGATCGTCGCCTCCGGCGGCATCGGCGGCAACCACGAGCTGGTGCGGCAGAACTGGCCGAAGCGGCTCGGTGAGCCCCCGAAGTTCATGATCTCCGGCGTGCCCGAGCATGTCGACGGGCGCATGATCGGCATCACGGAAAAGACCGGCGCGCGGCTGATCAACCGCGACCGCATGTGGCACTACGTCGAGGGCATCCAGAACTGGAACCCGATCTGGCCGCGCCACGGCATCCGCATCCTGCCGGGTCCTTCCTCGATGTGGTTCGACGCGACAGGCACGCGGCTGCCGGCGCCGCTATTCCCGGGCTCGGACACGCTCGGCCAGCTCAAATACATCATGTCGACCGGCTACGACTATTCCTGGTTCATCCTGACCCAGAGCATCATCAAGAAAGAGTTTGCGCTGTCGGGCTCGGAGCAGAACCCGGACCTGACCGGCAAGAGCTGGCGCATGACGCTTCGCCGCGCCACCAACAAGGGCGCGCCGGCGCCGGTGGAGGCGTTCAAGAGCCATGGTGTCGACTTCATTGTCCGCGACAAGCTCGATGAGCTCGTTGCGGCCATGAACAAGCTCGCCGGCAGCGATCTCCTCAAGCTCGAGCACATCAGGATGCAGATCGAGGCGCGCGACCGCGAGATCGCCAATCCCTACGTCAAGGATGCGCAGGTCATGAACATCCACAATGCGCGCCGCTATATCGGCGACAAGTTGATCCGCACCGCTTCTCCGCACCGCATCCTCGATCCCGCGCATGGGCCGCTGATCGCCGTGAAGCTCAACATTCTCACCCGCAAGACGCTGGGCGGCTTCGAGACCGATCTCGACTCCCGCGTGTTCGGGGAGGAGGGCCGCGTCATTCCCGGCCTTTACGCCGTCGGCGAGGCCGCCGGCTTCGGTGGCGGCGGCGTGCATGGCTATCGCTCGCTGGAAGGCACCTTTCTGGGCGGCTGCCTGTTCTCGGGCCGCAATGCGGGCCGTGCCGCCGCCAAGGCAGTGGGCTAGACCATGCGGCGGCGGATGCGCATCGCCACGCTGATCGCTGCTTTGACGGCAGCTTCGGCTGCGTCCGGCGATACGGTCGATGTCAACGGGGTGAAGCGCTCCTACACCGCGCAACTGCCGGCCAAGCGGCCCGCACCGCTCGTCATCGTGCTGCATGGCAAGACCCAGCGCGGCGCCGACATGGTCACGCGGACGGCCTGGCCGCAGGTTGCCAAGCGCGAGGGCCTTGCCGTTGTGTTTCCGGACGGGCTCAACAACGCATGGGCGGACGCGCGCACCAAGGCGGGGCCGGCCCTGCGCGGACCACCGGTCGGCACCGATGACGTCGCCTTCATCGCAAGGCTGGTCGAGAAGCTGGTGGCCGACGGCACGGCCGATGCGAAGCGCGTCTACGTCGCCGGCGTCTCCAATGGCGGTGCCATGGCGATGACCATGGCCTGCGCGCGGGCCGATCTGTTTGCGGCGGCTGCGAGTGTGATCATGAACCTCAACGACGAAGCCGCCGTCACCTGCCATCCGTCGCGGCCGCTGCCGATGCTGCTCATGAACGGGACGGAAGATCCGCTGGTCCCTTATGAGGGCGGGCGCGGATCGAGCTATTTTGCCGCAGAGGGATTCTGGTCGACGGATGAGACGCTGGCGTTCTGGCGCAGGCTCAATGGCTGCGAGACCGACGACGCCGGGATCACCGACATGCCCGACGCGGCGCCCGCGGACCAGTCCACGGTCACGCGTATCAGCTCGCGCTGTCCGGCTGGGCACGACGTCGTGCTCTATCGCATCAACCATGGCGGCCACCGCATGCCAGGCTTCGCTCCGGATGCCCGCTTCCCGAAGGTCGCCAGAAACCTGCTCGGAGCGCAAAACGGCGACATCGACGGCGCCGAAACGATCTGGACGTTCTTCAGTCGGTTTCCGTGAGCAGCGTTGCTGGTCCACGCATGCGTGTCGGGCAACGCATGCGTGCCGGGCAACGCACGCGTGCCAGGGGGTGGCACAGTGCAAACCGCTGGGCTAGACAGGGCCGCCATTCCAGCCAGGAGATCCAGATGAGCATTCAGCGTTTTGAAACCGGCCCGCGCATGAGCCAGGTCGTCGTGCACGGCAACACCGTCTATCTCGCCGGTGTCGTCGCCAACAAGGCGGCCGGCGAAAGCGTGACGAAGCAGACCCAGGACATCCTGGCGACCATCGACGGCCACCTCGCCAAGGCCGGCACCGACAAGTCGAAGCTGCTCTCGGCCACGATCTACATCACCGACATGAAGACCTTCGCAGAGATGAACGCTGTGTGGGACGCCTGGGTCTCGCCCGGCAATACGCCTGCGCGCGCCACCGTCGAAGCCAAGCTGGCCGCCCCGCAATACACCGTCGAGATCATGGTGACGGCGGCGAAGTAAATTTTGCGAACACCTCACGCGCGTTGATGACCTCCGAGGTAATCGATCAACGCGCGTGAACCTTCGATAGTCACGGTCAGCCGGACAACACGGCGCCATCGAAGGAGAGAACCATGACCGACCCCGTCACCATCGCCCGCCGCTACATCGAGCTCTGGAACGAGCGCAGCGCCGGCCGCCGCCGCGAGCTGCTGAGCGAAAGCTGGACGACGGATGCGAGCTACGTCGACCCCGTGATGAAGGGCGACGGCCAGGACGGCATCGAGGCGCTGATCGCAGGTGTGCAGCAGCGCTTTCCCGATTTCACATTCAAGCTGATCGGCGAGCCCAACGGCTACGGCGATCACATCCGCTTCTCGTGGGGACTTGGCCCTGACGGCGCCGACAGCCCGATCAAGGGCACCGATTTCGCCGTGCTGAAGGACGGCCGGATCAGAAGCGTGACCGGATTTCTCGATCAGGTCCCGGCCGGGGCGTGAGAGCGCTGGCCCTCGTCGCGCAGGCGAGGAGAGGACCGAAATTTGGACCTCACAAGCGGTCGTCATGCCCGGGCTTGTCCCGGGCATCCACGTTCTTCGTGCCGCGGGTAAGACGTGGATGGCCGGGACAAGCCCGGCCATGACGATGTCGAGTCTTTCGTGCCTCAAATGGACAGCGCGTATGCGATCGCCCTGTCGCAGGCCATATCCCCCTCGACGAAGCCATCCCTACGGCTTACCTGTCATGCTGTGCCGCCCCGTATCCTCCAGACATCGACCGAGCCGGCCGCGCTGCTGCCGGGTCGCTTCCAGGCCTGGTTCGCGGCCCGCGGTTGGTCGCCGCGCGCGCATCAATTGGCGCTGCTGGAGAAGGCGCGCGAGGATCGCTCAGCCCTGCTGATCGCACCAACCGGCGCCGGTAAGACGCTGGCCGGATTTCTGCCGACGCTGGTGGAGCTGTCGGCGCAGCCGCTGACACGCGACGCGGGCGCGAAGAAGAACCTCGTCTCCACCGGCCGCAGCGTGCAACGCAGCGGCGGCCTGCACACCCTCTACATCTCGCCGCTCAAGGCGCTCGCCGTCGACATCGCGCGCAATCTCGAGCGACCGATCGACGAGATGGACTTGCCCATCAAGGTCGAGACCCGCACCGGCGATACGCCGGTGTCGCGCCGTCAGCGGCAGCGGCGCTATCCGCCGGACGTGTTGCTGACGACGCCCGAGCAGCTCGCGCTGCTGCTCTCCTCCGACGACGCTCCGTTTCTGTTTTCTTCCCTGAAGCGCATCGTGCTCGACGAGCTGCACGCACTGGTCACGTCCAAGCGCGGCGATCTGCTCTCGCTCGGGCTGGCGCGATTGTGGCGCCTCGCGCCGCAGATGCGCGCGATCGGCTTGTCGGCAACAGTGGCCGAGCCCGAGCAGCTCGCGCGCTTCCTGGTGCCGCAGCCCGACGGCAAGGAGCGCGCAGCCGACATCGTCCTCGCCGGCGGTGCCGCGCCGCCCGTGGTCGAGATGCTCGATACGCGCGAGCGGCTGCCCTGGGCTGGCCACAGTGCGCGCCACGCGCTTCCTGAAATCTACGAGCTGATCAAGGCCAACAAGACCACGCTGGTCTTCGTCAACACCCGCAGCCAGGCCGAGATGCTGTTCCAGAATCTCTGGAGCATGAACGACGATGGCCTTGCCATCGCGCTGCATCACGGCTCGCTCGACGTCGCCCAGCGCCGCAAGGTCGAGGACGCGATGTCGGCGGGCCGGCTGCGTGGCGTGGTCTGCACCTCCTCGCTCGACCTCGGCGTCGACTGGGGTGACGTCGATCTCGTCGTCAATATCGGCGCGCCCAAGGGATCCTCGCGCCTGATGCAGCGCATCGGCCGCGCCAATCACCGCCTCGACGAGGCCTCGCGCGCGGTGCTGGTGCCCGCCAACCGTTTTGAAGTGCTGGAGTGCCGCGTCGCCATCGACGCCATCGCCGAGAATGCGCAGGATACGCCGCCCTTGCGCACTGGCGCGCTCGACGTGCTGGCTCAGCATGTGCTGGGCTGTGCCTGTGGCGAGCCGTTCTTCAGCGACGAGCTCTATGGCGAAGTCCGCACCGCCGCGCCCTACGCAAGCCTGTCGCGGCACGATTTCGACGACGTCGTCGATTTCGTCGCCTCCGGCGGCTATGCGCTGAAGACCTATGAGCGCTTCGCCCGCATCAAGCAGGACAAGGAGGGACGCTGGCGCGTTGCCAATCCAAAGGTGCGGCAGAGCTACCGCATGAATGTCGGCACCATCGTCGAGGACGACATGCTGAAGGTGCGGCTGGTGCGCTCGCGCGGCAGCGGTGCAGGCTCAACCGGCGTGATCGCGCGCGGCGGCCGGCTGCTCGGCGAGATCGAGGAGGCTTTCATCGAGGGCCTCTCGCCCGGTGACACCTTCGTGTTCTCAGGCGAGGTGGTGCGCTACGAGACGCTGGTGGAGGACCAGGTCTATGTCTCGCGCGCGCATGACAAGGACCCCAAGGTGCCGTCCTACATGGGCGGAAAGTTTCCGCTTTCGACCTATCTCGCCGAGCGCGTGCGCCGCCTGCTCGATGATGGCCGCGCCTGGGGCGGCTTGCCGGAGCAGGTGCGCGACTGGCTGTCGCTGCAGAAGGATGTCAGCAGAGTGCCGGCGGTCCGCGAGCTGCTGGTCGAGAGCTTTCCGCGGGCCGACAAGCATTATCTCGTTTGCTACCCCTTCGAGGGCCGTCTCGCGCATCAGACCTTGGGCATGCTGCTGACGCGCCGGCTGGAGCGCGCTCGCGCGCGTCCGCTCGGCTTCGTCGCCAATGAATATGCCGTGGCGATCTGGGGGCTCGGTGATCTCTCCTTCATGATCCGCGACGGGCGGATCGACCTCAACGCGCTGTTCGATCCTGACATGCTCGGCGATGATCTCGAAGCCTGGCTCGCCGAATCCGCGCTGATGAAGCGCACCTTCCGCAACTGCGCGATCATCTCCGGCCTGATCGCCCGCCGCCACACCGGCGAGGAGAAGAGCCGCCGCCAGGTTCTGTTCTCGACCGATCTCGTCTACGACGTCCTGCGCAAGCACCAGGCCGATCACGTCCTGCTCCGCGCCGCGCGGGCCGATGCCGCCACCGGCCTGCTCGATCTTCGCCGTCTCGGCGACATGCTGATGCGCATCCACGGCCGCATCACGCACCGGGAACTCGACCACGTCTCCCCGCTCGCCGTGCCCGTGATGCTGGAAATCGGCCGCGAGTCAGTTTATGGCGAAGCTGCAGACGAGCTTTTGGCCGAAGCCGCCGACGAGCTCGTCAAAGAGGCGATGGAAAGAAGCGGGTAAGACGTGACGGCAGGCGCGCTGATTTCGGGAGATGTCGAGGACATGCGCGTTTCCAGAGTCACGATCAGCGATGTGACCTTCGCGGCCGATCTCTCGGGCGCGCTGTTCTGGGACGAGCAGCGCCTGCTCGTCGTCTCCGACCTGCATCTGGAGAAAGGGTCGAGCTTCGCCACGCGCGGCGTGCTGCTGCCGCCTTACGATACCATCGCGACGCTAGGTCGGCTCGCTGCTGTCATCTCCCGCCATGATCCGCGGATAGTCATCGCGCTCGGCGACAGTTTTCACGACCGCAGCGCGCATGAGCGTCTGTCGGCCGAGGACCGCGACGCGGTGGCCGCACTCCAGACCGGCCGCGACTGGATCTGGATCGCGGGCAATCATGATCCCATGCTGCCGCGCGATCTCGGCGGCACCATCGCGGACAAGGTCGCGATCGGCCCGATCACCTTCCGCCACGAGCCGACCGGCGCCCACGGCGAGATCGCCGGCCATCTGCATCCGAAGGCGCGCGTCTCGGCGCGTGGCCGCTCGATGGAGCGCCGCTGCTTCGCCAGCGACGGGATGCGGGCGGTGATGCCGGCATTCGGTGCTTACGCGGGGGGCCTCAGTATCCGCGACCCAGCCTTCGCAAAGATCTTTCCGGCGAATGGCTTTGTCGCCCATCTCCTCGGCGACCGCCGCGTCCACGCCATCGCGGCGTCGCGCTGCCATTGAGGCGCCGCCGCACTAGGACAGCACTACGATCGGTATTTTTCCGGAATCGCGCAGAGCCCGCTGTCGGTATTAACGTCCGCGCTTGCCGGGGCTGGAATTTCATCCCGAACAAGATTGCAACCGGCAAGGGGTCGCCTCGGGCGGCCCCTTTCGATTCCGTACATGCCTGGAACAAATTAAGAACACTTTAGCAAGTCTTTGATATATCATTGTGATTCGGCGCCTCGCCGATACAATATCTAGCGTCTGTCCGACTTTGCGAGGACTACATGTCCACCATTGCTTTCGACCAGTTTGCCCTCACCCGGATCGCCGATTTCGCGCGCTCGCTGTCACGGCTGCATCAGGCCGCGCGGCGTTACGCCGTCGACGACGACCAGTTCGATCGCGAGTTCAATGCGGTGTGCCAGTCGATCTGGGGCTACACCATCGACGACGTCAGCGACGATCTGTTCTCGCCCGAGGACCATTTGTTTCTCGACACGCTGGACGAGGCGCATGCGCGCATCTTCGCGGCCGAGCAGGGCTATGACCTCGTGGGCGATCAGGGCATGCTGACGGATTGGTGGGGCTTCTGCTGGATGATCCTGGCCGAGAAGCGCGGTCTCCTGACGCCGGAGAACCGCGCCGCCGCGCGCGCCGCGATCGAGGAGAAATATCTGGCCGCGCCGAATGTGATCGGGGTGATCATCGGGAGGTAGTGCCGCAAATTCCGTCATTGCTTTGTTACGCTCGCAATGACGGTGTGGTTACAGGTGAGGCTTAATCCAACCCCGCGCGCTTGGCCGGCTTCGTGGCCGTCTTCGGCACCGTCACATCCGGCAGCGGCTCACGCACGATCTCGTTTGACACCGGCGTTTCTGCCGACACTGTCTCGGCCCGCACCGGAGCCACCTTCATCTCGCCGAGCCGCGCTCGAACCTGCGCGGTGAGACCGGGATAGGAAGCGACCGGGGTGAAATCCGCAGCCTGGTCGTTGCCGACGCGGACGCCGGTATAGGCGACGAGGCCGTCGCTGGTGGCGATCACGTCGCCGGCCTTCAGGGAGGAATCCAGCGCAAGGTCGACCGGGGCCAGACCGACCGGCTCACGGCCGTTGCAGGTGCAGTCGGCGCGCAGCGCCTTGCGATAGGCGAACGCGTTCTCGCTGTCGGCGTAGCGCTCGCCGGTCTGTGAATAGGCACCGTCGATCGACGAGCCGAAATAGACCTTGGTCGCGCTGGCAGGGCAGAATGCCTGACACATCTGCGCGGGCGAGACGAGGCCGCGCATCAGCGGAAAGTATTTCCCGTCGCAACTGCGTACGCAGAAGGCCGGGCCCGAGCCGCCGGCCGCGGCCGAGCGGGTCGGCGGCACATATTGCGGCGTGGCGCCATTCTGCTGGCTGCTGAAGGGATCGACGTGGGAGTTCGCCGGCGGCACCTCGCGCTGCGGCCGCTGCTGCATTCCGCCGAAGAGGAAATCGAACAGGCCTTCGGCCGCAACCGGGGTCGGCGCCGCCAGCAGCGGCGCTGCCAGCATGGCGGCCACAAGCGAAGCGCGACGCCACCGGCGCGCATGGGACATGACTGTACGCAATGCTTACTCCACCCGACGCTACTGAACCGGCTGGGACCGAGAAATCTCAGCACACGATTCACCATAAAGCGGGATGGTAAATGAGCAGTTGAGCGTAGGCGGTTTCAAGACGAGGCGGTGGCCTCTTTAAGGCCGGGCGCAGCTTTGGACGGGTGGTTGCTACCGGGACACATTGAGGCATGACGGCGGAGAAATTTCCGCCACTTCACCCCTTCAAGAATTCCGACGCCTTGTACAGCGAGCGGAACGGCAGGCCAGCCGCACCGAACGTGTCGGTGGCGCCTTCCTCGCGATCGACCATGGTCAGCACCAGCACGACATTGGCCCCGGCCTCGCGCACCGATTCCACCGCCTTCATCGCCGAGCCGCCCGTGGTGGTGACGTCCTCGACGATCACGACGCGCTTGCCCGCCAGCGTCTCGCCCTTGGGCAGGCCCTCGATCGCGAGCTTCGCGCCGTGCTCCTTCGGCTTCTTGCGCACGAAGAAGGCCGCGATCGGATGACCCTTGATCCAGGAGATCTGCGCCAGCGCGCCGGCGAGCGGCACCGCGCCCATCTCGAGCCCGCCGATGAAATCGAGCTGGTCGTCCTTGAGCGCCTCGTAAGTCAGCTCGGCGAGCAGCGTTGCGCCCTCGGGGTCGAGCATGGTCGGCTTGAGGTTGAAGTAGAAATCGCTCTTGCGGCCCGACGCGAGCGTCACCTCGCCGCGGCCGAAGGAGCGCCGGCGGATGATCTCGAACAGGCGGGCGCGGGAGGCGGATTTCGACACGGCGGTCCCTCAAACAGCGTTTTTGGTGGGGGCGGAATTTATCCGCGACCGACGCGACATTCCAGAGGGGGCGTCTCCCGTCAACAGGGATCGGCCATCTCGGTCCGCCGGTTGTGAGGGCGCAACCTTCTGGAGTAGGTGAGGGGGCAAGCCTTCGGGCACGCCTCTTGGGGAAGGACACGGAATGACCGTCGAGCTCTATACCTGGAACACGCCGAACGGCCGCAAGATCTCGGTCGCGCTGGAGGAGATGGGGCTGCCCTACAAGGTGATCCCGGTGAACATCACCAAGGGCGAGCAGATGGCGCCCGAGTTCCTCAAGCTCTCGCCCAACAACAAGATCCCCGCGATCGTCGACCCCGAGGGGCCTGAGGGCAAGCCCGTCAGCATCTTCGAATCCGGCGCGATCCTGCTCTATCTCGGCGAAAAGACCGGCAAATTCCTACCGAAATCGCTTATCCAGCGCATCCCGGTCTACGAATGGCTGATGTGGCAGATGGGCGGCTTCGGCCCGATGCCCGGCCAGGTGCACCATTTCATCGCACTCGAGAACGAGCAGGACCGGGCCTACGGCTTGAAGCGCTTCATGGCCGAGACGCGCCGGCTCTACGGCGTGCTCGACCGCTGCCTCGAGGGGCGCGACTTCGTCGCCGGCGAGCTCTCGGTTGCCGATTTTGCCATCCTGGGCTGGGCCTGGCGCCATCCTCGCCACAAGGTTGATCTGGCCGACTTCCCCAACGTCAAGCGCTGGTACGACGCCCTGATGGCGCGCCCGGCCGTGAAGCGCGGCATGGACGCGAAGCTGGATTGACGTTCTTCCCCTCTCCCCGTTCTTACGGGGAGAGGGTTGGGGTGAGGGGCCTCTCTTGCCACGCGAGATGGGCGAGAGACCTGTACCCCCTCACCCGAATTCGATCTGCGATCGAATTCGACCTCTCCCCGCAGGCGGGGAGAGGTGAAAAAGGGCCCTCACACTTTTTTCGCTTCCACCGCCATCCGCACCGCGAGTCCCGCCAGCACGGTGCCCATCAGCCAGCGTTGCACCAGCATCCAGCTCGGCCGGTTCGCCAGGAACAGCGCGATCGAGCCGGCGGCCAGCGCGATCATCGCGTTGACGCTGACGCTGATCGCGATCTGGATCGCGCCCAGCACCACCGACTGCGTCAGCACGCTGCCCGCTGTGGGATCGATGAACTGCGGCAGCAGCGCCAGATACAGCATCGCGATCTTCGGGTTGAGCAGGTTGGTGATGAAGCCCATCGCGAATAATTTGCGCGGGCTGTCGATGGCGAGCTTCCTCACCTGGAACGGCGAACGCCCACCCGGCTTCACCGCCTGCCAGGCGAGCCAGAGCAGATAGGCGGCACCGGCAAAGCGCAGCGCGTCATAGGCGAAAGGAATGGCGAGCAACAGCGCCGTGATGCCGAACGCCGCGCACAGCATGTAGAACACGAAGCCGAGCGCCACGCCGCCGAGCGAGACGATGCCGGCCGCGCCGCCTTGCGTGATCGAGCGCGAGATCAGGTAGATCATGTTCGGTCCCGGCGTGAGCACGAGGCCGAGGCTGACGAGGGCGAAGCCGAGCAAGGCGGAGGTGTGGGGCATGGTTGAACCGGTGCGGGAGATGCAAAGGTTCTAATATGCGCGGGATCGCGCGGCCATCGCGCAATTGCTCGGAGGACAATCGAGGTCTTGCGCCGGTGTGCTCCCTCGCCCCGGTTCTTACGGGGAGAGGTAAGAGAGTGCGCTAATGCGCCTCGTCCCAATTGTTCGCGGCGCGGGCGTCGACATGCAGCGGCACCGAGAGCAGCACGGCCGGGAACGGCGCGTCCTGCATCACCTTCTGCACGACGGGGAGCGTTGCCTCGACCTCGTCGTCCGGCACCTCGAAGATCAATTCGTCGTGCACCTGGAGCAGCATCTGCGCCGACAGCTTCCTCGCGGCCAGCGCATCCTCCACGCGGGTCATGGCCCGGCGGATGATGTCGGCGGCGGTGCCCTGAAGCCGCGCGTTGATCGCGGCGCGCTCGTTGAAGGCGCGCACCGAGGCATTCGAGGCCTTGATGTCGGGGTAATGGCACTTGCGGCCGAACAGCGTGGTGACGTAGCCGTGGTTGCGGCAGAAATCGCGCGTCTCGTCCATATAGGCGCGGATGCCGGGGAAGCGCTCGAAATACTTCTTGATGTAGGCGGAGGCTTCCTCGCGCGCGATGCCTAGCTGGTTGGCGAGGCCGAAGGCGGAGATGCCATAGATGATGCCGAAATTGATCGCTTTCGCGCGGCGGCGGATCTCGCTCGGCATGCCCTTGATCGGCACACCGAACATTTCCGACGCGGTCATGGCGTGAATGTCGAGCCCATCGCGGAACGCCTGCTTCAGCACGGGAATGTCGGCGATCTCGGCGAGCAGCCGCAGCTCGATCTGTGAATAATCGGCCGAGACCAGCTTGTGCCCGGGCGTGGCGATGAAGGCGCGGCGGATCTTGCGGCCGTCCTCGGTGCGCACCGGAATGTTCTGCAGGTTCGGCTCGTTCGACGACAAGCGCCCCGTCGTGGTCGCAGCCAACGCGTAGGTGGTGTGCACGCGGTGGGTCTGCGGGTTGACGTAGGTCGGCAGCGCGTCGGTGTAGGTCGATTTCAGCTTGGAGACCTGGCGCCACTCCAGAATCTTCTTCGGGAAGTCGTGGCCCTGCTCGGCGAGCTCGTCGAGCACCTGTGCGGTGGTCGACCACGCGCCGGTCTTGGTCTTGGTGCCGCCAGGCAATCCCATCTTGCCGAACAGGATGTCGCCGATCTGCTTGGGGCTGCCGACATTGACCGGCTCGCCCGCGATCTCCTGGATCTCGGCTTCGACGCGCGCCGCGGTTTGGGCGAAGTCGCCGGACAGACGCGACAGCACCTGGCGGTCGATCGAGATGCCGCGCCGCTCCGTGCGCGCGAGCACCGACACCAGCGGCCGCTCCAGCGTCTCGTAGACCGCACTCATGTGCTCGGAAACGAGGCGCGGCTTCAGCACGCGCCACACCCGCAACGCAATGTCGACGCCTTCGGCTGACAGCGGTGCGGCCTTGTCGATCGGCACCTGGTCGAAGGTGATCTTGCCCTTGCCGCTGCCGAGCAGCTCGCTTTCCTTCAGCATGGCATGGCCGAACCAGCGCTCCGACAACGATTCCAGCGCATGCGAGCCGCGGCCGGCATCGAGCACGTAGGAGATCAGCAGCGCATCGTCGATGTTGCGCAGGGTGATGCCGTGCTGCGCCAGCATCACGGCCGTGAACTTGACGTCGAAGCCGATCTTGAGGATGCCCGTCGATTCCAGCACCGGCCGCAGCGCTTGCAGCGCGTCGTCATGCTTGACCTGATCCGGCGCAAGGCCGGCATCGAACAGGCCGGCGCCGCCGCCGGATTGCTTGTGCGCCAGCGGCACGTAGCAGGCCTCGTTCGGCGCCAGCGCCAGCGCGATGCCGCAGAGATCGGCCTGCATCGGATCGATCGAGTTCGCTTTGGTCTCGATCGCGACATGGCCGGCGTCATGGATGCGCGCGATGAAGGCGTCGAGCTCCTTCAGCGTCTTGATCGTCTGGTATTTGCCGCGATCGACGGGGAGCTTGCGCAGCGCCTCTTCGCGCGCGACGGCGAGCGAGATCGGCGCACCCTTCGGGCTCGCAGCCTTGTCCTCCTTGCCTGCCGATTTGTTGGGCTGGTTCGGCCGGGCTGGCGCCGGAGTTCCCGTGCCTGGTGTGGGCACGACGTCCGAAGGCGGCAGCGTCGTGAACACGCTGGCGCCGCTGGCATAGCCGGGATCGGCATCGACATTGGCGGGATCGATCTGCGCATATTCGGCAACGCGCCGCGTCAGCGTCGTGAATTCCATCGCCTTGAGGAAGGCGATCAGCTTGCGCGCGTCGGGCTCGTGGACGGCGAGGTCGTCCAGCGGCACCTCCAGCTCGACCTTGTCGTCGAGCAGCACGAGCTGCCGCGAAATGCGCGCCTTCTCCGCGTTCTCGAGCAGCGCCTCGCGCCGCTTGGGCTGCTTGATCTCGCCGGCGCGGAACAGCAATTGGTCGAGATCGCCATATTCGGTGATCAGCTGCGCCGCGGTCTTGATGCCGATCCCGGGCACGCCCGGCACGTTGTCGGTGGAATCGCCCGCGAGCGCCTGCACCTCGACCACCTTGTTCGGCGGCACGCCGAACTTCTCGATCACCTCCGGGATACCAATGCGGCGGTCCTTCATCGTGTCGTACATGGTGACGCAATCGGTGACGAGCTGCATCAGGTCCTTATCGGACGACACGATGGTGGCGCTGGCGCCGCGCTCGCAGGCCTGTCGCACATAGGTCGCGATGAGATCGTCGGCCTCGAAGCCGATCTGTTCCAGGCAGGGCAGGTCGAAGGCGCGCACGGCTTCGCGGATCAGCGCGAATTGCGGAATGAGATCGTCGGGGGCCGGCGGCCGGTGCGCCTTGTAGTCCGGATAGATCTTGTTGCGGAAGGTGATCTCCGACTTATCGAAGATGATGGCCAGATGCGTCGGCCGGTTGTCCTCGGGCATCTCGCGGAGCAGCTTCCACAGCATGTTGCAGAAGCCGAGCACGGCGTTGACCTGGAGCCCGTCGGATTTGCGGTTCAGCGGCGGCAGCGCGTGATAGGCGCGGAAGATGTAGGAGGAACCGTCGACCAGGAAGACATGGTCGCCCTTGCCGGCCGCCTTCGCCGCGACCGGTTTGGCAGCAGCTGTCGCAGCTTTGGCAACAGGCTTGGTGTCAGCGGCCGCCTTGGGCGCGGCTGTGGTGTCGGCTTTGGCGCTGGTCTTCGGAGATGTCTTCGGCGAGGTTTTGGGCATGGGCCGCAATGTATGAATTTTTGCGGGCTTTGACAGCCTTGGGCAGCGGATTTTTGGCGCGATTCCCACACCCTCGTCGTCCCGGACAAGCGCGCCCTAAGCGCGCGCAGATCCGGGACCCATAGCCACAGGATGTAGTTTTGCGAAGACTCGGGGTTGCCATCTCCCGCCATAACCGCTTCCTGGGGTTATGGATCCCCGCCCCGTGCGCAATTGCGCACTAGGCGGGGGACGGCCTCGGGGAGGGAGCGCTACTCGGCCGCCTGCAATCGCACGCCAGGCTTCTTCGGCGCGATCCAGAATGCCTCCGGCCGCTCGAACAGGAAGCGCGCATTAAGTCGCAACGCGGCCTGCCAGATCACAAGCGATCCAAGCACGCCGGCGATAGTGACGAGCAGCGACACCGTGCCGATATCAGGAATGATGCCGGTGCGCAGCAGCAGCGTCCGCGTCGCCGCCATCGGCAAGAAGAAGGCGAGATAGATCACGATCGAATGCTCGCCGCAGAAGCGGAGGAAGTTGAGCCAGTGCGCCCGCGCGAGCAGCGTGCCCGCGGCGATGATGGCGCAGGCGCCGGCGAAGCCGAGCGCGAGCGAGACGATCGCCCACTCGCTGGCGCCCGCTGCGACGAGGCCGGCATTGATCAGCGCCCAGGCAGCGAGCGCTGCAAGCGCCAGCGCCGGATGCTTCCGCGCCCGGTCCGACAGGGCGAACACGTAGGGCGCGAACAAATAGCCCGAATAGAAATAGATGAAGCGTGCGCAGAACTCGTCGATGGCGGTCCAGCCGGTCGTGATGTGCGCGGTCTCCAGCGCGGCGGCGACGAGCCAGACCGCGAGCGATGGGACCTTGCGTGTCAGTTTCGTGACGACGAAGAAGACCGGCAACAGATAGATGAACCACAGCGTGCCGAACGGCTCGATGAAGGATTCGAGATACAGCAGGCCAACGTGCTGCCAGCTGGTCTCGGCCGCAAAGGCCGGGGCCTTGAAGCCGAATTGGATTGTCACCCAGACGACATAAAAATAGGCGAAATGCACCACCTTGCGGTCGAGATAGGTTCGCCAGTCTCGATCGATCACCAGAGACAGGAACAAGCCCGAAATCAGAAAGAAATCCGGCATCCGGAACGGCTTAGCGAAGGCTACGAGCACGTGCATGAACCCGGTCTGCCCGGCGGCAAGCTCCACCCCCAGCACCGAATGCATCATCACCACCATGACGATGCAGATGCCCTTGGCGTAGTCGACCCAGTCGATACGCGCGCCCGAAGCGGCCGTGGAGGGGCTGGCCGCCGCGATTGTGCCTGATCGTGCCATGGTGTCCCTTTTTCGAGGCGCGTTCCGCCCGTGCCTGTGCGGGCCTGGGGCAGTTTGGAGCCCAGTAGTTTCCGACTTCTTTACCGGTTCAAATCGCGGGCCGGTTTTTGCATGCGGACTGTTCCATGGCCTCGGGAAAATGCTAAACCGCCCCGGATTGGGCTGAGTTGGACGTCCGTTAACCAAGCTGGAACAGGATTTTTCATGCGAATTGCGATGATCGGCACGGGCTATGTGGGATTGGTGTCCGGCGCCTGCTTTGCGGATTTCGGCCACGACGTCACCTGCGTCGACAAGGACGAGAGGAAGATCGCGGCACTCCATCGCGGCGAGATCCCGATCTACGAGCCTGGCCTCGACGAGCTGGTCGCGAACAACGTGAAAGCCAAGCGGCTCGACTTCACCACCGACCTGAAGCAGCCGGTCGCGGATGCCGATGCCGTGTTCATCGCGGTCGGCACGCCCTCACGTCGCGGCGACGGACACGCCGACCTGTCTTACGTCTACGCCGCCGCGAAAGAGATCGCGCAGTCGCTTTCCGGCTTCACCGTGGTGGTGACGAAATCGACCGTGCCGGTCGGCACCGGCGATGAGGTCGAGCGCATCATCCGCGAGGCCAATCCCAAGGCCGACGTGGTTGTCGCCTCGAACCCTGAGTTCCTGCGCGAGGGCGCGGCGATCCGCGATTTCAAATTCCCGGACCGCATCGTGGTCGGCACCTCCGACGAGCGCGGCCGCAAGGTGATGGGCGACATCTACCGCCCGCTGTCGCTGAACCAGGCGCCGCTGATGTTCACCGCGCGCCGCACCGCCGAGATGATCAAATACGCCGCCAACGCGTTCCTCGCGACCAAGATCACCTTCATCAACGAGATCGCCGATCTATCCGAGAAGGCCGGCGCCAACGTGCAGGAGGTCGCGCGCGGCATCGGGCTCGACAACCGCATCGGCACGAAATTCCTGCATGCCGGTCCCGGCTTCGGGGGCTCATGCTTCCCGAAGGACACCAAGGCCCTGATCAAGATCGCGCAGGACTACGACGTCTCCTTGCGCATCGTCGAATCGGTGCTGGCGGTCAACGAGAACCGCAAGCGCGCGATGGCGCGCAAGGTGAGCCAGGCGCTCGGCGGCAATCTGCGCGGCAAGACCGTTGCGGTGCTCGGCCTCACCTTCAAGCCCGACACCGACGACATGCGCGATGCGCCGTCGATCCCGCTGGTAACAGGCCTGATCGACATGGGCGCGAAGGTGAAGGCGTTCGATCCCGTCGGCATGGAGCAGGCCAAGGGCGAATTGCCCGATATCACCTATTGCGAGGACGCCTATGCCTGCGCGCAAGGCGCCGACGCGCTCGTCATCGTCACCGAATGGGTCCAGTTCCGCGCGCTCGATCTCGACCGGTTGAAGGCGACCATGGCGCAGCCGATCGTCGTCGACCTCCGCAACATCTACCGCCCCGAAGACATGGAAGCCGCCGGCTTTGTGTACGAAAGTGTCGGGCGGCCGCCGGTGCAGGGCTGATTGCTGCATATTCTCGTTCAACGAAATCGTCATGGCCGGGCTTGTCCCGGCCATCCACGTCTTGTTCACTCTCGCCTGAAAGAACGTGGATGCCCGGCACAAGGCCGGGCATGACGACCGGATGTTTCCTTGCCCCGCAGTTTCGACACGCCCCTCCCGATCGATGCCGTGCTCGACGATTTGTCGCGTACGCTGGAGGCTAGCAACGCCGCAGTGCTGGTGGCCCCTCCCGGCGCCGGCAAGACCACGCGCGTGCCGCTGGCCTTGCTCGATGCGCCCTGGGCCAAGGACAAGAAGATCATCGTGCTGGAGCCGCGCCGCATCGCCGCGCGCGCCAGTGCCGACCGCATGGCCAAATCGCTCGGCGAGCGCGCCGGCGAAACCGTCGGCTATCGTGTCCGCTTCGGCTCGAAGATCTCGCGCGCCACACGCATCGAGGTGGTGACCGAGGGCATCTTCACCCGCCAGATCCTCGACGATCCCGAACTCTCCGGCGTTGCCGCGATCCTGTTCGACGAATTTCATGAACGCTCGCTCGACGCCGACATGGGCCTCGCGCTGGCGCGCGATGCGCAAACCGGCTTGCGCGAGGATTTGCGCATCCTGGTGATGTCGGCGACGCTCGACGGTGCGCGGGTGGCAAGGCTGCTCGGCGATGCCCCCGTCGTCGAAAGCGAGGGCCGTGCGTTTCCGGTCGAGACACGCTATCTCGGCCGAAAGGTGGATGCACCGATCGAGCGGCAGATGGCGGATGCGATCGCATCTGCGCTGCGCGCCGATAGCGGCTCGGTGCTGGCCTTCCTGCCGGGTGCCGCCGAGATCCGCCGCACGCAGAATTTCCTCTCCGAGCGCGTGCAGGACGCCTCCGTCGAGATCGTGCCGCTGTTCGGCGCGCTCGATGCTGCCGTGCAGGACCGCGCCATCGCGCCGGCTCCCAGAGGCACGCGCAAGGTGGTGCTGGCGACCTCGATCGCGGAGACCTCGCTCACCATCGAGGGCGTGCGCATCGTCGTCGATAGCGGTCTTGCCCGCGTGCCGCGCTACGAGCCCGATATCGGCCTGACGCGGCTCGAGACCGTGCGCGCCTCGCGCGCGGCGGTGGACCAGCGCCGCGGCCGTGCCGGCCGCACCGAGCCCGGCGTCTGCTACCGGCTCTGGGACGAACCGCAGACCACCTCGCTCGCGCCCTACACGCAGCCGGAAATCCTCAGCGCCGATCTGTCCTCGCTGGTGCTCGATCTCGCGCAATGGGGCGTCAGCGATCCCGCGGCTCTGGCGTTCCTCGATCCGCCGCCGCAGCCGGCCTGGAAGGAAGCCAAGAGCCTGCTGAGCGAGCTCAACGCGCTCGACGGCGACGGCCGCATCACGGCGGAAGGCAAGAGCCTGCGCGCACTGGCGCTGCCGCCGCGGCTGGCGCGCATGATCGTGGATTCGCATCGCGCCGGCGAGGGCGAAGCCGCCGCCGAGATCGCGGCCATCATCACCGAGCGCGGCCTTGGCGGCGACAGCGTCGATCTCGAGCACCGCCGCGACCAGTTCCGCCGCGACCGCTCACCACGCGCGGCAAGCGCGCGCGATCTCGCGCGCCGCTGGGCTTCGCAGGTCGCGGCGTCGGAGAAGGTGGCGCAGCAGGAGGATCTCTCGACCGGCCTGATGCTCGCCTATGCATTCCCGGACCGCGTCGCGCGCAATCGCGGCAATGGCAGCTTCGTGCTGGCCAACGGCCGCGGCGCCTCTGTCGAGCAGACCTCCTCGCTCGCCCGTGCGCCCTACATCGCGATCGGTGAGATGACCGGGACGGCGGCGAGCGGACGCATCTTGCTCGCTGCACAAATCACCGAGGACGAGATCGAGCGGCATTTCGCCGAGCATATCGAGACCTCCGACGAGATCTCCTTTGATCGCGGCGCGATGGCCCTGCGGGCACGGCGCAAGCGCGTGCTGCACGCGATCACGCTGTCCGAGGCGACGCTTTCAGTATCGCCCTCGGAGGAGACCGCGCGCATCTTTGCCGACGGACTGATTGCGGCCGGCCTCGACCGGCTGCCCTGGTCGAAGGCCGCCAGGCAATGGCGCGACCGCGTGATGTTCCTGCGCAAGGCCGAGGGCGACAGCTGGCCCGATTTGTCCGACGACGGTCTGATCGCGCGGCGCGACGACTGGCTGGTGCCGGCGCTCTACGACAAGATCGCGCTCAAGGACATCTCCGCGGGCGATCTCTCCGACGCCCTGATGGCGCTCCTGCCTTGGGAGATGCGCGCGCGGCTCGATCGCGAGGCGCCGACGCATTTCGAGGCGCCTACGGGGAGCGTGCTCGCGATCGACTACGAGGCCGAGCAGGGGCCGACCATCGCGGTCCGGCTGCAGGAATTGTTCGGCCTCAACACCCATCCCTCGATCGCCGCCGGCAAGGTGCCGCTGGTGCTGGAATTGCTGTCGCCGGCCCAGCGTCCGGTGCAGGTGACGCGCGATCTGCCCGGCTTCTGGCGCGGCAGCTACGCCGCCGTCCGCTCCGACCTGCGCGGCCGCTACCCGCGTCACCCCTGGCCCGACGATCCCGCGAGCGCCGTGCCGACAAGGCGGGCGAAGCCGCGCGGGACGTGAGAACTCGTAGCCGGCATTAACCCTCCGCTCATCCTTTTCGTCAAAATGACAGGAGCCCCGGCGTGCCTGCGCTCGCCGCCCGCCTCGTCGCGTGATGAAATCGGGCTTTCGGCTCGGAAGTGGTGTGATGCGTAACATTATGATCATCGCGGCCGTCATGATCGGCCTCGGCACCTTCATGGCGCAGATGGCGGACAAGATGAGCTCGGCTTCCGCCACGTCAGTGCCGCGCACGACGGTCGCAGTCGCGGCCACAGCGCCGGCCGGCGGCCGCAGCCTGGCCATTGCCCGTGACGCCCGCGGTCATTTTCAGACCGAGGGCCGCATCGACGGCCAGCGCATCGGCTTCATGATCGATACCGGCGCCTCCGTCGTTGCGCTGAACGAGACCTCGGCCGCCCGGTTTGGTCTCCGTCCCTCGCGCGGCGACTACAACGCCACGGTCTCCACCGCCAACGGCACCATCAAGGCCGCGCGCACCCGCATCGCCATGCTCGACGTCGGCGGCCTCATCGTGCGCGACGTCGATGCCATGGTGCTGCCGGACGAGGCGCTGTCGGAGAACCTGCTCGGCCTCTCCTTCCTGTCCCGCCTGAAGCGTTTTGAGTACGCGAACGGGCAGATGGTGCTGGAGCAGTAGAGGCACCCCGCGCCATCGCGCGGTCCTCAATTTCAAGAAGACATTCTTGCTCTGGCCGCCCTCCCGGTAACGTTTCTTCGTTACCAAACTGCCGCAATTATCGGCCATAAGCCTTCATTCCCGCCTTTCGCTGCGGTTTGGCATTCGCTAAGCCTGCAGCAACTCCCGCCCCCCCTTTCACGAGACCGACTCAATGTTCCCGAAGCCGAAATCCGTATTGTTGCCCAACACCTACGCCTTCGAATCCGAGCCGATGGTGAAGCCGACAGGCTTTCGCGAATACGACGCGCGCTGGTTGTTCCAGAAGGAAATCAACCTGATGGGTGTGCAGGCGCTCGGCATGGGGCTCGGCGCGCTGATTGCCGAGCTCGGCGTCCGCCAGGAGATCGTCACCGGCCACGATTTCCGTGGCTACTCGGCCTCGATCAAATACGCGCTGATCTCCGGCCTGATGGCGGCGGGCTGCAAGGTGCACGACATCGGCCTTGCGGTGACGCCGATGGCCTATTTCGCACAGTTCGATCTCGACGTGCCCGCTGTTGCGATGGTCACGGCCTCGCACAACGACAATGGCTGGACCGGCGTGAAGATGGGCGCCAACCGCCCGCTGACCTTCGGCCCCGACGAGATGACGCGGCTGAAGGAAATCGTGCTCAACGCCGAGTTCAAGAACAAGGCCGGCGGCTCCTATCAGTTCCACGAGAATTATCCGGCGCGCTACATCGCCGACCTCACCTCTCGTCCGAAGCTTAAGCGCAAGCTCAAGGTGGTCGCGGCCTGCGGCAACGGCACCGCCGGTGCATTCGCGCCGCAGGTGCTGGAAGCGATCGGCTGCGAGGTGATCCCGCTCGACACCGAGCTCGACCACACCTTCCCGAAATACAACCCGAATCCGGAAGACATGGAGATGCTGCACGCGATCCGCGACGCAGTGCTGCAGCACAAGGCCGATGTCGGCCTCGGTTTCGACGGTGACGGCGACCGCTGCGGCGTGGTCGACAACACCGGTGAGGAGATCTTTGCCGACAAGGTCGGCGTGATGCTGGCGCGCGACATGTCGGCGATCCACAAGGACGCGCAGTTCATTGTCGACGTGAAGTCCACCGGCCTGTTCATCACCGATCCCGTGCTGCAGAAGCAGGGCGCGAAGACCGCTTATTGGAAGACCGGTCATTCCTACATGAAGCGCCGCACCAACGAGACCGGCGCGCTCGCGGGCTTCGAGAAGTCCGGCCACTTCTTCTTCAACAAGCCCCATGGCCGCGGTTATGACGACGGCCTGGTCTCGGCGCTCGCGATCTGCGACATGCTCGACCGCGCGCCCGGCAAGTCGATGGCCGATTTGAAGAACGCGCTGCCGAAGACCTGGTCGTCGCCGACCATGTCGCCGCATTGCGCCGACGAGACCAAATACGGCGTCATCGACAAGGTGGTGAAGCACTTCGAAGGTCTGCAGGCCAAGGGCGCGAAGATCGGCGGCCAGGCGATCCGCGATCTCGTCACCGTCAACGGCGTCCGCGTCACCGTGGAGGACGGCAGCTGGGGCCTGGTGCGCGCCTCCTCCAACAAGCCCGAGCTCGTCGTCGTGGTCGAGAGCCCGGTCTCCGAGCAGCGCATGCACGACATGTTCGAGATGGTGAACAGCGTGCTGCGCACGCATCCCGAAGTCGGCGAGTACAATCAGAAGATCTGAGTGGCGTCCGGGAAGCACAACTCGCGCCACACTCTCGCTGTCATGCCCCGCGCAGGCGGGGCATCCAGTACGTCGCGGCCTCTCGGCTCAATCACTGCTGTCTCTGGAATACTGGATCGCCCGATTAAATCGGGCGATGACACTTCCGTGTCGCGTAAACTACGCCGCCACCACCGCCGGGATCGGCAGCGCCGTCACCGACTTGATCTTCTCCATCGCGAAGCGCGAGGTGACGTTCTTCAGCGGCACGGCGCTGATCAGCTTCTTGTAGAACACGTCATAGGCCTGCATGTCCGCGACCACGACGCGCAGCATGTAGTCGACGTCGCCGGCCATGCGATAGAACTCCATCACCTCCGGCATGGCGCTGACGGCCTCGGCGAACCGCTTCAGCCAGGCATCCGAATGGTCGGAGCTCTCGACCGACACGAACACGGAGATGCCGAGCCCGATCTTGTTCTGGTCGACGAGGGCGACGCGCTTGATGATCACGCCGTCGGCCTCCAGGCGCTGGATGCGCTTCCAGCAGGGGGTCGAGGACAGGCCGACTCGGTCGCCGATCTCGGCGACGGAGAGGGAGGCGTCTTCCTGGAGTACCATCAGGATCTTGCGGTCGATGGCGTCGAGGCGGCGGCTGGTCTCGGGAATTTGGACGGCGACGTCAGTCATTCGAAGAACTTTGTTTCATTTCAGGGGCAGATTTCCCTGATATAGAGAAAATCTTTCCACGGCAAGCCCATAATCTCGGCGCTTCCATGGAATCGCTCTAGAGCTTGCCTTGTAAAAGCTCTTCAACTTCAGCGCGTTGCGGGGCGGCCAGCCCGCCGCCATGGCGGGTGCATTTCAGCGCCGCTGCGGCCGCGGCGAATCGCATTGCCTCCCTTACGCCCTTACCCTCAGCGAGGCCGAGCGCGAACGCGCCATGGAAGACGTCGCCGGCGCCGAGCGTATCGACCGCCTGGACCGGGAAGGCTGGTGTTTCCTCCAGCGCGCCCGCCCGGTTCAGCCAGATCGCGCCGCGCGGGCCCCTTGTGGCCGCGAGGAAGGCGGGCGTCAGCTCCGCCAGGCGCTTCAAGGCCGCGCCATTGTCAGCGATGCCGGCCGTCTCCTGCAGCTGGGCGCTGGCGAACAGCAGATGCGAGGCGGCCGTGAGCAGGCCGTCCTGCAGCGCCATCGCGCGGTCGACGCCGACGATGACGGGAATGCCGCGCCGGCGCGCCTCGGTGCAAAGCGAGGTGGCGAACGCCGCGCAGCGGCTTTCGACGAGCACTGCCTGACAATCGGCGAGCAAGGCGTCGGCCTCGGGCAACTTCACGGTCCACAGCGCGGGATCGCGATAAATGGTGAGCGTCCGCTCGCCCGAGGGCTCGATCATGATCGCCGAGACCGGCGTGCTCAGGCCAGGCATGCGCACGATGTGCGTGGTCTCGATGCCCTCTTGCGCCATCTGCGCCAGAATGAAAGCGCTCGACGTCTCCCGCGCATCAGCCATCGGCCCCGCGAAGGCGACGCGGCCGCTGAGCCGCGCCATCGCGATGGCGGCGTTGAGCGCGTTGCCGCCGCAAATCTCGGCGAGATGGCTGGCGTTCGCCTTGCCGCCGCGTTCGGGCAGGGCCTCGACGCGCAGGATGAGATCGCGCACCGGCATGCCGATGCAGAGGGTGCGCGGCGCGATCCCGGCCATCGTCGGCTCGGCTCAGGCGCTGCTCTTGTCGTGCACCCAGCGGCCGAGCAGATGATGGGCGATCGCGAACGGATGCGGGCCGGCCAACCCGTCCGGGTGCGTCCGCGTCAGCATCTTCGCCGCCTCCTCGCGCGTGAACCAGCGCGCGTCTTCCAGCTCCATCCGATCGACGACGATGTCCTCGTTCAGCGCCTGCGCGCTGCAGCCGATCATCAGCGACGACGGATAGGGCCAGGGCTGGGTCATGTAGTATTGCACGTCGGTGCAGCGGATCCCGGACTCTTCAAAGATTTCTCGGCGCACCGCGTCCTCGATGGTCTCGGCAGCCTCGACGAAGCCGGCGAGGCAGGAATACATCCCTGCCGGAAACTGCTTCTGGCGTCCGAGCAGGCACTTGTCGCCAGACGCCACCAGCATGATCACGACCGGATCGGTGCGCGGAAAATGCTCGGCCTTGCAACTCGGGCAGTCGCGCTTCCAGCCGCCTTCCTTCATGCTGGTGCGTACGCCGCAATTGGCGCAATAGCCGTGGCGCTGATGCCATCCCACCATCGACTTCGCCATCGCGACGGCCGAGAGCTCCTCGGGCGGGATCGCGCCCTGCATCGCCATGCCGCGCAGCTCGGTCACGGTATAATCCTCGCGGCCGACCAGCTTCTCGGCGGCGGCCTGCGACAGGCCCATGCCGAACACGGCCGCACCGTCGCGAAGCCCGAGGAACACCGTGCCGGGATTGGCGCCGCATTTCAGCGCCTCGTCGATTCCGAGTAGCGCCCGCACCTTGTCGCCCTCGCGCTTCACCAGCAGCGAGTCGCGATAGACCACATAGGCGTGCGAGGACGGCTTCTGCTCCAGCGCGAACAGCTTTTCGTCGTCGCGGCGCAGATGCGCGGCGCGGTCGAGGACGTTGGTGACGAAGGCCGGCTGCCCCAGCGGAAACGCGTTGAATGCTGACATTATTGTTCTTTCAACCCAACCAGATCTTGCGGCGAAGCGCGCTGATGAAATTCTGAACCTCCGCGGCGTCATGCGCCAGCGGCGGCATCACGCCCCACACCGGCCGCGGCCAGGCCGCGTCACTGGTGCGGCGCGCGATGATGTGGACGTGCAGCTGCGGCACGAGGTTGCCGAGCGCGGCGATGTTGAGCTTGTCGCATTTGGTGATCTCCTTCAGCGCGCGCGAGACGCGGGAGATCTCCGTCATCAGCTGCGCCTGCTGCACCTCGTCGAGATCGATGATCTCGACCGTGTCGGCGCGCCGCGGCACCAGCAGCAGCCAGGGATAATGCGCGTCCTTGATGACCAGCACCTTCGACAGCGGCAGGTCGCCGATATCGATGGTGTCCTCTTTCAGGCGGGAGTGCAGCGACCAGGCGGGTTCGGGCATGAAGGCTTCTCTGGATTGATTCTTACCGTCGCAGAGACCACGCCCCCAGACAACATGCGTATGCGCCGTGGTCCTTATGCGCCGGACCCGGTGGGACAGGCCGAATGAGGGCGAATTCGGCGCCGGAAGTCCTCAAGCGCCGTCGGAACAGCCCCAGACCCCGCTTGCTTTCCGCTCCCTTTGGCCCCAAATAGGCACCGGGAGATTGGCGGTGGACGAGCCACTCGCCAACCGGGTCAGGTCCGGAAGGAAGCAGCCCTAACGAGGTCCGGATCGGGTCGCTCGTCAGTCTCCTACCTGTTTTTCGAGCGAACCAGCGCCGGCGGCACCAGCCGCCAGCGCGCTCCTTTCCGCAAAAGCCGGCCACGAGACATTTCATTGCGGATCGACCGATGACCGACGCTGGCGCCCCTCCCGATCCCGACAGCGCCGGCCAGGCCGGCAACGCGCCCTACCGGGTGCTGGCGCGCAAATACCGCCCATCCTCGTTCGACGACCTGATCGGCCAGGAGGCCGTGGTCCGCACAGTCTCCAATGCGTTCGAGACCGGCCGCATTCCGCAGGCCTGGATTCTCACCGGCGTCCGCGGGGTCGGTAAGACCACCACCGCGCGCATTCTCGCCCGCGCACTCAACTACGAGATGCCGGATGGATCGGTGAAGGGGCCGACCATCCACATGCCGACGTTGGGAGTTCATTGCCAAGCGATCATGGAAAGCCGGCACATGGACGTGCTGGAGATGGACGCGGCCTCGCATACCGGCGTCGACGACGTCCGCCAGATCAATGACAGCGTGCGCTATGCCCCGGCCAGCGCCCGCTACAAGGTCTACATCATCGACGAAGTCCACATGCTGTCGACGGCGGCGTTCAACGCCTTCCTGAAGACGCTGGAGGAACCGCCCGAGCACGCCAAGTTCGTGTTCGCGACGACGGAGATCCGCAAGGTTCCGGTCACCGTGCTGTCGCGCTGCCAGCGCTTCGACCTGCGCCGCGTCGAGGCCGACGTGCTGATGAAGCACCTCGCCAGCATTGCGGCGAAGGAAAACGTCGAGATCGAGCCGGAAGCGCTCGGCATCATCGCGCGCGCCGCGGAGGGCTCGGTGCGCGATTCGCTGTCGCTGCTCGACCAGGCGATCGCGCATGCGGCAGGGCAGGTGAAGGCCGATGCCGTCAGGCAGATGCTGGGCCTTGCCGACCGCACCCGGGTCATCGACCTGTTCGAGTCGCTGGCGCGCGGCGACATCGCGTCCGCCTTCAAGGAGTTCCGCGACCAATACGATGTCGGCGCCGATCCCATCGTCGTGCTCTCGGACCTCGCCGAGTTCGTCAATTTCGTCACCCGTGTGAAGGTCATCCCGGCGACCGCCGACAACGTCGCCTATGGCGAGACCGAGCGGGTGCGCGCCAAGGAGTTCGCCTCCAAGATCTCGATGCGCGTGCTGTCGCGGATGTGGCAGATGCTGCTCAAGGGCATCGCCGAGGTGCAGGGTGCAACGCGCCCCGCGGCCGCGGCCGAAATGGTGCTGGTGCGCATCGCCTATGTCGCCGACCTGCCGACGCCCGACGAAGCGATCAGAATGCTCGAGCAGAACGGCGGCGGCTCGCCGGTCGTGAACGGCGGAAGTAGCGCGCGGAGCGGCGCGCCGGCCGCGCCGGTTGCCTCCGCGGCGCCGATGTCGGCTGCGCCCGTGCGCATGCCAACAGCCTCGGCTCCAGCGTTTGGCGGTGGCGCCCGGTCGCAGATGGCGGCGCCCGCGCCGGATACGCAAGGGGCGGCGCCCCAGCTGCGCATCGCGAGCTTCACGCAGCTGGTTGCGCTCGCAGGGCAGAAGCGCGACATCATGACCAAGAGCGCGCTCGAAGGCGACATGCGCCTCGTCCGTTTCGAGGAGGGGCGGCTGGAAGTCGCGCTCGAGCCCAACGCTTCCAAGACCATGATCTCGGAACTTGCGAAGAAGTTCGAGCTGTGGACCGGCCGCCGCTGGACCGTGATCGTCTCCAACGAGCAGGGCCAGCCGACTTTGCGCTCGGTGAACCAGGCGGCCAAGCAGGAGCATGCCCGTACCGCGGAAGCCGATCCGCGCGTGCAGGAGGTGCTGTCGCGTTTCCCCGGCGCCAAAGTCGTCGAGGTCCGCAGGCTTGCTCCCGAGACGCCGGAAACCGATATTAACGCCGACTATGGCAGCGACGATCCGCCCGACGGTTCCGACGGCGACGATCTCTGAACCATTCTTTCCAAGGACACGCACCCATGGCTGATTTTCTCGGCATGATGAAACAGGCGGCGCAGCTGCAATCCAAGATGCAGGAGATGCAGGACCAGCTCGCCAACGTCGAGGTCGAAGGCATTTCCGGCGGCGGTCTCGTCGCCGTGCGCATGACCGCGAAGATGGACGTCAAGAGCATCAAGATCGATCCTTCGCTGATGAAGGCCGAGGAGCGCGAGGTGCTGGAAGACCTGCTCGTCACCGCCCTCGCTGATGCGCGCCGCAAGGCCGAGACCGCCATGCAGGAGAAGATGCAGGCCCTCACCGGCGGGCTCGGCCTGCCGCCGGGGCTGTTCGGCCAATAAAATGGGCGCTGTTGCAGGTCCCGAGATCGAGCGGCTGGTCCAGCTGCTCGCGCGGCTGCCGGGCCTCGGTCCGCGCTCGGCGCGGCGCGCGGCGCTGCATCTGATCAAGAAGCGTGAAGCACTGATGATGCCGTTGTCGAGCGCCTTGCAGGTGGCGCTGGACAAGGTCCAGGTCTGCAAGACCTGCGGCAACATCGACACGCAAAACCCCTGCACCGTCTGCACCGATCCGAAGCGCGATCCTGCCATCATCGTCGTCGTCGCCGACGTCGCCGACCTCTGGGCGCTGGAGCGGGCCAATGCGACCCAGGGGCGCTATCATGTGCTCGGCGCGACATTGTCGCCGCTCGACGGCGTCGGCCCGCAGGACCTCACCATCGACGCGCTGGTGGCGCGCGCGCATGATTCGCAAGTGCATGAAATCATCCTGGCGCTGAATGCGACGGTGGACGGCCAGACCACAGCGCATTACATCACCGACCTGCTTCAGGACGCCAATGTGAAGGTGACGCGGCTCGCCCACGGGGTTCCCGTCGGCGGCGAGCTTGATTATCTCGATGAAGGTACGCTATCGGCTGCGATGCGGCAGCGTACCCTGTTCTAGCCATCCAGACTTTACGGAACGGACGACATGACGAAACTTTTCGCCACGCGATGGGCTTTGGTCGCAACGATGCTGATGCTGGTGACCCCGGCCATCTCGGCGCAGCAGGGCGACGCGGCGCTGCCGCCGTCCAAGCCCGGCAAGCCGATCAACACTGGCGATGTGCTCTCCGGCGAGCTCAACGCGATGAAGGTGCGCGACGTCAAGAACGGCAAGCGCGTCGCGACCTACCAGATCACGTCGGAACCGCGCCGCCTGCCGCCGCCGAACGGGCTCTGCAATCTCGAAACCGGCCCCGAGACGTTCCAGCTCGTCACCTCCAGCGAGGCGCAGGCCGCCCAGCTGAAATCCTTCGTCGGCAAGGAGATCTCCGTGAAGGTGGACGAGGTCGCCTGCGCCAGCGATCCCGGCCAGATGAGCGAGGCCGTGATCACGAAGTGGAGCCTGATCAAGAAGCAGTAGGGGTGGAGTCGTCTCCCCGATTCCGGTGTCATCGCCCGCGAAGGCGGGCGATCCAGTACGCCTCAGCTTCTCGGTCGATCACGACTGTCTCGGAGTACTGGATGCCCCGCCTTCGCGGGGCATGACAGGGGTGCCTACACCCGCACCGGCCCCAGTGCCTCGAAATGCCCGCGCTTCTGCAAGTACGCCAGCAGCATCAGGCTCGGGATGGCGACGAGGACGGAGATCGCGAAGAACATCGGCCACCCCGTCGCTTTCGCCAGATAGCCTGCGCCCGACGACAAATAGGTCCGTCCTACCGCGGCGAGCGCCGTCAGCAGTGCATATTGGGTCGCCGTGTGCAGCGGGTTCTGGCACAGCGCCGAGAGATAGGCGACGAAGATCACGGTGCCGATGGCGTTGCAGAAATTGTCGGAGGTGATCGCGAGGGTCAGCGCCCATTCGTTGACGCCGACAATCGCAAGCCACGAGAACGACAAATTGGACATCGCCTGCACGATGCCGCCGATCCACAGGCTGGTCGCGAGCGAATAGCGTCGGGCCACGAAGCCGCCGGCAAAGCCGCCGGCCAGGGTCGCGATGATGCCGACGCCTTTGACGATCACGGCATAGTCGTTCCGCGTGAAGCCGATATCGATGACGAACGGCACGGTCATATTGCCGGAGAACGCGTCGGTGAACTTGAACAGCACGACGAAGGCGAGCACGACCCATGCTTCCTTGCGTCGCAGGAATTCCGAGAACGCGCCCAGCGCCGCATGGAACACCCGCGTGAGCGCGCCCTCGTCCTGCGTGGCGGCCTCGGCGCGCGCGGATTGTGCGGGCTCGGTGGCGGCGAGCGCAGTCACCGTGCCGATCAGCACCAGAGCCGCCATCACCACATAGCCCCACATCCAGGCGGCCCCACGAGGGACGATCGCCTCGAAGCCGGTGACGATGAACAGGGCGCCTGCAGTCGAGACCAACATGCCGATGCGATAGGCCGCGACATAGGCGGCCATGCCGGCGGCCTGCTCGCTCTCGGGCAGGCTCTCGACGCGGAAAGCGTCGACCACGATGTCCTGCGTCGAGGACATCGTCGCGACCAGCAGCGCGCCGAGCGCGACAAGCAGTGGCGAACGTGCCGGATCGGTCAGCGCCAACAGCAGAATCGCGCCGATCAGCAGCAGTTGCGCAAACACCAGCCACCCGCGGCGACGTCCGAAGGCCTGCGTGAAGAACGGCACATGCAGCGCATCGACCAGCGGCGCCCACAGGAATTTGAGCGTGTATGGCGTTCCAACCAGCGCAAACAGCCCGATCGTTCCAAGATCGACCCCGGCCTCGGCCATCCACACCAGCAGCGTCGAGCCCGACAGCGCCAGCGGCAGCCCCGAGGAGAAGCCGAGAAACAGCACAATCAGCACCCGCGGCTGCAGGTAAACGGCAAGGCTGTCGCGCCAGGAGGGCGAGGCGATGGAAGTCGCGGCGGGGGAGGTCGCGTCGGGTGCGGTCATGGCGCGGTGTTAGCAGATTCTGGGGGAAAAGACTCTCGCGGTAGCTGGTGAGACGGGAGAGCTTCCAACACGCTCGGTGTCATCGTCCGCGAAGGCGGACGATCCAGTACTCCGCGGCGTCTCGGTTCAACCGCACGGGCTGCGGAATACTGGATGCCCCGCCTTCGCGGGGCATGACATTGAGCATGACGCCATCATGATGGTCCGGCTATCCCAGGATAGAGGTCATCCCAGTTTGGGTTATGCTGCTCGATCAAGCGGACCTTCCAGGCCCTATTCCACTTCTTCAACCGCTTCTCCCGCTTGATCGCATTCTCGGGATCGTCGAACTGCTCGAAGTAGACAAGTCGGGCGACGTCGTACTTTTCCGTGAAGCTTTCGATGACCTTCAACCTGTGCTGCGCCACCCGGCGGATGAGATCGTTCGTCACGCCGATATAGAGCGTGCCGCCAATTCGGCTGGCGAGAATGTACACGTAGTACTGGCGTGGATCCATCTTCGCCTTCCATTCCGCCGTCATCGTCCGCGAAGGCGGGCGATCCAGTAAACACCGGCACGTCGGCTTAACAACGATCGTCACGGCGTACTGGGTGCCCCGCCTTCGCGGGGCACGACAGTGTGCCCTAGTCTCACTCCCCCGCCTGGAGCTTGCGCGGAAACAGCTCTGCCGCTCCCGTCGCCACCAGGCGCGGTGCCTCCGGCGCATCGCTCTTGCTGAAATCGAGCTCCTCGATTCGCCCTGCGCGCTTCTCGATCTTGTCGGCGGAGATCAGCACCTGGCGGACGTCCTCGTTCACGTCGGCAAAATGCTTTTGCAGCTTGAGCACGCGGTCGCGCAGGCGCCCCAAATCGTCGCCGAGCTTGATCACTTCGGTGCGGATCTGGTCGGCGGCGTCGCGCATGCGCGCGTCTTTCATGATCTGCTGCATCACCTGGATCGCGAGCATCAACAGCGAGGGCGACACCAGCACGACGCGGGCGCGATAGGCCTTCTGGATCACGTCGTCGAAGCCGTCATGGATCTCGGCGTAGACCGATTCCGACGGCACGAACATCAGCGCCATCTCCTGGGTCTCGCCGGTGACGAGGTATTTTTCCGCGATGTCGCTGACATGCTTCATCACGTCGCCGCGCAGCCGCTGCGTGGCAACGCGCCGCTCCTCGTCGGTGCGGGCGTCGTGCAGCGCCGTCATCGCCTCCAGCGGAAACTTCGCGTCGATGCAGAGCGGGCGCTGGTCGGGCAGGAACACGACGCAGTCCGGCCGTTTTCCGGTCGAGAGCGTGAACTGGAACTCGTAGGAGCCCTTGGGCAGACCGTCCTGGACGATCGCCTCCATCCGCGCCTGGCCGAAGGCGCCGCGCGACTGCTTGTTGGCGAGTACGTCGCGCAGAGTGGTCACCTGCGTGGTGAGGTCGGTGAGGTTCTTGTGCGCGTTGTCGATGATGCCGAGCCGTTCATGCAGCGCGCGCAGGCTCTCCATGGTGTTGCGGGTCGAATGTTCCATGGACTGGCCGACCCGATGCGTCACCGAATCAAGCCGCTCGTTGACCGCCCGCGCCATCTCGGCCTGGCGTCCCGCCAGCGCCTGGGTCATGGCGTCGACCCGCCCCGAGGCCTCGCTCTGGGCGTGCAGCACCTGGGCGAGCCGCTCCTCGAGCTCGTCGGCACGGATTGCGTTCGCCATGGCGAGTTCCGCGCCACGCCGCCCCGAGCGCGCGATCACAACCGCAATCACAACCAGCAGGATGAGGACGAGCGCACCGAAGCCGATCAGCGCATCGACGATGCGCACCGGCCAGTCGCCCAGCACAATGATCTCGTTCATGCCGCCTTGTAGCCGATTCGCTGCGCTCTCGCGAACGAAGAGGGAACATTCTGGGTTAACCGGGCCCTAATTTTCATGGTTAATGAAAGGTGAAGTTTTATGGTTAGCGAGGGGTTAAGGGGTTCCGGGCCGCATTGACCGCATCCGGCGCGCGGCTTAAATCGCGGCCATGGCCCTCAGAGAAATCATCATCCTGCCCGACAAGCAGTTGCGCCTGGTCTCCAAGCCGATCGAGAAGGTCACGGCGGAGATCCGCAAGCTTGCCGACGACATGTTCGAGACCATGTACGACGCGCCCGGCATCGGGCTCGCGGCGATCCAGGTCGCGCAGCCGCTGCGCCTGATCACCATGGACCTCGCCAAGCGCGACGAGAACGGCGAGACCAAGCCGCTGCCGCGCGTCTTCATCAACCCCGAGATCATCGCCTCGTCCGAGGAACTGTCGGTCTACGAGGAAGGCTGCCTCTCGATCCCGGAATATTACGAGGAGGTCGAGCGTCCCGCGAAGGTGCGCGTGCGCTTCACCGATCTCGACGGCAAGGTGCACGAGGAAGATGCCGAAGGGCTCTACGCCACCTGCATCCAGCACGAGATCGACCATCTCAACGGCGTGCTGTTCGTCGACTATCTGTCGAAGCTCAAGCGCGACCGCGTCATGAAGAAGTTCGAGAAAGCCGCCAAGCGCGCGGCGGAGTGATAATTCCTCCGCCCGTCATGCCCGGGCTTGTCCCGGGCATCCACGTTCTTTGCCGCCGCGAGCAGGACGAACGTGGATGGCCGGGACAAGCCCGGCCATGACGAGTACCTTGCTCGTTTCAAGGATTGTCTCGTCAAATGCCCCTCCGCCTCATCTTCATGGGCACGCCCGATTTCTCCGTGCCGACGCTGCTCGAGCTGGTCGCGCATGGCCACGAGATCGTGGCGGTCTACACCCGCGCGCCGAAGCCGGGCGGCCGGCGCGGCCTGCAATTGCAGCCGACCCCGGTCGAGGAAGCCGCGCGAAAGCTCGGCATTCCCGTGCTGACGCCGAAGACGTTGAAGACCGAGCAGGCGCTGGCGGAGTTCCGCGCGTTTGATGCGGATGCGGCCGTCGTCGTCGCCTATGGCATGATCCTGCCGCAGGCGATCCTCGATGCGCCAAAACTCGGCTGCTACAATCTGCACGCATCGCTGTTGCCGCGCTGGCGCGGCGCCGCGCCGATCAACCGCGCCATCATGGCTGATGATGCCGAGAGCGGCGTGATGGTGATGAAGATGGATGTCGGCTTAGATACCGGCGACGTCGCCATGGCCGAGCGCATCACGATCACCGACAACATGACCGCGCTCGACCTGCACGATCGTCTGTCCCGCCTTGGCGCCGACCTGATGGTGCGCGCGATGGCCGCGCTCGAACGCGGCGGGCTCCAGCTCAAGGCGCAGAGCGCGGACGGCGTCACCTACGCCGCCAAGATCGAGAAGGCGGAGACGCGGATCGACTGGACCAGGCCCGCGCGCGCGGTGCTGCGCCACGTCCATGGCCTCTCGCCCTTCCCCGGCGCCTGGAGCGAGCTTGACGATGCCCGCGTCAAAATCCTGCGTTGCGAGTTGGCGCAAGGCGCCGGCGCGCCTGGCGAAATGCTCGACGATCAGCTTACCGTCGCCTGCGGCGACGGCGCCATCCGCATCATCGAGCTGCAGCGCGAGGGCAAGGCCCGCATGCAGGCCGCGGACTTCCTGCGCGGCGTGCCGTTAAAGGCGGGATCCAAATTCACCTGACACTGTCATACCCCGCGAAGGCGGGGTATCCAGTACGCCGAGGCTTCTCGGCTAATCGGATAGGCTGCGGATTACTGGATTGTCCGCCCCAGTGCGCAACAGCGCACAAGGCGGGCAATGACGACGAAACTGGACACGATGCCCCGCTACAAGCTCACCATCGAATATGACGGCGCGCCGTTCTTCGGCTGGCAGGTGCAGGACACGCTGCCGTCGGTGCAGGGCGCGCTGCAAGCCGCGGTGAAGGCGATGACCGGGGCGGATCTGCGCGTGCACGGTGCCGGCCGCACCGATGCCGGCGTGCATGCACGCGGCCAAGTCGCCCATGTCGACGTCGACAAGCAGTTTCCGCCGGGCCGTTTTCGCGACGGGCTCAACGCGCATCTGCGCCCGCATCCGATCGCGGTGCTCGAGGCCGAGATCGTGCCCGACGATTTCGAGGCGCGCTTCTCGGCGGTCAAGCGCCACTACCGCTATCGCATCGTCAACACTCGCGCCAATCTCGCGCTCGATGTCGGCCACGCCTGGCGCGTGCCGCGCAAGCTCGATGCCGACGCAATGCACGCGGCGGCGCAGCGCCTGCTCGGCAAGCACGATTTCACCACCTTTCGCGACACCGAGTGCCAAGCCAAATCGCCGGAGAAGACGCTCGACCAGCTGGACGTGATCCGCGATGGCCGCGAGATCAACGTCATCACCTCGGCGCGCTCGTTCCTGCACAGCCAGGTGCGCTCGATGGTGGGATCCCTGGTCTGGGTCGGCGAGGGCCGCTGGACCGCCGACGATCTCTCCGCCGCACTCAAAGCCCGCAACCGCACCGCCTGCGGCATCGTCGCCCCGCCTGAGGGGCTGTATTTGATGAAGGTGGATTATTAGGCGAGCGGCGCAGAGAGTGGGCATGCTCTCGCCAAACCTCGGTGTCATGCCCCGGCTTGACCGGGCATCCAGTACGCCGCGGCCTCTCGGCTCAATCACTGCCGTCTCTGGAATACTGGATCGCCCGGTCAAGCCGGGCGATGACGGTCGTGTTTGTGGAGGCAACACTGCCTCAAGCAAAATACCGCGCCAAAATCCCGCGATACACCTTCGTCAGCCTCTCCAGATCCGCCACCGGCACGCGCTCGTCGACCTGGTGCATGGTCTGCCCGACCAGGCCGAACTCGATCACGGGGCAATAGCTTGAAATAAACCGCGCATCCGACGTGCCGCCTGAGGTCGAGAGCTCGGGCTTGCGCCCCGTCACCTCCTCGATCGCGGAGACCGCGAGATCGGTGAACGGACCCGGCTTGGTCACGAACACGTTCGAGTTCGAGGGCTCCCAGACGATGCGGGCCTTGATGCGGTTGCCGCAGGCTTTGGCGAGACGCGTCTCCACCAATTCACGCAAGCTCGCCTGGGTGTGGTTGTCGTTGTAGCGGATGTTGAATCTTGCGCGGGCCTCGCCGGGGATGACGTTGAAGGCCTTGTTGCCGACGTCGACCGAGACGAATTCGAGATTGGACGCCTGGAATTGCGCGCTGCCATGGTCGAGCGGCTCGTCGGAGATCGCGACGATCAGCCGCGAGATATCAGGCACCGGATTGGAGGCGCGGTGCGGATAGGCGACGTGGCCCTGCACGCCGTCGATGACGAGCGTGCCGGATTGCGAGCCGCGCCGGCCGATCTTGATGGTGTCGCCGAGCGTCTCGACGTTGGAGGGCTCGCCGAGCACGCAATGGTCGAATTTCTCGCCGCGCTCGGCGGCCCATTTCAGCAGCTTGATGGTGCCGTTGATGGAGACGTCTTCCTCGTCGCCCGTGATCAGGAACGAGATCGAGCCCGCACCGTCCTCGCGCGGCTTGCCGTTATTGGCAGCGAGATGCTCCAGCACCGCGGCGACCGAGCAGGCGATGCCGCCCTTCATATCGACCGCGCCGCGGCCATGCAGCACGCCCTCCTTCACCTCTCCGGAGAACGCCCCGACGCTCCAGGCGCTCTCGTCGCCGGGCGGCACCACATCGGTGTGGCCAGCAAAGGTGATGTGCGGACTTTCCGTGCCGATCCGCGCATAGAGATTGTCGACGTCGGCGGTGCCAGGCTCGCTGAAGGTCACGCGGTGACAGGTGAAGCCGGCAGCGCCCAGGATTTTTTCGAGCACCCCGAGCGCGCCGGCATCGGCCGGAGTGACTGAAGGGCAACGGATCAGGTCGCGGGCAATGGAGAGAGCATCGGTCATGCGCCCCGCTTAACATGCATGCCGCCGGGTGGGCTAGCGCTGGGCGGAACAATTTCGATCTCGCGGCCCTGGTCCCAGCTCTTCGCAGGCGGCGAGGCGGGCGTGGACTCATACGCGATCCCGGCCAGCGGATCAGGCCCGAACCGGTTATCGCCGACAGTGCCGGGCACGCAGAGCATCTCGACGAGACCCCACAGCCACAGCATCGAAGCGGCGAGGTTGAAAAGAAGCATCACATTGGTGTCGGGGAGCAGGTCCGAGAACTGGTTGAAGAGGCCGGGCACGACGAAAAACGGAACGAGCCACCAGCCGCTCCTGTCACGGTCCTGCAGCCGCTTGATCGCCGTTGCCAGATAGACCCACAGGAACAGCGACATGCCGAGTGCCCTCAGGATCAGGGGCGCGCGGTCGGTAGACGCGAGTGAAGGGTGTTCCCGGGGATCGGCCAGCTTGAACAGATCGCCAAGGCCGAAATCGAGCTTGAGCGAGAGCTTCAACGATCCGTCGGCATTGGGCAGATGAATGATCTGACCGATCACCTCCAGCAAGCCTGCCAGCAGCGCAACGATCAGCAGCGCCTGCCACAGCAGGGCGCGGTTGATGCGGCCGTCGAAGCGGAAGAGATACCAGGTCCGGTCCATGCGAGAAGCTCCAGGCAGGAGGGCCCGCCCGGACATTGGTCGCGATGGAGGGAAGGTGGGTTCGATCCCGGCCGGGAATGGTGAATAGCCAATCGCGAGTAGGGTGCGGGCCCTGTTCGCCACTGGCCATTCGCTACTCGCCTTGCATCAGTCCCGCAGCAGCTCGTTGATGCTGGTCTTCGACCGCGTGCGCTCGTCGACGCGCTTGACGATCACGGCGCAGGCGGTGCTCGGGCCGATCTGGCCGTTCTTCATCGGCTTGCCGGGCAGCGCGCCGGGCACCACGACGGAATATTCGGGCACTTCGCCCATGAAGACCTCGCCGGTCTCGCGGTCGACGATCTTGGTCGAGGCGCCCAGGAACACGCCCATCGCCAGCACCGCGCCCTTGCGCACGATCACGCCTTCGGCGACTTCCGAGCGCGCCCCGATGAAGCAATCGTCCTCGATGATGACCGGCTCGGCCTGCAGCGGCTCGAGCACGCCGCCGATGCCGGCGCCGCCCGAGATGTGCACGCGCTTGCCGATCTGCGCGCAGGAGCCGACGGTGGCCCAGGTGTCGACCATCGTGCTCTCATCGACATAGGCGCCGAGATTGACGAAGGACGGCATCAAGACGACGTTCTTGGCGATGAAGGCCGAGCGGCGCACGACCGCGCCCGGCACCGCGCGAAAACCGGCATCGCGAAAGCGGTTCGGGCCCCAGCCTTCGAACTTCGAGGGCACCTTGTCCCACCAGCTTGCCTTGCCGGGGCCGCCGCCAATGACGTCCATGTCGTTGAGGCGGAACGACAGCAGCACGGCCTTCTTCAGCCATTGATTGACCTTCCACTTGCCGTCGCTGCCGCGCTCGGCAACGCGCGCCTCGCCCTTGTCCAGGATCTCCAGCGACTGGTCGACGGCCTCGCGCACCTCGCCCTTGGTCGTGGTCGAGATGCCGTCACGCGCCTCGAAGGCGCTGTTGATGGTGGATTCGAGGGCTGCAAGGGACATCGGGATTTCCTCTGGGGAGCGCGTGGTTTCGCGCGAATTGGAGCGCTTTTTCGGGATTTGCAGGGGTGAAGTCAAGGCATAGTCCACCTTTGCCCATGCTCCGCTGTCGTCCCGAACAAGCGCGCCCTTAAGGCGCGCGCAGATCCGGGACCCATAACCACAGGCAGTCGTTTGGCGACGACTCGGAGTTATCGATCTCGCGCGACAACCACTCCCTGTGGTTATGGATCCCGGGTCTGCGCTTACGCTTGCCCGGGACGACGGCGGCTATTGGGGCGATAATCCCGCCAAAAACCCCGCCAGATCATCCGTGACGTGGTCGACATGGGCGGCGTCGCGGCCTTCCAGCTCCCAATCCTCGCGCACCACCTCCTTGGTGCCGTCGGGCACCACCAGCACCGTGGTCATGCCGAGCTGGTGCGGGACGGTGAGGTTGCGGGCGAGGTCCTCGAACATGGCGGCGCGGGTCGGATCGACCGCATGCTGGCCGAGGAACTTGCGGTAGGTCTGCTCCGCCGGCTTCGGTTCGAACTCGGCGGCGATGATGTCGAACACGCCGTCGAAATGGCCGGCGAAGCCGAGCCGCGCCAGCACGGCATCGACATGGTTGACCGAGCCGTTGGTGAGGATCAGCTTGCGCCCCGGCAGCTTTGCGATGGCCGCGCCGAGCGTCGGGTTCGGCTCCAGCGGCGAGTGGTCGATCTTGTGGACATAGGCGAGATAGTCGTCGGCGGAGACGCCGTGCAGGGTCATCATGCCGCGCATCGTGGTGCCGAAGCGCCGGTAATAGTCCTTCTGGATCGCCCGCGCTTCCTCCGGGCCGACATTCAGCCAGTTGCAGACGAACTCCCCGATCCGCGCATCGACCTGCTGCCACAGATTGACGTGATGCGGATAGAGCGTGTTGTCGAGGTCGAACACCCAGGTGTCGACATGGCTGAAGCTGCGGGGTGGGCTCATCACAAGTCTCTCGCTCACGGCACGGCAAAGCGCAGCGTCTTGCCGCCGCTCGACATGTCTACCGCGCCGAAGCCCGTTGGTGCAAAGCCGCGCGCGCCGCAATCGGTCTGCTCGCTGGTCTCGAACTTGGTCTCGCGTGTGCAGAGCTGCCTGTCGCCGCCCCAGTTCAGCGGCTTGTCCTTCAGCTTGACGGTTCGGTTGTCGGCGTCGACCGCTTCCGCGAAGCTGAAGATCTGCTTCGGCTGGCCTGATACATCGGGGTGCAGGCAGGTCTTGGGATCGATGCGATACCAGCCGCGGCTGGTCACCGCCTTGCCGTCGTCGGTCGCGATCGCCGCCATCACCTTGTGCGGCGTGTCGTTGCACCAGGTGAGGCCGGTCGCGGATGGCGTCTGCACCGCATCGACCATGGTCTTGAAGAAGTTTTGCGAGCCCACGATGTCGGACGACAAGCCTCGGCTCTTCAGGAATGCGGCCAGCGCGCTCTGCGTCTTCGGCCCGTCGACGCCATCGATCGGCGCGGCGTCGTAGCCTGCGATCACCAGGAGCCGCTGGATGCCGGCGAGGCGCGCCTGCTCGTCGTCATACTCGGAATCCTCGGCGAGATAAGCGACGAGGTTGCCGTCCGGGCTTTGCGTCGGCGTCACCTGCGTGAAGGGAACCTGGGTCTGGCCGCTGCGGCACTGCCGCGCCGCCGCGATGACGAAATTGTCCTGCGCGACGCACAGCATGTCGTTGCCGCTTTGCGGGATCGGGGACGCGCCGTAGACGCCGAGCGCGCGCGCGTTGAGCAGGATGCGGTCCGCGGTCAGCGTGCCCTGCACCACCACGCGGCAGGCGGCGGGATCGATCCTGAACCAGCCGCGCGTCGCGGTGGCCGCCTTGTCGTCGATGCCGATCGCGGCCTCGACCACATAGGACATGCGGTTGCAGATCTTGAGGTCGGCGATCGCCGGCGCCGAGGAGAAGAAGAAGGAGACGACGGCCGCCGGCAGCGTCATCAGGAAGCGGGTGAGCGGGGAGCGGCGATGTTTCGACTTTCTCCGGTCGTCATGGCCGGGCTTGTCCCGGCCATCCACGTCTCGCTTCGGCAAAGAAGGAACGTGGATGCCCGGGACAAGCCCGGGCATGACGCCCTCTCTTCTTCGCTGCTCGTCTCTCACTTGTGGATCAGCGTGCCCGTGCCCTGGTTGGTGAAGAGCTCGAGCAGCACCGCGTGCTGCATCTTGCCGTCGATGATGACGACGCCCTCGACGCCCTGCTCCAGCGCGTAGATGCAGGTCTCGACCTTCGGGATCATGCCGCCGGAGATGGTGCCGTCGGCGATCAGTTTTCGCGCGTCCTTTACCGACAATTGCGGAATCAGCTTCTTCGATTTGTCGAGCACGCCGGGCACGTCGGTGAGCAGCAGCAGGCGCTTGGCTTTCAGCGCGCCGGCGACCGCCCCTGCAAAGGTGTCGGCGTTGATGTTCAGCGTCTGGCCCTCTTTCGAGGTTGCGAGCGGCGCCAGCACCGGGATCAGCTCGTAGCCGATCAGCTGGTTCAGCAAAGTGAGGTCGACCTTCTCGGGGTCGCCGACGAAGCCGAGATCGATCGCCTTCTCGATGTTCGAGTCGGGATCGACGATGGTGCGCGTCGTCTTGGTCGCCTTCACCATGTTGCCGTCCTTGCCGGACAGGCCCACCGCCTTGCCGCCGGCCTCGTTGATGTAGCCGACGATCTGCTTGTTGACGGAGCCGGCGAGCACCATCTCGACGATCTCGATGGTCGCGGCATCGGTGATGCGCAGGCCCGCGGCGAATTCCGAGACGATCCCAAGACGCTTGAGCATGGTCGCGATCTGCGGCCCGCCGCCATGCACCACCACCGGATTGATCGCGGTCTGCTCCAAGAGCACGATGTCGCGGGCAAAGTTCTTCGCGGTCTCCTCGTCGCCCATGGCATGGCCGCCATATTTGATGACGATGGTTTCCTCGTCATATTGCTGCATGTGCGGCAGCGCTTCGGACAGGATGCGGGCCTGGTCGAGCGGAGAGATGTCGGTCATGTCGCGGGTCTCGCTGGCGGGTCGAATGGTGCGCGTTCTATCCGATTGGCGGGGACAGCGCAAAGGTGTGGCAGCTATGTAGCCCGGATGGAGCGCAGCGTAATCCGGGATTCGTCGCCGCAGACACCGGCCCCGGATTGCGCTGCGCTCCATCCGGGCTACGGATTCAGCGCTTCGCCACCACCGCCGCCACGCTTACCGCCAGCCAGCTCGCAATCATCACCATTCCGCCCGTCGGCGCCGCCATCGGAAACAGCGCGTGCCCGGCATACTGCCGCAAGGTGAGGTCGCCTGCGAACAGCGCGGCACCGATCGCGAAGCCGAACGTCGCCACGAGTCCAATTCCGCCGTGCAGAAGGCCGCGCGTGAGCAAGGCGATGGTCGCAAGTATGGCACTTGCATGAAACAGCAGCATGGCGCTGGCGGAGGCAAGACGGCTCGCGTCCGCACCATGGGCGGACGCGGCGGCCAGCGCGACGCCGGCCGCGCCCATAACGCCCGCAAGCCAGATCAGCAGGCGGTGCGCTGCCATCACGAGGCCCGCTCTTCCAGGAGCTTCGCCATCGCGGCGCGAAGCTCGGCCATGCCGGTCGCGCTGCGCGACGAGGTCGCGAGCACGGTCGGGAACGCGGCCGGATGCTTGGCGAGCACGGCCTCGGTCTCGGCGATGCGTGCTTGCAGCTCGGCGACTTTCACCTGGTCGGCCTTGGTCAGCACGATCTGGTAGCTGACCGCGGAGCGGTCGAGCGTCTTCAGCACCTCGAGATCGACATCCTTGATCCCGTGCCGCGCGTCGATCAGCACGTAGACGCGCGCGAGACTGGCGCGTCCCAGCAGGAATTTGTGGATCAGCTCGGTCCAGGACGCGACCTGGCTCTTCGGCGCCTTGGCATAGCCGTAGCCGGGCATGTCGACGAGGCGCAGGTCGTTCTTGCCGGGGACCTCGAAGAAGATCAGCTCCTGGGTGCGGCCCGGCGTATGCGAGGTGCGCGCCAGCGCGTTGCGCCCCGTGAGCGCGTTGATCAGGCTCGACTTGCCGACATTGGAGCGCCCGGCAAAGGCGATCTCCAGCCCCGCCATCGGCGGCAGCGTTTCGATCGAAGGCGAGGCCCAGATGAACTGCCAGTCACGGGCGAACAGCTTGCGCCCGGCCTCGATCAGCTTCGCATCTTTATCGTCGGTCATGCGAAGCTCCGCTGTTTCCTCACGTCATTGCGAGCGAAGCGAAGCAATCCAGAAATGCATCCGCCGAGGGACTCTGGATTGCTTCGTCGCTTGGCTCCTCGCAACGACGGCTACGTTGCCTCAGTCGTCACTTTTTTTTTGAACGAGTTCCGAATGTTGTCGAACAGCTCCACCTTCACGCCGTTGCGGCGCATGATGTAGCCCTGCTGGACCACCGAGAGCAGGTTGTTCCAGGCCCAGTAGATCACGAGGCCCGCCGGGAAGCCCGCCAGCATGAATGTGAAGATCAGCGGCATCCAGTTGAAGATGATCTGCTGCGTCGGATCCGGCGGCGTCGGATTCAGCTTCATCTGAATCCACATCGTGATGCCCATGATGATCGGCCAGATGCCGAGCGCGAGATAATAGCCGAACACCGGAATCGTGGTCGGATCGAACGGGATCAGCCCGAACAGGTTGAAGAGGTTGGTCGGGTCCGGCGCCGAGAGGTCCTTGATCCAGCCGAAGAACGGCGCGTGCCGCATCTCGATGGTGACGAACAGCACCTTGTAGAGCGCGAAGAACACCGGGATCTGAATCAGCACGGGCAGACAGCCGGCGACCGGATTGATCTTCTCCTTGCGGTAGATCTCCATCATCTCCTGCTGCTGCTTCACCTTGTCGTCGGGATAGCGCTCCTTCAGCGCCAAAAGCTGCGGCTGGATCGACTTCATCTTCGCCATCGAGGCGTAGGACTTGTTCGCCAGCGGGAAGAACAACAGCTTCACGATCACCGTCACCAGCAGGATCGAGACGCCGAAATTGCCGAAGAAGCGGAAGAAGAAGTCGAGGCCGAGGAACATCGGCTTGGTGAGGAAGTAGAACCAGCCCCAGTCGATCAGCAGGTCGAACTGGTTGAGGCCGAGCGCCTTGTTGTAGCCGCCTAGGCCTGCGAGCGGGAAGTTGATGCCGACCACGCCGGCTTCCTTGGCGCCTGCGAACAGCCGCGCGTTGGCCGTCGCGGTGCCGCCGATCGCGACTGTGACGGGGTCGAGCAGATAGTCGGTCTGGTAGGTATGGACCTTGCCGACCGGGTTGGACGAGAAGCGCGCCTGGAGCTGGGCGTTGGTATCCGGCAGCAGCGCGGAGGCCCAGTATTTGTCGGTGATGCCGAGCCAGCCATTGGTGGCCTTGAAGTTCACCTGCTTGGCTTCGTCGATCTTGCTGTAGGCATATTCCTGCAGCCTGTGTTCGCCGAGATAGCCGATCAGGCCCTCATGCAGGATATAGTAGCCGGAGACATGCGGCGCGCCGTGGCGCGAGATCAGCGCGAACGGATAGAGCGTGACGGGCGCGTTGCCGACATTGCTCACCTCGTCCTTGATGGTGAAGAGATAATGGTCGTCGACGGCGATGGTGCGGCGGAAAGTCAGGCCGTCGCCATTGTCCCATTTCAGCACCACGGGCGTCGACGGCGTCAGGCTGCCGCTGCCCTCCTGCTGCCAGACGGTCTGGGCATCCGGCATCTTTGCCGTCACGCCCGTCGCTGCAACCCAGCCGAACTCGGCGTAATAGGGCTCCGCCGTGCCCGACGGCGAATAGAGGACGATCGGCGGCGATTTCGGATCGACCGTCTCGCGATATTGCACCAGCGCGATGTCGTCGATGCGGCCGCCCTTCAGCGAGATGCTGCCGGCGATCCGCGGCGTCTCGATCTTGACGCGCGGGCTCGCTGCAATGGCAGTCTCGCGCGAAACGACCGCTTGGGGCGGGCTCGCGGCCGGCGTCGACGGCTGGGCCGCGCCGGGCTGCGGCGCGCTGCCCGGCGTCGGGGACGCGCCCGGCTGCGGCGTGCTGCCCTTCTGGAGCTCGGACTGCGCCTGCTGCTGGGCGCGCTGCTTCTCCATCTGCGGCACATTGTAGAAGTACTGCCAGGCGATCAGCACCAGGCCGGACAGAATGACGGCGAGGATGGTATTGCGATTGTCGGTCATCTCGATTGTCTCGTCATCAATCCGGTTTGCGGCTGGTCGCTGCGGCGTGACCCGGCCTGTGGCCGCGCGCTTTGGCCGTATGCCGCGCGGGCTTCGTGAACGCTATGCGCAGATCGTCGAGCATGGTGGCGAAGTCGCGCGAGAGCGCGTCCTTTCGTCCGACCAGGACATAATCATGGTGGGGCTGCATCGATGTCGGATCGAGCCGCTTCACCAGTTCGCGCAACCGGCGCCGGATGCGATTGCGCTCGGGGGCGTTGCCGTTCTTCTTGGTGACGGTGAAGCCGATCCTGACAGGGCCGGAATCATCGCGGCCAAGGCTTTTCCGGTCAAGGCTTTGCAGGACGAACGCGGGACTATTCACCCGCGCGCCATTGGCAACGGCGAGGAAATCCGCCCGCTGCCTCAGCCGATCCATGATGAAATCCCAAAAAGGGGGTCCGGCTCAGGCGCTCAGACGCTTGCGGCCGCGGGCGCGGCGGGCGGCGAGAACCTTGCGGCCGCCGGCAGTGGCGAGACGGGCGCGGAAGCCGTGACGGCGCTTGCGCACCAGTTTGCTGGGTTGATAAGTCCGCTTCACGGGTTTTTCTCCGCTGACCGGGCAATTTGCCTGTAGAATTGATGGTAAAGTCCGGAAGATGCGGCCCAAAACGGGCCCTTTTCGGCCCCAAGAGAGCCGCTCCCGGTGTCGCACCGGGTCATCGCGGACAATTCGCGCGGCTTATAAGGGAGCGCCTTGTCTTCGTCAACGCCGCACAAGCGCGCGATTGTGGTGAATATCGCTGTTTGCGCGGCGTTTTTAACCCTTGAGGTGGCGACTCGCGCTATCAGCGCTTACATCACACCTCGGCAGATTAGCGATCCGTAATTTGACCGAACATCGGTCGGGTCGCATCCTCCATCAGCCAAGGCCAACAGGGGCGAGTTTCGTGCCAGCCACAGATCGCCAGCCGATCCAGGATCTGGATCAGCCAGACCAGCCGGCGACGCGCCCCCGCGGCTCGCGCGGGCTCGGGTTGTCCGGCAAGCTGCTGCTGCTCACCATTCCCTTGGTGATGATCGCCGCGGTGCTGCTCTACGTGCCAGCCATCGCGAATTTTTGGGTCAACCGGCTGAATGATCGCGTCGCGGCGGCCAACACCGCGGCGCTGGTGCTGGATGCGGCGCCGCTCGGCATGGTCCCCGATTCGCTGTCGCGGCAGATCCTGAAGAGCATCAACGCCCGCGCGGTCGCCATCAAGATGGGCCAGCAGCGCCGGCTGCTCGCCAGCGACAACATTCCCGCCGCCATCGAGCACGACATCGACCTGCGCGACATGACGGCCTGGGAGGCGATCACCGGCTCGTTCCGGATGATGCTGGAGACCGGCAACCAGGCCATCCGCATCGTCGGCCCCGGGGTCGGCAATGCCCAGTTCATCGAGATCGTCACCGACGAGCTGCCGCTGCGGAAGCAGATGTACCGCTTCTCCCGCAACCTCGTCGTGGTCGCGCTGATCATCGCGGTGCTGACCGCGGGCCTCGTCTATCTCGCGCTTCATTATCTGTTCGTGCGCCCGATGCGGCGGCTGACCGCGAGCCTGGTCGGCTTCCACGAGAATCCCGAGAGCTCGGCCGGCATCATCGTGCCGAGCCAGCGCAGCGACGAGATCGGGGTCGCCGAGCGCGAATTGTCCGACATGCAGCGCGACCTGATGTCGATGCTGAATCAGAAGAGCCGGCTCGCTGCCCTCGGCCTCGCGGTCTCCAAGATCAACCACGATCTGCGCAATCTGCTCGCCTCGGCCCAGCTGCTGTCGGATCAGCTCGCCAGCGTGCCGGATCCGCGCGTGCAGCGCTTTGCGCCCAAGCTCGTGCGCTCGCTCGAGCGCGCCATCGCCTTCTGCCAGTCGACATTGTCCTACGGCCGCGCCCAGGAGGCCGCACCCGACCGCCGCATGATCCTGATCGAGCCTGTGGTGATGGAGGTGCGGGAGACCGCGGGGCTCGCCAACGACGCCTCGATCGCCTGGGTCGCCGCGATCGAGCGCGGGCTCGCGGTCGACGCCGATCCCGACCAGCTGTTCCGGGTCTTGCTCAACCTCGTCCGCAACGCCGCCCAGGCGCTCGAAAGCCATGCGGCGGGTGAGGGGCGCGTGCAGCAGATCCGGATCACCGGAAAGCGCGAAGGCGCCGTCGCCATTCTCGAGGTCTCCGACACCGGCCCCGGCGTTCCCCCGAAGACCCGGGAGCGCCTGTTCGAGGCCTTCCAGACCTCGGGCCGCCCCGGCGGCAGCGGCCTCGGCCTCGCCATCGCCGCCGAGCTGGTCCGCGCCCATGGCGGCGAGATCCACCTGGTCGAGGGCACCATCGGCGCCACGTTCCGCATCGTCATCCCCGACCGTCCCGTGGAACTGCTCTCCATCCGCAACGAGCGCCAGAGGGCTTAAGGCTAGGCCAGCGGCCGACTGAAACGAGCTGGGCCATCGCCATTCCTTCCGTCATTCCGGGACGACCCGAAGGGTCGGGCCGGGAATCCATAACCCCGGCTGGTGGTTATGGATTCCGGGCTCGCGACTTCGTCGCGCCCCGGAATGACGAAGAGAAGTGCGGAAATGCCCCAAAATACCGGCGAGCCGGACCTTGCCAATCGGGACAAGAGCGGTTAGTCAGAGCGCTCTTTCGCACCCCCTCCGGCTCCGCCGGGGGCTGCTTGCGGGCCCCGCCCGCGCTGTTTGCGAAACACGCGCCCGTAGCTCAGCTGGATAGAGCATCAGACTACGAATCTGAGGGTCGGACGTTCGAATCGTTCCGGGCGCGCCATTCTTTGCCGAAAGGTCAGGACAGGACAGCATCTGGTCGCCAGACCGGCCCGAGACCGGATGGCCATGCCGTGTGGGGAGCTGGATGAGGATATCGCAGGCGTTCAAGTTCGAGGCGGCGCATCGGCTGCCAAACGTGCCCGAGACTCACAGGTGCAGCCGGCTGCATGGTCATTCCTATCGGGTCGAGGTCCAGCTGGATGGGCCGGTCGACCCGCACACCGGCTTCGTCGCTGATTTCTTCGATATCGAGAAAAGCTTCGCCGGCATCATGGCGGCGCTGGACCACCAGTGCCTGAACGAGGTCGACGGCCTCGCGAATCCGACCGCCGAGAATATCGCGGTCTGGATCTGGGACCGCTTGAAGCCCAGCCTGCCGCAGCTGTGGGCGGTCCGCGTCTATGAAACGGCGGATTGCTGGGCCGAATATCAGGGGCGGTGACGACGGCCCGCTGACCCAGCGCCGGCCTCACCGTCGCCATATGGGAACCCGCAGGGAAACTCAGGATCAGCCGTACGAGCGGAGTGGTGCTGCTTGCGCGCCGCCGGACGGGTCTCATTGCTCACGCATATATGAGCTGTGTTGATAACCGCATGCGGGTTGGAAGGTTTAATTTCAAGCTGGCGTAGAATGTCCGCAATGCCAGTTGTGCTTGGCCCCTGTACAGGGAAACCGTTGATGGAACGCAAGCTCGCCGCGATCATGGCCGCCGACATCGTCAGCTACAGCCTGATGATGGCCGAAAACGAGGCCTCCACCTATAAAGAGCTGCGCACGGTCTTCGACAATCTGATCGAGCCCACAGTCGCGCAGCATGGTGGACGCATCTTCAAGAAGACCGGGGACGGGTTTCTGGCGATGTTTCCCAGCGTCAACGAAGCCGTTGATGCGGGCTCTGCCATCCAGCAAGGGTTCGACAACGCCCCGTTTGAGCTGCGCATAGGCATCAACCTCGGTGATGTCATCGAGGATAATGGCGACATGTACGGCGACGGCGTTAATGTCGCCACACGGCTCGAGACGATGGCCGATCCCGGCAGCATCTTTGTTAGCGGCGCTGTCGTCATGGCCGCAGACCGCAATCGCGGCGATGTGTTCGCGCGTGTGGGCCGCAGGCGCGCCAAAAACATTCCCGAGCGTCTTAATGTCTACCGGGTACGGCGCGCGCAATCCTCGTGGTCTCGCTGGCGAAAAGTCCCGCGCGTTCTGCGCGGTACCGCTGCGCGCTGGTCGTATGGCGTCGCCGCAATAGCCCTTGTCCTCATCGGCACCCAAATCCAACCGCTTTCCCTGGCGGCGATGGTCAGCCGGCTCCCGGCCGCGCTATCCTTCGACCAGACCCGCGCCGACCCGCGCCCGTCAGTTGCGGTCATGCCCTTTGCGACCATGGGCGGGGACCAGTCGTACTTTGCAGACGGGCTGACCGAGGATGTGACCACGGCGCTCGCAAGGAATTCCGAGCTTCAGATCATCGCGCGCGACTCCACCTATGCCGTGCGCGGGCAAGACAGCGATATGCGCAAGCTCGGGGCAAAGCTGGGCGTTTCCTACGTGGTGGAAGGCAGCGCGCGCCGCGAGGGGGACCGGCTTCGCGTCTCGGCGCAGCTGATCGACGTGAAATCGGGCGCGCACCTTTGGTCGCGCAGCTTCGACAGGCAGGTTGCCGACGTCTTCACCGTACAAAGCGAGCTGACCACGGAAATCGTCGCCCAGCTCGCGCCGTATATCGGCCGAAGTGAAGCCATCGCTGCCGCGCAACGGCCGACCGACAACCTCCAGGCTTACGATCTTCTGCTGCGGGCCCGTCATCGATACCGGCATGGCGTCCAGGATGCGGAAGCACTTATGGAGGCACGCGGCCTATATCAGCGCGCGCTGGAAATGGACCCGGCCTATGCCGCCGCCCGTGCGGGCTTGGCCCTCACTTACATCGCGGATGTGGCCAAGAGGTCGAGTGGTCGGGCGACAGCGCATGAGCTGGAACTAGGTCTTAGCGAAGCGCGCCAGGCTGTGCGCCTCGATCCCAATCTCTCGCTCGGCTATCAGGTGATCAGCTTCGGGCTGGCGGTGCAGGGCGATTATGCGGGCGGCTTGCAGGCCGCCAAGCGCGCCGTCGAACTGAATCCCAATGACCCGGATAGCATGATGGCATTGGCAAAAGCACAAGTCCGTTTCGGGGACTACGCGGACGCTGTTGCCAATGCCGAGCGGGCGCGTCGCCTTCATCCCATGGCACCGGAATATTACGCCTATGTGCATGGCCAGGCTCTTTACGCCGCTGATCGTCGCGATGAGTCGGCTACCGTGATCTCCGAATGCCTTGTAAGGGCGCCGCGCGATGCCAACTGCCTGCTCATACAGGCTGCGCTGCAAGGGCGGCGCGGTGATATAGAAGCGGCGCAGCTGACGATGGCAAGCTTGGTAGGGGCCCAACCGACATTTTCGTTGGAGGCAGAGCGCTCTTATCGCCGGTTTGGCAACAAGCCGCTCATGGAGCAGTTCCTGAAGGACCTGACGGTGGCGAAGGCACCGGGGGCTGCGTAATAGGATTTTGTTCAGTTTCATCTCGTCGGGCGCACCGTTTCGATAGTAAGTTCGTCCGATGCGCACGATCGATCATCTATTCTCCCGCTTCGTTTTATTCCTTGCCATCGCAGCCGCCCCTGTGCTTCCCGCGAGCGCGGCCGAAACCTGCCCGTTCATCAGCGCCCAGGAGCTCGCCCGGGCGATGCCGGCGCTGAAATGGTCGCTGATTTCGAACCAGGACGGCCGCGGCTGCATCTACCAGGCCGGGCGCGGCGACACGATGATGCTCTCCGTGTTCCGCAATCCCGACAAGGACCGCGCCAGGGAATTGTACGCGACCTTCGTCAAGACGCTCGGTGAGCGCATGCCGCTGAGCGCAGTGTCCGGAATCGGCGACGAAGGCCAGGGCGGTACGAGCGCGGCGGGCGCGGAACGCCAGGAGGCCTCGGTCGTCGCGCTGTCCGGCGACTACATCCTGCAGATCAGCGTCTATCCGATCGGCCGGCGTGCCGATGATGCGCTGCTCGCGCCGATCACTGAGGCCGCGCGCGTTGCCGTCGGCAATGTGAGCAGGAGCAGCGAGCGGTTCGGCAATTGCGAGTGGCTCACCGCCGCCGATGCCGACGGCTTTCTCGACAACGGCACGCTGACGGTGCAGCGGACCGGGGCAGGCAGCTGCATGATGTTCGATCGCGAGGCCAACACCATGACCGTCGCGGTGATCACGACCTCGCGCGATACCGCCGCCAGCATGATGAAGCGTGCAGGGCCATGCACGCACGTGGCCATCCCCGAGCTCGGCCGCGAAGCGTTCGGCGAGCATTCCTGCACCAAGGGCAACGGCAACGCCGTCCACATTCATGTCTGGAAGAACGGCCGCCAGGCCTCGATCCTGTTCGCCCCGGTCAAGCCGCATCCGCAGTCCGGCTCGGTCGAGCGCCTGAAGGCGGTTGCCGCGCGGGTGTATGGGAAATTGTAAGGGGACGTGACCTCTTCCTCCAGCTGACGGGCAAGCGGCTGCGCCTCGCCGCTCGGCTTCACCGCCCCGCCAGCACCTCCTTGCACTTGGCCGCGAACGCGTTGAGGTATGCGCCGAGCTCGCCGGCCAGCGAGTCGGAGCGCTCGACGTTCTGCAGGCTCATGTTGAGCGCGTAGACCGGAAGGCCCTCCAGCACGATCGGAGTTGCGACGGCGAGAACGGCGGGCTGCCACGACACCGCGCAATAGCCGTCGTGCTCGACGGAGCTGATCGATCGCCTGACCTCCGCCAGCAGCGCCCTGGTTGCAGCTGCGCTGCGCCGCTTGAACTGCTTCAGCAATCGTTCGCGCTCGGTCTCTGCAATGCCGGCGAGATAGGCGCGGCCGAGCGACGTCAGCTCCATCGGGACCTGCTGGCCGGCGACCACGTTGCGCAGCGCCGCGCGCGGGCTGTAGCGGATCGACTCCAGGTAAACCATCATGGTCCTATCGGCAGTCGCGAGTCCGACGTTCAGCCGCCGCCTAGCCGATTCCGCGCGCATCATCGGACCGATCGCGTTGAGCACGGGCGATCCCGTCCGCATGGCGTGACCGATGCTGATGACCGATGCGGCAAGGCGGTAGGCCCGCTCGCTGCGGACTTCGTCGAGCATCCCGGAGTTGACCAGCGTCCGGGTCAGCCGGCTGACCGTCGATCGCGGCAAGCCTGTTCGCTCTGCGATCTCGCCGTTGCCGAGCGTGTCGACGCCGGGGCGGAACGCCCGGAGGATCTCGACGCCCCGCTCGAGCGAGCGGTTGCCGTCGATTCCGCCCGCATATCTGCGCGCCTGTGCCATCTTTGATCTCTTCAGCGTTTCCACTTAGTGGAATTAAGCGGATGTGCCGGTGGCTGCAAGCCGCTATAGGCAGCGGAAAGAACAATACCGGCTGCGCACGGCGCGATGAGGAAACGCAGTCGCGGAGCTCACGCCGATCATTCATCGCATGCCGATGGATCCGACTTCAGGGAGGTTGTCATGTCCGATCAGCTCATCGAATTTTCCATCGAGGCCGGAATTGCGACGATCGCGTTCAACCGGCCGGACCGACGCAACGCCATGAGCGACGAGATGCGCGCCGAGTTCTCAGGCGCCCTCGAAACCGTGTCCCGCGACAAGGCGATCAAGGCGCTGGTGCTGACCGGGCGCGGCAGCGCCTTCTGCGCCGGCGGCGACATCAGCGGCATGAAACGCCGGCTCGAGGCGCCGCAGGGCGAAGTCGCATTCAACGGATGGAGCCGTCAGCAGGGCGTGCATCACGTGCAATCGCTGCTGCTCGGCCTGTCGAAGCCGACGATTGCCGCGGTCAACGGCGCGGCGGCAGGCCTCGGCGCCGACATCGCGCTCGCCTGCGACTTCGTCATGGCCAATGAGCGATCGAAATTCACCTGGTCCTACATCAAGCGCGGTCTGATTCCCGATGGTGGCGGCCTGTATTTCCTGCCGCGCCGGGTCGGGCTTGCCAGGGCCAAGGAGCTGATCTTCACCGGCCGCGTCGTTGAAGCCGACGAAGCGCTCGCGCTCGGCATCGTCGATCGCAAGGTGACTGCGACCGAGTTGCTGTTGGCCGCACAGGCCTGGGCAGCGGAACTGGCTCAGGGGTCTGCCACCGCGCTCGCGCTCGGCAAGAAGATCCTGAACGAGACGTTCGAGCATTCCGCGCACGATATTTTCGATCTCGGCAGCCAGGCCCAGGCCATCTGCTACACCAGCGCGGAGCATCGCGAGGCCGTGGCGGCGTTCCTCGCGCAATCCTCGGCGAAGGCTTGAGCGATGAATGCGATCGAACGCCTGATCCGGCCGCGCAGCATCGCCGTGATCGGTGCATCGGCGGACCCGAGCAAGACCTCGGGGCGACCGGTCTCCTATCTCCGGAAGCACGGCTTCGCGGGTGCGATATACCCGGTCAATCCGAAGGTCGCGGAAATCGGCGGTCTCGCCTGCTACCCCGACATCGCCTCGCTGCCCGACGTGCCTGACGTCGGCCTTGTCCTGCTCGGCGCCGAACGCGCCCACGTCGCGGTGCGCGAATTATCCGCACGCGGGGTTGCCGCGGCCATCGTTCTCGCCAGCGGCTTCACCGAAACCGGCGCCGAAGGCGCCGCGCGCCAGCAGCAGCTGATGCAAGCCGCCGGATCCATGCGCCTGCTCGGGCCGAACACGATCGGCCTCGTCAATCTCACCGACAGCATCGTGCTGTCGGCCTCGGGCGCGCTGGCTATGGACCATTTTCCGGCAGGTCCGGTCGGGCTGGTCTCGCAGAGCGGAGGCATTCTCGGCGCCATCTTGTCGCGCGCCGCGGCGCGCGGGGTCGGGCTGTCGAAGCTGGTGTCGACCAGCAACGAAGCCGATCTCGATCTCGCCGATTTCATCGACTTTCTCGCCGACGACGATGCGACCAAAGTCATCGCGCTCTACGTCGAGGCGATCCGCAATCCGGCTCGCTTCCGCGAAGCGGTGCTGAAGGCGCGAGATGCCGGCAAGACAATCGTCGCCTTCAAGATCGGGCGATCGGAAGCGGGCGCAAAGGCGGCTATCTCGCACACGGGCGCGCTCGCAGGCTCCGACCGCATGTACGACGCCTTGTTCAGGCAGCTCGGCGTGATCCGCGCGAAAACCTTCGAAGACCTGCTCGACATTCCGGCAGCGCTTGCCGCAGGACGGAAGCTCTCCGGCCGGCGCGTGGCGGTCCTCACCTCGACTGGCGGCGCCGGCACTATCGTGTCCGACAGTCTGGGCGTCGCAGGCTTCGCAACGCCCGCTCCCGACCCGGATACTGCCGCGCAACTCCGAGCCTTGCAGTCGGGATCGCGCGCCATGCTCGATCGCAACCCGATCGACGTGACGCTGGCCGGCCTGCAGCCGGATGTGCTACGCGCCGCAATCCGCATCCTGCTCGCCAGCCCTTCCTACGATGCGCTGATCGTAATCGCCGGCTCGTCAGCCGTGGGATCGCCGGCGCTGATGGCCGACGCCATCCACGACTGCCTGCCGCTCAGCGACAAGCCCGTCATTGCCTATGTGACCCCTCACGCGCCCGACGCGGTCTCCGTCCTCACGCAGCGAGGCGTCCCCGCCTACACCTCCGCCGAAAGCTGTGCCGCTGCGCTCGATGGCTTGTTGCAGGCCGGAATGCCGGAGCAGGTCCCGACGTCCGGCTCGGCTGCGACGGCCGTCGACATCACCGATCTCCCCGCGGGATCGCTCGACGAAGCACAGGCCAAAACCTTGTTCGCCCGCTTCGGTATTCCGATCGTGGCAGAGCAAGTGGTCGCAACGGCTGAAGAAGCGGAACGGGCGGCGCAAGCCTTCGGCGGCAAAGTCGTGCTCAAGATTCTCTCCCGCGAGATCGCGCACAAGAGCGACGTCGGCGGCGTCGCGATCAACCTGACAGCCGAGACCATCGGCGGCCGGCTCACGGCGATGGCCGACGAGGTCGCACTCAGAGCCGGGAAGCGGCCCGAGCAATTCCTGGTTCAGGAGATGATTTCAGGCGGCGTCGAAATCATCCTCGGAATGCACCGCGATCCCTTGGGCGTCGCCATCCTCCTCGGTATGGGCGGCGTCGCCGCCGAGCTGTTCAAGGACACGACGATGCACCTGCTGCCGCCGGAAGGCGGTCTCGGCCTCGCCGAGGCGCGCGCGATGGCGCGCGACCTCGTCACATGGCCGTTGCTGGATGGCTTCCGCGGCCGGCCGAAATGCGATGTCGAAGCCCTTACAGCAGCGATCGTCGCTTTCTCGCAGATGGTCGCGCAGCTCGGCGCCCGGCTCGTCGAGGCCGAGATCAATCCGGTCTTCGTGCTGCCGGCCGGCCAGGGCGTGAAGGCGGCCGACGGGCTGGCTGTTCTCAACGCAAGCAAGTGAAGCCGCACCGCCAAGAACTTGCAGAAAGGCGCGTGGCTGCGTTCGTCGAACACGACAAACCTCGCTGAATAACTCGGCAAGACCGGATGGGAGGTCCGCATGGCAATCGGCAAGATCAAAAGTCGCGACCGCGCTGCAGGGAGGGGTTGGCCGCGCTCCGCCGTTCTCGTCTCGTCGGCGTTGCTGGTCGTCGCGGGATTGAGCACTGCGCCGGCGCGGGCCGAGTATCCCGAGAAGATCATCAAGATCGTGGTGCCCTTCGCAGCCGGCGGCGGGACCGACATCGTCGCGCGAACGACCGCCCAGGAGATCCAAACGGACCTCGGTAAGCCCGTCATCATCGAGAACAAGCCGGGCGCCGGAACCATCGTCGGCACCCAGACCGTCGCGACGAGCGAGCCGGACGGCTATTCGCTGCTGCTGGCGACCTTCGCGCACGCGGTCAACCCGAGCCTCTACACCAAGCTGCCGTTCGATCCGCACAAGGATTTCGCCGCGGTCTCGCTGATCGCGCGGTCCTTCAATGTCGTCGTGGTCAACCCCGCATCCAAGATCAACTCGATCTCCGATCTGATCGCTGAAGCCAAGGCCAAGCCGGGCAAGCTCAATTTCGGCACGTTCGGCATCGGCACCTCGGCCCATCTCGCCGGCGAGCTGTTCAATGCCATGGCGAACGTCAAGATGACGGCGGTCCCCTACAAGGGTGCGGCGCCTGCGATCAGCGATCTCTTGGGGGGACAGATCGATGTGATGTTCACCACCGTGGCGAGCGCAGCATCGCTGGTGGCGGCGGGTCAGCTCAGGGCCTTGGCCGTCACCGCGGCCGAGCGTTCGACCGCGTTCCCGCAACTGCCGACCGTTTCCGAGGCCGGATTGCCCGGCTACGCCGCCGAGTCCTGGTACGGATTGTACGCCCCGGCCAAAACGCCCGCTCCGGTGATTGCGCGCCTCACCCAGGCGGTCGCGAAGGCCGTTCAGTCCGGTGCCTTCAAGAAGCTGTCGGCCAACGAAGGCCTGATCATGGTCGGCAGTGCGCCTGAAGAGCTCGACCGCTACGTTCGGCAGGAGGAAGAACGCTGGCGCAAGCTGGTCAAGGACGCGAACATCGAGGTGCAATAGGTCATCCGGGACCGCCCAGCGGCCCCGGATGCCATCCGCCTACACCGTCAGCCCGCAAGCCCGCCGGATCGCGATCTGAACCGGCGAAGGTGGCAGCGCCGGATCGAATTCGCGCTTCGGCAGCAGCGGAGGCTGTGCCATGAAGCGCGGCTCTTTCCCGCGGTGGGGTTGCGCGGCATGAACCAGGAACGGGTGGCACAGATAGACGGTGCCTGGCTTGCCGGTCGCAAGTTCAACCTCGCGATCCCTTGTCGACGCCCAGTCGCCGGCAGCAAGTTGCCGGAGCGTTGCGCCCGCCTCGCCATGGGGCAGTAGCTCCCGCGCGATGGCCGCATGCGAGCCTTTCCGGATTCGCGTGGGCGCATCGTCATCTCCGACATCCGAGAACAGGAAGAGCATCAGCAGCGCACGCCCGCTGCTCTTCACATTGGCACGCCATTCCATGAAGTCGGCATGAGCGGTGCCAAAGCTCATGTCCACATGCCAGCCATCGTCGCCTGGCGATTGCGATGACGGGAAGCGGATCGGAAAGGTTCCGAGGCCGCTGGGCGCAAGCCAGCGCCCTTCGCCGGCGAGTTGATCATAGGCCTTGTGCAGACGCGGCGTATTCGCGGCTTCAATGAAGGGGGGCGTCGCTTTGGCGCCGACCCGGACAACGGGCTGGGTCCAATGTTCTGGCTCGTCCGGCGACAGGCCGATATCCGCCCACAGCTCGTCCCTGCATTCTTTGGCAAGGTCGGTGCTGAAGGCATTCTCGAGTTTGACGAAACCGTCGTCGATGAAGGTCTGGACCTGACGGGGCGTCAGGCCAACCTGTTCGGTCTTGGGCATTGCACATCTCTCCGTTCGGCTACCGCATCGCGCGAAGCCGTTTGATCTGAGTGGCGCAGGAGCGCCGGAACGACGTTCTGCCGTTCAGATCAGCGGGAAGAATGTGGAGATGAACTTCATGGCGGGAACGTATAGCGCGGCGGAGCGCGGAATCAAGACACGGATAAACGGATGCGCGAGGCCTTCACCGCAGACCCTGCTCGTCGATCAGGATGCGGTGGATCTCGATGCGCTCCGGCAGCTCGATCAGGAACTCCGCGTCGCGCGCGAGATGATGGACCTTGGTCGGCTCACCCTTGGTGAAAGCCGTCATGGCTGCGATGTCCGCCCAATAGGAAATGGTGGTGAACCACGTCTCCTCGTCGCGGTCCTCGCGCAATTGCTGCACGCCGAGCGCGGTCTTTCGCAGCGGCGGGATGCCCTCGGCTTGCAGATAGGCCTGGTAGGCGTCGGCGAGGTCGCGGCGGGTACGGCCGCGCCAGACGCGGGCGATGGTCGGCTTGGTCGGCATGGCAGGATTCTCCTCGCTGCCGAACGCCGTGCGGCGCATCTCGTTCCAGCGTCGCCATGTCACGGCCGCCGGCAGCCGCGGCTGGAACCTGGCGCTTGGTCGGCACTGGCGATTCATGGGCCGGATCTTGACCGGCGCCGCGGCAGCATTTCCACATCATTGATCTGAAACAATGATGGTCTTCGTCACAAATGCTAGGGCCAGTCGCAGGTCACGTGCGAAGCTCCCCAGGCCGGTCAAGACAATCTCCGCGCGTGATGAAATCCGAGGGCTCAATGGGACGACTGCTGAATATCGTAACGCCGCTGCACACTGCGACCAAGCGCGACTACATGGGCCGCATGAACGACGACAAGATCGGCTGCTCGCTGAAGGCGCGGGAGTACGAGGCCGATTACTGGGACGGCGATCGCCGTTTCGGTTATGGCGGCTACCGCTTCATCGAGGGGCGCTGGGCCCCGGTCGCCAAGGCGCTGATCGAGACCTATGGCCTGAAGGACGGGTCGAGCGTGCTCGACGTCGGCTGCGGCAAGGGTTTTCTGTTGTACGAGATGCAGAAGATCCTGCCGGGTCTGAAGGTCACCGGCTTCGACATTTCCAAGCATGGTCTTGCCAATGCACACGAGCAGGTGAAGCCGTATCTGTTCAACTATCGCGCCCAGGACGTCTATCCCTATGGCGACGACAGCTTCGACCTCGTCATCTCGCTCGGCACCCTGCACAATCTCAGGCTCTACGAGCTCGAGGCCGCGCTCAAGGAGATCGAGCGGGTCGGCAAGAACAAATACGTCATGGTCGAGGGCTACCGGAACGTCGCCGAGCTGCACAACCTCGAATGCTGGGCGCTGACGGCGGAATCCATCCTGCACACCTCGGAATGGATCTGGCTCTACGGCAAGCTCGGCTACACCGGCGACTACGAATTCATCTATTTCGAGTGACCGGGCGCGACCCATGGACATCAAGACCGCAAAGGCCGCGATACTCGTCGAATCCGGCAAGCCGCTGATCGTCGACGAGTTCAATCTGCCCGACAGGCTCGAGCACGGTCAGGTGCTCGCCCATGTGCACACGTCGAGCATTTGCGGCGCACAGATCAACGAGATCGACGCCGTCAAGGGCGTCGACAAGTTCCTGCCGCACCTGTTGGGGCACGAGGCGCTGGCGACCATCGTCGAAACCGGACCCGGCGTCGTCTCCTGCAAGCAGGGCGATACCGTCGTCATGCATTGGCGGCCGGGCAAGGGCATCCAGTCCAACACGCCGGTCTATTCCTGGCGCGGCAAGCGCCTCAATGCGGGCTGGGTCACCACCTTCAACGAATATGCCGTGGTGTCGGAAAATCGCGTCACGCCCGTTCCTGATACGATCGACCGCACCAGTGCGCCGCTGCTCGGCTGCGCGGTGACGACCGCGCTCGGCGTCGTCAACAACGATGCGCAGATCGCCATCGGCGAAGCCGTCGTCGTATTCGGCGTCGGCGGCGTCGGATTGAACATCGTGCAATTCGCCGCGATGGTCGGCGCATGGCCGGTCATTGCGATCGATCGCCTCGACAACAAGCTGGCCATGGCGAAGGATTTCGGCGCCACCCACATCATCAATTCCGAGACCGTGAAGGATGTGGCCGCCGAGGTCCGGTCCGTCACGGGGGCCGACGGCCCCGACAAGGTCGTCGAGACCACCGGCGTCAAGAACCTGATCGAGCTCGCCTACGAGATCACCGCCAAGAAGGGCCGCTGCATCCTCGTCGGCGTGCCCCGCGAGAAGGCCGAGATCTATACCCTGCCGTTGCACTTCGAGAAGGTGCTGAAGGGCTCGGAAGGCGGGCAATGCCAGCCCGCGCGCGATATCCCGCGCCTGGTGCGACTCAGCGACGCCGGCAAGGTGAGCTACCGCGGCATCGTCACCCACGAGTTCGCGCTCGACGACATCAACGACGCCCTGGATCTGATGCGCAGCGGCACATCGGGACGGATCCTCCTGAACATCAGCTGAGCGTTGCGCTCGCCGCCCACGCGCAGGTCACTAATCGATCTCCGCCTTGGTCTTCAGTCCGGGCAGCACGGTGCGGACGTGCTCGGCCAGCGTCGTCGCCAGCAGCGAGGGCCTCGCCTCCGAGAATTCGAGGGCGATGCCGATGGTCGGAAGCAGGGGCAGTCCGGCCGAGACGACGTGAAGATCGAACGGGACGGCGGTTCGTGTCAGGACGCTGATCGCATGACCGGACCGCGCGATCGCGATCAGGCCGGCGAGGCTGTTGCTCGCGTAGGCGACCCTGTAGCGCCGATTGACCGCGTCCATCGCGGCGCAGGCGGCGCGGTAGTCCAGGCTCATCGGCGCCGCCAGCGCCAGCGGCAGCACATCCTGCGTCAGTATTTTCGGTTCGGCCTCGTTCGCGACCCAGACGAAGCGCTCCTCTCGGATCACCTCGCGCGCTCCGGCATCGGACAGCGAGACCAGCGCCATCTCGATCTGGCGCCGCGCTAGCATCGGGCGCAGCTCGGAGGTCGGTGCGCAGACCATGCGCAGCTCGACATTGGGATGCAGCGCGCAGAACCCCTTCAGCAGCGCCGGCAGGAAAGCGATCGAATAGTCCTCCGGGCAGCCCAGGCTCAGCGTCCCTTTGAGACTCTCGCCGCTCATGTCGGCGAGAATCTCGTCGTGCTGCGCCAGCAGCATCTCGGCGTGGGCGAGCAGTTTCTCGCCGGCCGCGGTCAGTCTCATGCCGGATCCGCTGCGGTGAAACAGCGGCTGCGTGATCGTCTGTTCCAGCCGTTGCATCTGCATGCTGAGCGCGGACTGTGTCCGGCCAATCTGCAAGGCCGCCAGGCTGATCGAGCCGGTGCGGGCCACGACGACGAAATTCCTCAGAAGGTTGAGATCCAGCATCGACATCAAGAAGATTGATATCTAGATTGAATTATATCAATTAGCCTGAAGTCAAATTCTTGACTAGAGGTCGGACGTCCCCCAAGCGAGAGGTGGCTGTCATGACCTTGAATGCCGATCCCGATTTCTGGGCGTCCGCTAACACGCATCTGACCCGCTATGGGCCGAGTTTCGAACCCGTCATCATCGAGCGTGCGGCCGGCAGTTTCGTCTACGACGCCGACGGACGCGCCATCCTCGATTTCACCTCGGGTCAGATGAGCGCTGTGCTGGGGCACACGCATCCCGACATCGTCGCCACGGTCGCACGGCAAATGGGTGCGGTCGCTCATCTCTTCAGCGGCATGCTCTCGCGTCCGGTGGTGACGTTGGCCGAGCGTCTCGCTGCGCTTGCGCCCGGTCTCGACCGCGTGCAGCTGCTGACGACAGGCGCGGAAGCCAATGAAGCGGCGATCCGGATGGCCAAGCTCGTCACCGGCCGGCACGAAATCGTCGCCTTCGCGCAAAGCTGGCACGGCATGACCGGCGCGGCGGCGTCGGCGACCTACAGCGCGGGCCGGCGCGGTTATGGGCCGGCCGCGGTCGGATCGTTCGTCATTCCCGCGCCGAACGCCTATAGGCCGCGCTTCAGGAACGTCGACGGCAGCAACGACTGGCAGACCGAGCTCGACGATGCGTTCGCACTGATCGACAGCCAGTCGACCGGTAGTCTGGCGGCCTTCATCGCCGAGCCGATCCTCTCCAGCGGCGGCATTCTGGAACTGCCGCTCGGCTATCTCGCGGCCTTGAAGCAAAAATGCGAGCAGCGCGGCATGCTGCTGATCCTCGACGAAGCTCAGACCGGAATCGGCCGCACCGGGCACATGTTTGCCTTCGAGCGTGACGGCGTGGTGCCTGATATTCTCACGCTGTCGAAGACGCTCGGCGCCGGTCTGCCGCTCGCCGCGGTCATGACGACAAAGGCCATCGAGCAGACCGCGTTCGAGCGCGGCTTCCTGTTCTACACCACGCATGTCTCCGATCCCTTGCCCGCCGCGATCGGCGTCACGGTGCTCGACGTTGTCGCGCGCGACGGGTTGGTGGCGCAGGCAACCGCCAGGGGCAACAGGCTCCGGGATGGATTGCTGTCGCTGCAGCAAAAGTTCGAATGCGTCGGTGACGTCAGGGGCCGCGGGCTTCTGCTTGGTCTTGAAATCGTCGTCGACCGGCAGTCCAGGACGCCGGGGTTTGAACTCGGCGCGCGGATCATGGAGGAGACCATGCGTCGCGGTCTCAGCATGAACATCGTCAAGTTGCCCAGCATGGGCGGCGTATTCCGCATCGCGCCGCCGCTCACAGTGTCCGAGGCCGAAATCGATCGCGGTCTCGAGATCATGTCGGAGGCGATCCAGGCTGCGACGAAGCACTGATCGGCGAAAGGCCTGACCGGATGCAACTCGCCAGGATACATGGGCGTCCGACGCTGTTCTCGCGGCACGGCATGGTCGCCGCCGCGCATCCGCTCGCGGCACAGGCCGGTGCACGAATCCTGATGCAGGGCGGCAATGCGTTCGATGCGGCCGTCGCCACGGCGGCCGCCCTCAACGTGGTCGAGCCGTTCATGTCGGGGCTTGCCGGGTTTGGACTGGCCACGGTCTGGGTCGCAAGCGAGCAGCGCATTCGCGTGCTCGACTTCGCGCCGCCAATGCCCGCAAGCTTCCCGGTCGGCAGATACACCAGCAGATTCGAGCTCGAGCGCGGTCCGCAGGCGGCCTCGACGCCCGGCAATCTCGCGGGCTGGTGCGAGCTGCTCTCGCGCTATGGACGCAAATCGCTTCCAGATGTCTTTGCGCCGGCGATCACGCTGGCGCAGGGCGGCTTTGCGCTCTCGGACTTCGGTGTTGATGAGATCAACGAGCAGGTGCCACTGCTCGAACCCTGGCCGGAGCTGCACGCCGCACTGGTCAGGAACTATCTCCCGCATGGAATGCCGGTGAAGCTCGGCAGCATCGTTGCGCAGCCTGATCTCGCGCAGACTCTTGCCGAGATCACCGAATTGGGGCCCGAGCATCTGTATGGCGGCAAGCTCGGCCGGCGGATCGTGGACTATCTGGCCACGCTCGGCGGCAGCCTGACGCTGGACGATGTCATCTCCGTCAAGCCGCATTGGTTCGATCCTCTGACCGTGTCCTATCGGGGGCTCGAGCTTCACGTCCCGGCGCAGCAATGCGGCGGCTTCCAGTTCGCCCTGACCCTCAAGATCCTTGAAGGCTTTGACCTCGGGCGTCTGCCGAAGGACGGCGCCGATCATCTCGATACGGTCTATCGCGCGATCCGTCTCGCCGCCGCCGAGCGCATCGCCCATGGCAATCTGGGACCGGATCAAGCCGCTGCAGCAATGTCCGACGCGACGATCGCGCGGCTTCGCCAGCGTGTGAGCGACGGCCGCCCGATCACGGGCCCGACAGAGCAATGGATGCCGCAGGATCGTGCCGATCCCGGCCACACCACCTCGTTCTCGATCGCCGACGCCGAAGGCAATCTGGTCTGCATGACGCAAAGTCTCGGCAGCCCGTTCGGCAGCGGCGTCGTGGTGCCGGGGACCGGCGTTTGCCTCAACAATCACCTGCATTGGGCCGACGTGCAGCCGGGAAGCCCGAACCTCGCCAAGCCGGGCGATGCGTTGCCGGTGACGCTGGCACCGTCGATTGCGACGCGCGGCAGCCGTCCGGTGCTCGCGCTGGGGACGCCCGGCAGCTACGGCATCCCGCAAACCCAGGCCCAGGCTTATGTGCAGCACATCGAGTTCGGCCTTCCGCTGCAGCAGGCGATCGAGGCGCCGCGTTCACGGCTGTGGGACGGCCGCTTCATTCAGGCAGAGAACCGCATCGCGCCGGAGACCATCGCCGAACTGAAGCGCCGCGGCCACGAGATCGAGATTTTGGAGACCGGATGGACCATGCTCTGCGGAGGCATGCAGGCCGTCGCGCTCGATCCGGTCACCGGCGTGATGACGGGTGCCGCCGATCCCCGGCGGGACGGGTATGTCATCGCCTTGTGAGCGGTCGCACATCGAGGCGAGCGCAGGCAGGCGCCGCTGACGCGCGCCGCGCCTGAATGGCTGGCCGCGTCGCGTTAACGAATCGTTCACCGCCCAAGACCATCCCAGCCCGGCCCAGCCGTAACCGCCGGTTAACCATGGATATTTACGGTGTAGCAAGTCTCTGAGCTATGACTGTCAGTTGATTTCGAGTCCAACCCATGGCGTTCGGTAGCCGCGCATCTCCGCGAAGCATCGCCCCGACGGAGCAAGCGGCTTCGTGGGAAGCGCCGCGCGCTGGCAAGGCGAAGCCTGACGGCGCCTCGCCGGGACTGACCAAGGGATCGTTGACCGTCTCCGGTACGCTGTCCTTTCTGCGCGAGAACGGCCGGCGCATTCTGACGCTGGCGCTGGCGCTGTTCGCCCTCGGCGTCGTCGCCCTGATGGTGCTTCCGGTCCGCTATGCCGCGACGGCCCTGGTCGTGCTCGATCCGCGCGAGCTGCGCGTGACCTCGGAGCAGGATGTGCTGCCCGGCATCGGCCAGGATGCCGCGGCGCTGCAGAGCCAGATCGAGATCGCCAAATCCGACGGCTTCCTCCGCCCCCTGATCGAGCAGCTCAAGATCGCGGACGACGAGGACATCGCGGGCGGTTATACCGACATGACGCGCCTGCTCGAAAGATTCCGCAACCGCCTCGAGATCACCCGGCGCGGGCTGACCTACGTCATCGCGATTTCCTTCACCTCCAACCGGCCGGATCGCGCCGCCTACTACGCCAATGCCATCGCCGAGGCCTTCGTCGCCAGCCAGGGCCGCGTCCGCACCGAGGCGACGGACGAGGCGGCCGGCTGGCTCCAGGACCGGCTGAAAACGCTGAGCGAGCGCCTGCGCGCGTCCGAAGACGCCGTCGCCGCCTTCCGGCTCGAGCACAACATCGTCAATGCCGGCAAGGAATCCACCACGCAGCAATTGCGGGTGACCGACTTGACCCAGCAGGTCTCCGCCGCCCGCGCCCGCACCGAGGAGGCCAAGGCGCGCTACGAGCAGGTGCAGCGCGACGTCAAGGCCAATGTCGAAGGGCCGGTGAAGCAGGATCTCCTCAGCATGCTGCGCGCGCAGCGCTCGGCGCTGAACGACCAGATCGCGCAGAAGAAGGCGGTCTATGGCGACCGCCATCCGGATCTTGCGATCTCCTACAGCCAGCTGGCGGACATCAACCGGCAGATCGAGATCGAGCGCAAGAAGAACATCGACACGGCCAAGTCCGAATATGAGGCCCAGCTGGAGCAGCAGAACGCGCTGGAAAAGCAGCTCAAGGCGGTCGAGACCAAGATGCTGCGCGACGGCCAGGCGCTGGTGAAGCTGCAGGAGCTGCAGCGCGACGCCGATGCCAACCGCAACATCTACGAGCAGTTCCTGTCGCGGTTCAAGACCACCAATGAGCAGCGTCAGCTGCAGGCGTCCCAGACCAAGATCGCATCGGTTGCTATTCCGCCGTTGCGCTCGACGCGTCCGCCGCTCGCCTTGCTGCTCGCGGCGCTGGCGATCGGCTCGCTGCTGACGTCGACCGCAGCCGTTGCGGTGACGACCAGCCTGTCCGCCGACAAGCCCGAATCCGTTCAGACGCCTGTCTCACGTGAAGCGGAGGAGACGCCCAACCGGCAAGTTTCCCCTCCTGCCGCCGCCGCGCGCCCAGCCGAGGCGATGCCCCGCCTTCCTGTCTGGGCCCGCATCCCCGAGCTGGCGCCAGGAACCGGGATCAACGGAGGCGGGATCAACACGGTCTGGCAAAGACCGGTCAGCGCGTCGGCCGAGCTCGATCTCGGCCCCCACTTACGGCCGTTGCTCGAACGCATCGACCGCGTGCCGGTGCGCGGCTGCAAGGTCGCGCTGGTCTTGTCGGTCGGCAAGAGCGCCGGCGGCAACACCGTGGCGCGCGCCCTCAATCGCGCCGCCGTCAACCGCGGCATGATGAGCGTGCTGATCCGGCTCCAGCCGGAATTTGCAGGCACTCAGCCGCCGGTGACCGAATGGCAGGACGGCTCGACCACGGCGGGACTTCAGTCGATCGACGAGCTGCTCAGTGCCGGCCGGAAGCCCGATGCGCGGCCCGAGGACGATATCCGCTCGGAGTTCGACCTGATCGTGGTCCACGCCGGCAATCTCGCCTTGCAGCCCGACGCCATTACGCTGGCTGCCCATGCGGACCTGATCGTCCTGGTGGCGCGCGCCGGCGAGCTCGACTCGTCGGCGATGCGCAGGGTGACCGCGGCGCTGCCGAGATACGCGGCGGTGCCGACCGGCCTCGTCGTCAATCACGTGCCCGCCGATTCGATGGTGGCTCAGCCCGACGGTGGCGCTTTGGGCCTTGCGGTGTGACGATGACAGCCTTGCGCCGCCGTCTGCTGGCTGCGGCGATGCTGTTGTCGATCGCGGTCGGCCGTCCGGTATTCGCCGAGGACTGCGTGCCCCTGCCGTCGACGGTTTCGCCCGGGCGGCTTGCCGCGCTCTCGCGCGGCTTCAACGCCGACGGCTGGATCAACGGTGCGCCGCCGAGCCGCGCGCTGCTGCAGCAGCTGCGCAAGGCGGGCATGAGCCATGTCCGCCTGCCGGTGCCGGCGGAGCGCGTGATGCCGCGCTTTGCCGCAAAGGACGAGCGCGAGGCGACGCTGCGCGTGCTCGACGGCGCGTTGAAGCAGCTGACCTCGCTCGGCTATTCCAGCTCCGTCGACCTTCATCCGGGCGAGCGCTTCAATCGCCTGCACAAGGATGATCCCGATGCGGCGATGGGCGAGATGCAGGAGGCCTGGCGCGCGCTTGCTGGGGTCATTCGGTCCTATCCTGCCGATCTAGTCTTCGCCGAGCTGCTCAACGAACCCGATATTGAAGCGGACAGATGGCAAAAGGAGGTCGAGGCGCTCGCCGCCTTCGTTCGCGGGTTGCTGCCCGCGACCACCCTAATCGTCGGCCCTGTCAATTGGCAGCGCGCGGACTCGCTGCCGCGGTTTCGCCCGCTGGCGGACCCTGACGTCGTTTATGCCATCCATTTCTACGATCCGATGGTGTTCACCCATCAGGGCCATTGGGACGCGCGCGATCCGCTGCACGACATCATGGATTTGCCTTATCCGATCAATGCCGGCGATCCCAAGGTTCAGGCGCTTCGGCAGGATTTGCAGGCTAGGGCCGCGGTCAAGGCGCTCGCCATGCTCGATACCGCGATTGCCGCCGCCAGGGACAAGCCGGGGGCCGGTCGCTGGCTCGCGCCCGCGCTCGCATGGCAGCAGCAATTTTCGCGGCCGATCATCGTCAATGAGTTCGGCGTGTTGAAAGCTGGCGCCCCCCGGCGGAGCCGGTTGCGCTGGCTGGCGGAGGTCACCGCCTATGCCCGCGCGCATTGCTGGGGCTGGGCGCATTGGGAACTGGAGCAAGGCTTTGGCCTCGTCGATGCCGCAACCGGCAGGCCCGATCCGGACGTGATGCGGGCGCTGCTCGGCGCGCCCGGCCGGCCTGAACGGGCTCGCGCTGCGCGCCGCGATCGTTAACGGATCCTTACCCCTCGCGCGGCTATCGTGTCCGGCGCGATGGCAAAGGACGATTGATGAGCGCCGGGTACTCACCGCAAGGCCAGAGCGTGCAGGTTGCGCCGTCGCCTCCGGCCTGGCGCGAGCTGGCCGCGACCTTCTGCATCGCCATCGCGACGATCGGCTCTGCGCCGGTTCTGCACCTCGCCAATCCCGCCCTGGCCATCATCATCGAGGTCCTGATCGGCATCGCCATCGTCGTTGCGGTCCCGACCTGGGCCCCGGCGGTCGCGATCTTCGTCCTGTTTTTCCAGAACCTGTTCGTCTCCGTGCTGTCGCCGCTGGTGCCGCTGCCGTCTGATCTCGACTTCATCAAGGGCTACAATTTCCTGGTCTGCTCCGTGATGTGGCTGGCGACGTTCGGGCTTTACGTGCTGGGCCAGAGGAGTCAGTCGAGGGAAATCAATCAGATCATGCGCTGGGGCGTCGTCACCCTCGCCGTCGTCTCGCTCTATTTCGCGATCGGCTTCGTCCAGGACGGACAGCCGGCGGCGGTCTATCTGCGCAACATCGTTCTGCCGCTGTTTCTGTTTCAGCTGTCGCTCCTGACCGCGGCAACCTTTGAGGTGCGCATCACGCCGTTCCTGGTCGCGCTCGCAGTCATCCTCATGCTGTGCGGCTATGTCGAGCTCGTCTTGCGCGATGTCTGGCTGGCCGTCACCAACGGCCATACGTTCTGGGGCTTCGACGAGCTCAAGGCGACCCATTCCGGCGTCTGGGAAACCCAGATGCGGCAGACCGGCAACGTGCCCGTCACACTCAAGGATCGTTTCAGCTTCGACTTCCTGAACACGCCCTTGCTCGAAGGCTTCGGCCTGTCGAAGATGCTGCGCATTCACGGCCCGAACATGCACCCGATCAGCTTCGCCTACGGGATCGGCTTTCTGGCCCTGTTCCTGTTCTCGGTCGGACGCCCGCTGCTCGCCCTGGCAGCCCTGCCGCTGCTGGTCTTCTGCAGCGTGAAGGGAGCGCTCATCACCGTCGTCTTCGTGGGTGCAGGCTGGATCGGGACTCGCCTCATCGGTGCCGTAGCGACATTGTTGCTGGGGCTCGCCGGCATGATCGCCTTTGCGATCCTGGCGATCCGCATCGGCCTGCAGATCGGCGACTATCACGTCATCGGCCTGATGGGCGGCCTCGACGGATTCGTGCAGAGACCTTACGGCCGGGGCCTCGGCATCGGCGGCAATTTGTCGGACAGCTATTTTTCGATCGATTGGAGCGCTGCGCAGGCGGCCGGCACGATCGACGGCGCGGTCGAAAGCGCGATCGGCGTCCTCTTGTACCAGATGGGCATCGCGGCCTTCGTGCCGCTGGCCTTCTATTTCGCCATGGCGCTCAAGGCCTGGCGCCTCTACGCGTCGTCGGGATATCTGACGCAGGGCCTCGCCGGCTTCGGAATCCTGGTCGTTCTGCTCAACGGATTATTTCAGGAAGAGGCCCTGTTCGCGCCGCTCGCGCTAGGCCTGATGCTCTCGCTCGCCGGTCTCGTCATCGGCAGCCATGCGAGGATGCAGAGCGATGTAAATGAAGAGGTCGAGCCCGCTCGGCTCACCGGCTACCAGCCCGTGACGTAAGCGGCTGGCGAGCCAACGGTCTCTTCGACCTGACACTTCCCCCGCCTCGCCCAGGAACTTCCATTTTTTCCCGGCGTTGAACACGATGCGCACAAACGGCCGACGCACGCGATGAAGAATTTTTCCAACGCCGAATTTTCTCCCGAGGTGATCGAGATCATGACGACCGCGCTGGAAGCTGCCGTTGCGACCCTGCCGGATCCCGTGCATTCCTCGCACGTCAACGCGCTCGCCGAATCCATCCTGCGCACCGCCGGCGCTGGCGAGCGGAACGTCGCCCACCTGCAAAGGATTGCCTTGATGGAGCTGCAACTGGCGCCGCGCAAGTGACGAGGCGGACATGAAGACATTGCTTGCCGCAATCATCGCGCTCTGTGCGACATCCTCGATCGCCTCGGCAAGCGGCTGGAGGACTTACCGCATCCCGGAATCCGGAACGACGGTCGACATTCCCGCCTCGATCTTCGCCGAGCCGGCTGGCAAGCCAGACGGATATGGGCAGCAGTTTCGCAGCTCCGACGGCAGTGCAGATCTCACCGTTCAGGCCATCGAGAACCGGCAAGGTCTGTCGCCGGCCGAATTCCTCGCCAGCAAGAATCCGCCGACGGGGATCATCTACAAGCGGATCAGCTCGAACTTCTTCGTGGTCTCGAGCATCAAGCGCGACAAGATCTGGTACAACCGCTGCAATTTCGCGCGCGGCTATGTGCACTGCGTTCTGATCAATTATCCGGCCGCCCAGAAGCGGCGATGGGATGCCGTCGTCACCCGGATCAGCCACAGCCTGCGTGGTGGCTGAGCCGGCTCGCAAGACGGAAAGTCGCAAACGGAAAAGCTGCCCGGGCCAAGCCGGGCAGCAGGTGGTGAGGAATAGAGCCGCGCGATTCTAGCGCGCCGTCGTCGTCGTCCTCGACATGGTCGGCTTCGAGCCCGGCACATGCGACATCGTCTTGGTGGTCGAGCCGACTTGCTCGCCGGCCTTGACCTTGGTGCGGGTGTGCGAGCGGCTGAACGTGCCGCCATCATGGGCTTGCGCGCGAGCGTTGGAGTTCATCACCGGACCGTTGCCCTTGTTCATGCTGACGCCGGTCTTGGTCTTGCCGTCGACGGCAGCCGCGCTTCCGCCGGCGGCGATCGAGGAGCCGGTGCGGCCTGTCGCCGAGGTAGACGTGCCGCCGGTGCCGACGGTGGAGGCGGAGGTGCCGCCTGCTGCAGCCGAGCCGCCGCTGCCGCCGGTGATGCTGGTCTGCGCCAGCAATGGTGAAGTGGCGGCAAGCAAAAGCGCGACCGCCGAGGTCGTAACGAGCGTTCTCATGTTTTCAATCCTTTCTATGCCTTAAGGCGACGAGGTCGAGATCGTGCAGCCGTTGACGGTGATGGTGCTGGCGCTGGTGGAGCCAGGCCCGCCCGCCGTCGACGAGGAGCTGGAGACGTGGCCGCCGCCCGCTTGCACATGGACCGACGATCCGCCGGCCGAGCTCGAGCTCGACAGCGAGCCGCTCGATGCGGTCGAGCCCGTCGTGCTCGAACCCGATGCACCCGCCGCCGTGATGCTGCCGTCCGCATGCTTCACCACCGTCACCTTGCAGGTCTCGCCCGACGCCGTCTTGCCGGTCTTTTCCATGGTAGCCGCCTGAGCTGCGCTAAACGTCAGTGCCAACGCTGCGATCGCAATGATTGATCTGTTCATGCGAGTTCTCCTCCAACAAAGACGAAGGAGCGGCATCGCTGCCGCTCCTGGTCAAGGCACTAGTTCTTGTCCTTCTTCCACTCGTCCTTGTTATGGCCCTTGCCCTTTTCGAGGCCCATGTCGCTGGCGTGGCTACCGGACTTGCCGTCGCCCATGCCGGGCGATTTCGACGAACCGGACTGGCCAACGGTCGAGCCGCCCGCAGCCGAGCCGCCAGTGCCGACGCTGGATGAGCTCTTGCCATCGCCCGCCGACGAACCCCCGGTGCCGAGCGTCGAGGCCGAGCCGCTGCCCGAGCCGCTGCCGGCCGCCGATCCGCCGGTGCCGACGGTCGAAGAGCTGGTGCCGCCGCCGGCCGACGAGCCGCCGGTGCCGAGCGTCGATGCAGAGCCCGACCCGCTGCCGCCAGCTGAAGAGCCACCGGTGCCCACCGTCGAAGAGCTGGTGCCGCCGCCGGCCGATGAACCGCCGGTGCCGATCGTCGAGCTCGATTGCGCAACGGCAAGCGCCGTGCCGGCCAGCAGCGCGGCCGCAGCCGCAGAGAGCTTCAGGATCCTCATTTCCATTTTCCTCCAGGGTTTCCAAAAATCAAATCGCCAATCAGGCACGGGATAAATTGGCAATCGCGCAAACGTTCCTTGTGTCCGACACGTTGACGTGTTGATACGACCTGAGATAGTTCCGCGACGCGCGGCGCATGGTCATTCATTCATCTGGCGTTCATCTCTGCCGCGCGCCACAGCTGTAGATTCCTGTTAGCTGCGATCGCGAGGCTCCAGCTCTCAGAATGCTCCGACCGTCACCAGACGCGTGGAGAGGCGAGAGGAAGCTGCGCGGCATTCCGATTTGAATGCAGACCGGCTGCTCGCGCCGTGCCGCGTCGAGATGCCGGTGTGACCTCCGGTTTTCTCGTCGCAAGCATCGCCAACGCGTTGCTTGCACCGGGATCCGGCGACTCGGCGGCGAGCAGGGGAGTGGAGACCGTGGTGGCGATCTGAGTGGACGTGTCGAGGATGATTTTTTCTGGCAAGGCCCGTGCGGAGTGGATGCGAATGCTGGTTCGCGCGACGTCCGGGCCGGCAGCGCGCTCCGCGGCCTGCGGCAGAGAGCGATCCAACAAGAAGAGCAACGCCACGGCTAAAATGCTTGCAAACACGAAATATCGAACGATCGGCATCAGGCGCTACCGCAAACGAGCTGTCGAAAGAATGCACGGGCGGGCCGCCGCGACGACCCGCCGTGCGGCGGTTTAGTCAATCTCCTGGACGACCATGCGGCTGCCGGGATCGACCAACATCACGCGGTTGCCCGAATAGACGTAGCGGTACTTGGTGAGCGAGGGACCCCAGTCACTCGGCACGGCTGCGAGCTCGACGTCGCTCGGCACGGGCGAACCGACGACGATCTTTTCGCGCGTTTCGACCGGACGGATCTTGCGCTCGGTGACGTAGGACCGGATCTTGGTGCGGTACTCCGGTTCGATCTGCACGGCCGCGCCGTGCCCGGCCCCGGTCGTGGTGGTGACGGTGGTTTGTGCCATCGCGCCCGTCGACACGAGCAGAGCGGCGGCCGAAATCAACATGAGCTTCTTCATTGCGTTCTCCCTCGCCGCTGCATGCGGCGCTGCAATGAACTCGCCATCAGCTGCGCCGTTCCGGAGAAACCCGGAACGTTTGCCGATTTTTCCCGTTCTCCCCCGGGGAGGATTCAACTGGAGGAGAGGAAAATGCCTGTGTTGATTCTTTGGGCGGTGCCCGCGCTCATCGTCCTGGGCGGCGGCATCTATCTCATCGGCTATCTGCACTGAATGTGAAGGTTCCGGTTTCTGGACAAAGGAAGAAACCGGACTCCACATCCGCTCGCGCGCGTCGAGGCCGGTGCTCCGGCCACTCCGTCGCCATCGGCTTCCGATCATCGCATTGTCATGCTCCGGTCATCTCCGCTGCATCGTCCGTTGCTCTTGTCCCGCGCGCCAGAGCCTGCTTCGTCCGGTGACGTCGGAACGGAGCTCTGGATCGTCGTTTGGCGCTTTCGCGATGCAATTCCGACGCCGCTTCGCTCGAAAACGCTCTGGGGAGAGCTGACATGCAACTGATCAGGACCATTTCAGCGGACCGCCGCGCGATGCTCAAGGGCCTCGCGGCAGCAGCCGTGGCGCCGCTTGCGGGGCCGGCCTTTGCCGCCGAGGGCCTTCCGCCGCAGCCGACCGGCTCAGTGGCCGCCATCGCCACCGACAAATCCTATTGGGCGGCCGTGAAGGGACTCTATGCCGTGACGCCCGACATCCTCAATTTCGAGAACGGCTATTGGGGCATCATGGCCGAGCCCGTGCGGCGCGAGTTCATCCGCCAGTCCGACATGGTCAATTATCAGAACACCTATTACGCGCGGCTGCGTGCGGGCGCGGATTTCGAGGCGGTGCGCACCAAGGTGGCGGAGGCGGTCGGCGCGCTTCCAGCTGAGATCGCGCTCACCCGCGGCGCCACCGAAGCGCTTCAGCTCCTCATCGGCGGCTACAACAGGCTGAAGCCGGGCGACGGCGTGCTCTATGCCGATCTCGATTATGATTCGATGCAATATGCGATGAACGCGCTGAAGGCGCGCCGTGGCGTCGAAGTGGTCAAGTTCGATGTGCCGGAGCCCGCCACCCGCCAGGCTGTGCTCGACGCCTATGCCCGCGCCATCGAGGCCAACCCGAAGACGAGACTTCTGCTCCTGACCCATGTCAGCCACCGCACCGGCTTCGTTATGCCGGTCGCCGAGATCGCCCGCATGGCCAAGGCCAAGGGCATCGACACCATCGTCGATGCCGCCCATTCCTGGGGGCAGCTCGATTTCCGGGTGAGGGAGCTCGAGGCCGATTTCGTCGGCTTCAATCTGCACAAATGGATCGGCGCGCCGCTCGGCGTCGGCTTCCTCTACATCAGGAAGGATCGCCTCGCCGCCATCGACCGCAACATGTGCGACGAGGATTTTCCAGAAAGCGACATCCGCTCGCGGGTGCATACCGGCACGGTCAATTTCGCCACGGTGCTGACAGTGCCGACGGCGCTGGCGCTGCATCAAGAGATCGGCGGCGCGGCCAAGCAGGCGCGCCTGCGCCATCTGCGCGACTATTGGGTGAGCCGCGTCCGCGGCTTCAAGGACATCGAGATCCTGACGCCGGATGAAGCCGGCTCATATGGCGCGATCACGTCGTTCCGCCTCGCCGGCAGGACCAGCAAGGCCGACAACGAGGCCATCGTTGCGAAGCTTCGGGACAGCTACCGGATCATGACGGTGCGCCGCGCCGGCGTCGCCAAAGGCCAGTGCATCCGTGTGACGCCGGCGCTCTTCACCGACGATGCCGATCTCGACCGCCTCGTCGAGGCGCTGGCCGTCATCACGGGGACGAAGACGGGGTGAGGCGGGGTAGGGCCCGGGCTATTGCATGTGAGGTTGCTTGAGGCACGATAGTCCCCACATCGTCATGGCCGGGCTTGTCCCGGCCATCCACGCCTGGTCGCGCGGCACCGAGAAACGTGGATGCCCGGGACAAGCCCGGGCATGACGATCGTTCGTAGGGGTTCAAATGTGATTCCTCTGGGACATATTGCCGTTCGTGTCACCGCCACCCCAGCGCCGGCGCGACATGCATCAGGACCGCCTCGATCGCATGCGCGCAATAATCCACGCCGAGCTGGTTCGGGATCGTCAGCAGCAGCGTATCGGCTTCGGTGATCGCCTCGTCCTGGCGCAATTGCTCGATCAGCACGTCGGGCTCGGCCGCATAACTCCGCCCGAAGATCGCGCGCGTGCGCGGGTCGATGAAGCCGATCTGGTCTTCGCTGCCGCGCTCGCCGCCGAAATAGGCGCGGTCGCGCTCGTCCATCAGCGCGAAGATGCTGCGGCTGACGGAGACGCGGGGCTCGCGGCTGTGGCCGGCTTCCTTCCATGCTGCGCGATAGGCTCGGATCTGCGCCGCCTGCTGCACGTGAAAGGCTTCACCGGTCTCGTCGTTCTTCAGCGTCGAGCTCTGCAGGTTCATGCCGAGCTGCGCCGCCCACACCGCGGTGGCGTTCGAGCCGGCGCCCCACCAGATCCGTTCGCGCAGGCCCGGCGCATGCGGCTCCAGGCGTAAGAGCCCCGGCGGGTTGGGAAACATCGGCTGCGGATTGGGCTCGGCGAATCCTTCGCCGCGCAGGAGGTCGAGGAAGACCTCCGCGTGGCGCCGCCCCATGTCGGCATCGCTCTGGCCATCGGCCGGCCGATAGCCGAAATAACGCCAGCCGTCGATCACCTGCTCTGGCGAGCCGCGGCTGATGCCGAGCTGCAGCCGTCCGCCGGCGATGAGATCGGCGCTGCCGGCGTCCTCCACCATGTAGAGCGGGTTCTCGTAGCGCATGTCGATCACGGCCGTGCCTATCTCGATTCGACTGGTCTTGGCGCCGACGGCCGCGAGCAGCGGAAACGGCGAGGCCAGCTGTCGCGCGAAATGATGCACGCGGAAATAGGCGCCGTCGGCCCCGAGCTGTTCGGCCGCGACCGCCAGCTCGATCGATTGCAGCAGCGTATCCGCCGCCGAGCGCGTCCGGGATTGCGGCGAGGGCGTCCAGTGCCCGAAGGAGAGAAATCCGATCTTTTTCATGCGGGCAACATATGGCTGATCGGAAGAGTTTGCGAGACGTTCCTGGAGGCGGCCTCAGATTTCGCAGCCGGTCAAGTTCAAAGCCTTGAGCAGGCCGCCGAACGCCTTGAGGCGACACTGCTCGGTCTCGTTGGCGGCCTTTGCGCGCTGAACAGTGGCGGCTCGTTTGACGCCAAATGCCTTTAGCTTCGGCTTGGGAGGTTCAGCGGTCGCGATCCGTTTCGGTTTGCTTCGCGGACGGACGACCGGCGTCGGCGCGAATGAACGGACATGCACGTCCTGCGGAGCAACCGGGTTATCCACCGAAGCGGTCTGTGTCGGCATCGCGCGGCTCTCAGCGGCAACCTCGAGGCGATCGGCCTTCGCCAGCGCATCGTGCGAAGCGGGGATGCTTGCGTTCTGCTCGGCAGGCGGCTGGACCGTGGCGGCGATGCGACGCGGTGGAGCGCTCAGCTCCATGGCCGACAGCATTCCCACACTCAACAGGATGAGGAGGCCCAACAACGCCATTCTCAGCATAACGCGCCTCTGACCCAGGTTAGCGCCGCTGAAAATTCTGCGCGTCAATGAGGCAACTTTGCCGGCGGCCGCCGCCCAACGGCAATCATTTGTCGATAGGGTTAATTCGGTGCCGCATCTTGCCAACGCAGACCGGCTTTGGTCGCGCAAGATGGTCTGTTCGGCCGTGGCTACCGACGTGAAGTGACGACTTGAATTGCTCTTTGTCCTCGGGGCAGAGCCAGGAGGAAGGACCGAACTACTGCACCTGGGCGATCCTCGGTCCGGCTGACGGCACCTGTGCGCTCGTTGCCGACGGCCGGTTCGACGGCGAGGCCGGGTCCGGCGATCGGGATGCGGCGTCGGGCGCGCCCTGGGACGGTCGGCGGCCCGCATTCGTCGGAAGCACGATCACCTTCGCGCCGACTTTCACCCGCTCGTAGAGGTCGACGACGTCCTCGTTGGTCAGGCGGATGCAGCCGGACGACACCCGCTTGCCGATCGTCTCGGGCTTGTTGGTGCCGTGAATTCGATATTCGGTCTCGCCGAGATACATCGCGCGGGCGCCGAGCGGATTGCCGGGCCCGCCCGCCATGAACCGCGGCAGATAGGGCTGACGCGAGACCATCTCCGCAGGCGGGCGCCAATCCGGCCATTCTGCCTTGCGTGCCACGGTCTGCTCACCGGACCACGCAAACCCTTCGCGGCCCACACCGATGCCATAGCGCATCGCCTGCGTGTCGCTCAGGACGAGATAGAGGAACGTGTTGTTGGTATCGATGATCACGGTGCCCGGCGTCTGGCGGCTGGCATAGTCGACCACCTGCCGGACCAAGGCTCCGGGAATTTCGGCGTCGGCTTTGGGCGGTTCGACCAGCGGCGCCGGAGTAGGAACCGGGGGCGGCGCGGGCGCTGCTGCGTGAACCTGCGGTGCCACGTAGACCGGCGTTGACGATGCCTTGGCCTGGGGCGCGGACGGCTTCCGCACCGGTTGCACGTTTCCCGGGGCGCCCAGCAGGCCATACCCCAATGCTGCGATGGCCACGGCGCCAATTCCGACTCTCGCTGCCATCGGCAGTGCGATCGTCTCGACCTTCCGGCGTTTGGCCCGCTTGCTCATGTCTTCTCCCAGGTCGCCACGCCCAGGAGGAGTACCCAGCAAGATTTAAGAAACTTCGAAGCGAGTTGGCTGGGCCCCGAACCGTCCGCGATGGTTAACGCCAGCTGAGCCGCGGCGGTCGCGAGGGCGGCCGTCGAACGAAGAGGCGTCATTCCTCCTCTTGCTTTGGCAGCTCCTGCTTGGTCAGCTAGACAAACCAATCATGCACTGGATGGTGCTCAACGCCTTTTGCGCGATCGACCGCGCTCTGCTCTGCGTGGGAATGGCCAATCAGGTCTGCATCTGGGATCAGCGACAGTTCGGGATGTCCGGCGCGGTGCGGGCCGTGTTCTGCCGTGTCGGTGCCATAGCCACTCTCGCGATGATCCGAACCCTTGGCCGATGGCATATCGTTCCTGAAATGAAAGGAATCTCCGGCCCCGGGCGCGGCAGCCGCTTGTGCTGCACCGGCGCCGTGGTTCGCCGGGTCGTGGCCGTCAGCCTTTTGGCCCGCCTCTGCATGCGGATTTTGAGACGCGTTTGGATGCGCCTGGTGCAAGTCACGCTGCGATTGGCCGGAATTGGCATGGCTTGCGGGTCCGTCATCGTCGGCAAGCTGCTTGGCAGCTGCGAAACCGGGTTCCGAAGCGTGATCCGATTGTCCATGATGGGAGTCGTGCCCGGTCGAGCCCTGCTTGTCATGATGCTTTCCGGCCGGTGCGCCGTTTTCCGAACCATGCAAATCACGCTGCGATTGTCCACGAGCGGAATCGCCTTCCGGCGGACCGAGCTCGGTGTGCTTCTTGCCGGCTGCTGCGCCGTTCTCCGAAGCGTGCGATTGCCCCTGGCTTGATGCGTGGTCCGGCGGCCCGTGCTCGGCATTCGGCTTGTCGGCTGCTGCGCCGTCTTCCGAAGCGTGCAAATCGCGCTGCGCTTGTCCATGATCGCGTGCGTCGATCGCCGCTGCCTGTGTCGTGCCGCGTTCGGCATTCCTCGCGCCCGTTGCGGTCGCCTGTTCCAAGCCGCCATGATCGCTCAGAGCGTCGATGGCGCCGGATCCGATGTGAGGGTTGCCGTTGTCGCCGAAGCCGTCCTCGCGCGCGGCCGCATCGATGATCCGAGCTTCGTCGCCTCTGGCGAAGGCTTCGCCCCGGGCAGCCGCGAAGGCGAATGAATCATGGTGTAGTTCGGGATCGGGCCAGGGCAGCTTGTCGAAGCCGTCGAGGTTCGCATCCGGCCTTACGGGGTTGAGGGCGGCGAACGCGCTGGTGTCTGCGGAAGCCGACGCAAAGACGTCGCTCAGGCCGTCGGAAACCGTGAACGCCTGCGCGTGATTGCTGAAGAGTTCGTAAAGCGAGACTCCGACTGCCGTCATCATGAACGTGCCGGCGCTGCTCAAGCCCGCCCTTGAAGGGGTGAGTGGCGGCACTATGATCGTGTTGGCGACGATATCGGCTCGGGATTCGATGAGCTTGCTCCCCCGCGTCGGCGTGTCGGCAAGCGAATTCTCGACGCGGACGGCTTTGGCTGTTTTGCCCGAAGCAGCGTTCGCCCTTTGGGGGGCAATCTTGATCGTCACGACCGCGCCGGTGCCATCTGCGGTCAAGACCGTGACAGTGTCGGCATCCACAGTATCGCCTTCGGTCGCGCTGGCGGATCGAACGTCCTCGAGCGCCGCCCAAATCAGAGCTGCCAGCGCGCCGACCCCGCCATAGAGGCGCGTCAGGGCGAAGCTTGCGAGCTCCGTCCGGCCCTTGATGTCGAGCCGCGCGGATATGCGATCGATCCGAGCCTGAATGGCGCCTGGGGCGAGCTTGAGCTCGCGCGCAATCTCCTTGTTCGACATACCGCTGGCGACCAGACGCATGATCCTGCGCTCCTGGTCGGTCAGCGCTGCCAAGCCATTCTCGCCAGACGCGCCATTGCCTGCCTTGCGGGCCGCCGGGAGTGCGTTCGGCGCCACCAGCCGCAGCGACTGCAACAGGTTTTCGGGCTCCTCGCGCATCGGTATGGCGGTGCAGGCACCCGCTGCGACGGCGGCAGCGAGATCGCCGCGTGCGATCGATGCGGTGTAGAAGACCAGCCGTGTGCGAAGGCTTTCGGCGTTGACGGCGGCCAGCATGGCTGCGGCCGTCAGATCGGGAAATCCATCCTCGACAAGCGCGACGTCCGGCGCCAACGTCCTGATAGCTTCGAGGCAATCGGCTCCATTGATGCAGGACGCAACGATCTCGAAGTCACGTTCGGTCGCAAATAGCGTGGCAAAACCCTGCAAGACGATCGGACGGCGATCTGCGATCACGAGTCGGATACGACGCATCTGGTTTGGCTCGCCCGGCTTTCCCGTCTTGATTGGCCCAGCAAAGGCGGCCCGGCCTCAGCCGCGTCACCTTCAAGAGCAGCGCGGCAACGCGTGACACCCTCGTTGGTTCCACGAACTCGCCGCCAGGCCCCTGACGGAAGCGATGGGCCAACAACGGACGTGGTCGCCACCTGTATTCATAAGCCTCGCGAAACCAGGCCGTCAGGCGTTACTTTCCCCTGTCAAAGATGGAATGAGCGTCGATATTGGGATGGGCTCTGGCCGGTCATTGACCGGAAGACGCGGGCAAAATGCGCGGGACTGAGAAAACCGACGCGTAGCGCCATCTGCGCAACCGAAAGCTTGCTGCTCGCCAGCAGTTGTTTTGCCATCGCGACCCGCCGCGCATGGACGAATGCCAGCGGCGTCTGCCCGGTCGCTGCCCTGAATGCGCGATGGAAATGGCCTTCCGAGAGCTGCGCAAGATCAGCGAGATCGGCAATCCGAATTGTCGCGCTTAAATGCGCGTCGATGAATTCGGTGACGCGCCGTAGCCTCCACGCCGGCAGCTTGATCGATGTATCGTTCACTCTTGCACCACCGTATCGGCGTGCAAGGTATACAACGAGAGCAAGGCTCATCGTGTCGCAATAGATCGCGTCGAGACCTCCCTCCAGCGCGTCAACTCGTTCGAACTCCGCGAGCATGTTCCAGACAAAGCTGTCTTCCGAGCCCGACAGGGGGCCCAGTCCTTCGATCGATGCGCCGGCGATTGCTGAAATCTTGGCGGGGTCGAGGGCGATCGCTGCCCATCGCCAAGCCACATTGTGAAGCCGAAGCCGTCGTTCGCAGCCGGCCGGGAGAAATGAAACAGTCGACGGCAGATCGGGGCCGTCATAGCGATGCCCGCCATCGGCCGAGATCTCATGTCGCTCGGCGCCGCCGGACAGGGTCGCCATGATGAGATGATTTGGCGATAGGATGCGTCCTTCGACGATGGAGGTCATCGGCCGATACGCTGTTTCGAATGCGCCGTTCGCCCATTGGGTGCGCCGCCAGCCATCCGGCCGGGAACTCAAGCGATCGATTGTCGACGCATTCTCAATGACACGTTGCATCGTGACTTCCTGCGCAGCGACGTCGTCTGAATACACATACAAGCTTGGAACCGCAATTCCCTGCAGGCCGGAAAGGGAGCATCGTCGCGTCAGGATCCGAGTGATTTGGTCAGAATCGCGCGCGACAAGGCGAGAGGTCGATCCTTTCTATTGGCAGGCGACAAGTGCCGCAGGCGAAATCACGGAGATTTGCAATGGATAAGACACCACAGGATTGGCCGACGGCGACCGATCGCCGCCAGTTTCTCGGCGCCGCCACCGCGATGGGCGCCATCGCGGCGACAGCTGTTCACGCAACTGCAGTCGGCGTTTCGAGCGCCAGTGCGCAAGCGCCAGCCGGCACTGCATCGCGCGCGCCTGCGGCGGGGCCGGTACTCACCCGAACGATCGGCCGCACCAACGAAAGTCTGCCCGCGCTCGGACTGGGAACGTTTCTGACGTTTGACCAGCTGCCCGGCAGCAATCGCGACGCGCTGCGAGAGGTCACCAGGAAATATATAGATGCCGGCGTCCGGGTGATCGATACATCGCCGCTCTACGGTACCGGCGAGGTCAGCGTCGGTGGATTTCTCAGCGCGATGGGCGTGACGGACCAGATGTTCATCAGCAACAAGATCTGGTCGACCGGCGACTACCTGGCCGACGAAAGCCACGCCTTGGCCAGCATGGAGCAATCGAGGCTTCGGCTGTGGCGCGACAAGATCGACGTGCTCCACTGCCACAGCCTGGTCAATGTCGACGCGATCGTGCCACTGCTGCGCGTATGGAAGAGAGAGGGCAGGATTCGCTATGTCGGCGCCTCGGTCCACGAGAATGACTATCACAACGTTCTCGCAGGCTTGATCGACAAGCATCTGGTGGACATCATCCAGGTCAACTATTCGATCTTCAATCGTCACGCCGAGGAGCGTGTCCTTCGCGCGGCGAGCGACAAGGGCGTCGGCGTGTTGACAAATATGCCGCTGGAAAAAGGCCGCTTGCACAAGATCGTCGAGGGCCGGCCGCTGCCCGATTTTGCCCGCGACATCGCTGCGGAGAACTGGTCGCAGTTCTTCATCAAATGGGTCATGGGCCATCCGGCGGTGACGACCGTTCTTGCCGCGACATCGAACCCGGATCACGCGGCCGAGAATGTCGGCGCGCTGCGCGGTCCTCAGCCGGATCAATCCATGCGGCAGCGGATGGCACGGCATATGGAAAGCATTCCCGGCTTCGCCAATCTCGCGTCAATGCAATGGTATCCTGACAAGCAGAGCATGTACCAGGGCGTCATCCGCCGTTCGCAGGCGGCATTGCGTCAGCGCATGAGCTGATCGGTGAATGGCAGGCGTTGGGTCGGCGCCTGCCACGCTCACCTGGAGGCAATACAGGAGACGTTCGCACATGAAATGGTGCTCGATTGCTTTGCGATGTGGCTTGATGGCCGTTAGCGGCGTTGCATTCGCCGAGCCTGGCCAACGCGAGAATCTGGGCCAATTTGCCATCGACCGGACCGAGGTCACGATCGGCCTGTTTCGCAATTTCGCTGCTGACAAAGCTCTGAAGACCGCGGCCGAACAGGAAGGAGGCGGACACGAATTCGCGGACGGCTGGATCCGTCGCAGCGGCTGGACATGGGCGACTCCGTTCGGAGAACCGGGCAGCGAAGATGAGCCGGCGGTGCACGTGTCGTGGAGCGAAGCTCGTGAGTACTGCTTAGCCGTGGGCGGACGCTTGCCGACACTGGAAGAATGGGAGAGAGCCGCCTATACCGAAACGCGTGCGAATCCTACCGACGATTTCGCAAGTGGACGCACCTATCCTTATCCTGTCGGCGATAGACCTGACGGCATGAACACATCCGATAGAGATCGCTGGCCGCGGCATGCGCCGGTAGGTACCACCGCGCGGGGTGTCAACGGTCTGTACGATATGGGTGGCAATGTCTGGGAATGGCTTGCGGATCGGCGGGGCGATGAGGCACTGACGGCCGGCGGGTCGTGGTGGTACGGTGCGGACAAGACAAAAGCGTCAGCCGTACAGTGGAAATCGGCCGACTTTCATGCGGTGTACATTGGGTTTCGTTGCGTTTACACGGCCCAATAGCCCGTTCAGCTGAGGGTCCAACACAGCACCCGCGCCAAGAGCGGACTTGGTCTACCAGCTGGGGCCGTTCCTCCACCGCGGCTAAAGACCAAGCGAGCGCGGCGCTGCCACGACGCAATCATTGGCTTGCCGCCGCAGCGGCAGTCGCCACATACTTTGTGTAGAATTCGGCGACCCGGCCGCGCCACATGCCGACGAACGCCTCCGACGTCACGTTGTCGACCGATTTCCAGGTGCGCTTGAAGGCCGGAAGTGCATTGCCCCAAATCGCGCGTTTGCACCACCGCTCACCCTTCTCCTTGCCTTCGCTGGTGGCGCACATGGATTTCCATGCGGCGCGAGCGGGCTTGCTGATATGCTCGGCGGCGCCTTCCCAGCCCTGCTGATGGATCAGGTAGAGATCGCTCATGTCCGGCTTACGGTGGGTGATCCACTCGAACAGGACGCCCTCGGTAATGATCTTGTAGGCGGCGGCGACGGCGTTATCCCGCGGACTGCGAATCTGCCCGAAGCCGAACTTTCCGAACTCATAATAGCTCAGCTGAAACAGCCCGATATAGGACCCGGTGCGTTGATTGGGGTTGAAACCGGATTCGATCTTGGCAACCGCCATCATGAAATTGAAATCGAGACCAAACGCGTCGGCAGCGCGCTTGATCTCTTCGGTCGGCGTTCCCAGCGGAATGTCCCTGAACGCACGCAAGACGATCTCCGCCGGTTTCTCGGCGGGCGGCAGTTCGGACCAGACGTAGTAGGCCAGATGACGGAAATCCTGCGTCGGCGCCGCCTTCGAAGCACCGTTGGACGCATCGCGTTCCGGCGGCAGCGATTGGACGACATCCTGTCCCAACGACGCCAATTTCGGCGCGACGGGTTGATCGACGATCTCGGTTTCGGTGCGTGGCGGCGCCGGAGCTGTTGACATCACCGCGCCCGGCTCTGCTCGTTCTGCCCGAAGTGCTGCCGCAAGTCTGGCGGATGCCTCTGCGTAGGCGGCCGTCGTCACCACGTTCGTGGGAGCCGCCATGCTCGCTGCAGCCGGTATGCTCGCTGCCGCTTGCGACATGACATCGGGCACCGTCGCCGACGGTCTGTTACCGGCGGCCAGAAAGAGTCCCACGGATGCGAGAACAGCCACGATGCAGCTGGTCTGCCAGACCTTCATTGCCCGAAGTCCACCAATGGCTTCTGTAGGAAGGTTGTTCGCATGGTCCTGCGGCCTGTGGGTGAGTACTCTTCGTAGAAACTTAAGGTTTAAATGTGGTGAACGAGAGCGGGCTTTCTGCCTCGCACCCGATGAGTCCCCCCTTTGAGTCACAAGCGTTTCCTGGCGGAGGACGCTCGTGGGGGCGGCCAGGGGCGCATATGCTGCAAATGGGACCCGATCTTTGCGGCTTCCTCTCTACACCCCGCAACCGACGCGCCGACAACCACCGGGATCTTCGGCTACGGGCCAGAAGTGGGGCGCGTACAGGAGGGATACGTTGGGATCACACTAGCCACACCTCCTATTTCTCGCCGTACCGGCTACCCCACGATCCTGCATCCGAGCGACATCAGGTCGGAATGTCCGGGGTCGGGACAGATGCACCTTGTACCAGAGAAGCCAATCGGCGGCGCCTTCCACTCGCGGCACATAAGCGAGCGTTCAGCGGCCCGAGCGCGAGGTTTAGATTTTGAGATTAGAGGAACACCCACCGAAATATCTGGGTCGCACTGTTACTTGGCTATGCTGGCGGTTCGTAACCGACTTTGAAATGTGAATGCTCGTTGATCTGCATCATGAAACTTGCTTGATGTTCCTGTAGACTACCTACCGGTTCACAAGCAGAGTTGCGGCCCAAATCACCGGAGGGATCAATGCGCATTCTCCTTCTTCTCGGCGAGACGGAGTCCTCGCTTAGCGCCCGGGAGTTTGCATTCGATCTCGCCCGTCCTGGCGGACTATCTGTTTCCGGTCTCTCTGGTATCGATCTGTCTTCCCTCACTGTTCCAATGATTGGCGGGATTGGCGCGTCGGCATATCAAGCCAAGCTCGAGGAGACGCGGGGGCGGCAAGCGCGCGAGAATAACGCGCGGCTACACGCGTCATATGCTGAAGCATGTGATGCGAGGGGCGTCGAGTTCTCCTGGCTCTCTTTCGAAGGTGATCCGGCTGAGGCCTTCCGCGTTGCTTCCGAGACGCGAGATTTGATCGTCACCGGTCACGATACGACCTTTTCGGTCGACCGGGCTGCCTCGTTGCCGGAATTGCTGTCTAACCTTCTGTTGCTCTCGCCACGGCCAGTCGTCGTCTGCGGCGACGAGTATCGCCGTCCGCGCGACGTGTTGGTGGCATATGATGGCAGTCTGCCCGCCATGCGCGCCTTGCAAATGTACGCACTTCTGGGACTGTGGCGCGAGGCCCGCGTGCACGTGACGTCTATCGCAGCGGAATTGCAGCTTGCTACCCGACGCGCTCATGCTGCGGCCGACTTCTTACGTAGCCATGACGTACACTGTACAGTCGTTCCGATCGAGACAAGGGTGGACCCTTCCGAGGCGATCCGAATTGAAGTCGTTGATCGGGGCATTGGTCTGCTGGTGATGGGCGCATTTGGTCATCGCGGCTGGAGTAATGCCCTGTTTGGCTCGACGACGCGGCGACTGGTCGAGCGGCCGCCTTGTCCCCTGTTCCTCTTCCACTAGAACCGGCGTCCGTGCCCGTGCAGGTACGCGCCTTACACACCGAACAGATACACGGCAAATCGGGCGATGATAACCCAACCGACCGTGCCGCGGACCCGTGTCTCCGGCTTGTACAGCACCGCTATCATGAATATTCCCGTCATCACGACGGCCGCGGAAGCCCAGGCGGGCAGGAATGCATGTGTCGCCTCATCGCGGTGATCGCGTCGAGCCGTCTCTATACGCGCCGGGGCGCGACGCACCGCTTCAAGCTTGAGCAAATCGAGGAGGCTTACGACGTATGCGCCAACCAGCGCGAGCACGTCCTCGAAGTGGCGATCTCGCCCTGACAACGTAGCGGATAGCAAGCTCAACCGAAACACAATTCCAGGTCTCACAATTGAGCACGAACGAGCGCGAAGCACACTACCACGCAATGTCCGTGGAAGCGGTCCTCGCCGCTGTCGAGGCCCATGCGAGCGGGCTTTCTGCTCCCGAGGCGGCGCGGCGCCTAAGCCGGTACGGAGCCAACCGGCTTCCGGAACCGCCTCGACGCAGTGCGATCCTGCGTTTCTTCTCCCACTTCCACAACTTCCTGATTTATGTGCTGCTGGGCGCGGCAGCGATCACTGCCGCTCTCGGGCATCTCGTCGACTCGAGCGTCATCCTGGCGGTGGTGATTGCCAATGCGATTATCGGCTTCATTCAGGAAGGGCGCGCGGAACAGGCGATGGATGCCATCCGCCAGATGCTAGCTCCGAAATCCTCCGTGATGCGCGATGGCGAACGGCACAGCATCGATAGCGCCTCGGTCGTTCCGGGCGATATCGTGCTGCTGGAGGCAGGCGAGAGAGTTCCTGCCGACCTGCGGCTGGTAGAGGGGACCGGCCTCCGGATCGAGGAGGCAATCCTCACCGGCGAATCCGTACCGACAGACAAAGAAACGAAGCCTGTGGCAAGCGGAGCGATGATCGGCGACCGATCGTGCATGGCCTTCAGCGGGACGCTCGTTGCCGGCGGCGCCGGTCGCGGCGTGGCCGTGGCCACCGGAGCGTCAACCGAAATTGGCCGCATAAGCGGCATGCTTTCCCAAGTCGAGACATTGACCACGCCACTGGTTCGACAGATGGACGGGTTCGCGCGATGGTTGACAATCCTGATCCTGCTGATCGGCGGCGTGCTGCTCGTCTACGGCTATTTCGTAGGACACCTGCCCTTCGCCGAGTTGTTTATGAGCGTCGTCGGGCTGTCGGTCGCTGCAATTCCGGAGGGGCTACCAGCCGTACTGACCATCACGCTGGCCGTAGGTGTCCAGGCGATGGCTCGCCGCAACGCCATCGTTCGCCGCCTGCCGGCAATCGAGACGCTTGGGTCTGTTTCCGTGATTTGCAGCGACAAGACGGGAACACTCACTCGCAATGAGATGATGGTGACAACCCTGGCCAGCGCCGATCACATCTATTCGGTCGCGGGAGACGGGTATGCGCCCGAAGGCGCTATCCGACTCGCCGATGCGGACGTCGACCCGGTGGAGCATGAGCTGCTGCTCGAATTCGCCCGAACCTGTGCTCTCTGCAATGATGCGGCCTTGCACAGCCATGACGAAGGGTGGAAGGTCGTGGGCGATCCGATGGAAGGCGCGCTCAAGGCTCTGGCCGGCAAGATTACGCGCCAGGGCGCTGCGGCCTTCGCCGATTGGACGCGAACCGACACCATCCCCTTCGACGCCAAGCATCGGTACATGGCCGTCCTCCATCACGATCATGAAGGGCATGCCTGGATCCACGTCAAGGGCGCTCCGGAACGGATCCTTGCCATGTGTTCCGTTCAGCGGACATCAGATGGGAGCACTCACGCGATCGACGCGGACTACTGGCGCAAGCGGATGGACGACATTGCCGCGCAGGGCCAGCGCGTCCTGGCTCTTGCCGCACGTTCAACGGCGCCGGATCACGTTGTCCTGAACACTGCCGATCTCGACGGCCATATGGTGCTTGTCGGACTGATCGGCCTGATCGATCCACCTCGTCCGGAAGCCATCGCCGCCGTTGCGGAGTGCCATGGCGCGGGAATCGGCGTCAAGATGATCACTGGCGATCATGCCGGCACCGCAGCAGCAATCGCGCGCCAGGTCGGCCTTCAGCACCCCGGCAAGGTGCTTACCGGTGCCGATCTCGAGGCAATGAGTGATGCCGAGCTCGCGGCCGTCGTCGTCGATACCGACGTCTACGCGAGAACCAGCCCAGAGCACAAGCTGCGACTGGTGACCGCGCTTCAATCGCACGGACTGACGGTTGCCATGACCGGGGATGGAGTGAATGACGCGCCCGCACTCAAGCGCGCCGACGCTGGTATCGCCATGGGGCAGAAAGGCAGCGAAGCCGCCAAGGAAGCTTCCGATCTGGTCCTCGCCGACGACAATTTCGCATCCATCGCCGTCGCGATCCGCGAAGGGCGCACGGTCTATGACAACATCAAGAAGGTCATCAGTTGGACGCTGCCCACCAATGCGGGGGAGGCTACAACAATCATCACCGCGCTGTTTCTCGGCATGGCGCTGCCCGTCACAGCGGTGCAGATCCTGTGGGTCAATCTGATCACCGGGATCACTCTCGGCATTGCGCTGGCATTCGAGCCGACCGAAGAAGACACGATGAAGCGGGCGCCGCGGTCACGGAAGGAGCCATTGCTGACTGGCGCGCTGATCTGGCACATCATTCTCGTCTCCGCACTGTTCCTTGCGGCAGTCTTCGGCATGTACACCTATGCAATCGACAAAGGACATGCGCCAGACCTCGCCCGGACCATCGCCCTGAACACGCTTGTGGTATTGGAGATCTTCCATCTCTTCTTCATCCGCAACATCTACGGCACGTCATTGACCTTGAAAGCGGTGCGGGGAACGCGCGTCGTGTGGATTTGCGTGATCGCAATCACCCTGGCTCAATTCGCTGTCACTTATCTTCCACCGCTCCAGCAGGTGTTCGGCACGCAACCGGTACCCTTGTTCGATGGGATGCTCATCGTGGCGGTCGGCGCAGTATTCTTCGCGGTGATCGAGGCAGAGAAGCAGCTAAGAATTGTCTTCCAGAGGACCGAGCAAGCCCCGTATTCATGACGGGCGGCCTTTCACGTCTTGAATTGGCCAAGGTCCTGCACTGCGGTGGCGAGCACGCAGATGATCGGGAGGTGGTGATCCCAATTTAGCGCAAGCACCCCCTCGAACCGCGATGGGCATGATGAACGCCCGAGAAGGAGGAGCGAGCGGGGCTTGTCGGCGTTTGCAATCCGACCCTCAACTCAGAAGGTGTCGTCTTCTCAGAAAGCCAATCGCGCTGGCCACGCCGTCTTCGATACGGATCGCTTCGCCAAGCTTGTTCGCTCGTTGTTGCATCGACGGACTTCCGGTGGCCTCTGCGATGGCGGCGGCCAGACAGTCGGCTGAAAGGTTCCTCGCATCTATTGGTGTTGGTCCGACGCCCAAATCATCGATCCTCCTTCCCCAGAACGGTTGGTCGCCAAAAAAGGGACATATGACATTCGGCTTGCCGGCGCGAAGCGCAGCCCCCGTAGTGCCGGCGCCACCGTGATGGACGCAGGCTGACATGAGCGGGAATAACTTCGTGTGCGGCGCACTCTCTATGAAATGGACGTGACTGCCCCCGAGGTCGCCTTGAAGTGCACCGCCGCCGGTTGCCAGGACGCCGCGTTTCCCAGCCTTGGCCAGAGCCTCAAGCACGAGTTTCGTCAAGGACATCGGGTCGATACCCGGCATGCTGCCGAAGCCCACATAAACAGGCCGGTCCCCGCCCTCTATAAAGCGGTGGAGTTGCGGATCAGGCTGCCAGGCCTCGTCACCTCCCAGGAACCAGTACCCAGTCACGGCCACGGTATCCGGCCAGTCCGGCGGAACCGCTACGGTGTGCGGACTATAGGCGTAGAGCGTGGCGCTGGGCCGCAGCCTCTTCTCCGGCGTCTCTCCGAGATGGAGTTCGGTGGCCCGCCATTCCCCGATCATCCCGCGAAACAGAGCGTAGGCGCCGTGTGCCATCAGGCTGTGGGTGAGCTTGTTGAGCGGACCAAGCGAGCGGAAAGGCACCAGCGGGCTTGCGAACATTGCTGTAGGTGTGAAGCCCGGAAGGGGAGAAGCCAGCACGGCATTGCAGGATAACCTTTCCGCGATGTGCGGCGCCGCGATGGCCTTCGGGTGATAGATGATCAGCTCTGGGCGAAATTGCCGGGCCGCTAGCCATTCAGCGGTGAGCTGTTTGCGGCCAATCGGCCTAAACTGCTTCATCATCCTAAAGCCAGCCGTGAAACCGGCACTGCCCGTCATCGCCGCCTTGGCTACCGGGGTCTCCATAAGATCAAGATATTCACTCGGCAGATGCGCGAACGCGATGCCGCGGCTTGCGACGAACGATTCGAACTGCGAGGGCGCGGCGATCAGTACCTGGTGCCCGGCCTCCTTCAGACCGAGCGCCAAGGCGAGATAGGGTTGCACGTCGCCGCGCGTGCCGAGTGTATGGATTGCGACCCTCATGGTTCTACCATTGAGAAATGGATTCGGGCGACAACCGCTGCTCAGAAAAGCTTCTGATGACCCTTTGACCTCCGGGAAGGATCAAACCGCTGGCGCCCGATAGGTGTTTGCCCCTTTTCCCAGTCCACAGTTAGATCTCCCCGTTCTGGGTCGAAACAAGCCGAATGGCGGCATGCCGCTCGACGTTGGAGCGAACATATTCTTGCGCGGCCGAGATGAGATCTTCCACGGCGGTTTTGTTGTACAAAGGATGCTTCGGATTCAGATGCAAACCGGTTTCGACGATCATCACCTGGGTGATCCCCGTTGATAGAACCTCAACGGCGAATGATACGAACGATACGTGTTGAGCTTTGAAGGCCATTGATCTGCTCACCGCCATCGCGCGTAGATGGCGCCCCAACCGAGGCCCAGCGTGGCGGCAACAAGCGAGCCGAGGAGTACGCCCAGTTTCGCTGCCCTCAGTAGTGCTTCATCGGAGAAGGTCAGCATTGAAATGAAAATGGACATCGTGAAACCGATGCCAGCCAGCAGGCCGACCAGACAGACGCCGCCCCAAGAAACATCGGGAGCAAGGCGACACCAGCTCAGTCGTACCGCAACCCAGCTCGCGCCGACGACTCCAAGCGGTTTGCCGGCGACCAGGGCAATTGATGTACCCATCATCACCAATTGCCCCCCAGAAGCGAGATCAGCGCCGGTGATGCCGACTCCGGCGTTCGCCAGCGCAAAGACCGGCATGACGCCATAAGCCACCCACGGATGTAGTGCCATCTGCACTCGGGAAACCGGCGGCAAAATTTCGCGGTGAGCGACGCGAAGATCTCGCAGCGGTCGCTCTAACCGGTGCGGATCTTTCGCGTTCACTGCATCGCTGCTTCGCAACTGCTTTAGTACTCGCGACAGCACCTCCAGCGGTGGTTCACGCACCGGTATAGCGCGTGCGGGAGTTATCAGTCCGAGGACAACGCCTGCAAGGGTTGGATGGATTCCCGCCACCATGAAGCCAATCCATACCAAAGAGCCGGGCAGCACGTACAAGAGTGCAGAACCGATCCCAATCCGCTGTAATCCTAAGACCCCGAGAACGCCGATCGACGCGATGGCGAATCCGCCAAGCTGAAGGCCAGTGGAGTAGAACAAGGCGATGATCATCACTGCGATGATGTCGTCGATGATCGCGAGAGCCAGCAGCAAGACACGCACATTGACTGGGATTTTGCGCCCAAGCAGGGCAAGTACTCCGACAGCGAAAGCGATATCGGTTGCGGTGGGCACGGCCCAGCCTCGCACGCCCGCCGGGTCGTGGTTGAGGCTTAGATAGATCAGCGCCGGGACGATGACGCCACCGGCCGCGGCGATCAGTGGCAGAATGGCTTGGTCGAACCGACTAAGGGCGCCTTCATGGATTTCGCGTTTGATCTCCATTCCCACAACGAGGAAGAAGATGGTCATCAGAACGTCGTTGACCCAGAAATGCAGCGACCGTGAAAAGACGTAGTCCCCAAAGCCGATTGAGAGCTGAAGGTTCCAGAAATCGTGATAGCTGTGATCGAATCGAGAATTGGCCCAAAACAGCGCCGCTGCGGCGGCCACGAGAAGCGCAACGCCGCTGACAGCCTCAACATGCAAAAACCGATGGAGAGTGCTGAAGGCCTGTTCTGCCAGCCGCTGGGCTTTGGGCACATCGTCGAACGTTGGTCTATTATGCATGGGCGCACTCAATCCGCGTGGCGGCCCGACCATCGCTCGACCTGTCGCTGCTCAATGCAACGAGCACCCATGTGTCGTTATACAGAGCGATCGTGGCAATTCAACCTCGAAACAAGGGCCGGCGACAGGTCTGGAGTCCACTAAGGGTCAAGACGCGAAGAACTAAGGCTTCGTCAATCTGGTCCGCTCTGACGCGATCAGTGGACTTCCGTCAGACCCCACGCAACTTCGCCGCTGGGCCAAAAGCCGCGAGCACCTCGAGCGCGGTAAAGCCGGCAGCGGGTATCGCAGCCTCCCGCTGGGCTGCTGGCGATCAAGCGATCATGAGCGCCGCCGCCTGCAGCACGTCGAGCCGCGGAACGAACTGCGCGCACGACGCGGTCGTGAACTCGACGACACCCGTGCTCAACAACGGAAGGGGCTCCCGATCCCGGTACATCCGATGCTGGCATTCTGCTCCTGTTTTGCCCGACGGAGCAACGGCTTCGTCTGATCAGCAGAATCAGAAGCAACTATTCGAAAAAATTGTGCTCGATCAACGAGCTAAAGGCGAGTGACGCGCCATCCGATCTCGTGGCGCTCTAAGCTGTTGATTTTGCTGCCCCTGCCTACTGTGCATGGGGTTGTTTTCGAACTTTTGTTTGGGAGAGCGCGAAAGCGCCCCCGACCCGCGCCTCATCCGGCTCGCGCGCTACTTCATCACCCGCAGGCCCTTGGTCGTAAACTTCTGCGTCTTGCCGCCGGGCCGCATTGGCCGCCTGGTGCCGGCGGCCTTGCCGGTGCCGGGAGGCTGGTGCGCAGGCACGAGCTGATGCGGCTGCGAGCCGATTAGGTCGCGGCGGCCCATCTCGATCAAGGCCTCGCGCAGCAGCGGCCAATTGTCGGGGTCGTGGTAGCGCAGGAAGGCCTTGTGCAGGCGGCGCTGGCGCAGGCCCTTGATCGCCTCGACCCTGTCGCTGCCGCCGTGGCGCACGCCGCGCAAGGGGTTGACGCCGGTGTGGTACATCGCGGTCGCGGTCGCCATCGGCGAGGGCAGGAAGGTCTGCACCTGGTCGGCGCGGTAGCGGTTCTTCTTCAGCCACAGCGCGAGGTTCATCATGTCCTCGTCGGTCGTGCCTGGATGCGCCGCGATGAAGTAGGGGATCAGGTAATATTTCTTGCCGGCGCGTTCGGCCGCCTCGTCGAACATGCGCTTGAACTTGTTGTAGGCGCCGATGCCCGGCTTCATCATCTTGTCGAGCGGGCCGCGCTCGGTATGTTCAGGCGCGATCTTCAAGTAGCCGCCGACGTGATGGGTGACGAGCTCCTTGATGTATTCGGGGCTCTCGACCGCGAGGTCGTAGCGCACGCCGGAGGCGACCATCACCTTCTTGATACCCTTGGTCTCGCGCACCTTGCGATAGAGCCGGATCAGGTCGTCATGCGAGGTGTTGAGGTTCGGGCAGATCTCGGGGAAGACGCAGGAAGGACGGCGGCATGCCGCCTCGACCTTCGGGTCCTTGCACGCCATCCGGTACATGTTGGCGGTGGGGCCGCCGATGTCGGAGATGACGCCGGTGAAGCCCGGCGTCTTGTCGCGGATGCGCTCGATCTCGCGCAGGATCGATCCCTCCGAGCGGTTCTGGATGATGCGGCCCTCGTGCTCGGTGATCGAGCAGAAGGTGCAGCCGCCGAAGCAGCCGCGCATGATCGTCACCGAGAACTTGATCATCTCCCAGGCGGGAATGCGTGCATCGCCATAGGACGGGTGCGGCGCGCGTGCGTAAGGCAGATCGTAGACCGCGTCCATCTCTTCCGTCGTGAGCGGGATCGGCGGCGGATTGAGCCAGAGGTCGCGGTCGCCGTGACGCTGCACCAGCGGCCGTGCATTGCCGGGATTGCTCTCCCGGTGCAGCACGCGCGAGGCGCGCGCATAGGCTTCCTTGTCCTGCTCGACCTGCTCCAGCGCCGGCAGGCGGATCACGGTGGGCCCGCGTTGACGCGATGCGCCCTCATCGGCGGACTCGAGATCGTCGGCGTGCAGCTCGGTGTAATCGTCCGGCACTTTTCGGAACAGCGCCACGCCCCTGATGTCGTCGAGCTCGCGCGGCGCCTCGCCGGCAGCGAGCCGGTGCGCCACTTCGACCACGGCACGCTCGGCGTTGCCGTAGAGCAGCAAGTCAGCCTTGGCGTCCGGCAGCACCGAGCGGCGCACCTTGTCGGACCAGTAATCGTAATGCGCGATCCGGCGCAGCGAAGCCTCGATGCCGCCGAGCACGATCGGGGTATCCTTGAACGCCTCGCGGCAGCGCTGGGCGTAGACGATCGTGCAGCGGTCCGGCCGCTTGCCGCCTTCGCCGCCCGCCGTATAGGCGTCATCGCTGCGGATGCGCCGGTCCGCGGTGTAGCGGTTCACCATGGAATCCATGTTGCCGCCGGTGACGCCGAAGAACACTCTTGGCTTGCCGAGCGCCTTGAACGGCTCCGCCGAATGCCAGTCCGGCTGCGCGATGATGCCGACCCGAAACCCTTGCGCCTCCAGCAGCCGGCCGATGATCGCCATGCCGAAGCTCGGATGGTCGACATAGGCATCCCCGGTGACCAGCACGATGTCGCAGGCGTCCCAGCCGAGCGCATTCATCTCGGCGCGGCTCATGGGGAGGAACGGCGCCGGCTTGCGCGGGCGCGCCTGAGCCATCAGCGGCTTTTCGGCGGTGATCATCTGGGTGTCCATGGCGCCTACGCATAGGGCTCCGAGGCCATGAATTCAACCGACGGGCGCGTGAAAGATCAGGTTCCGCGGGACATGGCCTTTCCCTCAGGATGGCGAGGAAAACGCCTGCTCGATCCGCGCCGCGAAGGAGATCAGGCGCTCCTCGCTGTGCGGTGGGCCGACGACCTGCAAGGAGACCGGCATGCCGGCCCCATCGCGGCCGGCGGGCACCGCCAGCGCAGGGCAGCCGAGGATCGACCAGACATAGGTGATCATGATCCAGTCGATGTAGATCTTCGATGCCGTCCCCTCGATCTCGGCCGGCCACATGATCTCGACAGGGAACGGCGCGACCTGCGTGGTCGGGCAGATCAGGATGTCGAAGTCGGTGAAGAAGTCCTGCATGCGCCGGTAGATGGCCGCCCACTGCTCCATCGCGGACGCGATGCCTCGCGCGGACAGGCTTTCGCCATGTGCGATGTCGCTGGCAACCTCGGGCGTGAAGCGCTCGCGCGATTGCGGCCAAAGTCTGCCCCAGGTGGCAAGATAGGCGAGACCACGTAGCGCGCGGATCACGCGCGGCAGCCCGGCGAGATCAGGGGCGGTCTCGCTCATCCTGCAGCCGGCGGGTTGGAGCTGGTCGATCGCGCCGCGGAAGGCGGAACGAATGTCATGATCGACCGGCAGCAGGCCGAGATCCTCGGACACCGCTATTCGCCCCGCCCATCCGGGTCGTGCGGCGGCGTTGCGGAACGATGCGGGATGCTCGCGCGACAACAGATCGGGCGGATGGAAGCCGGCCATCGCATCCAGCATCAAGGCAAGATCGGGAATCGTCCGCGCCATCGGTCCCTCGACGAAAACGGTGTCGAACGGATCGGAGAGCGGCTTTCTTGGCACGAGGCCCGGTGTGGGCCTCAGCCCCGCAACACCGCAAAATGCGGCCGGCGTGCGCAGGCTGCCGCCGACATCGTTGCCATGGGCGAGATAGACCTGATGCGCGGCCAGCGCCGCTGCCGATCCGCCGGAGGAGCCGCCCGCGGTCAGCGCAGGAAAGAACGGATTGCGCGTCGCGCCGAACAGCGCGTTGGTGGTGTTGGCGCCGCCGAGCTCCGACAGATTGCTCTTGCCCACGGCGATGGCGCCATTGCGCTGGAGACGATAGATCGCGGGATTCGATATCTCGGGGGCGCCGCGGGCCGCCAGCGCGCTGCCGCCGCTGGTCGGCACGCCTGCGACATCGGTGTTGTCCTTGACCGCGAGCGGAAGCCCGCAGAGCAGGGGCCAGTCCTCACCGGCCGCCTTTCTCTCCATAAGCCGCCGTGCTTCACCCCGTGCGGCCTCGAAGCAGCGAACCGGAATCGCGTTGATTCCCGCATCCGTCGCTTCGATCCTGTCGATCGCGGCATCGACCACGTCGAGCGGCGACAGATGGCCTTTGCGAATCTCGGCAATGGCGTCGACGGCGGACAGCGCAAGAATGCCGGTGGAAGGCGCAAGGCTGGGCGCATCACTCATCTCTATGTCCGGATCGCGGCGGTGGACCCGCGCACCACCAGCGCCGGCTGAAGCTGGATCGATCTCGCCTCTCCCTCGACGCCGGAACGTCCCTCCGAAACTCGCGACAGCAGGGTCGAGATCGTGGTTTGGGCAATCGCCTCGGATGGCTGCGTCACGATGGTCATGCCCGGCCGCACCAAGCCGGCCCACGGAGGCTCGTCGACCGCGATGACGGAGAGGTCGTCGGGAATCGAGAGACCGCGCTCGGCAATGGCGCGAAGCAGTCCGAGCGAAAGATGATTGTTGGTGGCGAAGATCGCGGTCGGTCGCTGCGCATGCCGCAGGAGCCGCATTGCGGCGGCATGGCCGGCGGCCTCGGAGAAATTGTCCTTCTCGATCAGCCGTTCGTCGAGGGTGGTGCCACGCGAGGCCAGGCCGCTTCTGAGGCCATCGAGGCGGTGGCGCGCGATCTGATGCTCGGGCGATCCCATGATCACGGCGATGCGGCGATGGCCGAGATCGTCGAGATGTTCGGCCGCGAGCCGTCCCAGCGCAACGTTGTCGGTCGTGACGGAATCGAGCTCGAGCCCCTCGATGCGTCGGTCCACCAGAATGCCCGGCATCGGCAAGTCCGCCAGCGCGGCCTGGCGTCCGCTCCAGCCGCGCCGGGTCGGGATGATGATGACGCCGTCGGCGCGCTGCGACAGCAGCATGGCAAGATGCCGCTCCTCGCGCTCGGGGTCTTCGGCACTGTTGCAGAGAATGACGGAATATCCCGCGGCGCTCGACAGCCGCTCGATGCTCTCGACGAGCCTCAGGAAATAGGGATTGGCGAGGTCTGCCACGAGCAGCCCGAGGATGCGCGTGGCGCCGCTGCGCAGGCTGCGGGCGCTGGCATGCGGTGCATAGCCGAGCTTGCGTGCTGCCGCATTGACGCGCGCCTGGAGGAGCTCGCTGACCTTGCCCGACCGGTTGAGCGTCTTCGACACGGTGGCCACGGAGACACCGGCGAGCCGGGCGACCTCGTGGATAGTGGGCAACGGCGCTGCCGGCATCAACCATTCTCCTGTTAAACGTTTTTGTATTGGTTGGACTGACTGGAGGCAAGCCAAAAGACGCATAAGAAATGTACAAGATCGTTGCGATAGACCAGCTTCCGTGCTTCATTAGAAAAACGTTTAATTAAGGACCAGGGAGGCAATGTTGCGTGGGCTGGATGGCGTCCGGCGATCGCCGGTCCGCATGTGCAGGCGCTCGGCATGACCGGCTATGTGCTAGGCCGGCTGTTCGCGGCCATCCCCGTGCTGCTCGCTGTCGCGGTATTCGTCTTTCTGCTGCTGAGCCTCGTGCCGGGCGATCCCGCCGTGCTGATCGCCGGCGACTTCGCCTCGCCGCCACAGGTGGAGGCGGTGCGCCAGGCGCTCGGACTCAATCTGCCGCTGCTGCCGCGTTTCCTCGCATGGACCGGCCGCATCCTGAGCGGCGATTTCGGCCTGTCGCTGTTCAGCCGCATCCCGGTCTCGCAGCTCGTCGCGCAGCGGATCGAGCCGACGCTGCTTCTCTCTCTCATGACGATCACGATCGCGGTCGTCGTAGCCGTGCCGCTCGGCCTCGTCGCCGCCTATCGTCCGAGGGGGCTCGTCGCGCGCCTGACCATGGCGGGGGCGGTGCTCGGCTTCTCATTGCCGGTCTTCGTCGTCGCTTTCGCGCTTGTCTATACGCTCGCACTCGGCCTGCACTGGTTTCCGGTGCAGGGCTATAAGCCGCTGTCGCAGGGCGTGCTGGCCTGCCTGCATTCGCTCGTGCTGCCCGCGATCTCGCTGAGCTTCCTCTATATCGCCTTGATCGCGAGGGTGACGCGCGCTGCGGTGCTGGAGGTGCTGCGCGAAGATTATGTCCGCACCGCCCATGCCAAGGGGCTCGCGGCCCGCAAAATCATCGTACGGCACGTGCTCAGCAATGCCGCAGTCCCGATCATCACGGTCGTCGGCATCGGATTTGCCGCGCTGCTTGGCGGCGTCGTCGTTACCGAGACCGTGTTTTCCATTCCCGGCCTCGGCAGGCTGACCGCAGACTCCATTCTCCGGCGCGACTATCCGGTGGTGCAAGCCCTGATCCTGCTGTTCGCCTTCGTCTATGTCGTCGTCAATCTCGTGGTCGACATTCTCTACGCCGTCGTCGATCCGCGGATCCGGTACTGATGCAGGACGAGCCGATGGCGATGACCCACGCAGCAGAAGGGCTCGATGCGCCGGACATCGGTGTCAACCGGTTTGCGCAGATCGCGAGCCTGCCGGTTCGCCAGCCGATACTGGCTCTGAGTTGCGTTCTGCTGCTCGCCTTTGGCGTGACGGCCGTCGTGAGCCCGTGGATCACTGCGGATCCCGCCGCGCTGGACCCGCTGAACCGGCTTCAACCGCCGTCGCCGGCGGAACCCTTCGGCACCGACCAAGTCGGACGTTCCGTGTTTGCCCGCGCGCTGGTGGGAACGCGGGTTTCGCTGTCGGTCGGCATTGCCGTTGCTGTTCTCACCACGCTGATCGGCGTGTGCATCGGTGTCATCGCCGGTTATTTCCGCAGCGTCGACAAGATCGTGATGCGCGCGATGGATGCGGTGATGGCAATCCCCGCGATCCTGCTCGCGATCGCACTCGTGGCGCTGATTGGCGCTTCGCCCGTCGTGATCGTCACGGCGATCAGCCTCCCGGAAATTCCCCGCATGGCGCGCGTGGTGCGCGCCAGCGTTCTCAGTTTGCGCGAACGCGTCTATGTCGAGGCCGCCATCACTTGCGGCGGGCGTCCCGTGACCATCCTGCATCGTCACATCCTGCCCGGCGCTGCCGGGCCGATCATGGTGCAGTCGACCTACGTCTTTGCCTCCGCGATGATCCTGGAATCGATCCTGTCGTTTCTCGCTGCGGGCACGCCGCCCGACGTGCCGAGTTGGGGAAACATGATGTCGGAGGGACGGCAGTTTCTGCAGATCGCGCCGTGGATCCTCGGCTTCCCAGCCTTGATGCTGGCGATGACGGTGCTCGCCGCCAACCTGCTCGGCGATGCGCTTCGCGACCTGCTCGATCCGAGCTTTGCCGGGGGCGAGATGCGATGAGTACGCCGCTGCTCTCCGTCGAGAACCTCTCCATTACGCTCAACACCCGAGGCATCCCGGTGCCGCTCGTCCGCAACGTCTCGTTTGCGATCGATCCGGGTGAAACGCTTTGCCTCGTCGGCGAGAGCGGCTGCGGCAAGAGCCTGACCGCGCTCTCCATCATCGGCCTGCTCAACCGAAGTGTCATGCAGGTCGCTTCCGGCCGCATCCTCTTCGAGGGGCGCGATCTCGTCACGCTCGGGGCCGAGGAACTGCGCAAGCTCCGGGGCGACCGTCTCGCGATGGTGTTTCAGGAGCCGATGACGTCGCTCAATCCGCTGCTGCGGGTCGGCGAGCAGATCGCGGAGGTGATCGTCGAGCATCGTGGCGTGTCCGAGGCGGACGCGCGGCGGCAGGCGGTCGGATTGCTCGATCTCGTTCGCATTCCGGATGCGCGGCGACGGGCCTCCGAATTTCCGCACCAGCTTTCCGGTGGCATGCGGCAGCGCGTGATGATCGCGATGGCGCTCGCCCTGCGCCCCGCATTGCTGATCGCCGACGAGCCGACCACCGCGCTCGACGTCACCATCCAGGCCCAGGTCTTGACCCTGATCGACGATCTGCGTCGCGAGTTCGGCACGTCCGTGCTCCTGATCACGCACGATCTCGGGGTCGTCGCGGAAATGGCCGACCGGGTCGTCGTGCTCTACGCCGGCAGCATCGTCGAGCAGGCCGGCGTCAACGGCATCTTCGATGCCGCGGCCCATCCCTATACGCGCGGCCTGCTTGGGGCGATCGGCCAGCTCAACAGCGGCACCCGCGATCGTCTCGCCGAGATTCCCGGCAGCGTGCCGAGCCCGGTCTCGCTCGGCACGGGCTGCGCCTTTCGCCAGCGCTGCGGCGCGGCGATGCCGGTGTGTCACTCGGAATCGCCGTTGTTGTCGGGCGCTGACGAGCACCTGACGGCATGCTGGCTGGGCAAGGCCGGCGCGATGGTGCCGGCATGAGCGCCGTCCTCGAGGTCTCAGGTCTGACCCAGATCTTCACCTCACGGCAGGGGCCGTTCGGATTGTTCGGCCGGCGCGATCTTCGCGCCGTCGACGACGTCAGCTTCGTCGTCGCGCGCGGACGTACCTTCTGCCTCGTTGGTGAAAGCGGCTGCGGCAAGACCACGATCGGCCGCATGGTCGTGCGCCTGTTGCGGCCGACGGCCGGCTCCGTCCACATCAATGGCGAGGACTTCGGCAATCTCTCCGGCGAGACGCTGCGCAGGAAGCGCCAGCAGGTGCAGATGGTGTTCCAGGATCCCTTCGCCTGCCTCAACTCGCGCATGACCGCGGCGGAGATCGTCGAAGAGCCCTTGCAGAATTTCGGCATCGGCGATGTGGTGTCGCGACGGCGGAAGGTCGCGCGTCTGTTCGACCAGGTCGGCCTGCCCCAACATTTTCGCGCACGTCTGCCGCATCATCTGTCGGGCGGACAGCGGCAGCGCCTCGGCATCGCGCGGGCGCTCGCCGCGGATCCCGCGCTGATCGTCGCGGACGAGGCGGTCGCGGCGCTGGACGTGTCGATCCGCTCCCAGATCCTGAATCTCCTGAAGGATGTCCAGCGCGAGATCGGGATCTCCTATCTGTTCATCTCGCATGATCTCGCCGTGGTGCGCTATCTCGCGGACGACGTGGCGGTGATGTATCTCGGCGCCATCGTCGAGCAGGGGCCGGCGAAAGCCGTGTTCGCTGCACCGGTGCATCCGTATACGCGGGCGTTGATCGATTCCGTCCCTGCGGTCCACCCGCGCAACCGGCGCCGCCGCGCGGCTCTCGAAGGCGAGGTGCCGAGCGCCGCTTCGCTGCCGTCCGGATGCCGCTTTCGCACGCGCTGTCCGTTCGCGACGGACATTTGCGCGCAAGCGGCGCCGGCGATGACTGAAGTCACGCCCGGCCATGCCGTCGCCTGTCATCACGCAGGATCGCTGCCACGCTTCGACGCGCCGGGTCCGGGCCGGGCAGTAGCCCCCGACGCAGTTGCCTAGAAACAGAAAACGGGAGGAGTATCAAATGAGATCGCCGAACGGAATATTTGCGGTCATGATGGCGGCAGGCTGGCTGGGTGCAATATCGCCTGCCGTTGCGGAGACGGTGCTCAAGATCCGCCCCTTCGGCGATCTCAAGCAGATCGATCCCGTGATCACGTCCGACTATATGGTTCGTAACCACGGCTATATGGTGTACGACACGCTGTTCTCGCTGGATGAGAAGCTCGTCGCGCAGCCGCAGATGCTGGAGTCCTTTGCGATCGGCAGCGATCAACTCACCTACACCTTCACGCTGCGCGGCGGCCTGACCTTCAGCAACGGCCAGCCGGTCACCGCGGAGGATGCGGTCGTATCGCTGAAGCGCTGGTGGCAGCGCGATGGCCTTGGCCAACAGCTTGCCTCCGTCAGCGACAGCCTGACGGTCAGGGACGAAAAATCCTTCGAACTGAAGCTCAAGCGCCCGTGGGGGCTGGTGATCGAGGCGCTCTCCAAGCCGAGCTCCAACGTGCCCTTCATCATGCCGAAGGGGATCGCTGCGACGCCGGCGGATACCGCCATCACGGATGCGACCGGCTCGGGTCCCTTCATCATGAAGAAGGACGAGTGGGTTCCGGGCTCCAAGGTCGTTTACGTCAAGAGCCCGTCCTACAAGTCGCGCGCGGAGCCGGCGAGCGGGCTTGCCGGCGGTAAGCTCGCCAAGGTCGACCGGGTCGAATGGCATTACATCCCGGATGCGCAGACCGCGCTCAATGCACTCCAGGCCGGCGAGATCGACATTTTCGAGGAGGTGCCGCCGGACTTCCTGCCGACGCTTGCCGGCAATCCCGACATCAAGACGATGCCGCAGGACACGCTCGGCATGCAGATGGTGTTCCGCATGAACATTTCGGTCCCGCCGTTCAACAATCCAAAGGTCCGGCAGGCGATCAGCTACATGATCGACCAGGACAAGTTCGCGCGAGCCTATGTCAGCGACCCCAAGCTCTACAAGAGCTGCCCGAGCTTCTACATGTGCTCGTCGCCCTATTTCACGGCTGCCGGCTGGACCAAGCCCGATATCGAAAAGGCTAAGAAGCTGATCGCCGACAGCGGTTATGATGGTACGCCGGTCGTGGTGCTGCACGCGACCGAGAGCGGACCGACGAATACGTTCAGCCTCGTCGCCGAGCAGATGATGCGCCAGATCGGCCTCAAGGTCGAGCCGCAGGCGATGGACTGGGGCACGCTGGTCGGACGCCGCGCGTCCAAGGAAACCGTCGACAAGGGCGGCTGGTCGCTGTTCATGTCGGGACCGACGGGCGCCGACATGTTCGAGCCGGTCGGCCACCTGGGGCTGCGCGCAAACTGCGACAAGGCCTGGTTCGGCTGGCCTTGCGACGAGCAGATCGAAAAGCTGCGCAACGAATTCGCGTTGGCGACAGATCCCGAGCAGAAAAAGAAGATCGCAGCCGACCTCCAGCTCCGCGCCGTCGACTATGTGCCGTATTGGCCTGCTGCACAGCTCTATCTAGTGCGGGCGGTACGCAGCAACGTTGACGGCCTCGTAAAGGGGGCGGTCCCGGTCTACTGGAATATCACCAAGAAGTAGTGCGATCCGGCACGGCGCCGGAGGAACCAATCGCTCCCAGCAACATTCAGATGAAGGGTTCGACGCGGGCCCGGGTTGCGCGCGCCTCCATCGTTTCGGCGCTCGTGACGTCGCCTCTGGCGATGGGGGAATCGTGGGTACGGTCATAGAGAACTTGCTGATGCGGAAGCAGAAGCTGGTCGAACAGCTCGAAACGGCGCCATCGGTGGAGGATCGCGACCGAATCGAGCACCAGCTCGAGCAGATCAACACCGCTCTGGATTTTCTGGACAGGCCGGGATCGAAGGAGAAGCGGTAGACGCGCTCAATCCACCTTCAGCGCCGTGGCATAGACCATTCCCGAATTCGTGATGTGCGTCGTCATCAGGCCTTCGAAGCCGGCGAACTCGCCGCGCGCGAACAGATCGAGCAGCTTGCGGTGCTCGTCGAAGGAAGTGCGGGTGCGCACGTCGATCGGCGAGGTCAGATTGGTGCGGAGCGCGGCGACGCGGCCGGAGACGAGCTGATAGGATTCGGCGAGATAGCGGTTGCCGCAATGGGCGAACAGCGCCTCGTGAAAAGCGGTGTCGGCGCGGCCATAGGCGATGTTGTCCTTTGCCGCGACGGCCGGCTCCATCGCCGCGATCGCGGCGCCCATGGACGCAATCGCGCCGTCGCGGTCATTGCCGAAGGCGAGCTCGGCGGCCTTGGGCTCGAGCGCAATGCGGAAGGTGCAGAGCGCATGGATGTCGTCCGCACTCGGCGTGAAGACGAAGCTGCCGACCTGGGGTCGGATCACCACGAGTCCCTGCGCCTGCAGCTGGCCCATGGCTTCGCGCACCGGCGTGCGGCTGACGCCGAAGGAGTTGGCCACCATCTCCTCGGAGATGGCAGCGCCTAACGCGAACTCGCCGTCGATGATGGCCTGGCGCAGCCGCAGCATCACCCGCTGCGACAGCGATTTCGGCGTATCGAGCTTGAGCGATCGCATGGTGCGTTCAGATCACCTTGCCGGGATTGAGCAGGTGATCGGGGTCGAGCGCCGCCTTGAGCGTGCGCATCAGCGCGATCTCGGCCTCGCCCCTCGCATGGCCCAGCCATTGCTTCTTCAAGGTGCCGATGCCGTGCTCGGCGGAGACGCTGCCGCCGAGCTCGCGGACCAGACCGTAGATGATCGCGTCCATCTCCTCCTTCGGCTGCTGCGCGACGGAAAGGCCGGTGACCCAGGCGACGAGATGCAGATTGCCGTCGCCGATATGGCCGTAATAGACACTCTCGCAACCCTTGATGCCTGCAGCGAGCGCGGCCTTGCAGCGTGTGACGAACTCGTCCATCCGTGCCACCGCAAGGCCGATGTCGTAGGAGATGTGCGGCCCCAGCACCTGGCCGAACTCGGCGCAGATGTCGCGCACGCGCCAGAAGCTCTGCGTCTGCGCCAGCGATTGCGCCACCGCGGCATCCGCCAGCAGCCCGCGCTCCATCAGCTCCTCGAGCCAGCTCTGGAAGCGCGGCGCATCCACGCTCTCGTCGGTGCCCTGCGCTTCCGCCAGCACGTAGAGACCGTGGCCTGGGGCGACCGGCGGCTTCACGCCGGCGCGATTCGTGATCACGTCCCAATAATCCGGCCACATCACTTCGAAGGCGGACAGCAGCGGGCCGAGCCCTGAGCGCGCGGCGTCGAGCAGCGCGATCACCGCGGCATAATCCTTCAGCGCGCACAGCGCGGCCATGGTCGAGCGCGGCTTCGGGAACAGTTTTAGCACCACGCGGGTGATGATGCCGAGGGTGCCTTCCGAGCCGATGAACAGATGCTTCAGGTCATAGCCTGCATTGTTCTTCATCAGCTTGTTGAGGCTGGTGATGATGGTGCCGTCCGGCAGCACCACTTCGAGACCAAGCACCAGCTCGCGCGTCATGCCGTAACGGATCACGCGGTTGCCGCCGGCGTTGGTCGAGAGATTGCCGCCGATCGCGCAGGAGCCGCGCGAGCCGAGATCGAGCGGAAAGAAGAAGCCGGCTTCGTCGGCCGCCTTCTGGATCGTCTCCAGCGGCGTGCCGGCTTTCACCGTCATCGTCATCGAGGCGCGATCGATCTCCTCGATGCCGGTCATGCGCTCCAGCGAGATTGCGACCCAGCCAGCTTCCGGCGAAGCGCCGCGGCACAGTCCGGTCAGTCCGCCCTGCGGCACGAACGGCAAATGCGCCTGCCGGCAGGTCGCAATCGCGTCGGCAACGCCCTGCGCATCGACGGGGCGGATCACCGCGCGCGGCGTCTGCGGCAGGCTCGCGCTCCAGTCGTTGCAATTGCGCGCCGGCACATCTGTGCCAACAAGCACCGCCGCCGCGCCGAGCCTGTCGCGCAACACGCCGAGCAATTGGTCGGGGCGTCCGGTGGGGGTCACCATGTCCATGCGAGACCTCCTCAAGATCTGGCCGCGCACATGGCGCGGAGAATTTGCATCAACGTTGTATGTAAGGTACAAGGGCGAAAGTAAAGTGAAAACAAGGCCTCGACAAGTCCGGAAGATCTTTGAAGATCAGCGGCTTAGCCGGGGGCGGCAGCAAAGGGTGGTGTGATGACCGAGGCGATTCGCGGGTTCTGGGTGGCGTCGGCGACGCCGCTGGCGACGGACGGCAGTGTGGACGCCGCCAAGCTCGCCTCTCACGCCAAGCACCTCTTCGGCAAGGGCGTCGACGGCGTCGTGCTGTTCGGCACCACCGGCGAGGGGACCTCATTCAACGCCGCCGAACGGATCGCGACGATCGAGGCGATGCTCAGGGCCGGGATCGCGGCGGAGCGCATCGGAATCGGCGGCGGCTTTCCTGCCATCACGGACAGCATTGCGCTGACGCGCGCCGTGCTCGGCCTCGGCCTGCGCCACGTGTTGCTGCTGCCGCCCTATTTCGATCGGAGTGTCACGCCTGAAGGCATCGAGGATGCCTTTGCCGCCGTCATCGACGGTGTTGCCGACGATCGTCTGCGCGCCTCGCTCTACCACATTCCGCAAGTCTCGGGCGTTGCGATCCCGACGACAGTCGCCGCAAGCCTGCGCAAGCGCTACGGCCAAGTGGTTGCCGGCCTGAAGGACTCCAGCGGCGACTTCAAGCAGTTCAAGGCATTCCGTGCCGCCGCGCCCGAGCTCGCCATCACCGTCGGCAACGAAGCCGATATCACTCGCGCGATTGCCGCGGGCGGCGCCGGCACCATCTGCGGCATGGCCAACGTCGTGCCCGAGCTGGTCAAGGGCATGCTCGACGGCAAGGACGTCGAAGCGCGCATGCAGGCGGCGGTCGACGTCGTGCTGAAGACGCCCTCCCTGGTCGCAACGCTGAAGGCGATCCTCGCGGCGCAGACCGGCGATGCAGGTTGGCTGCGCGTGCGTCCGCCGCTCCGCGCTTTGTCGGACGGCAGTGCGTTCAAGCGGAAGCTCGACGAGTTGATCGCTCCCGCCATCGCGTGATCGTGAAATATCGGGCCACGCTCTCGCGATTTCGCGTGCAGCGTGTCATGCGCGGTGTACCGGCAATTCATGATTGCTGTCCAGCATCCGCCTCCTCTTAGAACAATTCAACACTAGAGCGATTCAAGCTCGGCTACGGTTCTCCTTGATCGCGGCGGCTGTTACAGGCGCACACTTCAATGCTCCTGACTTGAAGTGGAATGAAAGTGCGTGCCTTCGTGGATGGCCAACGTGACAACGGCCATCGAACTCGTGCCGGCAAGAGCCGTGCAGGTCTTCTCATGGGAGCAGCGGTGCTGCTCATCGAATATCCCTCCATCACGACGAGCGCACAGGCGCAATCGGCTCTGCCGCCGGTGACGGTGGAGGCGCCGGTGCCACGACCGAAGCCGGCACGTGCATCGGAGCAGTCGTCACGCCGCACGCAAACGGCGGCGCGCCGCCAGCCCAGCCGCAATCCCGCACCCGCGGCGCCGACGCTGTCGGAGCGCGCCGCTGCCGAAGCCGCCGCACAGCAAGCCGCCAAGCTCGGCTACCGCGCGATGCCGAGTGCGACTACGCTACGCAGCGGCGCCTCGCCGCTCGACACCTCGCAGGCCGTCAACGTTGTGCCCGCGCAGGTGCTGAAAGACCAGCTCCCGCGCAACATCGACGACGCGCTGAGCAACGTCTCCGGCGTCACCCAGACCAACACGCTCGCCGGCAGCCAGGACGCGGTGATCCGCCGTGGCTTCGGCGACAACCGCGACGGATCGATCATGCGCAACGGCATGCCGCTGGTGCAGGGCCGCAGTCTCAATCCTGCGGTCGAAAGCGTCGAGGTGCTGAAAGGCCCGGCCTCGCTGCTCTACGGCATCATGGATCCCGGCGGCATCGTCAACACCATCAGCAAGCGGCCCGAGCTCTATCAGCACGGCTCGGTCACGCTGCTCGGCTCGGCCTTCAGTGCCTCCAAGACCGGTGCCGACGGCCTGCTCGACGTCACCGGTCCGATCGGCGACCAGGGGCTCGCCTATCGTTTCATCGGCTACGGCGTCAGCGAGGATTATTGGCGGAATTTCGGTCGTCACCGCGAGATGCTGGTTGCGCCCTCGCTCGCGTGGTACGGCCAGGACACCACGGTGCAGCTGAACTACGAGCACCGCGAGTTCATCTATCCGTTCGACCGCGGCACCGCGTTCAATCCGGTGACGAAGGCGCCGCTGGCCGTGCCCGCTACGCGCCGACTGGATGAGTCTTTCAACAACACCTGGGGCACGTCCGATCTGATCCAGGCTTCGGTCGAGCACCGTTTCAACCAGGATTGGAAGCTCTACGCAGGCTACAGCTACAACACCGAAACCTTCAGCGCCAACCAGCTCCGCATCACCGGCATCAATTTCACGACCGGCGTCGAGACGCGCAGCAATGACGGCACGGGAAGCTCGCTGAGCAATGTCAGCTATGGGACATCCTATGTCTCGGGCGGCTTCTGGCTCGGCGACATGCGCAACGAGGTGCTATTCGGCGGCGACGGTCAGTATCGCACGATCTACCGCGACGTCTTGATCCGGCAGACAACTCCCGCCTTCAACGTCTACGATCCTGTCTATGGGCTGATCGGGCCTGGAACCAGGGTGTCGAACCCCGACAGCGCCCAGACCGACAAGCTTGGCCAGTGGTCGCTGTTCTTCCAGGACACGCTGCATCTGACCGAGCGGTTCGCACTGGTCGGTGGTGTGCGCTATATGGACTACGATCAGATCGCCGGACGCGGAAAGCCGTTCAACACCAACACAAACGTGTCGCAAGACAAGGTGCTCCCGCTTGGCGGCGCGATTTTCAAGCTGACCGACCAGATCTCGCTTTATGCGAGCTACACCGAATCGCTGAAGCCGAACTCGACGATTGCGCCGATCGGCGTGGTGATCGACTCCAGGGTCGCGCCCGAGGAGGGTGTGTCGTACGAGACCGGCGTGAAGTTCGACATCAACCAGCGCATCTCCGGGACCGTCGCATTCTACGACCTCGACAAGAAGAATGTGCAAACGACGAAGACGAACAGCGCGGGCGTGGTGGAGCTTCACACCGTCGGCCGCGCTCATTCGCGCGGCCTCGAAATCGACGTCACCGGCAGGCTCATCGACGGTTGGGCATTGATTGGGAGCTATGGCTATACTGACGCCCGCGTGACGGCCTCCGAGGATCTGACGTTGCTCGGCAAGAAGCTGCAAAACGTCGCCTTGAACACCGCTTCGCTCTATCTGGTCTACGACTTCAGCACCGCCTTGCCCGGCCAGCTCCGTCTCGGCGGCGGCGCGCGCTATGTCGGCGACCGTCCCGGCGATTCGATCAACAGCTTCTTCCTGCCGTCCTATGTCGTCGCAGACCTCTTTGCGACTTACGAGACGAAACACGAGCAGTTTCCGGTGGTGTACCAGGTGAACGTCAAGAACCTGTTCGACACGGTCTACTATCCCTCAGCCGTGAATAATTTAAACGTCGCTATCGGCGACGCGCGCCGGGTGTCTCTCTCGGCGACGGTGAAGTTCTAGCCATGGCCGCGCGGCCCGGGCACATGATCAAAACTGTCCTGCTCCAGGTCCATTCCATCGCAGGCCTGGTGCTCGCGCTGCTGCTAGCCTTGATCGCGCTGACCGGCGCGATCATGAGTTTCGAGGACGAGATCGTCGATCATCTCAACGCCGGCATCTTGCACGTCGTGCCGCGCGAGATGCCGGCGCTGATGCCGGACGAGCTGGTCGCGCGGCTGGGGGCGGGGCAAAATTTCGGTCAGGTCTCGGCCGTCATGTTGTCGAGCGATCCGACTGCGGCCGTGCGGGTCCGCTTCGCGCGCGACGAGCAGGGCGAGCGGCCGAATTCGCTCTATGTCGACCCCTATGATGCGCGCGTGCTGGGTGCGCCGCGTGGCGAGGCGTTCTTCGCGACGGTTCGGAAGCTGCATCGCTGGTTGCTGATCCCTGGCGATGCCAAGGGCTGGGGACGCCAGATCACCGGTGTGGCCGCGCTCGGCCTGATCGTCATGCTGGTCTCGGGCCTCGTGCTGCGCTGGCCCCGCCGCGTGCGCAGCGTGAAGATGTGGCTCAAACCCAATCTCGGTCTCAGCGGACGCGGGCTGCATCGCTCGCTGCATGCGGTGATCGGCACCTGGGTTCTTCCGGTCTATCTGGTGATGACGCTCACGGGCCTGTGGTACTCGTTCGACTGGTACAAGGACGGCGTCGTCTGGCTGCTGTCGCGTCCAGAAGTCTCTGCCGCGAAGATGCAGCCAAGAATGTCCGCGAAGGCGCCGCGTGCGGCGGCTCGTTCCGAGTCGGCTCAGCCGATCGGGTTCGACCTGGCATGGACGACGTTCCGGCGTGAGGAGGGCGACCGCTTTGCCAGGGCTCTGCTGACGCTGCCGCCGGAGCCTGGCACGGCGATACGGATCCGGTCGTGGGGGAAGGATTCGACGCTGGACACCACGCGCGATGAATTCCGGATCGATGCCGTCACCGGTCAGGTCGCCTCCGCCGAACGTTACGCCGACAAGACGTTCGGCGAGAAGATCATCGCCAACATGCTCGATATCCATCGCGGCGCGGTCCTGGGCTGGCCCGGCAAGCTCGCCTTCATGATTGCCGCGGCCCTGATGCCGCTGTTCTCGGTCACCGGCATTTTGCTCTATCTGTCGCGCCGCAAGCTGCGGCGCCCGGCGCAGGCGCCGCTTGGGCGGCTCGTTCCGGGCGAGTGAGTTGCAGCCGAAGAGGCTAGCCAACACCTCGACAATCGTTCAAAAGCCCGTGGCACGTCCTTGTCAGGTTTTCGCCATGAAGCTTCCGATCGTCACCCCCGCCGATATCCGCCGCGCGCTGCTCCTGCGCGAAGAAATCGCGCTGCTCGATCTCCGATACGAGGCTGCCTTTGCCATCGGCCATCCGCTGTTCGCGGCCAACATGGCCGCGGACCGGATCGCAGTGGAGGCCGAGGTGCGGCTGCCGCGTAAGGACGTGGCGATTGTGCTTTATGATGACGGCGAGGGGCTGGTTGCGACCGGCGCCGAGCGTCTGGCTGCACTCGGCTACAGCAATGTCAGCGCACTCGAGGGCGGGCTGAAGGCGTGGCGCGATGCGGGCTTCGAGGTTTTCGAGGACGTCAATTCCTATTCCAAGGCTTTCGGCGAGCTGGTCGAGTCGCGTCGCCACACGCCCTCGCTGAGTGCCGATGAGGTGGCGAAGCTGATCGCCGACAAGGCCAACATCGCCATCCTCGACGTCCGCCGCTTCGACGAATACGCGACCATGAACATCCCGGGCTCGGTCAGCGTGCCCGGCGCGGAGCTGGTGCTGCGGGCAGGCCGGGCCGCGCCCGATCCTGAAACGACGATCATCGTCAATTGCGCCGGCCGCACCCGCTCCATCATCGGCACGCAATCGCTGATCAATGCCGGCGTGCCCAACAAGGTGCGGGCGCTGCGCAACGGCACCATCGGCTGGACGCTGGCGCGCCACGGGCTCGATCACGGCGCCGACAGGCGCGGCGGGATCGGCCCGTTCGAGGGCGGTCTGGCCAATGCCCGCGATGTCGCCTATCGCGCCGGTGTCCGCCATATCGGACCGAACGAGATGGCTGCGCTGGTCGCAGAGACCGATCGCACGCTGTATCGCTTCGACGTGCGCGATGCCGAGGACTATGCAGCAGGGCATCTCCCCGGCTTCCGCCATTATCCTGGCGGCCAGCTCGTGCAGGAAACGGACATGGCCGCGCCCGTGCGCGGCGCGCGCATCGTCCTGACCGACGACAAAAGCGTGCGCGCCGACATGACGGCATCCTGGCTGGCGCAGATGGGCTGGGAAGTCTATGTGCTCGAGGGCGGCTATGACGGCGCGCTCGATGTCGGCCCGCCGCACGTCTTGCCGAAGCCGGATCCGGCACACCGCTACCGGCGGCCCTATGAAGGCACCGATGTGGCCGAAGCTGCGATGCAGGCCTATCTCGATTGGGAATACGGCCTCGTCGAGCAGCTCCGCCGTGACGGCACGCACGGGTTCTATGTGATTTGACCGAGCTCTGGGATGCCAAGCGCATCCTCGGCTCCGGCCGTCTTCTCCCCGTATCCGTTCCCTATTGTGCTGCGTGTCGCCCGCGGTCTATGAGCTGCGGCAAAGCCGCCATTTTTAGGAGATGCCATGTCCGCCCCAGGCCAAAGCCCTGAGCGAAGCGCAAAGGCGCTGCTGCTCGAAGGCGTGAATGATAGCGCTGTCGACCTGTTCGCGAGCGCCGGCTTCACCAATGTCGAACGGCTGACCAAGGCGCTGGACGGCGCGGATCTGCGGCACGCGCTCGAGGGCGTGTCGCTGCTCGGCATCCGTTCGCGCACGCAGATCACGGATGAGGTTCTGGCGGCGGCCGGCCAGCTTCTCGCGGTCGGCTGCTTCAGCGTCGGCACCAACCAAGTCGATCTTTCGGCGGCGCGCAAGCGCGGTATTCCCGTCTTCAACGCTCCGTTCTCCAACACGCGCAGCGTCGCCGAGCTCGTGATCGGCGAGATCGTGATGCTGCTGCGCCGGATCTTTCCGCGCTCGGTGTCGGCCCATGGCGGGGGCTGGGACAAGTCGGCGACCGGCAGCCGCGAGGTGCGCGGCCGCACGCTTGGCATCGTCGGCTACGGCAATATCGGCTCGCAGCTTTCCACCTTGGCCGAAGCCATGGGCATGCGCGTGATCTATTTCGACCGCACCGACAAGCTTCGCCACGGCAACACCGAGCCGGTCGAGAAGCTGGAAGATCTGCTGGCGCAGAGCGACGTCGTCAGCCTGCACGTGCCGGAGACGCCGGAGACTGCGGGCATGATCGGCGAGAGGGAGCTGCGGGCGATGAAGCCGGGCTCGTTTCTGATCAACAACAGCCGCGGCACCGTGGTCGATCTCGATGCGCTGGCGCGCGCCTTGCGCGACGGTCATCTCGCCGGTGCGGCCGTCGACGTCTTTCCCGTCGAGCCTTCGTCGAATGCCGATCGTTTCAATAGTCCCATTCAGGGCATCGAGAACGTCATCCTCACCCCCCATATCGGCGGCTCGACTGAGGAGGCGCAGGAGCGCATCGGTGGGGAAGTCGCGCGAAAACTGGTCGACTATTTCATTACCGGCTCGACCATGGGCGCGGTCAACTTCCCGGAGGTGCAGCTGCATCTTCGTCCCTCCGGCGCACGATTCAGCCATGTCCATCGCAACGTGCCGGGCATGTTGCGGCGGCTGAACGAGGTCTTCCTCCAGCGCGACATCAACATCGCCGCCCAATATCTGGAGACCGCCGGCGACCTCGGCTACGTCGTGCTCGACGCCGATCTCGGTGGTCAGGATTCCGGCGAGCTGCTGCAGCAGATCCGCGGCCTCGAGGGAACGGTCGGCGCGCGGCTGGTGTTCGAGCACTGAAGCGTTCTCGAGCGAAGGGGATACCGGTTCGCATCTAGAAAACGCGTCAAGACGACAAACCTGCGTTGTTGACGGCGATCGGGAGGTCGCATTCAATGCGATCTCCGGACAGATCGAACTAACAAAAGCTGGGTGGAAACGATGACGCTGACGAGGGCGAGGCTATGCGCATGGCTCGTGGGGACCGCAGCTGCGTTGAGCGCGAACGCCGCGTGCGCCGCGACATTGACGGAAGACGCGGAGACCGTCTGCAAGGGACTCCTCGGCGGCGCTGACGCCGTGAAGATCGATTCCGCGACCCTGCAGGCGCCGTCGCAATTGGCCGTGGCCGAGCGCGGGCCGACGCCGTCAGCACGCATCACGCCGGCCAATCCGCGCTTCTGCAAGGTGCACGGCCATATCGATCCCACCGATCCCAAGGCGCCACCGATCAAATTCCAGGTCAACCTTCCCGTCGAATGGAACGGGCGCTCGCTGCAATATGGCGGCGGCGGCTTCAACGGTGTGCTGATCACGGGCCTTGCCCTGCCGCCGGCCTATCCCTTCGACAGGCCCTCGCCGCTGGCGCGCGGCTTCGTCACCTACGGCACCGACTCCGGCCACGAGACCAAGCAGGGCGAGCCGCCGCAGGTGTTTGCGCTGAATGACGAGGCGTTCGAGAATTTCGCCCATCGCGCCTACAAGAAGGTGCGCGACGCCGCGGTCGGGCTGATGCAGCGTGCCTACGGCAGGAAGCCGGAGAAGCTGTACTTCATGGGCTCGTCAGAGGGTGGCCGCGAAGGCCTCACCATGGCGCAGCGCTATCCCGACGATTTCGACGGCATCTTCGCCCGCGTGCCCGTGATCAACTGGGTCGGGCTGCAGCATGCCGGCACGCGTTCGGGTCTCGTCACCATGAGCGAGGGCTGGATCAACCCGGCGCAGGTCAAGCTCGTGGGCGAGGCCGTGCGCGCGGCTTGCGACAAGGCCGACGGCTCCGACGATGCGCTGGTGCAGGATCCCGTCGGCTGCAAGGCGGCGTTCAAGGTCGAGACGCTGCGCTGCGCGGCCGGGCAGAGCGGCGACCAGTGTCTCACCGATGCACAGATCAAGGCGGTGAACACGCTGCACGCCACCTACAAATTCCCCTTCGCGCTCGCCAATGGTCTCGACGATTATCCGGGCTGGGGCGTCTCCGGCGAGGACATCCCCGCGGTCGGGCCGACCGGCGGCTGGGTCTCCTGGTGGCTCGGCACCGCGCCGCCGGCGCAGCCGCCCGCGCCGAACAACGGCATCGCCTGGATCTACGGCGCCGGCGGCATCCAATATGTCTTCGCGCGCGATCCGAAGCTCGACGTCACCACCTACAAGGTGGAGGACCACAAGGCGAGGCTGCTCGAAGTGTCCAACCTGATGGATTCCACCGATCCCGATCTCAGCCGGTTCCGGGCGCGGGGCGGCCGCCTGATCGTGCTCGAGCACATGGCCGACTACGCCCAGAGCCCCTATGCCGGCATCCGTTATTTCGAGAGCGTCGAGCGCAAGATGGGCAAGGCCGAGACCGCGGAGTTCGCGCGCCTCTACACCGCGCCCGGCGTCGACCATGTCGGCTCCGGCGCGCCCGCCAATGTCGACATGCTGAGCGTGCTGGTCGACTGGGTCGAGCACGGCAAAGCGCCCGGCGACTTAGAGGTCAGGGAGCAGAAGGTCGAGGCGCCCTCGTTTGCAGCGACGCGCGCGCTGCCGCTGTGCCGCTGGCCGGCCTGGCCGCACTACAAGAGCGGCCCGGTGACGGAAGCGGCGAGCTTTACCTGCGCGCCATAACGAGGAGGGCCGTTTGACAACGCGCTTGCGCTCGATTATCTATTTCGCATGCGAAATAAAACGGACGACGCGCGGCACCATCGGCTGATCTACCTGCTGAGTGTCGCCCAGCGCCGGCTGCAGCGCTGGATGGCGGCGCGGCCCGAGAGCGCGGTGACGCCGGCGCAGGCGGGGTTGCTGTTCATTCTCGGCAAGCAGGATGGCGCGCTGATGGGCGAGGCTGGGGCGGCGCTCGACATGGGACCGGCCGGCATTTCCGGTCTCGTCGACCGGACGGTGGCTGCGAAGCTGGTCGAGCGGCGGGCCGATCGCGAGGACGGCCGCGCCTTTCGCATCTGGCTGACGCCGAAGGGGCGCACCGCGCTGGCGCAGGCCAAGACCAGCGCGGCGGAGGTCAATGCGGCGCTGACGGAAGGTTTCACGGCCGCGGAAATCGACATCGTCGCACGCTGGCTGACGAGCATTCAGGACAAGTTTCCAAGACGTTCAGACGAACAAAACGGAGCAGACCAATGACCGAGCAGGTCCGGATCGAGAACAGCGGCGGAATTCTCACCCTCACGTTGGCACGCCCCGACAAGAAGAACGCGCTGACGGATGCGATGTACGGCCAGCTTGCCGACGCGATCGAATCCGCCGAGTTCGACCCATCCGCCCGCGTGATCCTGATCCGCGGCGAGGGCGACATGTTCACCGCCGGCAACGACGTCGGCGAGTTCGCGGCCGTCGCGGCCGGCAAGTCCGAAGGCAGCCGCAACGTGGTGCGCTTCATCCAGTCGCTGGCGCGCTGCACCCGGCCGCTGGTCGCGGCCGTGCAGGGCCGTGCCGTCGGCGTCGGCACCACGATGCTGCTGCATTGCGATCTCGTCGTGCTCGCCGACAACGCGCAATTATCGACGCCGTTCGTCAGCCTCGCGTTGGTGCCTGAAGCCGCCTCCAGCCTGTTGATGCCGGCGCGCATCGGCTACGCCCGCGCCTACGAGATGTTCGCGCTCGGCGAAACCGTGCCGGCCAGGTCGGCGCTGGAATGGGGCCTCGCCAACCGTGTGGTGCCGCTCGACAAGCTGGATGCGGAAGCGCTTGCGCTGGCGCAGCGTCTCGCCCGCCAGCCGGCCGGGGCTCTCATCGCGACCAAGCGGCTGATGCGCAACGGCGAGGCGCTGGTCGCGCAGATGCAGGCCGAAGGCGAGCAGTTCGCGCAGCGCCTGCGCACCGCCGAAGCGCGCGAGGCGTTTACGGCGTTTGCGGAGCGCCGCCCGCCGGATTTCACCAGAATAGGATAGTATTCCGAATGCGTGCAGGTTGGATCGTTTCGATTCAACTCAAACCTTAACGAAACATTGGCACGTGGCGGTGCAAGGTGGCCTCTCCGGAGAGTTAGGCCCCTTGACCCATGTCCATTTTTAAGAAATCGGTAAGCACGCTTCTCCTGGTCCTGATGACGCTGCTGGCGGCCGGCGCGCTGACCAGCACGGCCATCCAGATGGTCGGGGCTTTCGGCCGCTATAGCGACAGTCTGGAGACCGAGCGGCTCGCGAATGCCGACAAGTCGATCTTCCATGGCGTGGTTGCCCTGCGCAGCAATCGTGGCGATGCCCAGAGCGCCCTGCTCGTCGAGGACGACCCGCGCGCCAAGCTCGGCATTGCCGAGAAGGCGGAACAGGCCGGCTTCGACGCCATCAGCGCGGCGCTCTCCACCGTCGAATTCGCCCGCCGCGACGAGCTCGCCAGCACGCTGAAGCAGCGCTGGAGCGAGGCCGCGCCAAAATTCCAGTTGTTCTACGACGAGGCCAAGCTGCCGCGCGCCGAGCGCAAGCTGGAGCGGACCGCGCCCTGGTACGATGCGGTCACCAAGGTGATCGAGACCGCCAATCTCGCGTCCACCGCGGTGTCGAACCGCGCCTGGATGAACGATCCTTACATCGCCCGCATGATCCAGGCCCGTCGCCTCGCCTGGCAGGTGCGCGACCGCTACGGCATCCAGTGCTCGACCCTGCGGCCGAACGTCAACGCCAGCAAGCCGCTCGACGATGCCCAGAAGCAGACCGTGGCCGGATGGAACGGCGTCGTCGCCGCCGGCTGGACCGGCATGGAGGAGCTGCTGGCTGCGCCTGACGTGCCGGCCGACCTCGTCAACACGGCCAAGGAGGCGAGGGCCAAGACTGACGGCGCCCTCAAGCAGATCGGCGAGATCACCAAGGGCTTCGACGGCAGCGGCCGGCCCGCGATGCCCGCCGCGGAATGGAACACGTTGTGCCAGGCTCCGTTCGCGTCGATCGTCGCGGTCGCGAGCAAGGCGCTCGACCTGTCGATCGCGCACGCGGAGGCGGTTCAGGCGAAAGCCCTCACCAATCTCATCGTGCAATCCTTCGGCTTCCTGCTCGCACTGGCCGTGACTGTCGCGGGCGTGTTTGTGGTGCGCAACCGGCTGATGCGCCCGGTGCGCGCCATCCTCGACGCCATCGCCCGCATCAGCGTCCGCGACTATGCGACGCCGGTGCCGCAATCGCGGCATCCCGACGAGTTCGGCACCATGGCGGCTGCGCTCGAAAGCCTGCGCGAGAGCGCGGCGACCGCGGAGCGGCTGGGTAAGGAACGCGAATCGCAGCAGGCGCTGCAGCTCGCCCGCTCCGGCACCGTCGACGCCGCCTGCCGCAGCTTCGACGATACGGTGGAGGCGGTGATCCAGAGCGTCGCGGCCTCGACGCGGGAGCTCGACGCCACCGCAAGCGGCGTGCGCTCGCTGGTCTCGGAATCGAGCAGCCAGACCGCGGCAGTCTCCTCGGCAGCCGAGCAGGCCACCAACAATCTCGAAACCATCGCCGCCGCGACGGAGGAGCTCTCCGCATCCGTGGGCGAGATCTCCGCGCAGGTGCAGTCGAGCGCGCGGGAGGCCCGCGAGGCCGTGGCCCAGGCCGAGCAGACCAATGCGACGGTCGAGATCCTCGATCAGACGGCGAGCCGCATCGGCGAGGTCGTGAAGATGATCAACGCGATCGCGGCCCAGACCAATCTGCTGGCATTGAACGCCACCATCGAAGCCGCGCGCGCCGGCGAGGCCGGCCGCGGCTTCGCGGTGGTTGCAGGCGAGGTCAAGAGCCTTGCGGCGCAGACCGCGACGGCGACGGAAGAGATCTCGCGCCAGGTCGAGGAGATCCAAGGCGCGACCGGCCAGGCGGTCGCCGCGATCCGGTTGATCGGCGGCGCCATCGGCGGCATCGACGAGAAGATGACGGCGATTGCCGCCGCGGTCGAACAGCAGCGCGCGGCCACGACGGAGATCTCGCGCAACTTCCAGCAGGCGGCCCAGGGCACCCGCGAGGTCACCGATACCATCGGCAGCGTCGCCAGGCTCAACCAGGAGACCGGCAATGCCGGCACGGTGCTGTCGGAGTCCGTCAAGAAGATGTCGGCGGATGCCGATCGTCTTCGCGTCGCGGTCGAGGGTTTCCTGGGCGCCGTGAAGAGCGCCTGATTTTCGTACTCTTTCCATCGGACGTCGCGCGGGCATTGCCGCAGCTCGGCACTGCGGGTACATCTGTGCCGCCTCGCTCCCACGGGCGCGGCGGCAGACGCAAGACACATCAGGGATGGAGAGTTCGATGCCGGTCACCCCACACAAGGCCCAACGCCCCTATCGCGGCGTGTTCCCGGTCGCGCCCACCATCTTCGACGAGCGCGGCGAGCTCGACCTCGAGGGTCAGCGCCGCTGCATCGATTTCATGATCGATGCCGGCTCGCACGGCATTTGCATCCTCGCCAATTTCTCCGAGCAGTTCGTGCTCACCGATGCCGAGCGCGACACGGTGATGCATGCGGTGCTGGACCATGTGGCCGGCCGGGTTCCCGTGATCGTCACCACCACCCATTTCAGCTCGGCCGTATGCGCCGCGCGCAGCAAGCAGGCGGAGGCGGCCGGCGCCGCCATGGTGATGGTGATGCCGCCCTATCACGGCGCGACCTTCCGCGTCCCCGAGAAAGGCATCGTCGAATTCTTCAAGGTGCTCTCCGGCGCGATCAACATCCCGATCATGATCCAGGACGCGCCGGTTGCCGGCACGCCGCTGTCGGTCGAGTTGCTCGCGCGGCTGTCGCGCGAGTTTTCCAACATCCGCTATTTCAAGATCGAGGTGCCGGGCGCGGCCTCGAAGCTCCGCAGCCTGATCGAGGCGGGCGGCAAGGACATCGAGGGCCCCTGGGACGGGGAGGAGGCGATCACGCTGCTCGCCGATCTCGACGCCGGCGCCACCGGCGCCATGACCGGCGGCGGCTATCCCGACGGCATCCGCCAGATCATCGATCCCTATTTCGCGGGCGATCGCGAAAAGGCGAAGGTCGCCTACGAGCGCTGGCTGCCGCTGATCAACTACGAGAACCGCCAATGCGGCCTGATCGCCTGCAAGGTCATGATGCAGGCCGGCGGCGTGATCAAGTCGGAGGCGGTGCGCCATCCGCTGCAGCCGCTGCATCCGGCGACGCGCGCGGGGCTGCTGGAGCTCGCCAAGGAGCGCGACGCACTGGCGCTCCGGTGGGGGAAGTAGCGGAGCCAAACATTCAGTGTCGTCCCGGACAAGCGCGCCCCAAGCGCGCGCAGATCCGGGACCCATAACCACAGGGAGAAGTTTGACGAAGACTCGGAGTTGGCAGCTCGCTTCACAACCACTCCCTGGGGTTATGGGTCCCCGCCCCGTGCGCAATTGCGCACTAGGCGGGGACGACATCGAAAGAGAGGCCGCCCTCTAACCTCACTTCGCCGGCAGACGGCGACGAATCAACGCGATTCCGCCAGTTTCGCGCAGCCCGGCGATGGCATATTGTACGCGTGCCAACCGGCGCCTTGCGGAGAATCCCAAGACATCTCGCAACAGCTCTTCTTTTGCCACTATCCCGAGCCAGGTTGGTGCAAACCGACAGAATAGGGAGGCAGTGCCATGACGATGAGGCCGGATCCCACCTTTCACGCATCGCCCAAGCTTGCGATGGAAGCGCCTGCGGAGAACTTTGCTTACACCTTGCTGCTCAGTCCGGATTTCTCAAAGCCGGATGCTCTTGCGGTCATCGACGTCAAGCCGGGTTCGCCGACCTATAGCCAGATCGTCCACACGGTAACGATGCCCAACAAGGGTGATGAGTTTCATCATTTCGGCTGGAATGCTTGCTCCTCCGCCCTGTCGCCGCTCGCCGGACACGCCTTCATCGAGCGGCGCTATCTCATCATCCCCGGGCTCCGCTCGTCGCGGATCTACATCATCGACACCAAGCCCGATCCGACGAAAGCCAAGATCCACAAGATCATCGAGCCAGAGGAGGTCTTCAAGAAGACCGGCTACTCGCGGCCGCACACGATCCATTGCGGGCCGGACGGCATTTACGTCAGCACGCTGGGCGGCGGCGGCAAGGACGGCACCAACGGACCTCCGGGCGTCTTCATCATGGATTGCGAGACGTTCGAAGTTCTTGGACGATGGGAGATCGACCGTGGCCCGCAGACGCTGCATTATGATTTCTGGTGGAATCTGCCGCGCGATTACATGGTGACGAGCGAATGGGCGTTACCGCCGCAGTTCGAGAACGGGATCGTCCCGGAAGATCTGCTTGCGAATAAATATGGCCATCGTCTCCACTTCTGGGACCTTCGCGCCCGTCGCAACGTCCAGACCATCGACCTCGGCGCCAATCATCAGATGGCGCTGGAGGTGCGGCCGGCGCACGATCCGGTTCGCGAGTATGGTTTCGTCGGTGTCGTGGTCGACACCACCAACCTCGAAGCGTCGATCTGGACCTGGTGGCGCGAGGATGGAAAATTCCATGCCGAGAAGACGGCGACGATTCCTCCCGAACCCGCGCCCAAGGAGAAGCTGCCGCCGCTGCTGCAGGGATTTGGCGCCGTGCCGCCGCTGGTGACGGACATCGACCTGTCGATGGACGATCGGTTTCTCTATGTCTCGTGCTGGGGGACGGGTGAGATGCGCCAGTACGACGTCAGCGATCCCAGAAAGCCGAAGCTTGCGGGCTCAGTCCACATCGGCGGCATCGCGCGGCGCACGCCCCATCCGAACGGAAAGGCCTTTGCGGCGGGCCCGCAGATGGTCGAGATCAGCCGCGACGGCCGGCGCGTGTACTGGACCAATTCGCTCTATTCCACCTGGGACGACCAGTTCTATCCCGACGGGGTTCCGGGCGTGGAAGTCATGGCCAATGTCGGCCGCAACGGCGGTCTCGAGCTCGACAAGGACTATTTCGTGAGCTTCCCCGACGGATATCGTGCGCACCAGATCAGACTCGAGGGCGGCGATTGTTCGACGGACTCATTTTGCTACCCGTCGGTCTAGATGGGACGCAGGCGAGCCCGGCCCTTGGCTGGCTGTGGCTCGCACTTGTTGCGAGCGGTCTCTACCACGGCGTCAATCCGGGAATGGGATGGCCGCTCGCCGTTTCGGCCGGGCTCATGGACAAGAGCCCCCTCGCGCTCTTCCGCGCATTGTGGGCTCTGGCGGCCGGGCACCTCCTGGCAACACTTCTCGTGCTGCTGCCGTTCGCCTTCCTGCTCGTACTGGCCGAATGGCAGCGTCCGATCCAGATCGGTGCGAGTCTTCTCGTCATCGGCTTTGGCGTCTACCGGCTGATCGACCGGCGTCATCCGCGCGCGCTGGCACGAATTCCGCCGACGCAATTGGTGCTCTGGTCATTTGCCGTCGCCATCGCTCACGGCGCTGCCCTGATGCTCGTGCCGATCTATCTCGGGCTCTGCCAGGCCTTCGAGCTCGACGCCGGCCATCAGGCGGCGGGCGCGCTGATGACGGCAAATCTCGGGATGGCGGTATTGGTGTCGCTGGTGCACGTTGCCGCCATGGTCGGCGCCGGCGGATGTCTGGCGTGGCTGGTCTACCGCCATCTGGGATTGAGGTTCGTCTCGCGAAGCTGGTTCAACCTGGATGCAGTCTGGGCGATCAGCCTCGTTCTGGTTGGCGCGGTGGCGCTCGCTTTCAATCTTGCGGCCTCGCGCTGAGGTCTACCGCACCAAAGCCCATTCGCCGATGATGCGAAACCGCGCCTTGGCATCCTCCTGCTTGAACAGCGCGATGCGATCGACCGCGAGCGTCTCGATGCCCAGCGCCGCAAACCTTGCCCGCAGCATCTGAAGGATCGGCCCGCGCCGTTCCGCATCCAGCCGACCCGTCAAGGTCATGTGGAAACGGAATTCCTCCATCACGTAAGGGTAGCCCCAGCGGTCGAGATAGTCGCGCTGCCGCTCGCTGAGCTTCTCCGGCTTGCGACGGGCGCGATCTTCCGCCGTCAGCGCGGCGCGAAACGGGTCGAACTCGCGAACGCAATCGGCGGCAAGCTGTTGGAGAGTCTCGACCGGCTCGGCCGGAATGACGGCAATGAAGCCGCTGATGGCATCGACCACCGGTCGGATCGCCGGGATCGGCCGTGTCCTGCCCGCGAACGCCTCGCAGGCGGCCAGCAGCTCGGCTTCGGTCTTGCCATGCGCCAGCGCCATCGGCGCCTTCAGGGTAGCGTGAAAGCCGTATTTGCGGGGATCGGCGCTGACCTCGCGCCAGTCCGGCGCGGCGTGCAGCGCCTGCTCTGGAAACGAGATCTCGCCGCCGCTGTAGGCGTCATAGCCGAGCAGCTCGGCGCCGAAGCGGGAGAGGGCGCTGTCGCGGCCTGCGGCATAATAGATCGCGTAGCGGGGGAAACCTGTCATTTGCCTCAGCATAACCAATTTACGCCGCGACGACAGTCTCGCGCGGCGCCGCCATTGCGGTGAGCAGCCGCGTCGCGTCGGTGAGATGCACGAGCCTGCCGCCTGAGATCACCGCGATCAGTCGCGGCCGCAGCTCCACGCTGTCGTCGACGAGGAGAATGTCGGCGCGGCGTCCCTCCGCGAGCAGGCCGCGATCGGTGAGGCCGGTTGCGCGCGCCGGGCCGGCGGAGACCAGATCCCACGCCTGAGCTAGCGGCACCACGCCATCGGCGGCCAGGCGGAACGCGGCGAGCAGCTGCGCGGGATAGTAATAGTCAGATGCCAGCACCGAGCAGAGCCCCTTTGCGATCATGTCGGAGGCCCTGGTCCAGCCGGTGTGGCTGCCGCCGCGCACGACGTTCGGCGCGCCGTAGACGATGGCATCGCCGTGGCTGGCCGCAGCCTGCGCCGTCTCCTCGTTGATCGGAAATTCCGCGATCAAGGCGCCGAGCTCGCGAAAGTCCCGGCGCATCGCCGGGCTCGAATCGTCGTGCGAGAGCATCCGCACCTCGGCCCCGCGGGCCGCGGCGGCCAGGCGTGACACCGAGGCGGGCACGTCGTCGGCGCGCGAGACCACGCGCTCGACCAGCCGGTCGAATTCTTCACTCGACAGACCGGTGCGCTCCACCATGCGGTTGCGCTTGCGTGGGTTGGAGATGTCGGCAACGACGCCGTCCATATGATCGTTGAAGGCGAACAGGTCGACGCGGCCCTCGCTGAGCCACTGTGCGATCTCCGCTTCGGCATCGAGATTGTAGGTCTCGTGCCGCAGGTGGAAGCGGGTGTCGGCAGCGAATTGCGGACGCTGCCGCTCGATCGCCTCCATCAGGCCGCGCGCATTGCCGACGCTGCGCAGGCCCGGCTCCCACGAGCAGGTCGTGGCGTGAAACACGGTAGTGATGCCGTTGCTGATCGCCTGGCGGTCGCTGTCGGCGAGCGCGACGTCGATCGGAAAGTCGACGCCGGCGCGCGGCATCATCTGGCGCTCGAAGGCATCGCCATGCAGATCGACGATGCCGGGCAGCACCAAGAGGTCACGGGCATCCAGCGCCAGCCGCGCCCGGCCGCGAGAGGCATCGACTTCTGCAATGTCGGTTCCGGAGACGAGAAGGGAGGTTTCGACGAGCTCGGCGCCGATCAGGGCCCGGCCGCCTTCGATGAATATGTCTGTCACGCGACCGCGCTTCGTTTGCTGGCAGGAGAATTGGCGAATGAGCTCGCTTTTGCTTCGTATGCCGAGAGGAAATCTTCAATCCCGAGCTTGCGGAAATTGGGCAGGGCCTCGCGCAACTTGTCGTGACCCCAGTCCCACCAGGCAAGCCTTGCGAGCCGTCCGGCGATCTCCTCCGAGAATCGCCGCCGCACGATGCGGGCCGGATTGCCGGCGACGATGCTGTAGGCCGGCACGTCCTTGGTGACGATCGCGCCGGCGGCGATCACCGCGCCGGTGCCGATGTTGCGGCCCGGCAGCACGATCGCGCCATGGCCGATCCAGACGTCGTGGCCGATATGAACGTGATGCTGGCGGCGCCAGTCGAAGAACTCGAGATCGTCGCTCTCACCCTCGAAATAGGCGCTGGATCGGTAAGTGAAATGCGCCTGAGTGGCGCGATGCATCGGATGGTTGCCGGGATTGATGCGGGTCATCGCTGCGATCGAGCAGAACTTTCCGATGGTGGCGTAGGTGATCTGCGCATCGTTCACGACATAGGAATAATCGCCCATCGCCACTTCTTGCAGGATCGTGCGCGCGCCGACTTCGGTGTAGGCGCCGAGCCTGGTCTCATGCAGCTTGGCCGAGGGATCGACGGTCGGCTGAACCGAAAGAGCTTTGGCGGCCATGTTGCATCCGAAGTGCGAGGGCGGGCGTCTCTCTTCGAGCGGCCGGATGACGATGTCATGACAAACAGATGACAGGGGATGATGTGCGTAGGATCGCCTCACTGCAGCAGCGCTGTCACACAAGTGTTAAGCACGAGCGTTAGCGGTTGGCTCCAGCTACTCTGGAGCTCCTGTATGCTGGTGGTTGAAGGCCTGACCTGTCGCTTCGGCGCGAAAGCCGCAGTGGACGATGCTTCGTTTGAGGTTTCCCCCGGCGGCTTCGTCGGGGTGATCGGGCGATCCGGCGCGGGCAAGTCGACATTGCTGCGGTCCATCAACCGGCTGGTGACGCCGAGCGAAGGGCGCATCCTGTTCGACGGCATCGACGTCACCTCGCTGCGCGGCAGGGAGCTGCGGCAGTGGCGCGCCCGCTCGGCGATGATCTTCCAGCAGTTCAACCTGGTCGGCCGGCTCGACGTGCTCACCAACGTCCTGATGGGGCGTCTTGCGACGATGCCCGCCTGGCGCTCGCTGTCGCAGGCCTGGCCCGAGCAGGACAAGGCGCTGGCGATGTCGGCGCTGGAGCAGTTCGACATCGCCTCGCTCGCCGCCCAGCGCGCCGACCAGCTCTCCGGCGGCCAGCAGCAGCGCGTCGCGATCGCCCGCGCATTGGTGCAGCAGCCCGATATTATTCTGGCCGACGAGCCGATCGCCTCGCTCGATCCGCGCAACACCAAGATCGTGATGGATGCGCTTTTGCGCATCAACAAGCATTTCGGCATCACCGTGCTCTGCAACCTGCATTCGCTCGATCTCGCCCGCAGCTACTGCGACCGCCTGATCGGCATGGCGGCCGGACGTGTGGTGTTCGACGGCGCCCCGTCCGCGCTGACCGATCACGTCGCACGCGAGCTCTACGATCTCGAAGCCGCCGACGTCGTGGGTGGCCTGCCCGTCCCGGCGCCCGAGGGCGTGCCGGCGCTCGGAACCGCCGCGGCTGCCTGAGCCGCGTCGCACCTGTTCAATTGCCAGTTTTTTTGCGTCAACCGACCCCAAACGATGAAGAGGGTATCATGATCACTCGCAGATTAATCCTTGCCGGCGCCGCCGTGCTCGCGTTCACGGCCTCTGCTTCGGCGAACGACTGGAAGGCCAAATATCCGGAGCTGACCTTTGCGGTGGTCCCGGCCGAGAACGCGTCCGGCGTCACCGAGCGCTGGGCGCCGTTCATGACTTATCTGTCGAAGGAACTCGGTGTGAAGGTTACGCTGCGCATCGCCAACGACTATGCGGCGGTGATCGAAGGCCAGCGCGCCGGCAATATCCACATCGCGAGCTACGGCTCGGCCGCGTTCGCGCGTGCCCGCCTGACCGGCGTCAAGTCCGAGGCCTTCGCCAACGACATCAACGCCGACGGCTCGACCGGCTACTATTCCGTGTTCTTCGTCAAGGCGAACAGCCCCTACAAGAAGATCGATGACCTCAAGGGCAAGAACCTCGGCCTCGTGGATCCGAACTCGACCTCGGGCAACAACGTGCCGCGCTTCGAGCTGGACAAACTGGGCATCCACGATGCCGACACCTATTTCGGCAAGGTCGTCTTCACCGGCAGCCACGAGAACGCCATGCTGGCGCTGGCGCAAGGCACGGTCGAAGTTGCCGCCAACCAGTGGACCAGCGACAATGATTCGACGCTGGCGCAGATGCTGACCAAGGGCATGCTGAAGAATGCCGACGGCTCGGCGATGAAGAAGGACGATTTCCGCATCGTCCACAAGTCGGCGCCGATCATCAACGGCCCCTATGCCTACAATTCCGACCTGCCGGAAGACGCCAAGGCCGCCATTGCCAAGGCGTTCTTCGACGCGCCGGCCAAGGACAAGGCTGCGTTCGACCGTCTCTCCGATGGCCAGAAGAAGGGTTTTCAACCCGCCACCACCAAGGACTGGGACGGCACGATCGAGCTGATCAAGTTCGTCGACGCACTGCGTAAGAAGAAGGCGTCCTGAGTCTTCGGGACGATGCATCTGAGCCGGGTCCCGAGGACCCGGCTCTTTCTTTGACGGGACCTGTTCCACCCATGACGACAGCGGTTTCGATCCTCCCCGAGCAGCAGCTCGCCGCGCTGAATGCTGCCTATCGCCAGGCGGTTTCGCGGCGACGGCTCCGCCTGCTGTGGGGAACCGCAATCTTTGCCGCGGCGCTGTTGCTCGCCGCGATCGGCGCGGAGGTGAATCTGCGCACGCTTTTCACCTATTTCGGTAATTTCGTCAGCTATTTCGACCGCATCCTCACGCTCGAGAGCGGCCAGCGGGTCTGGACCGATGTCGGCGAGTGGTTCTGGGGCTGGCGCAAATGGCTGAACATGTTGGCTGAGACGCTGCTGATCTCCTATGTCGGCACGCTGATCGGCGCGACCTTCGCTTTCGCCCTCAATTTCCTCGCGGCCGAGAACACCTCGCCCGCGCCCTGGCTGCGCTTCGTCGTGCGGCGTCTGCTCGAATTCGCCCGCACCGTTCCGGGGATCGTGTTCGCGCTGGTCTTCGTCATTGCCTTCGGGCTCGGGCCGGTGGCGGGCGTGCTGGCCATTGCGATCCACTCCACCGGCGCGCTCGGCAAATTATTCTCGGAGATCGTCGAGAATGCCGACATGAAGCCGGTCGAGGGCATCCGCTCGACCGGGGCGAGCTGGCTCGCCTGCATGCGCTTCGCCATCGTGCCGCAGGTCACCGCCGGCTATGCCAGCTACGCGCTGCTGCGTTTCGAGATCAACGTCCGCGAGGCCTCCGTAATGGGCTTCGTCGGCGCCGGCGGCATCGGCCAGGAGCTCGTCGTCGCCATCCGCAAGTTCTACTATTCGGACGTCAGCGCCATCATGCTCACGATCATCGTCACCGTCTTCATCATCGACATCGCCACGGGCTGGCTGCGAGGACACCTGTTCGGCAGGGAGGCGCGGACGTGACGAAGCCGCAGGAGGTGGACACCGCGCAGATTCGCGCGCGCTATCCCGATGTGTTCGACCGGCCGGCCTCGGCCCGGCTGGCGACGCCCGCGATGATCGCCGCGGCATTCGCGATCCTGATTTACGGCCTCGTTGATCTCGACTTCTCGCCGTCGCGCTTCTTTGCCGGTCTCAGCCAACTCGGTTGGATCGCATTGATGATGATCCCACCGGATCCCGGCGCCTCGCTGCCGATCTATCTGCAGGCGCTCGGCGAAACGCTCTCGATCGCGCTGCTTGGCACCACGCTGGCGGCGGTGTTCGCGCTGCCGGTGAGCTTGCTCGCTGCGCGCAACATCGTGCCCTCGAGCATCCTGCGCTTTCCCGTCCGCCGCTTCCTGGATTCGATCCGTGGCGTCGACACACTGATCTGGGCGCTGGTATGGATCAACGTGGTCGGGCTCGGCCCGTTCGCCGGCGTGCTCGCCATCGCGGTGGCGGATTTCGGCGCCTTCGGCAAGCTGTTCTCGGAAGCGATCGAGGGCGCCGATCAGAAACAGGTCGAAGGCATCCGCGCCTCCGGCGGCAGCGCCCTGCACGAGATTCGCTTCGGCCTGATGCCGCAGGTGCTGCCGGTGATTGCCGGCCAGGTGCTCTATTTCATCGAGTCCAACACACGCTCGGCCACCATCATCGGCATCGTCGGCGCCGGCGGCATCGGCCTTCAGCTCGCCGAGCAGATCCGCGTGCTGGAGTGGCAGAAAGTGTCGTTCCTGATCCTGATGATCCTGGTCGCGGTCGCTGCGATCGATTTCATCTCGGGCAAGCTACGCTTTGCGATCATTGGGCGGCGGGCGGTGGCCTGATCGCAGGTCTCATAGGGTGGGCAAAGCGAAGCGTGCCCACCACTTCTGCCGCGACTCAGAATAGATGGTGGGCACGGCGCAAGTGCGCCTTTGCCCACCCTACGAATCTCTCCAGAAGGGGAGGATAAACCTCACCCGTTCTCTACCAAAAACTCCACCCGCTCTGCCGCAAAGCGCGAGTGCTTCGTCATCAGCGGCTTGCCCGTGAGATCGTGGTCGGTGGCGTCGACCACCAGGATCGGCCGCCCCAGCGCCAGGTCGAGCCGTGCGGCGTCGCTCGCGTCGACGATGCCGGCGGTGATTCGGGTCGCGCCGCGGCGATAGTCGCGGACGCCGAAATGCTCCAGCAGCTTGGTCATGGAGCGCGTTGCCGCGAACACGGCGCCCGCATCCGGGAACAGGTCAGCCGAGAGCCAGGTGGTGGAAACACAGATCGGGGTGCGGTCGGCGAGGCGAATCGCCTCGATCCGCACCAGCGGCGCGCCGGTCTTCAATCCCAGCTCTCGTGCGAGCTCGCGCGTCGCAACGTCATCGGTCGTCTCGATCAGCCGGCCATGCGGTTCGCGGCCATCGGCGCCGACGATCTCGGAGAAGCGCGTGCGCGAGCGCAAGGGATACGCGAGCTTTTGCGCCTCGACATAGGTTCCACTGCCGCGCTCGGCGCGCACCAGGCCGCGCTCGGCGAGGGCTGCCAACGCGCGCCGCACGGTGTGGCGGTTGACGCGATAGGTTTCGGCGATCTCCATCTCGCCCGGCAATTTGTCGCCGGCCGCAAAGCGACCGTCGGCGATGCCGCGCTCGATGCCATCGGCCACGAGGCGCCATAGCGCGACGCCCGAGGAGGCTGTGTCCTGCATGCTCATGTCGCGGGAAACCTACTCCAGAAATCACAGCATTGTCACGAAACAGTCATGGCGCGTCCGTATGAAGTTGTCTACTATCATAGACAACTTCGGTGCGGCAAGTTCTGTAGAAGGTTCGGTGGACCAGGTGACCCAGCACAACGACCAGCAAGCCCAGCGCAAGGCCGCAATGGCGGTGCTGGCGCACGCGGAGGCGGGCGAGATCGCCGCTCGCCTCCGCAACTTGTCTCTCCCGGATCACCACGATCTGCGCACGCCGGAGAACGGCCTCGTCATGCTGCGCGGCCGGGTCGGCGGCGACGGCGCGCCGTTCAATCTCGGCGAAGCCACGGTGTCGCGCGCCGCGGTGCGGCTTGCGAGCGGCGAGGTCGGGTTCGGCTACACGCTCGGGCGCGACGGTGAGAAGGCGCGGCTGATCGCGCTGTGCGACGCGCTGGTGCAGTCCCGCGATTTCGGCGGCGCGGTGGAGCGCGACGTTATCGCGCCATTGCGCGAGCAGCTTATGGTCAGGCGCAAGCAGGCGGCGGCAGCGGCCGCCGCAACGAAGGTTGATTTCTACACCATGGTGCGCGGTGAGGGGTGAGATCATGACCACGATTGCGGAGCTGCCGCCGGGTTTCGCCGACAAGGTGCTGTCGGCGCAATCGACCTTTCGCTCGGTCATGGACGCCATGGCACGGCCGGGCTCGGTCCAGCGCATCGTGCCGATGGCGGGCGCGCCTGATACGATGATGCGCGGCACCGCAGCGATCGCGCTGACGCTGTTCGATCACGACACGCCGCTGTGGCTCGATGCGCGGATGGCGGAAAGCTCGGACGTGACGAAGTGGCTCAAGTTCCACACCGGCGCGCCGGTCGTGCAGGATTCGTCGATCGCTTCCTTCGCGCTCATCAGTGACGGCGGCGCCTTGCCCTCGTTCGAATCCTTCGCGTTCGGCACCAGCGAGTATCCGGACCGCTCGACCACGGTGATCGTCCAGATCGACGGCCTCGCCGCCGGGCGCAGCTTCGAGCTGCGCGGCCCCGGCATCGACGGGGTCGCCACGCTGCAGGCGTCGATCAAGCCTTTCGACCTGTTCGAGCGCCTGCAGATGAACGAAGCGCTGTTTCCGCGCGGCATCGATGTGGTGCTGGTCGCCGATGACGCCGTGGTCGCGATCCCCCGCACCACGCGCGTTGTGAGCAAGGGAAGTTAGAAGCATGTATGTCGCAGTCAAAGGCGGCGAACGCGCCATCGAGAACGCCCATCGGCTGCTCGCGCATAAGCGGCGCGGCGACCAGAGCGTTGCGGAAATCTCGCTCGACCAGATCTCGGAGCAGCTTGGCCTCGCCGTCGATCGCGTCATGAGCGAAGGTTCGCTCTATGACCGCGAGCTCGCGTCGCTTGCGATCAAGCAGGCGCGCGGCGATTTGATCGAGGCGATCTTCCTGGTTCGCGCCTTCCGCGCCACGCTGCCGCGTTTCGGCGCCAGCGAGCCGGTCGACACCGGCACCATGCGGGTGCAGCGGCGGGTGTCCGCGACCTTCAAGGACATTCCCGGCGGCCAGATCCTGGGGCCGACCTTCGACTACACGCACCGCCTGCTCGATCCATCGCTCGCCCAAGGTTTTGTGCCGGAGAGGCCGGCTGCGGCCGAAGCCTCCACCGCGCCGACCCCGCGCGTGACAGACATTCTCGGGCGCGACGGGCTGATCGAATCATCGCCGGAAGCCGAGGACGGCGCCAGCGTCGGCGATCTCACCCGCGAGCCGCTGAATTTCCCCGCGGACCGTGATTTGCGCCTGCAGAACCTCGCGCGCGGCGACGAAGGCTTTCTGCTCGCGATGGGCTATTCCACCCAGCGCGGCTACGGCCGCAACCATCCCTTCGTCGGCGAGATCCGCTTCGGCGAGGTCGACGTCGAATTCGTCGCGGAAGACGTCGGCTTCGCCGTGCCGCTCGGTGCGATCGAGCTCACCGAGTGCCAGATGGTCAACCAGTTCAAGGGCTCCGCGACCGAGGCGCCGTGCTTCACTCGCGGCTATGGCCTCGCCTTCGGCCAGAGCGAACGCAAGACCATGTCGATGGCGCTGGTCGACCGCGCATTGCGCGCCCGTGAGCTCGGTGAGGAGGCGCTGGCCCCGGCGCAGGACGAAGAGTTCGTGATGTCGCATTCGGACAACGTCCAGGCGACCGGATTCGTCGAGCACCTGAAGCTGCCGCATTACGTCGATTTCCAGTCCGAGCTCGGCCTCCTGCGCAAGCTGCGTCAGGAGTTTGCCGAGACCAACACGCCCGATGCCATGAAGGAGGCCGCGGAATGAACGCGCCCGCCTACAATTTCGCCTATCTCGACGAGCAGACCAAGCGCATGATCCGCCGCGCGATCCTCAAGGCGATCGCCATCCCCGGCTATCAGGTGCCGTTCGCCAGCCGCGAAATGCCGATGCCCTATGGCTGGGGCACCGGCGGCGTGCAGGTCACCGCCGCGATCCTGGGGCCTCAGGACGTGCTGAAGGTGATTGACCAGGGCTCCGACGACACCACCAACGCGATCTCGATCCGCAAATTCTTCGCCAAGACCGCGGGCGTTGCGACCACGACGGCGACGGACGAGGCAACCGTGATCCAGACCCGTCACCGCATCCCGGAGACGGCGCTGCGTGCGAACCAGGTGCTGGTCTATCAGGTACCGATCCCCGAACCCCTGCGCTTCCTCGAGCCACGCGAGACCGAGACGCGGCGCATGCATGCGCTCGCCGAATACGGCCTGATGCATGTGAAGCTCTACGAGGACATCGCCCGCTTCGGCCACATCGCCACCGCCTATGCCTATCCCGTGAAGGTCAACGCGCGCTACGTGATGGACCCGTCGCCGACACCGAAATTCGACAATCCCAAGATGGACAATTCCCCGGCGCTGCAATTGTTCGGCGCCGGCCGCGAGAAGCGCATCTACGCGATCCCGCCCTACACGCAGGTGGTGTCGCTCGATTTCGAGGATCACCCGTTCGAGCCCTACCGCTTCAACGCGCCCTGCGCGCTCTGCGGCGCCGAAAATTCCTACCTCGACGAGATCGTGACCGACGACAAGGGCGGCCGCATGTTCGTCTGCTCGGACACCGATTATTGCGAGGGCCGCCAGGCCGCCGGCCATCACGGCAGCCTCAGTGCCGCGCCGTACAAGGAGAAGGCGCAGGAGGCCGCGAATGGCTGATCAAAATTTGATCGAGAACGACGAGCCGCTGCTGGTCGCAAAATCCCTCAGCAAGTCCTTCGGCCGCATCAATGCCTGCCGCGACGTGTCGTTCTCGCTCTATCCCGGCGAGGTGCTGGCGATCGTCGGCGAATCCGGCTCGGGCAAGTCGACGCTGCTGCAAATGCTGTCGGGCCAGCTCGCGCCGAGTGCAGGCCATGTGTCGTATCGGATGCGTGATGGCGTCACCCGCGATCTCACGACGCTCGGCGAGGCCGAGCGCCGCTTCCTGTTCCGCACCGATTGGGGCTTTGTGCATCAAGACCCCGCGCAGGGCCTGCGCATGGCAGTCTCTGCCGGCGCCAATGTCGGCGAGCGGCTGATGGCGGTGGGGTGGAATCACTACGGCCGCATCCGTGAGACCGCGTCGGATTGGCTGACGCGCGTCGAGATCGACGTCGCGCGCATCGACGATGCGCCGCGCACCTATTCCGGCGGCATGCGCCAGCGCCTCCAGATCGCCCGCAACCTCGTTACCGAGCCGCGGCTCGTGTTCATGGACGAGCCGACCGGCGGCCTTGACGTATCGGTGCAGGCGCGCCTGCTCGATCTCTTGCGCAGCCTCGTCGCCGAGCTGAACCTCGCCGTCATCATCGTCACCCACGATCTCGCGGTGGCGCGCCTCTTGTCGCACCGCGTGATGGTGATGAAAGGCGGCCGCGTCATCGAGACCGGTCTCACGGACCAGGTGCTCGACGACCCGCGCGAGCCCTATACCCAGCTCCTCGTCTCCTCGATCCTGCCGCCATGAACTTTACGATATGAGCTTTCCAATGACCGCCATGATCGACATCACTGACGCCGGCAAGACCTTTACGATGCACCTGCAGGGCGGCATCGAGCTGCCTGTCGTGCGCGGCGTGACCTTCCAGGTCAATCCAGGCGAGTGCGTCGTGCTGTCGGGGCCGTCGGGCGCCGGCAAGTCGTCGATCCTGAAGATGATCTTCGGCAATTATCGCTGCGATAGCGGCTGCATCGGCATCCGCCATCGCGGCAAAGTGGTCGATCTTGCCACCGCCGAGCCACGCCAGGTGCTCAACATCCGCCGCTCCACCATCGGCTATGTCAGCCAGTTCCTGCGCGCGGTGCCGCGCGTCGCCACCATCGACGTCGTCGCGGAGCCGCTGATCGCGAATGGCATGAGCCGGACTGAGGCACAGGCGCGCGCCGGCGAGCTGCTGCATCGTCTCAACATCCCCGAACGGCTCTGGCAGCTTCCCCCCGCGACCTTCTCCGGCGGCGAGCAGCAGCGCGTCAACATCGCCCGTGGCTTCATCTCGAAGCTGCCGATCCTGCTGCTGGACGAGCCGACCGCCTCGCTCGATGCGGTCAATCGCGCCGTGGTAGTCGAGCTGGTCGCTGAAAAGAAACGTCAGGGCGTCGCCATGGTTGCCATTGTCCATGACGACGAAATCCGTCATTTGATTGCCGACCGCATCGTCGACGTCACCGGCTTTGCCGCCGCGGCCTGAAGGAATGGGGAAATGAAGAAGGAATCCGTGATCGCCAACGCCAGGATCGTGCTGGCTGACCGGGTGATCGAACAGGGCTGGCTCGCGCTTGCCGACGGCCGCATTGCGGAGATCGGCGAGGGGACTGCGCCCGCGGGTGCCGAGGATGCCGGCGGCGATCTGATCATGCCCGGCCTGATCGAACTCCACACCGACCATCTCGAGGCGCACTACGTGCCGCGGCCAAAGGTGTTCTGGAATCCTGTCGCCGCCGTCATCTCCTATGACGGCCAGCTTGCGACCTCGGGCATCACCACCGTGTTCGATTCGCTCCGGGTCTGGCGCGAGGACGGCGCCGAGGAGGTCGATGGCCGCGCCGGCGTGCTCGCCGCCGCGATCACCACCGCGCGCGAGGCCAACCTGCTGCGCGCCGATCACTTCCTGCATCTGCGCTGCGAGATCCCGATGCCGAGCGTGGTCGAGGAGGCCAAGGAGCTGATCGACCGTCCCGACGTCAAGCTGATGTCGCTGATGGACCACACGCCGGGCCAACGCCAGTTTCGCGACGAGGTCAAGCTGCGCGACTATTACCGCGGCAAGGGCGGCGGCAAGACCGATGCCGAGCTCGACGAATTATTCGCAAAGCGCTTCGAGTATCAGAGGCTCTACGCCGCGGCCAACATGCGCGAGATCGTAGCGCTGGCGCATGAGTACAACATTCCGCTGGCAAGCCACGACGACACTACCGAGGAGAACGTCGCGGACGCCGTGCGCGACCGCGTCTCCGTCGCGGAATTCCCGACCACGCTGGAGGCCGCGCGCGGCCTGCACCAGGCCGGCATCGACATCCTGATGGGCGCGCCGAACGTGGTGCGCGGCGGCTCGCATTCCGGCAACATCGCCGCGGTCGATCTCGCCCGCGAGGGCCTGCTCGACATCCTGTCGTCGGATTACATTCCGTCGAGCCTTTTGATGGCCGCGTTGCAATTGCCCGAGCATGTGCCCGCGATCAGCCTTCCGGCTGCGGTCCGCACCGTGACCAAGGCGCCTGCCGATGCCGTCGGCCTCACTGACCGCGGCGAGATCGCAGCCGGCAAGCGCGCCGACCTGATCCGCGTCCATGTCGCAGGCCACGTTCCCGTGGTCCGCAGCGTCTGGCGCGAAGGACACCGCGTCGCATGAGCGAGATGGCGGCCATGGGCGAAGGCGAGACGGGTGCGATCGGCCCCGGCCGGCTCGTGCTCGTGGTCGGCCCCAGCGGCGCCGGCAAGGATACCTTGCTGCGGCTGGCCCAGGCGGCTTGCAGCGACGATCCCGACATCGTCTTCCCGCGCCGCATCGTGACGCGTGCGTCCTCGGCCGATGAAGATAATATCGCGGTCAGCCCCGACGACTTCCGCCGCGCGTGCGAGCACGGCGACTTTGCCGTGCACTGGGAGGCGCATGGGCATTCCTATGCACTGCCGCTCGAGATCAACGACGACGTCCGCGCGGGCCGCACCATCGTTGCCAACGTCTCACGCACCGTGATCGCTGCCTTGCGCCGCGCCTATGCCAACGTCGTGGTGGTCGCGATCACGGCGCCGCCGGACGTATTGGCGCAGCGGCTTGCCGCGCGCGCCCGGAAAAGCGATGGCAACATCGCCGAGCGGCTGTCGCGCAGCGTCGATGACGCCTCGGCACACGCCGATGTCACCATCCTCAATGCCGGCAGCGCCGACTATCACAGCCGCCAGCTCTTGCGCGTGATCAGGAATCAAGGCTGGCGAGATTAGTTGCGGGCAATAACACGGAGAGAGCGGAATGACGGTGATTGAAACGGTCGAGCAGCTGGAGGCCATCTACGGCGTCACGAACGATGCCTCGACCGTCAAAGTTGCCGACCACGTCACCCCGCTCTACCGCATCTTCATCGAGAAGGCGCCGTTCGCCGCGCTTGCCACCATCGGGCCCGAAGGCATCGACTGCTCGCCGCGCGGCGATCTGCCCGGCTTCGTCCGCATCCACGACCCCAAGACGCTGATGCTGCCCGACCGCCGCGGCAACAACCGAGTCGATTCCTTGCGCAATATCGTGCGCGACCCGCGCGTGTCGCTGATGTTCCTGATTCCCGGCTCGGGCAATGCGGTGCGGGCGAACGGCCGCGCGCATCTGTCGATCGATCCGGAGCTGCTGGCCTCGTTCAAGGTGGAAGGCAAGGCGCCGCGCAGCGTCATGGTGATGAACGTGGACGAGATCTACTTCCAGTGCGCCCGCGCCATCGTCCGCGCCGATCTCTGGAATCCCGACAAGCGCGTCGATCCGAAGACGCTGCCGACACCGGGGCAGATTCTTGCGGAGATGAGCGACAACAAAGTCGGCGGCGCGGAATACGACCGCATCTGGCCCGAGCGCGCCGCCGCGACGATGTGGTGAGTGAGCCGTCTCTTTCCACGATCGACGGAATCGTAGGGTGGGCAAAGGCGCATTTGCGCCGTGCCCACGACCTGCCCAACGCGGCGAAGAAATCGTGGGCACGCCTCGCTTTTGCCCACCCCACAGACGCCCGCGATGTGGTGCCGACCACTTCTGACCGCGCCAGATGAATCCGCCTGACGCCGCCTGAGCTCATCAACTCTGGCGGCGCGCCCTGGTGCGTGCCGCCTTCTTCGCGGCCGCGGAGCGGACCTTGGCACCCTTGGTATGGCTCGCTTTCCGCGCGGCGGCCGAGCGGGACGATGCGGTTCGGCGGCTTGCGGCGCGCTTGGCTTGCTTCGACAGCGCGCTGCGCGACGCGGTCGAGCGCGGCTCCTTCTTCAGGACGTTCGTGGCGGCGCGCGATACTTTCGGCCGCCGCTTCGGCGTGCGTTTGCCCTGGCCAACCTCATACGCGTACTTGGCACTACGGCGCGTCGACTTCTTGGTGCTTCCCTTGCGCGGTGGCGGCAGATCGACACCGGCGCGACGCGCTTCGGAGAGGCCGATTGCGATGGCCTGCTTGGTCGAACGCGCGCCGTGCTTGCCCTTGCGAATCTTGTCGATCTGGTCCTTGACGAATTCGCCGGCCTGCGTGCTGGCCGACTTGCCGGCGCGCTTGTCTTGCCTGGCTTTGCGAATGACTTCCTGTCTCGGCATGGTCCAGTTCCCTTCTTGAGTGACAGGGATGTCTGACCGCAACGCGCAAGACGGAAGATTGATCCGCCTAAAGCATGATCCGGAAAAGTGCGAAGCGGTTTTCCGGAAAGATCATGCGTAGACAACTTTAATTCCGCAGCGCCGCCAGCAGTTCGTCCGGGCGCTCGGCCATGATCATGTGGCCGGCACCTCGCACCACGACGGTCTTTGCATGCGGGATCGCAGCGGCGAGCGCCTTGCCGGCCTTCGCCGGCGTCATCATGTCCCGCTCGCCGAGGATGAGCGTCGTCGGCACCTTCACGCTCGCCGCCGCGGCTAGCGCATTCGTATAGGAGTTGCAGGCCGACAGATCCCTGAACAGCACGCCCGGCTCGCACGACTTCAGCACCGCCTGCGCGCCGCCATGCATCCACAGGCCCGGCGCCAGGCTGCCGCCGAGCTCTGCGTTGAAGCCGAGGCCCCAGATCGAGACCATGTCGTTGGCGTCCTGCGAGTTGGCTTCGGCGGCTCTTAGGAGATCCGGACCCACCGTCATGGTCGCGGCGGTGCCGATCAGGCTCAGCGCCGACACCTTGTCGGGATGTCGCGCGGCGGTCTCCAGCGAGATCAGCGAGCCCATGGAGTGACCGATCAGATGCGCCTTCGCAGCTCCGGCCGCATCCAGCAGCGCCGCCGTCCAGTCGGCCATTTCCGCGATGCTGCCGAGTGAAGGCCCGGCCGAGCGGCCGTGGCCGGGCAGGTCGGGCGCCAGCACGGCAAAGCCGTGATGGGCGAACCAGCGCGTGTGCAGCGCCCAGGTCGAATGGTCGAAGCCGGCGCCGTGGATGAAGACCACCACGGGCAGGGACTTGTCGAAGTCGCGGCCACCGGTTGCGACAAACACATCGGTGCCGTTGACGGAGAGCTTCATGGTGTCAGGCCTTTTGCGAGATGCGCAGCGCTTGGTTGAGGTCGTCGATGATGTCGCTTGCGGTCTCGATGCCGACCGAGAGCCGCACCAGCTCCTCGCCGATGCCGGCCGCCTTGAGCTGCTCGGCGTCCATCTGCTGATGCGTGGTCGAGGCCGGATGGATCACCAGCGTCTTGGCGTCGCCGACATTGGCGAGATGGCTGATCATGCGCAAGCTCTCGATGAACTTGCGTCCGGCAGGCCGCCCGCCCTTGATGCCGAAGGACACGATCGAGCCGGCGCCGCGCGGTAGCAGCGTCTTTGCGAGCTGGTAGTCCGCATGGTCCTCGAGCGACGGATGCAGCACCCAGTCCACGGCCTTGTTGGCCTTCAAAGCTTCCAACACCAGATGCGTGTTCTGCATATGCCGGTCCATGCGCACGCCGAGCGTCTCGACGCCCTGGAGCAGCTGGAACGCGTTGGTCGGCGACAGGCAGGCGCCGAAATCGCGCAGGCCTTCCGTGCGCGCGCGCATGATGAAGGCGGCGGTGCCGAACTGCTCGTCGAAGACGATGCCGTGATAGCCGCCATAGGGCTCGGTCAACACGCCGAACTTGCCGGATGCGCGCCAGTCGAAGCGGCCGCCGTCGACGATGGCGCCGCCGATCGCGATGCCGTGGCCGCCGATCCATTTGGTCGCCGAATGCATGACGATGTCGGCGCCCAATTCGATCGGGCGGCTGAGATAGGGCGTGGCGAAGGTGTTGTCGATCAGAAGCGGAATCTTGGCCTCATGCGCGATCGCCGCAACCTTCGGGATGTCGAGCACCTCGAGGCCAGGGTTGCCGATGGTCTCGCCGATCACGAGCTTCGTGTTCGGTTTGATCGCCGCGCGGAACGCGTCGTGATCGCGTGGTTTCACAAACGTTGTGGTGATGCCGAAGCGGGGCAGGGTGTGCGCCAAGAGGTTGATGGTGCCGCCATAGAGCGAGCTCGACGCCACGATGTGGTCGCCGGCGTTGAGCAGCGTGGCGATGGCCAGATGCAGCGCCGCCTGGCCGCTCGCCGTGCAGATCGCGCCGACGCCGCCCTCGAGCGCAGCAAGCCGCTCCTCCAGCACGCCGGTGGTCGGATTGGAGATGCGCGTATAGATGTGGCCGGCGCGTTCCAGGTTGAACAATGCGGCCGCGTGGTCGGAATCCTGGAACACGTAGGACGTGGTCTGGTAGATCGGCACCGCCCGGGCGCCGGTCGTGGGATCCGGATGCTGGCCCGCATGCAGGCTCAGGGTCTCGAAGGCAGGCGGTTTCGGCGCGGGCATGCGTGGCCTCGTTGGTCGGTCGGTGATGGCGCGTTGTGCCATAAAACGGAGCGGCACGTCAGCCCATTGACAGCGCTCACAAGAGGTCGTCATGCCGGGGCTTGTCCCGGGCATCCACGTTCTTCGTGCGGCTGGAAACGCGTGGATGGCCGGGACAAGCCCGGCCACGACGCTGTCGCGGGTTGATCGTGCCCTAGCTCAGATTGCCTCCGATCGCCTGCTCGATCATCCGCGCCTCCCGCAGCAGGATCTCCGCGACCTCCTGCTCGCGCCTTGGCCCGAGCCTCGTGCGAACGGCGGAGACCGTCATCGCTGCAGCCGGTTGCCCGTCCGGCGTCTTGATCCAGGTCGAGATCGATTTCGTCCCCTGCACCAGTCCGATCTCTCTCATGCCGTATCCCAGCCGCCTGGCGGCGGTGACTTCGCCGAGCACGGTCGCGACGTCGGTCCGGTAGGCCTCGAACCGCTTCTCGTTCGCCGCGACGATCTTTCGCGCCTCCTGCGCCGGCATTGCGGCGAGAATGGCAACGCCGGCGCTGGAGACGCCGAGCGGCCGGCGCGCGCCGACCTCGATCGACAGCACCTGGATCGGATAGACCCCGATCCGGCGATCGACGCACAGCGTGTCGTTGCCGGTGCGCACCGTCAGGAACAGCGTGTCGCCGATCGCGGCGGACGCGCGCTGCAGCGACGGATTTGCGGCGACCAGGAGCCGCGATGGCCGCAGACGCGCCAGCGCCAGCTCCGGCACCTGATTACCGATCGCGTAGCGGCCGCTCCGGCCGTGCCGCTCGACGATGCCTTCCTCGATCAGCACGTGGACGATGCGATGCACGGTGGGGCGGGTGAGGCCCGTGGTGCGGACCACCTCGGCCAATGGCACACCGTCCTCGCGTCCTGCGGCCAGGATGCGCAGCACCGCGAGTGCGCGCCGGATCGCCTGCGCGCCCTGTCGCGGTTCCACGGCGCTGCGAGCCGATTTCGTTGCGCGTCTCTTGTCCATAATATGGACAAGAACGCCACAATTCCCTCGACAGGGCAAGCACGCATCTGGAGATTGCGCTCCGATCGGGATGCCATGCACGACGTCATCTGCACCCGATATGGAATTTGAAGCGCCGCCGGGAGGTTAACATGAGATTAATCTGGATTGCCATCGCTGCTGCAGCCGCAATGTTGGCGGGACCCGCGTCGGGCCAGCAATGGCCGGCGCGCAACGTCAAGCTGATCGTGCCCTATCCCGCAGGCGGCAATGTCGACAGCGCCGCGCGCATCGTCGCCGACAAGCTCCAGGAAAAGCTCGGCCAACCCTTCGTCATCGAGAACAAGGCCGGTGCCGGCGGCATGATCGCGGGCGAAGCCTTCGCGAAGTCGGCGCCCGACGGCTACACCCTGTTCGTCGGCGCCAACGGCCCGGTGCTGTTCGCGACCGAGATCAACAAGCGCGACGCCTATAATTGGAAGAAAGACTTCCTCCCGATCTCGACGATTTCGATGACGCCGCTGGTGCTCGAGGTTCATCCTTCGGTGCAGGCGAACACGCTCAAGGAGTTTCTCGACCTCGCCAAGCGCGAGCCCGGCAAGCTGACCATGGCCTCGCCCGGCCCCGGCACCACCAACCATCTGCTCAGCGAGCTGATGCAGTCCAGCCTCGAGCTGCAATGGGTCACGGCGCATTATCGCGGCAATGCGCCGGCGATCAACGATCTCCTGGGCGGCCAGGTGCAGTTCGCCTTCGACCAGCTCACCGTCAGTCTCCAGCACATCAAGGCCGGTCTGTTCCGCGCGCTCGCCGTCACCTCACCGCATCGATTGAAGTCGCTGCCCGACGTGCCGACCTTCGCCGAGCTCGGCTACAAGGACTTCGACGGCCAGACCTTCACCGGCCTGTTCGCGCCCGCTGGCACGCCTGCGCCCATCGTCGAGAAGCTGCACGAGACGCTGGTCGCGATTCTCAAGGACCCCGCCGTGGTCGACAAGTTCGAAAAGCTCGGCGGCGAAGCCACGCCGATGACGCCGGGCGAATTCAGGGCCTATCTCGAGCGCGAGGATGCCAAGTGGATTCCGGTGGTGCGCAAGGCCAATATCAGGGCGGATTGATCGATGCGGATCGATCCGACCGAGCTTGGCGCCGAGCGCATCTACCGCCTGATGACCGGCATCGTGGTGCCGCGCCCGATCGCGTGGGTCACGAGCCTGTCTGCCAAGGGCGTGCTCAACCTCGCCCCGTTCAGCGCCTTCACCTTCGTCTCGCAAAAGCCGCCGATGCTGGCCATCAGCGTCGGCCGCAAGGGCGCTGATTACAAGGACACCGCGCACAACATCCTCGACACCGAGGAGTACGTGATCCACATCGCCGATACGCCGCTGATGAATGCGGTGCACGACAGCTCTGTCGAGCATCCGCCTGAAATCAGCGAGGTCGAGCATCTCGGGCTCGAGACGCTGCCCTGCGATCTCGTCAAGGTGCGCCGGCTCGCCGCTGCCCCCGTCGCGATGGAGTGCCGTTTCCGGCAGTGCCTCGAATTCGGCGACGCCAAGAGCCGGCTCATCGTCGGCGAGGTCGTGATGTTCCATTTGCGCGACGGCCTCGTCAATGACGGCAAGGTCGAGACTACAGCGCTCGACCCGATCGCGCGCATCGGCGGCCCGCGCTACGCCCGCCTCGGCGAGATCGTGACGCTGGGCAGCGTCTTCCAGACTCCCAAATCGAAAGACTGAGCGCGCGGGCCTCATTGCCGCCCGCCGCCTGAAGATCATCGGAGGACATACAATGCGACTGCTGAGCTATCTCTTGGACGGCGAGGCGCGCTACGGCGCGGCCGTGGACGGCGGCGTGGTCGATCTCACCAGGCGAATCGGCCGCGACTATTCGGATGTGAAGGCGCTGATCGCGGCCAACGCACTCGCCGATGCGCAGGAGGCCGTCGCGGGGCAAAAGCCGGATCATGCGCTGGACCAGCTCGTCCTGCTGCCGCCGGTGCTGGCGCCGGAGAAGCTCTGGTGCATCGGCGTCAACTACGCCGAGCGCAATGCGGAGTATAAAGACAATTCGGACCTTCCCAAATATCCCAGCCTGTTCGTGCGCAGCATGTCCTCGATGACGGGCTCCGGCCAGCCGATCGAGAAGCCCAAAGTCTCGGATCAGCTTGACTATGAAGGCGAGCTCGTCATCGTGATCGGGCAAGGCGGCCGCCACATTCCGCGCGAGAAGGCTTGGTCGCACATCTTCGGCATGACCTTGTGCAATGAGGGCACGATCCGCGACTGGCTGCGCCACGGCAAGTTCAACGTCACGCAGGGCAAGAACTTCGATCGTTCCGGCAGCATCGGCCCGTGGATCGTCACCGCCGACGAGCTCGACCCGCGCGGCCCGCACGACATCACAACGCGCGTCAACGGCGAGGTGCGCCAGCAGGACACCACCGAGCGGTTGATGTTCCCGTTCGACTTCCTGATCTCCTATCTCTCGACCTTCGCCACCCTCAAGCCCGGCGACATGATCGTCACGGGCACGCCGACCGGCGCGGGTGCGCGGTTCGATCCGCCACGCTGGCTGAGGGACGGCGACGTCGTCGAGGTCGAGTCCAGTCGCATCGGCGTGCTGCGCAATACCGTGGCGGCGGAGCAGTAAACGATGCTGGACATTGCCACGATCGAACGCCTCGCCGCGCGCCTCGACGAAGCCGAGCGCACTAAGACGCTGATCCCGATGTTCACCAAGGACTATCCGGAGTTCAGCATCGAGGATGCCTACGCGGTCCAGCGCGCCTGGACGAAACTTCAGCTCGGCCGCGGCCGAATCATCAAGGGCCACAAGATCGGCCTGACCTCGAAGGCGATGCAGAACGCGGTCGGCATCAACGAGCCCGATTACGGCGTACTGTTCGCCGACATGTTCTACGCCGATGCCACGCCTGTTCCGTTCGACCGCTTCCACGCGCCGCGGATCGAGGTTGAGCTCGCCTTCGTACTGAAGGCGCCGCTGCGCGGGCCGGATTGCACCATTTTCGACGTGCTCAACGCCACCGACTACGTCACGCCCGCGCTGGAAATTCTGGAGACGCGCATGCACCGCGTCGACCCTGAGACCGGCAAGACCCGCAAGGTCATGGACACGATCTCGGACAACGCGGCCAATGCCGCGCTGGTGCTCGGCGGCCGCCCAATCCGCCCGATGGATGCGGACCTGCGCTGGATCGGCGCATTGCTGTTCCGCAACGGCGAGGTCGAGGAGACCGGCCTTGCCGCCGGCGTGCTCAATCACCCCGCCAACGGCATCGCCTGGCTCGCCAACCGCCTCGCGCCGCATGACGAGCATCTCAAAGCCGGCGAGGTCGTGCTGGCGGGATCGTTCACGCGGCCCGTCGACATCCGCCGCGGCGACACTTTCCATGCCGACTACGGTGCCTTCGGCTCGGTGTCGTGCCAGTTCGTCTGAAGCAATAACAAGCAGGGAGCGCACCATGAGTGGTCAAACGCGACGCAAGAGCGTCCACATCGGCGGCTTTAAGCACGTCAACCCGATTCCGAACGCCTGCCGCATCGGTAATCTCGTGATGTCGGGCGTCATCCTCGGCCGCGATCCCGCGACCAATGCGATGCCCGAAAGCCTGGATGCCCAATGCGCCAACATGTTCGCGCATATGAAGGCGACGGTGGAGGCAGCCGGCGGCTCGACCTCCGACATCATCAAGATGACGGTGTGGCTGAAGGACCGCGGCAACCGCGGCCCTCTCAATGTCGAGTGGCTGAAGATGTTTCCGGACGAGCATTCGCGCCCCGCGCGCCACGCGCTGCCGATGGACAACATGGATGGCGGCGCGCTGGTAAGTTGCGATTTCACCGCCGTGATCGACTGAGGGAGCGCTCGCATGCCGACCTATCTGCCGTTCGACCCCAACCCGCGCCGCCCGATCAAGGCGCCGCCGCCGAAGACCATCGATAGCCAGTTCCACGTGCTGGGGCCGATCGACAAATATCCGGAGCGTCCCGGCGCCGCCTATCGGATGCCGACCGCGACCTGGGAAGCGGCGCTGCGCATGCACAAGACGCTCGGCATCGAGCGCGGCATCATCGTGCAGACCACGACCTACGGCGCCGACCATGCCGTCGTGCTCGACGGCCTTGCCGCGATGGGCCCGAACTATCGCGGCTGCGCCAATGCGCTGGTGTTCGCCGAAGCGAACGACGCCTATCTCGCCAAGCTGCATGATTCCGGCGTGCGCGGCGCACGCTTCAGCTTCCGCCAGGAGCTCGGCGCCGTGTTGTCGGACGCCGATTTCGCCCGCGCCATCGCCCGCATCCGCGAGCTCGGCTGGTACGTCAAGATCCAGCCGGAGAAGGACGGCATCATGTCGAGCGTCGCCAAATACGAAGATCTCGAGGTGCCCGTGCTGATCGACCACATGGCGCGCCCCGACCCCGATGCCGGCAGGAACGATCCGAATCTGCGCAAGATGCTGGAGCTGCTCGCCAAGGGCAATTTCTGGGTCATGCTCTCGCTCGGCGAGAAGACCTCGAAGGCCGGTCCGCCTTACGACGACGTGATCCCGATCGCGCGCGCCTATATCGAGGCGGCTCCCGATCGCTGCGTCTGGGCCAGCGACTGGCCGCATCCGGTCTCGGTAAAGCAGCCGCCGAACGATGCCGATCTGCTGGAGCTGATGTACCGCTACGCGCCCGACCAGGCGGAGCTGGAGAAGATCCTGGTGCACAATCCGGCCAAGCTGTTCGCGTTTCCGGACTAAAGCATGATCCGGACGAGTGCGGTGCGGATTTCCGAGAAGATCATGCGCAAACAACGACCCGCGGCACGACGCCTCAGGGCGAGATCATCCGGTTGCGCATGGCGATCATCACGGCCTGCGTGCGGGTGGTCGCGCCGAGCTTCTTGCAGCAGCTCTTGACGTGCGCCTTCACGGTGCGCGGCGTAATCGCCAGGGCGTCGGCGATCTCCTCGGTGGATCGTCCGACTGCGGCCAGAGTCAGTACCTCGCACTCGCGCAGAGACAGCACCAGTGTCCGCGCTTCGGGCTGGCCGCGCAGCGTTAGCGCCCGGTCGAAGGCATAAAGCGCCATGAGATGGAGAGCCGGCAGATCACGCTCCGGCAGATCGATCTCGCGGCCGCCGAAGAACACATGACCGATGCGGTAGGCGGGTGAAGCGATCGGGACCATCACGCCGTCGTTCAGCCCGAAGTCGCGGGCGCGGCGCACCAGTTCGACCGCGCGCGGCTCACGGGTCGGATCGAACGGCGCTTCCCTGAGCCATCGGAACGGGCGTAGCGTCGTCTTGCAATGGCGCAGCGCCGGATCGTCCCAGACGAACTGCTCGGCGGAATACATATCCAGAAAGCCGCGCGGCAACCGATGGGCGAGAACGGCCTCGCGCGGGGCTTCGGTCGAGAGCGGCGCGACATAGGCGCAACAGAACTGGTCGGCGCCGTACTGGCCGAGCATGCGTCCCATGGCGTCCAGGACACTCGCGGCGTCGGAAAGCTCCTGCACCGTCTCGATGAACTCGAAGGCGCGGGTGCGGATCACATCCATCGTCGATCCTCCGATCTGGCCTTGAGGGATCGGCGCTGCGCTACCCTTCCATATCCCGAGTTTAGGACGCCATTGCGGAGCCTGCAATCTCACGCTGTTTTTCAGCCGGAGCCAGTTCAGCGATTGGGCGACGCCGCCAGCCGGTCGCGCACCTCCGCGGCGATCTCGAACGAGCGAAGCCGCGCGGTGTGGTCGTAGATCTGCCCCGTGGTCATCAATTCGTCCGCGCCGGTTTCAGTGATCAGCGCCTTCAGCTTCGCTTCGACCGCATCGGGCGACCCGACCGCCGAGCACGACAGCGCTTGCGCAACGCCGGCCTTCTCCGCCGGCGACCACAGCGCGTCCATGTCGTCGACCGGCGGCGGCAGCGGGCCGGGCGTGCCGCGGCGCAGGTTGATGAATTGCTGCTGCAGCGAGGAGAACATCCGCTGTGCCTCTTCATCGCTGTCGGCCGCGAACACGTTGACGCCGATCATCGCATAGGGCTTGTCGAGCTGCGCCGAGGGCTCGAACCGCGCACGATATTCGCGCAGCGCCGGCATCATCATCTGCGGCGCGAAATGCGAGGCGAACGCGAACGGCAGCCCCAGCATCGCCGCAAGCTGCGCGCCAAAGGTGCTCGATCCCAAAATCCACAGCGGCACCTTGGTCCCCATGCCGGGCACGGCGCGGATCGCCTGGTTCGGTTGGACGTCGCCGAGCAGCGCCTGCAGCTCCAGCACGTCATGCGGAAAGTTCTCGGACGTGGTGGCAAGGTCGCGCCGCAGCGCCCGCGCGGTGAACTGGTCGGTGCCCGGCGCCCGCCCCAGCCCGAGATCGATCCGCCCGGGATAGAGCGATTCCAGCGTGCCGAACTGCTCGGCGATGACCAGCGGCGAGTGGTTCGGCAGCATGATCCCGCCGGAGCCGACGCGGATCGTTTTCGTTCCGCCCGCGATGTGGCCGATCACCACCGACGTCGCCGCGCTCGCGATGCCCGTCATGTTGTGATGCTCGGCCAGCCAGAACCGCTTGAAGCCCCACGTCTCGGCATGCCGGGCCAGATCGAGCGAATTGCGAAAGGCCTGCGACGCGTCGCCGCCCTGGCAGATGGGTGCGAGGTCGAGCACGGAGAAGGGGATCATGGGAGGGCTGCCGGTGTGGAGGGGCCGCGTGACGGTGCGCGCTTGCAGGACACACATGTAGTGGCAGCGCGCCGAATAGGTAGAGCACTTGCGGGCCCCTCTTATCAGCTCATCTGCGAGATGCACGCCGCGAAGACGGCCGTTCACAACACTGTTATTGCAGGCCCTGGCGCCCCTCGCGCCAACTGGGCGTTTTACACCTGGTATTGTAGCTTGCGGGAAGCAGCTGCGCTGCTGCCAGGAGGAACTGACATGACCATGGTCGTCTTCAACCGCCGCAACCTCCTCGCTGCCGGCGGCTCCGTCCTCGCAACGGGCCTTCTGGCGACCGGCGCTTCCGGCCTCCTGCTGCCCGCCCGTGCGGCGGGCCTCGCACCGACCGAGTCGATGTCGGGCGGCGCGAACAATTACCGCAAGGGCGCGGCGATCGTGGAGCGGATCGGCAAGGGCGGTTTCTGGATGAGCGGCACCGTGCGCCGCGCCGGCGACGGGGCTCCGCTGGCCGGGCAACGAATCCAGATCTGGGCGCACACCGTCGAAGGGCGGGAGCACGAGCCGCAGAGCCATGGCGCAACGCTCACCGACAAGGACGGCAAGTTCCGGCTGGAGATGCCGCAGATCATTCCGATCTTCGGCCAGCCGCACGGCCACCTCGCCTATGACAGCGGCGAGTTCAAGACCGTCTTCCTGCGGCCGGTGATGCGGAGCGCCAAGGAGACCAGCCTCGAGGCGCACTTCGTGCTGCAGCCGGCTTGAACCCGACTTGCAGATGACGCAATGGAGATCGGCCCGGGCGCCCCTGATCTGGGTCGCCCTTGGCTTGGCGATCGGCGTGCCGGTTGCACTTGCTGCAGCCAGCGAGCAGCTCGCATGGCGCGATCCTGTCTACATTATCGCCGGCTTCGCCGGGGTCATCGCCCTCGGTCTCGTGCTCGTGCAGCCCTTGCTGATCGGCGGCTACCTGCCGCGATTGTCGGCCTATCGCGGCAGGCGCGCCCATCACTGGATCGGCGGCGCGCTCGTTCTGGCGATTCTGATCCACGTCGCCGGGCTCTGGATCACCAGCCCGCCCGACATGGTGGACGCACTGACCTTCTCGTCGCCGACGCCATTCTCTCCCTTCGGCGTGATCGCGATGTGGGCCATCTTCGCGGTTGCATTCCTGGCTCTACTGCGAAGGCGGTTGGGATTGCGCCCGCGAACCTGGCGCATCATCCATATTCCCCTCGCCATCGTCATCGTCGCAGGCAGCGTGGTCCATTGCCTGCTGATCGAGGGGACGATGGAGACAATCTCGAAGGCGGCGCTCTGTGCGCTCGTCCTCGCCGCAACGGTGAAAGTCATGATTGACCTGCAGATGTGGCGGAAGCGAAAGACGCCGCGCGGGGAGAATGTCGCGCGGCAATAATCCGGCGGATCAGGTCACCTCCGGGACTTCCCCAGTCCCATCTCTTGTGCGCAGAATGGCGCGCGCCAAGCATCGTCATCGGGCCGGGAGGATCTCGAAATGGCAGAGCAGACCATTCGCTTCGACGATGGTGCCGCCTACGAGCAGATGATGGGAATCTGGAGCCGGTTCGCCGGCGAGATATTCCTTGATTGGCTGGCACCTCCTACCGGCTTGCGGTGGATCGACATCGGCTGCGGCAACGGCGCCTTCACTGAACTCCTGGTCGAGCGCTGCAGCCCTGCCGAGGTCCAGGGCATTGACCCCTCGGCCGAGCAACTCGCTTTTGCGCGCACACGACCTGCGGCGCGCGTGGCAAAGTTTCACCAGGGCGATGCGATGGCACTTCCTTTCGCCGACGCCAGCTTCGATGCGGCTGTGATGGCGTTGGTTCTGGTGTTCGTTCCGGACCCCGCGAGGGGCGTCAGCGAAATGGTGCGGGTCGTTGTCCCCGGCGGTGCGGTCATGACGTATATGTGGGACATGTTGGGTGGCGGCTTTCCGCTCGACCCGATCTATGACGAGATGAAGGCAATGGGCATTCCGGCAACGCGGCCGCCGCGGATGGACGCCTCTCGCATGGAAGCGTTGCGGGACCTGTGGCGAGGAGCAGGTCTCGAGGACGTGCAAACGCGAGAGATTACGGTGCAACGGACGTTTTCAGGTTTCGACGACTTCTGGGCAATCAGTCTGAAGTCCCCCGCGCTCCGGCCTTCCGTTGCCGCCATGAGGCCCGCAGACGTCGAGACGCTCATAGCGCGGGTGCGTGCGGGTCTGCCGGCGCATGCGGACGGCCGCATCACCTGCACTGCGCGCGCGCACGCGATCAGGGGGCGAAGGGCGCTGCGCGCGGAGAGTGTCGCGGGACAGTGAACGGCGCCTTGCTTGCCGCAGATTGCGGCGGGGCGTATCTTGGCCCAATGCTCGTCACGTCCCCCGATCTGAAAGGGTTCCTGCTGGCGACGCCGTTCTTCGGCGGGCTTTCGGAGGCAGGCCTCGACCTCTTGATCTCGATGCTGGTCGAGCGCCGCTTCGAAGCCGCCGCGACCGTTGTGGCCGAGGGCGAGCCGGGACGTTCGATGTTCATCGTCAAGTCCGGCCGGCTGGCGGTGAGCAAACGCACGCATGCGGGCAGGGTCATCCCGATATCGCGTTTGGAGCCTGGCGATTTCTTCGGCGAGATGACGCTGATCGAAATGCAGAACCGCTCCGCCACGGTTATCGCGGAGGCGCCGACCGTGCTGTACGAGCTGACGGCCCAAAAGCTCTATGCCTGCTACAAGGCCGACATCCACGCCTATGTGATCGTCCTGCAGAACATCAATCGCGAGCTATGCCGGCGGTTGCGCCGGGCCGACGATCGTTTCGCGGCGCTGCAGAAGAATGGCGACCATTGATGGTGCGCTGTGCGTAGGATGGGTAGTGCCCTGCGAAACCCGTCATGTTTCGTGGCTCGACAAGGAGCAGATGGGCTTCGCTACGCTCTACCCATCCTACGGGCTACTGAGATCCTCGACGCGCATCACGACTTGTCGTGCGCGTACTTCTCCAGGACCAGCCGATTATACTCGTCCCTGACGGCTCTGCGGGAAACATGCCCCTTCCGGTCCTTGGCGATTTTCAGAAGATCAGGATCGGTCGGTGCTTTTGATTTTCGCCGAAATCTCGCAATGAAAGGAATCGTCGGCTCCGACATCCTTCCAAACAGGCGGTCGAACCATCCCATCGTGTCCTCCCGGACAGGTCGCAAGCGAAAAGACTAGCACCATGAAATGAGGGGTCAACGTGCCGTGTGGCCGCAACCTTTCGAAGAGGCGCAACCGGAAGGACACCGATCGCAACGCTTCTGGCCCGTCGGGCAAAACACCACCTCTCCCGCGCAGCCCCCGTCAATCCCTTCCCGCAAATATATTCCACTTTACCGAAATTCGGAATTGCGGTATCCATCGCCCATCCCGGCCCAGGGAGAGGGGCGATCGTACGTCGTCACGAACGAGGGCCAGGGTGCGGTGGACGCGGCTGCGTCGGGCACGCGGGGGTCTCACAGCGTGCGGAACGGACGGCGCCAACATCCGGCGAAGCCTCTTGGCGGAGCCGGAAGCTGCGTACGGCAAAACCGTGTGGTCCTGACCGTCGTTGCTACGGTCAAGCCTTGCGGAGATGCTTCTGGGCTCGACCGGGTCCTGAGGCGTCGTCAATTCGCGAGGTGACGGAGGCCAGAAGGAACTCGGCTCCGGGGAGAGCAGGCATAAGCCGTCAAACCACTGCGCAGGGAAGGCCGTGTGTTGGGCTTCACCTGTATGCCGCTGTGCAGTTTTCTGCGTGTGCTGTCGCACAGCGGACCATGGGTGCCAGCCGGCACCCGGCCTTCCCTGCGCCCTCTCTTCAAAGAGGGACAAGGAAACCAGCAAAACTCGGGCGTTTCGGGCCGCGAGAATGCCGAGCCATGTGTGGAAGACTGGCGAAACGACCGAACTTGCTCGCCTCGCCGATGTCGCTTGGGTATCAGCGGCGCGCGGCGATCGCCGTCAGCTCCAGCTTGACGCCCGGGCCGAGATCCGCAACGCCGATCGCGGCACGCGCCGGCAGATGCTCCGCGGTGAAATAGCGCTTCCACACCTGGTTGAACGCGGCCTTCTCCGTGAGGTCGGCCAGGAAGATCGTCACCTGCAGAACGCACGAGAGATCGGATCCGGCGCCCTCGAGCAGGGTCTTCATCTGGCGCAGCACGTCGTCGGCCTGGCCGGCCATGTCGAGCCCGGCATCTTCAGGAACGATGCCGCCGAGATAGAGCACGCCATTATGCTCGACGATCTCGTGGAGCAGTCCTTCATAGGGCAGGGAACGGGTGATCACGATCGCATCCGTGGCTGTTGCGGGCTCGCTGCCAGGAGGAGGGCTCGCGTCGATGAGGAAAGCTGGTGCTGCCAGACAGGATTGAACTGTCGACCTCTCCATTACCAATGGAGTGCTCTACCACTGAGCTACGGCAGCATGTGCTGGGACAAGAATCGGCCGCCCGAGGGGCCTACCAAGCGGGCCGATATCTGCCACAAGCCCCCCTCCTGCGCAAGCTTGCTAGCCCCGCCAAAACGAGAAAATCGGGCCGATATCGGCGCCAAAATCCCCGTTTTCGCCCGAACTGACCGACTTCACGCCGATTCGGGGTCTGATATCCCTGCCCAACTGGGCAGTTGGCCTGGGGGCCGGATTCGATCCATCTCGCGTTTCGCAAGGGTCCTATCGCCTCACCCTCTTGAGCTGCCACACTTCGATGGCATCCTGTGGCCGGTTGCTGTGATGGAGCCGCGATGGGCGACGAGACTGACAAGAGCGCGAGGCAGGCGAGGGCGTCCCGGGACGACCGGCTGAAATCGGCGCTGCGCGAAAACCTGAAGCGGCGGAAGTTGCAGGCGCGCGAACGCGCCGCAAGCACCGACCCCTCGCAGAACGACGATGGTTCCCTAAATGAGGGGGCCGCCGGCAAGACCTCTCGTTGAACGCCGGCGGCTGGAAATTTTGGAGTGCATGCAGTGGCCATGGGGCAGGACGAAACACAACGAACCGACCGTGATGCGCAGCTGTTGCGGTTCACCCGCCCCGAGCAGACCTTTCCGGCGCTGACGCCCGCCGAGATCGAACGGATCAGGCACTTCGGCGAAATCCGCACCTATGCGGACGGCGAGTTGCTGTTCGAGACCGGCAAGCCCGGGCCCGGCATGTTCGTGGTGCTGGCGGGCCACGTCGCCATCACCCAGCGCGACGGTCTCGGTCACGTCACTCCGGTGATCGATCAGGGGCCGGGTCAATTTCTGGCCGAGCTTGGCCAGCTCTCGGGCAGGCCGGCGCTGGTCGACGGTCGCGCCGAAGGCAATGTCGAGGTGCTGCTCGTCCCGCCGGACCGGCTGCGCGCGCTGCTGGTGGCCGAAGCCGAGCTTGGCGAGCGCATCATGCGCGCGCTGATCCTGCGCCGGGTCAATCTGATCCAGGGCGGCATCGGCGGCCCCGTGCTGATCGGGCCCTCGAACTCCGCGGGCGTGGTGCGCCTGCAGGGCTTTCTCACCCGCAATGGCCAGCCGCATCATCTGCTCGATCCCGAGAGCGAGCATGACGCCGCCGAACTGATCGCGCGCTATTCGCCGAAGCCGGAGGATTGGCCGCTCGTCGTCACGGCCGGCGGCACGGTGCTGCGCAATCCCAGCGAGACCGAGCTCGGCCGCGCCATCGGCATGATCGGCGGGGCCAAGGACAACCGCATCTACGATGTCGCCATCGTCGGCTGCGGGCCGGCGGGGCTCGCGACCGCGGTCTATGCGGCGTCCGAAGGTCTCTCGGTCGCGGTCGTCGACACCCGCGCCTTCGGCGGCCAAGCCGGCGCCAGCGCGCGCATCGAGAACTATCTGGGCTTCCCGACCGGCATCTCCGGCCAGGCGCTGGCGGGCCGCGCCTTCACCCAGGCGCAGAAGTTCGGCGCCGACATCATGATTCCGATGTCGGTGAGCTCGCTGGATTGCTCGCGCGCCAACGGCACCTTCGCGCTGGCGCTGGATTGCGGCGAGACCTTGCGCTCCCGTTCGGTGGTGGTCGCCAGCGGCGCGCGCTACCGCCGTCCCCATATCGCCAACCTCGACAAGTTCGAGGGCCGCGGCGTCTGGTACTGGGCATCGCCCGTGGAGGCGCGACTCTGCGCCGGCGAGGAGGTGGCTCTGGTCGGCGCCGGTAATTCGGCTGGCCAGGCGGCCGTGTTCCTGTCGGGCCATGCCAAACGCGTGTTGATGATCATCCGCGGCGGCGGCCTTGGCGCCAGCATGTCGCGCTATCTCATCGAGCGCATCGAAGCGACCCCGAACATCGAACTGATGTTCAACACCGAGATCACCGCGCTCGAGGGCGACGAGGCCTCGCTGCTGCGGCGCATCCGCTGGAAGAGCCGGCTCTCGGATGACGAGGATTCCGCCGACATCCGCAATCTCTTCCTGTTCGTCGGCGCCGATCCCGCCACGTCCTGGCTCGACGGTTGCGGCGTGACGCTCGATCGCGGCGGCTTCGTGGTCACGGGCGCGCAGTCGGAGCAGAACCAGGGCAAGCTGGTGGCGCCGCTGGAGACCTCCGTGCCCGGCGTCTACGCCGTCGGCGACGTCCGCTCCGGCTCGGTCAAGCGCGTCGGCGGCGCCATCGGCGAGGGCGCGCAGGTCGTTGCCTCCCTGCATGGCTATCTCGGCGACGCCGCAAAACCGGCGCTTTAGTCAAGGACAAGGCAAGGCAATGGCAAGCCGCAAGGGACTTGCCATTGCGCTGCGTCCCGCGAGACTATCGCCTCGTCGCGAGGCAAATCGCGCGCGGAAAAAACAACGATTCAACGGGAGGACCAAATGGCTGAAGTCGTCGTGCTCTACAAGACACCCAAGGATGCTGCCGCCTTCGACAAATACTATGCCGAGACGCACATTCCACTCGCCAAGAAACTTCCCGGCCTGAAGAACTACGCCGTCAGCAAAGGGCCGGTCGCATCTCCGGCAGGCCCTTCCGGAATCCATCTCGTCGCCATCCTCACCTTCGACAGCGTGGCCGACGTTCAGGCCGCCTTTGCCAGCCCGGAAGGCAAGGCGACCGGCGCCGACGTGCCGAAATTCGCCAGCGGCGGTGCCGACATCCTGATCTTCGATACCAAGAACGTGTGAGTTCGATTCAACTTTCGTCGAAAGCCTGCCGTCGTTTGTGACAGCGCTGCAAAAAGTTCAGCCATGCGTTTTTCGATTTCGCACGATGACGCATGGCTGCGCTCATGCATGTGACGACAACGCAGGTGGTAATCCGATGAGGACCGTAATACTATTCTCGTCACCTCAACGCCGAGAGTAGGAGAGATGTCATGGTGCTTGGCCTAAGCCTGCCCGCCCTTACGCTGATCCATGTCATCATCAGCCTGATTGCCATCGTCGCCGGGCTTGTCGTGATGTTCGGCCTGCTTGGCTCGAAGTCGATGCCGGGCCTGACTGCGATCTTCCTGCTGTTCACCATTCTCACCAGCGCGACTGGTTTCCTGTTTCCATTCAAGGAGCTGCTGCCCTCGCACATCATCGGCATCATCTCGCTGGTGCTGCTCGCGATTGCCTGTTTCGCGCTCTACGGCATGAAGCTCGGCGGCGTCTGGCGCCCGGTCTACATCGTCACCGCGATGATCTCGCTCTATTTCAACGTCTTCGTGCTGGTGATCCAGTCGTTCCTCAAGGTGCCCGCACTTGCCGCGCTCGCGCCCGCCGTGCCCCCGGCGCCGCCATCGGGGCCGGTCTTCGCCGTGGTGCAGGGCATCGTGCTGGTGTTCTTCGTCGTGCTGACCATCGGCGCCTGGCGCCGCTACAAGCCCCTGGCGTTTGCCTGATTGGCCCCTCTCGTCATTCCGGCCATCGCACAGCGATAAACTCTGGTGCGCAATCGCGCACCAGAGAATCCCGATTTATCAATCTCCAGATTCCGGGTTCGCGCTGACGCGCGTCCCGGAATGACGTCTCTCATTGAAAGGAGCCCCACCATGCCCACCATCACCACCAAAGACGGCGTCGAGATCTTCTACAAGGACTGGGGCTCGGGCCAGCCGATCGTGTTCAGCCATGGCTGGCCGCTGTCCTCGGACGATTGGGACGCGCAGATGATGTACTTCGTCACGCGCGGCTATCGCGTCATCGCCCATGACCGCCGCGGCCACGGCCGCTCGGCGCAGGTCGCCGACGGCCACGACATGGATCATTATGCCGACGATCTCGCCGCGCTCACCGCGCATCTCGACCTCAAGAACGCCCTCCATGTCGGCCATTCCACCGGCGGCGGCGAGGTCGTGCACTACATCGCCCGTCACGGCGAGAGTCGCGTCGCGAAGGCCGCGATCCTCTCGGCGGTGCCGCCGCTGATGGTGCAGACCGCGGCCAATCCCGGCGGCCTGCCCAGAAGCGTGTTCGACGATTTCCAGGCCCAGCTCGCCGCCGGCCGCTCGGCCTTCTACCGCGACATCGCCGCCGGCCCGTTCTACGGCTACAACCGCCCCGGCGCAAAACCGCTGGAAGCCGTGATCGAGAACTGGTGGCGCCAGGGCATGATGGGTGGCGCGAAAGCGCATTACGACGGCATCGTCGCGTTCTCGCAAACCGATTTCACTGAGGATCTGAAGAAGATCAACGTGCCGGTTCTGGTGATGCATGGCGACGACGACCAGATCGTGCCATACGCGGATTCGGCGCCGCTCTCGGCCAAGCTGCTGAAGAAAGGCATCCTGAAGACCTACAAGGGATTCCCCCACGGCATGCCGACCACCCATGCCGAGACGATCAACGCGGATCTCCTGGCGTTCTTCAGGGAGTGAGGTTTCACGACTCTAACCCTTCCCTTGCTGTGGGAAAGGGTGGCTCGCCGCATAGCGGCGAGCCGGTCCAGGGCCTAACTTGTGTGGAAATTTCGGGGCTCGTGTGCGTTGAGCCCCGTCCAGTCAAGGAGAGGCGCGGCGATGTCGCCCCAGCTCAAACTGATCGCTCTCGACGCCGACGACCTCGCCGTGATCTCGACCCATGTCCAGGACGCCCGCGTCCAGGCTTCCGATATCATCTGGCGGCAGGGCGAGAAACGGCTTGTGGTCGGAATGAGCCGGCTGGACTGGGAGCAGACCTTGGAGGGCGAGACCGAGCCGCGCCGGCTGGTCGCAGCGCTCCGTTTCGACCGTGTGCTCGCCTGCAAGTCGCGCAACATTGACCTCGCCGCGCCGGACAAGATCCTGGATCTCGTCGGCATTGAATTTCACCCCCAGGACGGCCGAGCCGAGGAGCCCGGCGGCAGCGCCCTGCTTTTGTTCGCCCAGGGCTGCGCCATCCGCCTGGACGTCGAGTGTCTGGAATGCGAGCTGACCGACCTCGGGGCTGACACGCTGGGCACGGGAGTCCAGGGGGAGGGGTGAAGAGGCCGTATACCAGCCGAATGGGCCCTGGCTGGGATGGCATCTGCCGAGGGTTGACGCAGCTTTCCCGCCGCGCCATTGAGCAGGGGACCTGGTGCGCCGACCCGCCCCTCAAGACCAGCCGGAAGCCAAGCGAAACATGCCCGTTCGCCTCGACCGCAGCAGCGCCGATTTCGACCAGCGATTCGCCGCCTTCCTCGCCGCCAAGCGCGAGGCGTCGGCCGACGTCGAGACCGCCGCCCGCGCGATCGTCGACGACGTGGCCAAGCGTGGCGATGCCGCCCTGCTCGAGGCGACGGCCAAGTTCGACCGCCTGAAGCTGGACGCATCCTCCTTGCGCGTCTCCGCCGCCGAGATCGAGGCCGCCGTGAAGGCCTGCGAGCCTGCGACGCTGGATGCGCTCGAGCTCGCGCGCGACCGCATCGAGACCTATCACCGCCGCCAGCTGCCGAAGGACGAGCGCTTCACCGATCCGCTCGGCGTCGAGCTCGGCTGGCGCTACACCGCGATCGAATCCGCCGGCCTCTACGTCCCCGGCGGCACGGCGGCCTATCCCTCCTCGGTGCTGATGAATGCCGTGCCGGCGAAAGTCGCCGGCGTGTCGCGCCTCGTGATGGTGGTGCCCTCGCCTGACGGCAAGCTCAATCCGCTGGTCCTGGCGGCCGCCCATCTCGGCGGCGTCACCGAGATCTACCGTGTCGGCGGTGCGCAGGCGGTGTCCGCGCTCGCGCACGGCACCGCGACCATCGCGCCTGTCGCCAAGATCGTCGGCCCGGGCAATGCCTATGTCGCCGCCGCGAAACGGCTGGTGTTCGGCAAGGTCGGCATCGACATGATCGCCGGCCCCTCGGAGGTGCTCGTCATTGCCGACGACACCGGCAATGCCGACTGGATCGCCGCCGACCTCTTGGCGCAGGCCGAGCACGATTCCAGCGCGCAGTCGATCCTGATCACGGACTCCGCGCGCCTCGCTACCGACGTCGAAAAGGCGGTCGAGGCGCAGCTGAAGACGTTGCCGCGCGCCGCGATCGCCAGTGCGTCCTGGGCCGATTTCGGCGCCGTCATCATGGTGAAGAACCTGGGCGACGCCGTCCCGCTTGCCGACGCCATCGCGGCCGAGCATCTCGAGATCATGAGCGTCGATCCCGACGCGCTCGCTGCGAAGATCCGCAATGCCGGCGCGGTGTTCCTCGGACCGCACACGCCCGAAGCGATCGGCGATTACGTCGGCGGCTCCAATCACGTGCTGCCGACGGCGCGCTCGGCGCGGTTTTCCTCCGGCCTCTCGGTGCACGATTTCATGAAGCGCACCTCGATCCTGAAATGCGGGCCCGACCAATTGCGTGCGCTGGGTCCCGCCGCGATGACGCTCGGCAAGGCGGAGGGGCTGGATGCCCATTCCCGCTCGATTGGATTGCGCCTCAATCTGTCATGACAAAGCCGCCCGCACAGGACGACTCGACCAATCGCATCGTCAGCGTCACGCTCGACGAGGAATCGATCGGCCGTTCCGGGCCCGACATCGAGCACGAGCGGGCGATCGCGATCTACGATCTGATCGAGCAGAACCTGTTTGCGCCCGAGGGCGCGGACGGCAAGGGCCCGTTCACGCTGCATATCGGCATCACCGGCAACCGGCTGATGTTCGACATTCGCCGCGAGGACGGCACGCCCGTCGTCGCGCATCTGCTCTCGCTGACGCCGTTCCGGCGGATCGTGAAGGACTATTTCATGATCTGCGACAGCTATTACCAGGCGATCCGCACCGCGACCCCCGATAAGATCGAGGCCATCGACATGGGCCGCCGCGGCATCCACGACGAAGGATCGCGCACGCTGCAGGAGCGGCTGAAAGGCAAGGTGCGGGTCGACTTCGAGACCTCGCGCCGGCTGTTCACGCTCATTACAGTCCTGCACTGGAAGGGCTGAGCGCGATGGCGGATCCGCCACGCGCACGCGATCCTCAGTCGGTGCTGTTCGCCTGTGCGATGAACAGCGTGCGCTCGCCGATGGCCGAGAGCCTGTTGCACCACATGTTTCCGCAAGGGCTCTATGTGAAGTCGGCCGGCACCAGGAAGGGCGAGCTCGATCCCTTCGCCGTCGCCGTGATGGGCGAGCTCGGCCAGGACATCTCCGGCCACAAGCCGCAGACCTTCGAGGAACTGGAGGATTGGGAGGGGCTGAATTTCGACCTCATCATCACGCTCTCGCCCGAGGCGCATCACAAGGCGCTGGAGCTGACGCGAACGCTCGCGGCCGAGGTCGAATACTGGCCGACGCAGGATCCCACCACCATCGAAGGCAGCCGCGACCAGAAGTTGGCTGCCTATCGCGAGGTCTGCGATCAGCTCCTGATGCGCATCCGGCGGCGCTTCGCCAAGGTCGGCGCGGCGAGCGGGTAGCATCAGCCCGCCGTAACACCCGCGTCACAGAGAGCAGGCACAGCCGTGGCGGATACCTCGAATCACCAAACTCCGGTTCCCGGGTTGTGAAATCAGCCCCCTTCCGATAGGTTCCGCGCGCAATTCACCCCTGCCTCGTCTCCCAAATCACCTGATGCTTGGCCGCCCCAAATTCGTACTTGCCTCCGGCTCGCCGCGTCGGCTGTCGCTGCTCAACCAGGCCGGCATCGAGCCGGATGCGCTCCGGCCGGCCGACGTCGACGAGACGCCGAAGCGGGGCGAGCTGCCGCGCGCCTGCGCCAACCGGCTAGCGAGGGCCAAGGCCGACGCTGCGCTGAAGTCGGTGCAGCTCGACGACGAGCTGCGCGGCGCCTTCATCCTCGCCGCCGATACAGTGGTGGCGGTCGGCCGCCGCATCCTGCCCAAGGCCAATCTGGTCGACGAAGCCGCGCAGTGCCTGCGGCTGCTGTCGGGCCGCAACCACCGCGTCTACACCGCGATCTGCCTGGTCACGCCGCGCGAGGCCTTCCGCCAGCGCCTGGTCGAGACGCGCGTGCGCTTCAAGCGCCTCTCCGAGGACGACATCCAGGCCTATATCGGCTCCGGCGAATGGCGCGGCAAAGCCGGCGGCTACGCCGTGCAGGGCATCGCCGGATCCTTCGTGGTCAAGATGGTGGGGTCCTACACCAACGTCGTCGGCCTGCCGCTCTACGAGACCACGACACTGCTCGGCGGCGAGGGCTTTCCGATCCGCTTCGGCTGGCTCAATACCACCACGGTGTGAGCTCAAGTGAGCCCAAGGGCCGCGCCGACAAAAACCTCGAAAACAACCCCATGCACAGTAGAATGGCCCCGCCGGGTCCGACCAGCGGCGCATGCGCGGCTGCACCGGGAACCCGTTTCCCCGCGGGCGCTTGAACCCCGTTACCTCGTGTAAGCTGCCGACATCCATGGACGACCAGGTCACCAAGCCCACCGGCCCGCTCAAAACCTGTCCGATCTGCGGCAAGCCGCAGGCGCAGGCCACCCGTCCGTTCTGCTCCTCGCGCTGTCGCGACGTCGATCTGAACCGCTGGCTGAAAGGCTCCTACGTCATCCCCGGCCGCGACGACGAAGCCGACGACGTCGAATAGTCAAGCCGTATCAAGATGTTAATGGCCTTGCTGAGGCGCCCCGCACCAGCCGCAGCAACCCCGCCCCACCTTGTGCACAGACGGGCCGCGCCCGGCGCAGCCACTTGGCGAAGCCGGGTGGACAGGCCGCCTCGAGCCCACTATAAACCGCCCGCTCGATGGGCTTTGGCCCCTCTCTTGGAGCACGCCCAGGTAGCTCAGTTGGTAGAGCATGCGACTGAAAATCGCAGTGTCGGTGGTTCGATTCCGCCCCTGGGCACCATTCTCCTAACGTCGGACATCCCCCGAGCTGTGGCCCCCCGAAGGCACTCCCCTCGTTCGCTATACGTAGCCGGCGGCCACTGATATGATCCTCCGACGGTAAACGGCAGCTCGCCACCATACTTTTCTGCGATGCCGGCCTTCTGATCGGACCTCGATCCCGCTCGCGCCATTTCGCGTTGCTTCGACAAGAACGCTGAACAAATTCGTCAACGGCTGCCGCGTCCCCGCTCATATCAGGAGATGTGCCATGACTGCATCGGACTGGCGTCTCGAAGGCGAATGGATGAAGAACTGCACCTGTGCGTTCGGCTGCCCCTGCGATTTCAACGCACGGCCGACCCAAGGCTATTGCAAGGGATTGGTCGCCATGCGGATCGCCAAGGGACACTTTGAAGGGACCAGGCTCGATGGTCTCTGCTTTGCGATCACGGTCGATTTCCCCGGGCCGCTGCATGAGGGCAACGGGACAATCCAGCCCATCATCGACGAACGCGCCACGGCGGAGCAGCGACAGGCGTTGTTCGATATCTTCTCCGGTAAGCATTCGGCCGAAGGCACGCTGTTCCAGATCGTCAGCATGATCGTCACCAAGATCCATGATCCCGTGTTCGTGCCGTTCGAATTCTCCTTCGACAAGGACGGACGCGTCGCAAGACTCGTCGCCAAGGGCGTGCTCGAGACCGATGTCGAGCCGATCAAGAATCCGGTGACCGGTGATCCGCACCGCATCCAGGTGGTCATGCCCGAAGGGTTCGAACATCGGGCGGCCGAGGTCGCATCCGCCGACATCCGCTCGACCGGCGCGATCCGGTTCGAGACCCGCGCTACGCATAGCTCGCTCGCCAACGTCGTGCAGACGCCCAAGGGCGTTGCGGCATGATGCGGCGCTGACACCGACACAAGATCTCGGTGTCAGCTCCTCGTCGCCATGGACAAGTCGATGCAGGAGCGCTCGATACTCGAACACTTGCTCCACCGCGAGCGGCTGATCGTCGCGATCGGAACCGCCGCAGTGGTGGCGCTCGCCTGGGCCTATCTCGCCGCCGGCGCCGGCATGGACACCGAGATGATGGCCGACATGCCCGACATGGCGCCGATGCCGTGGACACCGTTCTATGGCGCGCTGCTGTTCGTGATGTGGTGGGTGATGATGGTCGCGATGATGGCGCCGAGCGCGGTGCCCACCGTTCTCTTGTATGCGACCGTGAAGCGCAAGCAGGAGGCTGCTTCCCGCGCCGCAATCGATAGCTGGATCTTTCTCGTCGGCTATCTCGTGACGTGGGCCGGGTTCAGTCTCGTCGCAGTCCTGGTACAAGGAGCATTCGAACGCTTCGGGTTGCTGTCGATGGCGATGGCAAGCACCAGCGCGATTCTGGGCGGCACCGTCCTGATTGCAGCAGGGCTTTATCAGTTCACGCCGCTCAAACAGGCCTGCCTGCGCTATTGCGACAGTCCGCTGTTGTTTCTCAGCCGACATTGGCGGCCCGGCACGCGCGGCGCATTCCGGATGGGACTTCGCCACGGCAGCTACTGCGTCGGCTGCTGCTGGTTTCTGATGGTATTGCTGTTCGTCGGCGGCGTGATGAACCTGGTCTGGATCATCGGCATCGCGCTCTATGTCGCCGCCGAGAAGCTGCTGCCGTTCGGCCAACGACTGAGTTATGCGGCAGGCGCGCTCCTCGTCCTTTCCGGCACGATCGTTGTTGCGCGCGCGATGTGAAAAGCGGTCCAAAGACGGTTAAAATGTGCCGCTTTCGACATGCCGATGTGCCTGATTGCTCAAAACCGGCCGACCTCCGTGATGATACGGATGCTTTGAGCTAAGAATTGAGCTTCCTCCAAACAAAAACTTAAGGCTGTTTCAGCTAGCTTTGCGCCATGAACAGCACCGCGCCCGGCTTCGAGCCGCGGGTGCCCCTGTGCAGTCGAGGCGGAGACAAGCGATGCCAATACTGCGGCCGAGCGCAGTTCTGCCCTGGCGGCCGAAGCGGGGGTGCGGGTCGTGATTCCCGCAGGGGCAGTCCGCAAAGCCGGAAGAGCGATCCTGCGGAATGCTCCGCTGCAGATCGCATTGTTCTTTCTCCCCCTGGTCTGGATCGGCTATTTCGCAATCACCGCCTCCGAGCGGATGGATGCGATGCAGCAAGCGCGGTCGCACGGCAACAGCGTCGCCGAATTGTTCGAGGAGAACACCGAGCGCATCTTCGAGCGCGTGGATCAGTCGTTGCTGGTGGTACAGGCACTCTACGCCCAGGATCCGCTGGCCTTCAGCTTGAAGTTCTGGTCCGACAAGGCCCGCCTCGCCACCGGCGACGTGGTCCAGTTCGCTCTGATCGGATCGGACGGATACATGATCGAGACGACGGCGGGCTATTCCGGTCCGCCGCTCTATCTCGGTGATCGCGAGCACTTCATTCAAACCATGGCGCAGGCCGACGATCGCCTTTACGTGGCGAAGCCAGTGCTGGGCCGCGCGTCCAAAAAGTGGACGATACAGCTCGCGAGAAAGCTGTTCGATCTCGCCGGCAATCGGGTCGGCGTTGTTGTCGGCTCGATCAGCGTCGACGTCGTCGGCAGGTTCTACGACACCGCAAAGCTCGGCGTCGGAGGAACGCTGGTGCTCAGGAATGCGAGCCACGTCGTGCTCGCCGCCCGGGGCGTGGACCAGGGGTCAGTGCTGGGACAAAGCGCGCCGAGCCGCGTCGCGGGCGAACTGGGCGACGGCTTCTATGCGCAATATTGGAACGAGAACCGACCGGACCGCAGCGACCGGCTGATCACGGCGCGCAGGTCGCGCGCGTTTCCGCTCATCTTCACCGTCGGCATTTCGGAGCAGGAGATCTATTCCCGCTCCGCCTTCAGGCAGAAGGTCTATCTCGGCGGCGCGCTGCTGCTCACGTTCATCATCCTCGCCGCGACCACATTTCATTGGCGGCGGCAGCAGGCGCTGGATCGCGCCCACCGCGAGCGGCGCGATTTCGCCAGCAAGTTCGAGGATGCGCTCAGGAACCTACCGCAGGGCTTGAGCATGTTCGATGGCCGTGACCGCCTGATCGCGTTCAACCGGCAATGGCTCGAACTTTACGACCTCGTGCCGGAAGACATCCGGATCGGCATGGACTTCCGGGAGGTGTTCGCGAAGCAGACCGCCGTGCTCGACGTCGAGGCGTACCTCGTCGATTTGAAGAACCGGCTCGCCCAGTCGGAGCAGATCTCGAACACCGTGCAGTTTCCGGACGGCCGGGTCGTCTACATCTCCTACGGCCGGCGCGAGGGCGGCGGCTGGGTTGCCACGCATGAGGACATCACCGAGCGCAAGGCGTCGGCGGACCGCATCGAGCGGCTCGCGCATTACGACAGTCTCACCGGCCTTGCCAATCGCAACCTGTTCAAGGAGCGTATCGACGAGGCGCTGGCCCGCCCGCGCCGGCTGGAGCCCGCTTTCGCCGTGCTCCTGCTCGATCTCGACAAGTTCAAGTCGGTCAATGATGCGCTCGGCCATCAATGCGGCGACGCGTTGCTGAAGCAGGTTGCCGACCGGATCATGGCGCAGATCCGTGATGCCGATACGGCGGCGCGAATCGGCGGCGACGAGTTTGCCGTCATCGTGGCACCCGGCCGGGCCGCGATGCGCGAGGGCGCTGAAAGCCTGGCCGCGCGGCTGGTCGAGGCCATTGCCGAACCCTTTCACATCGATGGCCACCCCGTCGTGAGCGGCTGTAGCATTGGCCTTGCGCTCGTGCCCGAGCACGGCACGCGGGTCGACGAGATCCTTCGCAACGCCGATCTTGCGCTCTACAGGTCGAAGAATGCCGGCAGAAACTGCTTCCACGTCTATTCACCGGAGCTCAAGGCGGAAGCGGATCAACGCAACGTGCTCGAGATCGAGCTGCGTGAAGCGATCTGGCGTGAGGAGATTGAGCTGTTTTATCAGCCTGTGATCGAGCTCGGCACCGGTCGGGTAAAATCGGTCGAGGCCCTGGCGCGCTGGCATCACGGCACCAGGGGCTACGTCCCTCCGGCGGAGTTCATTGCGGTTGCCGAGGCGGGGGGACTGATCGTCGAGCTCGGCCACCAGGTGCTCGCCAGGGCCTGCCGCGATGCGATGAACATGCCGGGCGACATCAAGGTCGCTGTCAATCTCTCCGCCCTGCAATTTGCCAGCGCCAATCTCGTCGACACCGTGACCTTTGCGTTGACGCAGAGCGGGCTTCCGCAGACCCGACTCGAGCTCGAGATCACCGAAAGCGTATTTCTCGCCGACACCGAGGAGAACCTCAGGACGCTCCAGCGCCTCAAGGCGCTCGGCGTCTCCATTGCCCTCGACGATTTCGGTGTCGGATACTCGTCGTTGTCCTATTTGACGGCCTTTCCTTTCGACAAGGTCAAGATCGACAAATCCTTCATCGACAGGGTCGATCGCTGCGAGACCGTCGCCGTGCTGAAATCCATCGTGCAGCTCGCAAAGACGCTGAAGCTGTCGATCGTCGCCGAGGGGGTGGAGTCCTCCGAACAGGTCAGACGGCTCCAATCGCTCGGCATCCCGCTCGGCCAGGGATTTCACTTCAGCAAGCCCGTGCCGCTCACCGAACTCTCCTGGCAAGCCCCCACGGCGCGCCGGAAGCGGCGGGTGGCGTGAGTTGCCTCACCCCCGCCGTGCAAACACCAGCTGCCTGACGTCGATCTTTCCGGCCCTGAACCCGGCCTCGCAGTAGCACAGGTAATATTCCCACAGCCGGCGGAACGGCTCGTCGAAGCCGAGAGAGGTCAGGTCGATCCATGCGCGGCTGAAATTGTCCCGCCAGAGTGAAAGTGTCTTGGCATAATCCTGTCCAAACACACGCTCGCGAATCACGGGCAGCTCGAAGCGTTCGCCGAGCCCGTGCAGGATGTTGGTCGAAGGCAGCATCCCTCCTGGAAAGATGTATCTCTGGATGAAGTCCACGCGCTGCCGATAAAGGCCGAAGAGCTCGTCGCGGACCGTAATGGCCTGGATGCCCGCCAGACCGCCCGGTTTCAGGCGCTGGTACAGCTGGCTGAAATAGGCAGGCCAGAATTGCTCGCCGACGGCCTCGATCATCTCGATGGAGGCAATGCGGTCGAATCGGCCTTCCTGATCCCGGTAATCCTGCAGCCGCACCTCGACCTTCTCGGCGAGCCCGGCTTGGTGGATTCGCCGACTGGCAAATTCGTGCTGCTCCTTGCTGATGGTGAGCGCCAATACGCTGGCGCCGTAAGTCTTTGCGGCAAATTCGGCGAACCCGCCCCAGCCGCACCCGATCTCGAGCACGGTCTGGCCGGGCTGCAATTCGATCGCCTTCGCCAGCTGTTCGTATTTGTGCCGTTGCGCGGCCGGCAGGTCGGGCGTCTCGGCCGAGAACAGAGCCGATGAGTAGGTCATGCTCGAATCGAGCCACGCAGCGAAGAACTTGTTGCCGAGATCATAATGCTTGTGGATGTTGTGCCGCGAACCGCCTTTGGTGTTGCGGCGGAGGCGATGGAGCGCCCGCCGGCACAGGCGCACCAGCATGCTTCCGGCAAAGGCATTGTCGACCAGATCGTCGTTGAGACACAATACGTAGAGAAGCTGGGCGAGATCGGGCGTGGTCCAGTCGCCGCGGACGTAAGCCTCGGCCATGCCGATATCGCCGCCGATGACGAGGCTGCGGGCAAACCTGTAATTCTTCAGCTCGATCGTGGCCGACGGACCCGGAAGCTGGCCGCGCAACGTGACCATTCGCTGGTCGGGAAGGCGCACATGGAGGGTGCCGCGCCGGAGCTGCGATGCGAGGCGCAAGGCCAGCCGGGCAAGGAATGGGACACCATCGAATTGAGCGGCTTGATGAGCGGCTGCCAGGTCCATGGATCAAATCCCGCGTTGTTTCAAACGAGGCAAGTACGGCACACCTTTGAGCCACAGCCGCATCGCTTCCCAATGAATGGCTGCGATCACCTTGAACGTCAGGAAGGGCAGACCGACGAGCGCCGCCAGCAGCGCGCGGCTGGTGAGCGCCCGGCGTCGTCCGCGGAACGCTGCGGCGAACATCGCGCCCTGATCGCCCGTCTGTACGATTCTGACCGCTACATTCTGCTCCGGCGGAGAAATGCTGAAACGGTAATGCGTCCCCATTTCCATGAAGGGTGATACGTAGAACTCCTTGGCCTGGCTCTGCCTGATTGCGCAGTCCGGTCGCGCGTCCTGCACGGGCAGCACGTAGGAATGCATCTCTCCGAAGGTGTTGCGGACCTCGTAGATCAGCAGCGCAAGATCGCCCGATGCCCCATAGCAGAAGTAGATCGAAAGCGGGTTGAACACGTAGCCCAGAACCCGGGGATAACACAGCAGGAGTATGCGGCCTTCCGAGAGGTCGATGCCGCGCTCCGCGGCGATTCGCCTGACGTATTGGCTGAGGCCCGCGCCCTTGCGGTCGCCATGATCGCGCTCGTGGAAGCTGAAGGCGGCTGCTCGATTGACATCAAACAGCCAGGACTGGCGAGGTGCTTCATGCAAGCGGTCGAGGTCGATCAAGAGGCTCATCACGCGATAGGTGAACCTGTGATGCACAGGCCGCCAGCGTGCGTGCATCACCTTTCCCCAGTAGAGCGCGGCGGGCATTGTCGCATCGTCCGCTTTGTCGGGGTTCGTTCGGACCATCGGGGCTACTCGGCAGCTTGGACCATGAGCGGGTCCGACGGCCGCCAGGGAACCTGACCGCCCAGTGCCTCGGCAGCGGAGATACCGGACTGCAAGCCGTCCTCGTGAAAGCCGTAGCCGGTCCAGGCACCGCAGAACCAGGTCCGGCGCCGGCCCTGAATTGCGGAGAGCCGTCGCTGCGCCGCGAACGCAGCCAGGTCGTATTGAGGATGAGCAAAGCTGAACTTTGCAAACGTCAGGTGGGCCGCCGGTTCGAAAGGAGGATTGAGGCTGACGAACAATGGCTTGCGGTCGTCGATGCCCTGCAGCCGGTTCATCCAATAGGTCACCGCCACGTCGTTCTGGGCCGGCGTTTGTCGCGGCCATTGCAGGAAATTCCAGGAAGCCCATGCTTGCCGGCGCCTGGGCATGAGACTGCGATCGCGATGCAGATAGATCGCGTTCGGAGCATACCTGATCGCGCCGAGAATGGACCGCTCGCGGGCATCGGCATCCGACAGCGCAGCCAAGGCCTGATCGCTGTGGCAAGCCATTACCACGGCATCGTAGGTTTCCGCCCCGCCATGACTGTCGCGGATGGTCACGCCATGCTCCGCCCGGTTGACCGACGTCACGGCACAGCCTAGCCGAATGTTGTCCTTGAACAAAGCAGTGAGCTTGTCGACATAGCGCCGGCTGCCACCCTCGACGGTCCGCCAGCGCGGCCGGTCAAGGTGCAAGAGCCGGTGATTGTCGAAAAAAGCGACGAAGTTCTCTGCCGGAAAGGACAGAATGTCGGCCGACGAGGACGACCAGATGGCCGCTCCCATCGGTCCGAGATAATCGGCGAACAGGCGGGGTCCGAATGATTGCTTGCGCAGATACTCGCCGAGCGTCCAGCCCTGCAGCCTGCCGGCGCGCAAGTCGGACACGCTCTGCCGGTTGAATCGCGCGACCTCCCCGAGCATGCGGAAGTACGACGGGGAGACGAGATTGCGCGGTTGCGCAAACAGGCCGCAGGCCGTTTGCAGGGCCGTCTCGCCGCCACCCCGCCATTCGAACCGACCATGGTCGGCCGACATGGCGAAGCTCATGCAGGTCTCGACAGTCTTCACGCCCAGATGCGCGAACAGCGCCGTCAGCTGCGGATAGTTCGTCTCGTTGTAGACGATAAAGCCGACATCGACATCGATGGCCTCTCCATCATAGTCGATGCGAACGGTATGACTGTGCCCGCCCGGCCGCAGCTCCCGCTCGTACACCGTCACCGCATAGCGCCTCGACAGGAGCCACGCGGCAGCGTTGCCGGCAATTCCCGTCCCGATCACGGCCAAACGCATTCCCTGTCGCCCCCAGTGCTGTAACGCCAGCTACGGTCGTTGAAACAATCGGTTTCGATAGAAACGTTCGCCGCGACGGCGTGGATCACCTCGCCCGGTGCGCCCCAGGGCTATCGCATATGAGAATTTTCCCCTGCGGCCATCCTTCGAGACGCCCGCTTTGGGCGGGCTCCTCAGGATGAGGGCGGAGTGCGCGGCAGCAGTGTCAACGAGCGCTGATGCTGACTAGCCTCATCCTGAGGAGGCGCGTAAGCGCCGTCTCGAAGGACGAGGCGTGCGCGCAGGCAGCCGCCACAAGTGCTCTACCTCTTGCGGCGCGAAACCGGTTTGCACTGCGGACGTATCGAGGGCAGGTTAATATGGGTGAAGCATGGTTCTCATGCAGGTTCAGGCGATCGGCTTCATTGCGCTGGCCTTCTGTCTCTTGATGGGACTGGCCTGGGTCGTCCAGCAGCGCACCGGCAATTCCGGATGGGTGGATGCGATATGGTCCTACGCGACCGGCCTCATCGGCGCGGCCGCTGCCTTGTGGCCGCTTGACGGCTCCCTGCCGGCTCGCCAAGCGCTTGTTGCAGGGCTGGTGCTGCTTTGGTCGTTGCGGCTCGGGACGCACATCGCGCGTCGCTCCGCGGCCGGGATCGACGATCCCAGATACGCAAAATATGCGCGCGAATGGGGGGCGGATGCCCCGCGCCGGATGTTCTTCTTCCAGCAATCGCAGGCGCTGGTCTCACTGCCGCTGCCATTCGCCGTGTTCCTCGCAGGCCACGCGCCGGCGCCGGGACTGCGGCTGCAGGATTATGTCGGGGTGGTCATCATCCTGGTTGCCGTCGCCGGCGAGGCCTTGGCAGACCGGCAGCTGCGGCGCTTCAAACACGACGCGTCGAGCAAGGGGAAGGTCTGCAATGTCGGACTTTGGCGCTGGTCGCGTCATCCGAATTATTTCTTCGAATGGCTGGGATGGCTGGCTTACCCCGTCATCGCGCTCGCGCCCGGATACGCCTGGGGCTGGGCCAGCCTGGCGGCGCCAGCGATCATGTATTGGATCCTTGTGCATGTGACCGGGATACCGCCGCTTGAGGAGCAGATGCTGCAATCGCGCGGCGACCTGTATCGGCAGTATCAGGCCCGGACCAACGCTTTCTTCCCATGGCCACCCAAACAGGCGCTGTGATTTTTCGCCGCTGCGCCCATGACGGACATGCCTGCGCTCGTGTGATCCGGCTTGAATCCACAGGCGTTATCTGCTGGCCGGCTCGCCAATCGGCCAGATGCAGTGCACGGGGTATGCGGACATGAATCTTCTCTTCATCTATCTTGCCGTGGCCGTGACCTTCGTTGCAGTCGACATGGTCTGGCTCAACATCATGGTTGCGCGGCTCTACCGGCCGGTGCTTGGCGATATGTTGCGGGCCGAGCCCAACCTGGCGGCCGCCGCCGTCTTCTATCTGCTGTATCCCGTCGGCTTGATCTGGTTCGCCGTGCTGCCGGCGCATCATGACGGAAGCGCGCTGCGCGCTTTCACGTCCGGCTTGCTGCTCGGCTGCTTCACCTATGCGACCTATGACCTCACCAATCAGGCGACCTTGCGGAATTGGTCGACCGGATTGACGATTGCAGACGTTTGTTGGGGATCCTTGCTGGCCGGGGTCAGCTCCTTGGTTGGATTTCTCGTCGCCCAGAAGCTGGCCCACTGAACATGGGCCGCCTGCCGCGCGCAAAGCCGAGTTGATTTCGGTCAATCGTGCAGGGCAAGTCAGGTCGAGCTTCGCCCTCCGAGCCGGTCGAACGTGTCCCTGGTTTCCGCAATCTTGTCGGTCAAGGATATGAGTGCATTCTGGGCCTGCGCTCTCGTCTCATCGTCGAGCAGGAGGCATGCGAGGTCGACCAGCTGATGGCCCATGCGCTCCATGGCGGCAAGGAGTCCATCGAGGCCGGCCCTGGGATCGTCGGGCGCAAACCGCTCGACCTCACTGATGATGGCTTCGAGCCGCGCGACGGAAGCGACAAGCCGGTCCTCGCGCCCACGCTCGGGAAACTCGATGATGTCCGCGGCCATGCCAGCATTTCTCCGGCTTCAGGCCGCGGCCGATGCCGCGAGGCAATCCTTGCGTACTGCCGCGATGGTCCGGTGCAGCCAGGTCTTGACGGTGCCGACCGGCACACCGAAGCGTCGCGACAAGCTCTCGCGGCTCTCGCCTTTGAGGTAAGCCAGAGCGACGAGCCTGCGGCGATCTTCCGGAAGCCGCGCCAGCACTGCGCGTGCAATCGGTTCGGCGCTGGCGTAATCGAAATCCTCGGCGGGCGAGGCAGTGGACGCCGATGCAAACAGGAGCGCCTCGTCCAGTTCGTAAGTCGGCTGTCTTCGAATCCGCAAATGGTCGATTGCGGTATTGCGGACAATCGCGGACATCCACGCAAGAGCCGGGGCCCGCCTGGAATCATACCGCGCAGCGTTGCGCCAGATCTTGAGAAAGCTTTCCTGAAGGATGTCGTCGGCGTCGTCAGGCGCGGCGCCAACGGCCAGCACGATCCTGCGCAACCTGGCACGTGTCAGCGCATGAAGCTCCGCGAAGGCTCGCACCTCACCTGAGGAAACGCGCGCCAGCAGTTCGGGTAACCTCTCGCTCCGCACCTGACTTGCCAGGCTTGAACAGGCCATGTCCTGTCTCCCTTGCGTTTCTTTCTGAACGCTTCGGGTACAGGCCCGGATCACTCCGACTGAAAGGACGGAAGGAGAATCAAAGCCGCACGAATGGCCCGATCAGACGGCCGAGCAAGCCGTTCATACGCAGGTCGCCGGTCATCGCGACCAGGCAGAGGCATGGGCCTTCGTCGCCGACGATCGGACGGTGCTCGACCTCGTCGTCGCCGTAGTCGAAATCACCGGGACCAAACCGACCGCCCTCGTGGCTGAAGCTGCCCTCGAGCACGAGCGTGAGCTCGGTGCCGGTGTGCGTGTGCTCGAGCATGCGCGATCCCGGCGCGGACCGAAGCAGGAAGGCGCGCGCCTTGCCCGAACCGGAAAGCTCGATCGGCCGCATGCTCAGACCGGGTGCGACGCGCCGGCGCTTGCCGATGCGGTAATTTCGGAGGGCCGGCGGAACTTCATGATCCGTGACGGAGGCGGGGGGAGGTGCCGCACGAGCGGCGGGAGAATTCTCAATTCGCGACATGACGCGGTCGAACGCATCCGGCGCGGTCGGCACCGGCTCGATCTCCTCCAGCGCCGCACCCGCAAGCTGCTCTATGGCGCGCACGAAGCGGCTGCACCGGGCGCATCCTGCCACATGCACCCCGACCACCAGCTGATGGGCCTCTTCCAGCTTGCCGGCCGCGAAATCGGCCAGAAGATCTTCAGGCGGATGGTGGCTGATCGTCATGTGTCTTCGTCCAATATGTCTCTCAACCGGTTCATCGCCAGTCTGATCCGCGATTTCACCGTACCGAGGGGAATACCAAGCAGGCTCGCGATTTCAGGATGCGCCCTCTCCTCGATGAACGACAGCCTGACCACCATGATCTGCTCTGCCGAGAGTTGCTTGATGGCGGACTTGATGCGCGCGGCGTCCTGTCCGCGCGAAATGACGGCGTCAGCCGGTTCGGCCGGGTCCGGTGCATCAGGCAGCTCGGAGACGGCTTCCAGGCGGTCGGTCCGTGCTCTGCGGCGGAGCAGGTCGATCCGCAGATTGCGCGCGATCGTGAAGATCCAGGCCGCCGCTCCCGCTGTGGCGGGATCGAACAGGCCTGCTTTCCGCCACACCGCGAACATCGCGGTTTGCGCGATCTCTTCCGCTTCGTCGGGGCTGCACCCGGCCTTCTGCATCAACCCCTTGATACGGGGCGCGAAATGCTCGAATAGCCGCTTGAAGGCCTCCCGGTCGTGGTGAGAGGCGACGCGTCCGATCAAATCAGCCCAGTCCACCTTTGCCTTCGGCCCTTTGCTCGTACCAATCGACCGCCGCGCCTCAAACCGCCGGGTCAAACCAGCTTCAGCCCGGATTGGCACGTCTAAAGCCCGGATAGCAGCGATCATAGCGCCTCGACAAGCGACCTCTGAGGCTGAGAACGGGCGGGAACGGGCGTCAGATCACTGTGAGCTGCTCAATTGTCGGTTCCGAAGCCTGCGCCTGCGCGCCGCCGGTCCTGGCATTCCGCTTGCTCATCCATGACCCAAGTCCAGGCCTCGGCGGAGAGGCCGTTTCAGGTTGAGGCAAGTGATGCAGGAAGTGTCCCGTTCTGGTGCTGCTGACGAACTCCGGCTCGACGCGTTGATCGCCGATCTATGGTGGCGCGTTCGGCTGATTAACACCGACATTCTCGAGGAAGAGGCGCGCGCCGGGGTGTTCGACCCGGTTCAGCCGACCTATCCGCTTCTCGCGGCCAACCTTCGCGCCCGACGCGACAATCTGGTCGCGACGATCGGCGTGCTCGAGCAGCGTGCGAGATCGGTGTCGGAAGCGGCCTGAAGCGGTCGCGGGGCGCGCCAGCCTCGACGTCTTCGTCAACCGGCCGGCTGCAGCGCCAGAGGCGGGCGCGGGATGCAATGCGCATCCTCGCATGGCTCGAATGCCTCCGGCGCTGTGCCGCTAACAGTTGAATTCAGGCCGCCGCCTGCCCGTGTTATGGCTGGTCTCTGCACCCCCGCGAGGCCGCCATGCTCCCCATTCCCGCCGATATCTTCACCGAACCCGAGGACGTCTCGCCCGACGGCCTGGCCAATCTCGGCCCCCTTCGGCGTCTTGCCGGCACCTGGCAGGCGGACAAGGGCATCGACATCAATCCGAAGGCGGAAGGGCCGGAGCGGCGGACCTTCATCGAGCACATCCGCATGGACCCGATCGATCCGCAGGCCAACGGGCCGCAGCTGTTGTACGGGCTGCGCTACCACATCCACATCAACACGCCCGAGGAAGACATCACCTTCCACGACCAGGTCGGCTACTGGCTGTGGGAGCCGGCGACCGGGCTGATCATGCAGACCCTGGCGATCCCGCGCGGGCAGGTGCTGCTGGCCTCGGGCAAGGCCGGGCCGGATGACAGGGCGATCTCAGTCACGGCCAAGCGCGGCGACACCGCCTACGGCATCTGCTCGACCGATTTTCTGGAGCAGGCCTTCCGCACCGATGCTTACCGCTGCGACATCACCTTCAACGACGACGGCAGCTGGACCTATCTGATCCAGACCGAGTTGTTCGTGCGCGGCGCGCCGTTCAATCACCACGACACCAACACGCTCCAGCTCATAGCGCCACCCAAGCTCAATCCGCTGGCGGCGATCGTGAACGATCGTGCCGCGCGCGGTGGACCCGCGGCCTGAGTGCTGCCCGGAGGATTGCATGAAGCCCCACGTCATCTGCCTGATGCACTCCAGCCTCGACGGCCGCACGCATCCCAGCCGCTGGCGCCCGAAAGGCGCGGGCACGGACTGGTTCGAGAAGATCCACGATGAGCTTGGCGGCGATGCCTGGGTGATCGGCCGCGTCACGGGTTCGGAGTTCGCCAAGGGCAGGCCCTATCCCTCGACAGACGCGAAATTTCCGCGCGAAAACTGGTTCGCCCGGCGCGATGCGAAGACCTACGGCGTCGTGCTCGATGCCGAGGGCAAGATCGGCTGGGGGCGCGCGGAGATCGGCGGCGATCCGATCGTCGTCGTGCTGACCGAGAACGTCCCGGATTCGCATCTCGCTGGCCTCCGCGGCGAGGGCGTGTCCTACATCTTTGCCGGCAAATCCGAGATCGACCTCGCACTGACGCTGGACATTCTCAGCCGCGAGCTCGGCGTCAAGCGCCTGCTGGTCGAGGGCGGCGGCGTTGCCAACGGCGCGTTTCTGCGCGCCGGCCTCATCGACGAATTCAATCTGATCCTCAGCCCCGCGATCGATGGCGCAAAAGGCGCCCCCTTCGTGTTCGATTCCACCGAGGCGGACAGCGATCGGCGCGCGCCGATCGCCGCGATGACGCTGGAGAGCACGCGCGAGCTCGGCGGCGGCGTCCTGCTGCTGCGCTATCTGATCCGGAACGATCCGCAAGCCGTGAGCCGGTAAGGCGCGGCTATGTCCGATCCGTCCGAGCATATCGTCATCGTCGGCGCCGGCGCGGCCGGCCTGATGGCGGCGCGCGAGCTGGCGCGTGCCGGGTGCAAGGTGACGATCCTGGAGGCGCGTCAGCGCTGCGGCGGCCGCATTCATCCGCTGCCGGCCTCGCAGTTCGGCTATGCCGCCGACGGCGGCGCCGAGTTCGTCCATGGCGAGGCGCCGGTCACCCGCGCATTGCTGCGCGAGGCCGGCCTGTCGCTTCAGGAGATCGACGGCGAGCAGTGGAGCTTTGACGGGACGAAGCTCACACGCGAGGCGCGTGACGATCCCCATGAAGCGGAGCTTCAGGCCAAGCTAGCGGACTTGAAGGACGATCTCACGGTCGCCGACTTCCTGCGCCGGCATTTTGCAGGTGACGACTACGCGCCGATGCGCCATTCGATCGAGCGGATGGTCGAGGGCTATGACGCGGCCGATCCCGAACGCGCCTCCACGCTGGCGCTGCGCGCGGAATGGATGGACGGCGGGCACGCTCCGCAGGCGCGCATCGAAGGCGGCTACGGCGCGATGATCGATATCCTGGCGGCCGACTGCCGCAGGCAGGGCGTCACCATCCGCCTCGGCAGCGTCGTGTCGGCGATCGCGGAGGAGGGCGGAGCGGTGATCGTTCGCTGCGCCGGCGGCGACGTGCACGCCTGCGACCGCATGATCCTCACCGTGCCGCTGCCGCTGCTGCGCGAGATCGCGCTACCGGCAGGCGCGCGTGCCAAGCTGGCTGCTGTCGACGACATCGGCTTTGGCAACGTCATCAAGATCCTGCTGCGCTTCGCGCGGCCATGGTGGCGCGAGCGCAAGGAAGATCTTGCGGACATGACCTTCCTGCTGTCGGATGAGGCGATCCCGGTCTGGTGGACGCGCTACCCGGACCAGCATCCCGTGCTGACGGGCTGGTTCGGCGGCCCGCGCACGGCGGAGCTGGAAAGCCTCGACGCGCGAGCATGGATCGATGCCGGGCTCGGCTCGCTCGCCGCAATCTTCGGCCTGCCGCGCGATCACATCGCGCGCGAGCTGGTGGCGTCCGCCGCGACCAACTGGGCGCATGATCCGTTCGCGCGCGGCGCCTATTCGTGGGCGACGCCGCGCACGCGAGCGGCACAGGCGATCCTCGCGCGCGGCGACGGCTTGGTGCTGTTTTCCGGCGAAGCGCTCTATCGCGGCCGCGACATGGGCACGGTCGAGGCGGCACTGGTGAGCGGCCTGGAGACGGCGGACATGATCCTTCGGGGACAATGAAAAGAGGCCCGCATCTGATGCGGGCCTCTCGTCGCGTGTCTCTCCAGATCTTACCAGCGTCCACCGCCGAAGCTGAACGTCACGCCGGGGCCTCCGCCGTAATAGCCGTACGGTCCGCCGCCGTAATAGCCGTGGTGCCGCGGGTAATAACCGTAGCTCCTGTAATACGGCCGGTAATAGCCGTGATGATGCCGCCAATGATGATGGTGGCGGTAATGCCTGCGGTGCGCGCTGATGTCGGTGGTCTGGCTTTCCTGCGCGGTCTGCTTGGCGCTTACGCTGCCGGCCGCGCTCGCCGATCCACCGGCCAACGCCGCAGCACCGAGGGCGATCGCGGCAATGAGATATTTCATGTCATCACTCCAGTTGAAGGTCGTGTGACAACACATGAGCATCCCGCGTGTTCCTGCCGCTGCGGGCGTCGAAACGACGCAGATTTTCAGTTCCCCGATGAACGCACGTTAACGTTTGTGAACGAGCGAAGGCCGCGCGATCTATCGTCGCATGAACGAGACGCGGCCTTTCGACTCGTGCGCGGGACGCGGCGCAGCGTCTCTTCGACGTTGAGCTGCGAGTCCGGGACACGAGTGGCGCACGCAGATTTCGCAAACACCGTCACGGATTCGGAGCGGCAAAGCCGTGCCGCTCGGAGAGCGCAGCGAGGATCGCGTCCTTGTCTGCGATGAATGTACGACGTGATAGCTGAGCGCGCAGTGCCAGGGCTCCGTGGCATCATCGCGATCGTACAGGTTGACGCCAGCGGACACGCAGTTACTTGAACGGGTCCTGGATCGACGGGGCCGACTGGCGGATGCGGCGCACGCTGACCGGGGTGCCGTCGGAGACGAACAGCAGCTCGTATTTGCGGCCCTCGCTATCGGTCGCCGAGCAGGTGACGTCGTTCACCTTTCTGGCGGCGAAGTTGCCGGTCTGCCGGCAGATGCCGGTCGAGGTCTGCTCGGCGGGCACCGGCAGGCCGTCGACCTTGGGGCGGTTCTTGGAGTTGAGCAGCACGCGGTCGATCGGCAGCTCGTAGGAATTGTCGTCGGCGCGCTTGCCGTTCTCGCCGGAGAACGACACCACGTGGCTGTCATCGGAGGGATCGTCGACCGCGACTGCGAAATTGACCCGTCCCGTGTCGCCATGGGCATAGGCCACCGTCTTGCACGGGAAGGTGCGGCCTGCGACCCTGAACGTCTTGCAGTGGCCGGACATCAGCGCCAGGAGATCGATGAAGGCGTTCGGCCGCGCCGGCGGATTGTTGACCGGAATCGGTTTGGAAGTCTCGGCAAAACAAGGACTTGCCGCAAGCACGAGCAGCGCGGCGAGGACCAATCGGCGAAGGCGCATCGTCGGGCTCATGAGCCAGGGGGCTATGGCGGAAGAGTTCCGCACCATAGCCATCGAGCCGCAAATTGGTTGCGATCCCGTTTGTGCTGCAAATCCCGTCTGGAATACCACCGCGGCCACCCCGACGGCGATTCGTTCAAATCGCCCGATCCATCCCGGCGGGCACATGCCATCAGGGCGGTGTTTTTTTCGTGGCATGATCCGGAAAAGTGCGTAGCGGTTTTCCGAAAGGCTCATGCTCAAACAATAACCTAACCCATCGCCGCCTGCCAGCGCCTGTCGCGGAAGGAGGGGCGGCGGTGGAGGCGGGCGTCCAGCACGGCGCGGGCGCGGGGCAGCTCACCGCTGCGCATGAGCGCGACGATATAGGTGTCCTCGATCAGCTCGCGCTGGGCGTGGCTGCCGCCGATGCGCACGACCTCGCCTAGCACGGGCGCGAGCATCTGCACGCAAGTCCGGTAGTCCTCATCGGCGAAAGCCGCGAGTGCGCGGAAGATCGCCGGCACCACAGGGCCCGCCGGCAGCTTGCCGTCGGCCAGCCGCTGCTCGATCGCCGCAAGGCGGGCGGCGAGCGCTTCGCGATTCTGCGTCGCGACTGCGAATAGCGCCATGTGAACGTCCGCAAAGCACAAGCTCGATTTCGGAAACAGTTTTTGCGCGGCGGCGTCGGCTTCCAGCCACAGCGCTTTCGGCACCGTATGGCCGTACATCGACAGGCGCCACAGCAGCGAGGCGCTGTCGGTAATGACGTTGAGCGGCGGCGCCTGCGTGGCAGTGGGCCGAAGCACGTCGGCATAGATCGCGAGCGCCCGCGCCGCATCGCCATGCTCGAGCGCGCCGAGCGCCTGATGCCAGCTTATATGGCCGTGGAGGATTCCGGAGCGGTCATAAGCCGGCAGCCATTCGTCCACGAGACGATCGGCGTCCTCGATTGATCCGTCCTCGAACATCGCATGCAGCACCGCGTGCGCGGCGTGGGCATTTTCCTGGCGCAGATGGAAGCCGCGCTCGGTGACGGCGCGGCCGCGCGCGACGTCGCCATTCTCCGTCATCGCCCAGCCGGACATCGTGAGGAACCACCAGTCCTCGCCGTAATGCTGCGCGACGTTCTCGCAGAGCTCGTGCCGGGCGCGGTCGTGATCGGCCATGCCGGAGAAGGCGAACAGGCCGAACGCGCCGAGCGGCAGCGACAGCACGACAGCGTCGCGCGGCCATGCGTCGATATGCTTCAGCGTCGATGCGATCGCCTCCGGCAGCCGGCCCTCGATCGCGAGCGCCAAGGTCTCGACATGCGAGCGCTCGCGCTCGCTGCCGCGCTTCATCACCAGCTCGCGCGCCAGCGCCGCCTTCTGCCGTGCGAGATCGCCCTGCTGGTAGAAGGCATGAACGCGGCCGCGGGCGATATGGGCCAGCGCGAAATCAGGATCAGCCGCGATCGCGCGCTCCAGCATCTCCGCCGTGCCGGTCCAGCCCGCGAGCATGAGGTCGACGCCGTCGCGATAGGCGGATGCTGCCTCGTGCGACGAGGTCGAGAGCGGCAGGCCGTAGCGGTCTTCGAGTGGCATCTGATGCGCCTATGTATCGTCAATGTTGCTGACGATCGAGCCTTCCTCTTCGGCGTCCTCCTGAGTGAATTTTTCTGCGAAGAAGGCCTCGTCAATCTCGTATATTTCGACAGGGCTGCGTCGAATACCAACCTGGTGCTTTATACAGAGATCAAGAAGGCGTTTCCCGTCAATTAGAGTTATTGGGGCGGCTCCAATAAACAGAGCGCCCTCCTGCGCACCTCTTGCGAAGCTACCGAGGCTGATAATTGTGCCGCGAATGGCTTTAAAATAAGGGAGCGCTCCACGCAGCTCGTCGACTTTAGGGCGAGTAATTGTATTTTCGGTGCGCTTGACCTGCACCACCTCGGTTATTTCAGTTATACCAAACTGAACACGCGCAACTACATCAACGCCCTTGTCGCCGCTGACTTTTGTGACGCGAACATCTTCATAGTCCATTGCATCAAGCAGTTCTTTAACGAAGTGCTCAAATTGAGTCGGCTCCAACTGCATCAGACGGGCTCGAAATGCTATCAATTGCTCTTCATTGTGCGCATGAGCAGCTTCCGCAACTGTAGTGCGCTTCGAAGAAGGCGCCGTGCTGGCTAAGTTAGCTTCGATTGGTTGGGAAAAGCCCTTTAGCCAATTCAATCCAGTTTCGGTGATCGTGTAATAATTTCCCTCTCGAGTGATCAAGCTGCGTTCGGCCATCGCAATCAGCCTCCGCCGCAGGGTGTCAGCAAAGGTCTTCGGCGTCGTGAATAGTGAAACGGCTTTTAGATAATCAGACCAAGCTGGAAGTATGTCTCCTCTCTTACAGGGAGAGCGCTCGGCAACTAGGGAAAGTAGTTTGGGGATACCTTCTGCTGCATCAAGTTCGCGAAGAGTGGACTCGTCCTTCGCTAAGAACTTCTGGCCCCTATCTCCAAGTTGATAAGCGCCACCAACTCGATCCAGGAGCCTCATTCTGTTGATGAAAAGATAACATCCTCTCAGGTAGCGAGGATTCAGCTCCTTGCCGCTCCCTTCCCATATTTTGCGCGCCAGGTCTTGCAGGTCGCCCGAAAGGCGCTCTCCAATCCAGGTGTCGGGATCTGACCAATCAACAGGATTTTGTGGTGTCCCCGTTTGGTCGGCAATTGCGCTGATCATATCGCGCACCCGTTGAACGGGCTCGCCATTGAGTAGACGAATGGCGTTGGCAACCTCAGAATAGGGTGCGTAAAGTGGCGCTTGAACAACAGGCTCTGCTTGTGGAGCAATCATGTAGTTGGCCTAGATGAAAGGTACCGATCTACGCGCAACCATCGCGAGTAGTTGTTCAACTTGTCAAGGAGTCGGGGCGCGCTTCGTTGGACTCGCTATACTGCAATACAATGTCGCATTGCTCGCACAATTTTCTTTGTCATCAAAACGCGATTAGAAGCTGACCGTCCGCGCGCGGCGGCCTTCGATCGGATAGGCCGGGTCGTTATAGCCCGGCGTCGAGGGATGGCCTGGTGTCACCAGGCGGTCGATCAGCGCCTCGTCCTCCGCGGTGAAACGATAATCGAGCGCGCTGATGTAGCCGTCCCATTGCTCCTCGGTGCGGGGACCGGCGATCACCGACGAGACGAAGGCGGAGTTGAGCACCCAGCCGACCGCGAACTGGCCGGCGGTGATGCCTTTCTTCTCGGCGTGAGCCTTGATCTCCTGCGCAAGCTGGAGCGATTCCGGCCGCCATTCGGTCTGCATCATGCGGGTGTCGTTGCGCCCCGCGCGCGTCTCCTTGTCGGGAGCCGCATCCACCTTGTACTTGCCGGTGAGCACGCCGCGCGCAAGCGGGCTGTAGGGCACGATGCCGAGGCCGTAATAAGCGCAAGCCGGAAAGTGCTCGACCTCCGGCATGCGGTTCATGGCGTTGTAATAAGGCTGGCTCACCGCGGGCCGGTCGATGCCGAGGCGGTCGCAGATGTTGCAGATCTCGGCGACGCGCCAGGCGCGGTAGTTGGAGACGCCGAAATAGCGCACCTTGCCGGCGTGGATCAGGTCGCTCATGGCGCGCACCGTCTCCTCCAACGGCGTGGCATGGTCTTCCTTGTGCAGATAGTAGATGTCGATGTGATCGGTGCCGAGCCGCATCAAGCTCTCGTCCGCCGCCTGCAACACCCAGCGCCGCGACAGCCCGCCGCGATTGGGATCGTCCCCCATGGGGTTTGCGAGCTTTGTGGCAAGCACCCAGGCACCACGATTGCGCGCGATCGCGCGGCCGACGACTTCCTCGGAGGCGCCTTTCGAATAAGCGTCCGCCGTGTCGATGAAATTGATCCCGGAATCGCGTGCCTTGTCGATGATCCGCTTTGACGTGGCCTCATCGGTCGGCCCGCCGAACATCATGGTGCCCAGGCAAATCGGCGAGACCTTGAGGCCGCTGCGGCCGAGCTGGCGGTATTGCATGAGCGAGTCCTCGATGTTGGTGGACGGCAGCATAGCCAGCAAAGTCCGTCATTGCGAGCGCAGCGAAGCAAGCCAGAGATGCGTCCGCGGAGAGTCCTGGAATGCTTGGCTGCGCTCGCAATGACGGGGAGAGGGCGGTGCTAGCCCGACTAGCTACCCCGGCCCCTTCAAGATCTTGAACACGCCGTTCGCCATCACGATGCAGCGGTCGTCCACAGTCACCTCGGTGCTCATGAAGATCAGGCTGCGGGTCGAGCGCACCACGCGCGGGCGGGAGATCAGGGTGTCGCCGATCTGGCCGGCCTCGACGAAATGAGTGTCGAGCTGCACTGTCGCCAAGTACTCCTTGCCGGAGACGTAACGGGCCGTCATGCCGCAGGTGCGATCGGCGAACGTCATCATCACGCCGCCCTGGACCATGCCGCGGCGGTTGTGGTGCTTGTCCTCGGTCGCGAGCGCGAACTCGTGATGGCCGTCGACCTTGCGCTCCCACAACGGGCCGATCAGATGCAGGAAGCCCGTGGTCTCCAGGATGCTCCAGCCCTCTGATTTCAACCTTGCGGCGGCCTTGCTGGTCATGTCGTCGTTCGTCCTTGCAACGCGATGTCTCCTCGTTTCATCAGATGCAGTCCTGGTGTAGTCAAGCATCATGAGAGCGTTCGACGATGCCACCAGACGGAATATCGCAGAGGTCTGCGCGGCCTTCGCGCGGCTGCCCGACACAGCCGAGCCGTCGGCGCTGAAGCGGGCCGCGGTGGTGCTGGCTCTAACCGAATCCGACGACGGTGGCGACACCGCCTTCCTGCTCACCAGGCGCGCCTCGCACCTGCGCGCCCATCGCGGCCAATGGGCGCTGCCCGGCGGACGCTGCGATGCCGGCGAGACGCCGGTCGAGGCGGCGCTGCGCGAGCTCGACGAGGAGCTCGCGCTCGCGCTGTCAGCCGATGCGGTGCTCGGCCTGCTCGACGATTATCCGACGCGCTCGGGCTATCTGATCACGCCGGTCGTGGTCTGGGCGGCCGACAGTGCTGCGATCCGCCCGAACCCGGACGAGGTCGCCTCCGTCCATCGCATCGCGCTGGCCACGATCGAGCGCGACGATGCCTTCGATTTCACGGAGATCCCCGAGAGCAGCCGCCGCGTGATCCGCTTCCATCACCAGATGAGCCTGATCCATGCCCCGACCGCGGCGCTGATCTACCAGTTCCGCGAGGTGCTGGCGGGGCGGCACACCCGCGTCACCGACCTGGAACAGCCGGTATTCGCCTGGACGTGACGATGGTAAACGGCGCGTTAACGCGACGGTTACCGGATGCCTGCTAAGAAGGCAGCATGCATCATTCGATTCGAAACAGATTGGCGCTGGTTCCGCTCGCGCTCGTCCTGATCTCGCCCGCGGCGCGCGGCACCGAGGCCGACGCACTGCCGCCCGCCGTTCGAAATGCCAACGCCCAGCTGCTGTCGCAGTTTTTCGCACAAGGCGGGGGGGCTTCGCCCGTCGTGCTCGAATATCGCCGCAAGCTCGCGGAATATCAGGCCGCGCGCGCCGCCTTCGATGCCGAGGCCGGCGCTTATTGGAGCCAGATCTCCGAGAAGCGGAAGGCCCGCAACGCCAAGCGGCGCAATGGGCAGCAGATCACGCTCGATGATTACGTGCTGGAGCATCCGCCGCTCTATACCGGGCCGAAGAAGCCGGTGAATCCGGAGCCGGAGGAAACGCCGGATCGCCCCGCGAGAAGACCGATCCCCGTGGTCGCCGATTTCCTGCGCGCGGCGCAGGAGCTCTACCAGTTCACGCCGCAGCGCCCGACCAGCGAGCTCGAGTTCAAGCGCGCCTATGCGCGCTACGCGCTGGCCCATGGCCTGACGCGCGAGCAGGCGGTGCGGGTCTATTCGTTCGAGACCGGCGGCACCGGCAGTTACGACGTGCAGGCGGGCATCGAGCACGGCGGCAAGCGCGCGATCTCGACCGCGATGGGCTACAACCAGCTGCTCACCACCAACAGCGTCGAGCTGCTGGCCGAGCAGGGCCATGAACTGATCCGCGCGCTGTCCGAGAAGGTGACGCGCACATCAGGACCGGCGCGGCATGCGCTCGAGCACAAGCTCACTGTCCTGAAGAAGATGGTGGCGCACGCGAAGTCGGTGCCCGATACCTGGTCGGAGCACGAGAAGATGGGCGCCACCCCGCAGGGCTGGGCCATGCATGCGATGGTGCTCGACGTTGACATCGGACCGATGCTGCAGACCCACAAGCTGCTGACTTCAGTGCATTTCGCCCGCGCCAAGGGCCACACGCGCCCGCTCTCCGCGGCCGAGCTCGAGATGATGAACCTCACCGGCGACGGCACCGGCCTCGACATGGTGACGATGCCGCAGGCGCTGCGCGAGCGGGTGCCGACCTCGAATTTCTTCCAGCGCGGCGGCTATGAGCGCAACCCAGTCGCGATCCGCCACAACACGGTGGCGAAGCTGCTGGCCGTGACCGACGAGCGCATGGACGTGAACAGCGGCAAACCCGGCGCAAGGGAATTGGCAGGGGCGTTTTAGCCCTTACTTGCCGAATCCTCCGCTGTCATGCCCCGGCTCGACCGGGGCATCCAGTACGCCGCGGCCTCTCGATTCAATCGCTGCTACTTCTGGAATACTGGATCACCCGCCTTCGCGGGTGATGACACCGAGTGTGTAGCGGCTGTGTCGCTCCGCCACCTTAAGCCCTTACTGATCCGGTCCAAACTTGAACTTGCCGTCACCCTCCAGATACGGGCCGGTGCGCATGTAGAGCTGGCCGTTTTGGCCGATGAAGAACAGCGTGCCCTTGGGCACCTTCTTGGCGCCCTTCAAGAGCTCGCCGGCGTTGCTGGTCCCCATCTTGTAGGAATAGGTCTTGCCGTCCCTGTCGTAGGCATAGCCGGTGTCGGTCTTCAGCTCCCAGGGCGTCGCTGCGGTTTGCGCCAATGCGGGCCAGGCCAATGCGCCGAGCGCGGCTGCGAGTGCAAATGTCTTGATTGAAAATGCCGTCATCCCATCCTCCCAAGATCGGGACATTCCAGGATTGAACAAATCACGAACGCTGCGTCCCCGTCAATTTGCGAAAGCGCCGCAGCGCATCACGTCTTGCCCAGCAGTTTGTGATTTTCCCTCCGTCCCCTCGCGACTATGTTCCGCTTTCCGTCTAGAACGCAACTCGACAAAAATATTGGTGGGGGTGATTCGAATGAACCGTGTCGTCAAAGCCTGCTCGGCTGCCGCGCTGTTGCTCCCGGCGCTGGCGCCGGCCGCCCAAGCCGATGACTACCGGCTCAGCCACAACCAGCGGATTTCGTGCAGCCGCGGCCTTGCCCCGGGCAAGCTGAACACGGCGACCTGCAAGTCCTACACCTATCTCTTCAACACCAGGACCTCGGAATATTTCCGCTGCCAGGTCTCTCTGGCGCTGACCCGCGACAACAAGGAAGTCATCAACGTCCAGACCGACGGCGGCTGCACCAAGAAACCGCGCATTTTCGAGACCGACGGCAAGTACGATTTCGACGCCACCGAGACCGAGCCGCCGAACACCAATTCGTTCTTCGGCCCCGGCGGCTATTCGGTCTGGGCCGCCGACGTCGGCGCGCAGAAGGTGCGCGGCTGCATCACCATCTCCTCCGGCCTCGGCTCCGACATCTCCAAATGCCTGGACATGACGTTCCAGTAAGGGAGCGCTTACGTGCGATGAGGCCAGGCTTGACCGTCGCCTCGTAGAAGGTGCGCTCCCTCCCCCGCTTGCGGGGAGGGTTGGGGAGAGGGTGTCTCCACAACGGGACACTCCCCTAGAGGAGAAAGCCCTCACCCGGATCGCTTGCGCGATCCGACCTCTTCCGCAAGCGGGAGAGGTGACCGAGCAAGCCGCTCCGGCTCGAACCTAACGCGACCCCAGTCACGCTGCGCCACCTCGCCGCACCGTCCTGTTCCCGAAAGCCCAGCCGGAACGGTCCTTTGCCGCAGTCCTGTTTTGCCTTTTGGATGGGTTGACCCGCATCCCTCATCCGGCCAATTTCGCCGCCGGTTTGGGGAGAACAACAACCATGAAACGGACGATTTTCGGCGCGGCCGCGGCTCTGGCTCTGGCGGCGTCGGCACCTTGCGCGCAGGCGCAATCCTTCATCAACGTGCTGACCGGTGGAACCTCCGGCGTCTACTATCCGCTCGGGGTCGCGATCGGAAAGATCTACGGCGACAAGATTCCGAACGTGAAGACGCAGGTGCAGGCCACCAAGGCGTCGGTCGAGAACCTGATCCTGCTGCAGCAGGGCCGCGGCGAGCTGGCGTTCACGCTGGGCGACTCGCTGAAAGCCGCCTGGGACGGCGAGGAGGAGGCGGGCTTCAAGACCAAGCTCGACAAGCTGCGCACCATCGGCGCGATCTACCCGAACTACATCCAGATCGTCGCGACCGCCGACAGCGGCATCAAGACGCTCGCCGATCTCAAGGGCAAGAGCCTGTCGGTCGGTGCGCCGAAATCGGGCACGGAGCTGAACTCCCGCGCGATCCTGGCCGCTGCCGGCATGAGCTACAAGGAGCTCGGCAAGGTCGAATATCTGCCCTTTGCCGAATCCGTCGATCTCATGAAGAACCGGCAGCTCAACGCCACGCTGCAATCGGCCGGGCTCGGCGTCGCCTCGCTGAAGGACCTCTCGACCTCGAGCCCGATCACGGTGGTGTCGGTGCCGAAGGAGACCGTCGACAAGATCGGCCCGCCCTTCGTGGCGGCGACCATTCCGGCCAACACCTATACCGGCCAGGACAAGGACGTGCCGACTGCGGCCGTGATCAATTATCTGGTCACGAGCTCCGCCGTCTCGGACGATCTCGCCTATCAGATGACCAAGCTGGTCTATGAATCGCTGCCCGAGCTCGTCACTGCGCACGCGGCCGGCAAGGAGATCAAGCTCGAGACCGCCGCCACCGGCAGCCCGGTCCCGCTGCACCCCGGCGCGATCCGCTATTACAAGGAAAAGGGGCTGATCAAGTAATCAGCTCCTGTCGTCGGACGTCATGGCCGGGCTTGTCCCGGCCATCCACGTTCTGCGGCTGTGCATGGAAGTTTCGTGGATGCCGGGACAAGCCCGGGCATGACGGCTCGGGGCATACCGTGCCAATGCTACAAGCGCTCGACGATTGGGGATGGGCTGAGATGCTGGAAAAGGCAGAGGGCACCGTGACGGCGCCCGAGAAGGTCAAGGTCGAGTTCGACAATTTCGAGCATGGTTTTCCGGAAGGCTTCGGTCCGGGCTGGTGGGGCCAGCTCGCCTACTGGATAGGCATCGCATTCGCAATCTTCCAGCTCTACGTCGCTGCCTTCAACTATCTGCCGAGCCAGGTGGTGCGCGGCGTCCATGTCGGATTCCTGCTGCTGCTGACCTTCGGCCTGATCGCCAACTTCACCGCGAAGAGCAATTTCGGCCGTGCGCTGGGCTGGGCGATCGGCGCCGCCGGCTTCTATTGCGGACTCTACCAATGGATCTTCTATGCCGACCTGATCGCGCGCGACGGCGATCCAACCAGGCTCGATCTCGCCGTCGGCACCCTGCTCGCGGTGCTGATCTTCGAGGGCACGCGGCGGCTGATGGGCGCGGCGCTGCCGCTGATGTGCGGTGCGTGTCTCGTCTATTGGTTCTTCGGTCAGTACCTGCCGTCGCCGCTCAACCATCGCGGCTATGATTTCGACCAGATCGTCACGCATCTGTCGTTCGGCACCGAAGGCTTTTACGGCGTGCCGGTCTACGTCTCCGCGACCTACATCTTCCTGTTCATCCTGTTCGGCTCGTTCCTGGAGCGCGCCGGCATGATCCAGCTGTTCACCGACGTCTCGCTCGGCCTGTTCGGCCGCACCCGCGGTGGACCTGCCAAGGTCGCGGTGTTCGCCTCGGGCATGATGGGGACCATCTCCGGCTCGGGCGTCGCCAACGTCGTCACCGTCGGCCAGTTCACGATTCCCTTGATGATCAGGTTCGGCTACCGTCGCGCCTTCGCGGCCGGCGTCGAGGCGACGGCCTCGATGGGCGGCCAGATCATGCCGCCGGTGATGGGCGCGGTCGCCTTCATCATGGCCGAGACGCTCGGCGTGCAATATTCGGAGATCGTCAAGGCCGCCGCGATCCCCGCGATCCTCTATTTCGCCTCCGCGTTCTGGATGGTGCATCTGGAAGCCGGCAAGCACGGCCTCGTCGGCATGAAGCGTTCGGAGATCCCGAGCGCCTGGAAGGCGCTGGTGACGCGCTGGTACCTTGTGCTGCCGCTCGCAGCGCTGGTCTACATGCTGTTCGAAGGTTTTACGCCGCTCTATGCCGGCAGCATGGGCCTTGCGCTGACGGTGACGCTGATCCTCGGCACCGCCATCACGACGGGCGCCTCCTCGAACGTGATCCGCACCATCTTCTGGGTCGGGCTCGCGCTCGTCGTCGCGGCATTGTCGCGCGACGGCCTCCAGATCGTGCCGGTCGCGACCGTCGTGGTCGGCCTGATCGTGATCACGGCGTTCGTGCGCGGCGGCTTTGCGGCGTTGCGCGCCTGCCGCGATGCGCTGGCCGAGAGCTCGAAATCCGCCATCACCGTCGGCATGGCCTGCGCGATCGTCGGCGTCATCATCGGCATGATGTCGCAGACTGGCGTCGGCACCATTTTCGGCGGCTGGGTGATCGGGCTCGGCGAGAAGAGCCTGTTCCTGGCGCTGGTCATGACCATGCTGCTGTCGATCCTGCTCGGCACCGGCATTCCGACCATCCCGACCTACATCATCACCGCCGCGCTCGCAGCTCCCGCGCTGGCCAAGCTCGGCGTGCCCTTGATCGCGAGCCACATGTTCGCATTCTATTACGGCATCATGGCCGACCTCTCGCCGCCGGTGGCGCTCGCCGCGCTTGCGGCCGCGCCGATCGCCAAGGAGAACCCGGACAAGATCGGCTGGGAGGCGATGCGCATCGCGCTCGCCGGTTACGTCATTCCCTTCATCTTCGTCTTTTCGCCGGCCTTGATGCTGCAGGCCGGCGATCCCATGGCGGCCAAGCTCGGCTTCTACGGCGCGGTGGCGCTGGCGAGCCTGAAGGCGCTGGTGGCGATCGGCCTGTTCGGCATGGCCGCGATCGGCTTCCTGTTCACGCGGCTGACGCTGATCGAGCGCCTGGTCGCGCTCGGCGCCGCGTTCTGCCTGCTCGGCGAATTCCCCTTCAGCGACACTGCGGGCTTCGTGCTCGCCGCCGCGCTGGTGCTGTGGCAATGGCGGCAGCGTCCGCCGGCGCCGGTCGAGGCGGTGTGAGCCTCTGTCTTGCGACAGCGGGCGGCGTGAAAGCGCTGACGCTGTCCGCGTTCACGCTTGTCTGGACGCATTCGATCGCGAAGGTCGAATGGCAGGAAGACTGGCGCCTCACGCCCGCCGGCCTCGAGCTGGTGCAAGCCCGCGTCAAGGGCACCGGCCCCGGCATGGAGCCGCCGGCCGAGGCGCGGCTGGTCGACGGCTGGTTTCAATGGCGGCCGCAGCGTGCGCCGATGCCGGAATTGGTGCTCGGCGATTCCGGCGCGGCCGGAGAATGGCGACTCTGCCATGACGGGAGGTGCCGGACATTGTCGGAGGTTGTCGGGCATCCCATTGGTGCTAACGTCACCACGTTGAGCGTCTGCAAACAACAAGAGAAATAAGGGGAGACACGCGATGGATCGGCTCAAGGGCAAGGTTGCGATGGTGGTGGGGGCCGGCTCGATCGGTCCAGGCTGGGGCAACGGCAAGGCGACCGCGGTGACCTTCGCGCGCGAGGGCGCGCAGGTGTTCTGCGTCGACCGCAACGGCGCCGCGGCCGAGGAGACCGCCAGGATCATCAGCGGCGAGGGCGGCAAGGCGATTGCGTTCACGGCCGACGTGTCGCGCGCCAGCGAGATCGAGGCGATGGTCGCGGCGTGCCTCAAGGCCTATGGCCGCATCGACGTGCTCGACAACAATGTCGGCATCGCCGAGATGGGAAGCGTGGTGGAGGTGAGCGAAGAGAGCTGGGACCGCGTCTTCAGCGTCAACCTCAAGAGCGCCTATCTCGCCATGAAGCACGTGATCCCGATCATGGTGAAGCAGGGCGGCGGCTCGATTATCAACATCTCCTCGATCGCCTCGATCCGCCACATGGGCATCTCCTACGTCACCTACGGCGCCTCGAAAGCGGCGATGAACCAGATGACGCGCACCACAGCGATCGAGTTCGCGCGCCATCACGTCCGGGTCAACGCGATCCTGCCCGGCCTGATGAAGACGCCGATGGTCGAGCACTCCGCCGGCCTCGCCGCCAGCTACGCCAAGGGCGATGTCGAGGCGATGTGGCGCGCGCGCGACGCCCAGGTGCCGATGGGTCATATGGGCGATGCATGGGACGTCGCCAACGCCGCGCTGTTCCTGGCCTCGGACGAGTCGAAATACGTGACCGGCATCGAGCTCGTTGTCGACGGCGGAATCACGTGCAAGGCCGGGGCTTGATCCAGCTCAAATGCGTTCCGTCGCGGGTCGAATTGATTTCCTGCGCGAATTTCGCTACCGCCTTTTCCCGTGGATACGCTCAAGGTCAGAGACGCCAAAGACGTCGAAGAGGTGGTGCGCGCGGCGATCGCGAGCGAGCAGCCGCTCGAGATCATCGGCCATGGCGGTAAGCGCGGCATCGGCCACGCCATGGCGACCAACGCCGTGCTCGACGTCTCCGCACTCAATGCCGTCACCGCCTACGAGCCGAACGAGCTCATCATCACGCTCCAGGCCGGCGCGCCGCTGGCCGACGTGCTGGCGCTGATCGACGCCAAGAACCAGCAATTCGCCTTCGAGCCTGTAAACACCGCCCCGCTGCTCGGCACGCCGGCAACAGGCACCATCGGCGGCATGATCGCGGCAGGGCTCGCCGGGCCGCGGCGGATCCGGGCGGGCGGAGCGCGCGACCACCTGCTCGGCGCGCATGCCGTCTCGGGTTTCGGCGACAGCTTCAAGACCGGCGGCAAGGTGGTGAAGAACGTCACCGGCTACGACCTCTGCAAGCTGCTGGCGGGGTCCTGGGGCACGCTGTCGGTGATGACCGAGGTGACGCTCAAGGTGATGCCCAAGCCCGAGGCCGAGCGGACGCTGCTGCTGCGCGGGCTCGACGATGCCGTGGCCAACAAGGCCATGACCGCGGCGCTGGGCTCGCCGTTCGACATCTCCGCCGCCGCGCATCTGCCGAAATCCGCGTTCCGGGTCGGCGCCGAGGGGCTGAGCGACATTGCGGGCCAGGTGGAGGGCAAGGCCGAGGACAAGGCCGAGGCGCTGACCGTGCTGCGGCTCGAGGGCATCTCCGCGTCCGCTGCGCACCGCGCCGGCTCGCTGCGCCAATTGCTTGCGCCGTTTGGAACCGCGACGCTGATCGAGGACGTGGCATCCGCGGCCTTGTGGAGCGCGATCCGCGACGTGCTGCCGTTCGCGGCGAGCGGAGCGCTCGGCGCCTGGCCGGTCTGGCGGATCGTCTGCCCGCCGGCCTCGGGCGCGGCGCTGGGCACGCAGCTGGCGCGCGAGACGGGGGGCGATGTGATCTACGATTGGGGAGGCGGCCTGATCTGGGCGGCGCTCCCGCCGAAGCCGGACGCGCATGCCCCGGCGGTGCGTGCGCGCGCGAACGCGGCCGGCGGGCATGCCACGCTGATCCGGGCGACTGATGATGTCAGGCGCGAGGTCGACGTGTTCCATCCGCAGGCGCCGGGGATTGCCGCGCTGAGCGAGCGGGTGCGCGCCAGCTTCGATCCGAAGATCATTCTCAACCGGGGGCGGCTCACGCGGAGCGCTGGCTGATGAAGACCGAATTCTCACTCGCGCAGCTCGCCGACCCCGATATCGCGGAAGCCGACAAGATCCTGCGCGCCTGCGTCCATTGCGGCTTCTGCACCGCAACCTGCCCGACCTATGTGCTGCTCGGCGACGAGCTCGATAGCCCGCGCGGCCGCATCTATCTGATCAAGGAGATGCTGGAGAAGGACCAGGCGCCGACCGCCGACGTGGTCAAGCATATCGACCGTTGCCTGTCGTGCCTTGCCTGCATGACGACCTGCCCCTCGGGCGTGAACTACATGCACCTGGTCGACCAGGCCCGGGTGCAAATCGAGCAGCGCTATCGGCGGCCGCTGAGCGAGCGGCTGTTGCGCCAGGTGCTGGCCTTCGTCCTGCCGGACCCGCAGCGCTTTCGCGTCAGTATGTGGCTGGCGCGGCTCGCCCGTCCGCTCGGCGTCTTGCTGCCGACACCCCGGCCTGCGGCGACGCCGGGCTTGATCCAGCGCATCAAGGCGATGCTGGCGCTGGCGCCGGACCGGCTGCCGCCGGCAGGGCCCGCCGCCGGCAGCGTGTTCGCGGCGCTGGGCAAGAAGCGCGGCCGTGTGGCACTGCTCCAGGGCTGCGCCCAGCAGGTGCTGGCGCCGCGCATCAACCAGGCCGCCATCAGTCTCCTGACCCGCCACGGCATCGAGGTCGTCCTTGTCAGGGACGAGCAGTGCTGTGGCGCGCTGACCCATCACCTCGGCAACGACCAGGATGCGCTGGCGCGGGCTCGCGCCAACGTCGCGGCGTGGAGGAAGGAAATGGCCGGCGAGGGGCTCGATGCCATCCTGGTCACGACCTCCGGCTGCGGCACGGTGATCAAGGATTACGGCTATCTCCTGCGCGAGGACACAGCGTGCGCGGCCGATGCTGCGAGGGTCTCGGCGCTCGCCAAGGACATCACCGAATACGTCGCCGGCCTCGAGCTTGCGACGGCGGCGCGAGCGGACGACATCGTCGTCGCCTATCACTCCGCGTGTTCGTTGCAGCATGGACAGAAAATCACAGGGCTTCCGAAAGAATTGCTTTCCAAGAATGGATTCGTGGTGAAAGATGTGCCCGAGAGCCATTTGTGTTGCGGTTCGGCGGGGACCTACAACATTCTCCAGCCCGAGCTTGCGGGTCGGTTGCGTGATCGCAAGGTCGCCAACATCGCGAGCGTCAAGCCGGACATGATTGCCGCGGGCAATATCGGCTGCATGGTGCAGATTGCCAGTGGCACGTCAGTTCCGGTCGTACACACGATTGAGCTTCTCGATTGGGCGACGGGCGGGGCGCGGCCGGCACTGAACGCGCAGGTTTGAGCTTTCAGGAGCCCGAACTGTCCTCCCGAGGTGACGACTGAAGACGCCCGATCAAGCATTGTTCGGCGGCAACAGGAGGACCACGATGGCGAAAGCGAAGAAGAAGAAAAGCAAGAAGGCCAAAAAGGCCAAGAAGGCCGTAGCGGCGAAGAAGTCCGCGAAGAAGGCGACGAAGAAGAAGGCGGCCAAGAAGACCGCCAAGAAGTCTGCCAAGAAATCTGCCAAGAAGGCCGCCCCGAAGAAGGCTGCCAAGACGACCGCAAAGAAGTCGGCGGCCAAGAAGGCTGCTCCGAAGAAGGCCGCGAAGAAGGCGGCACCGAAGAAGGCGAAGGCAGCGCCTGCTCCGAAGCCGTCGGCACCGGCGGAGACTCCCGCGCCCGCCGAGACAAGCTGGGCGATGCCTTCGTCTTCTGCGGAAGCGGCGCCGGCCGAGGGGCAGGGGTAGGAAGGCGGTCTCTCATCGCCTTCGGACTGTCACTCGGGACTGTTACTTGGGATTGTAACGAGAAGGCCGCGGCACCCCGGTGCTGCGGCCTTTTTGCATCGCGGCGAGCGGCCCCGTCGGCCGCCATGCGGGGCCCAGCCTGATTCGTAGCGAAGGTGTCACGCCGCTTGGCGATCCCCGGGTTTACACGGGTCTGCACTGCACCTTGGAATGCAAATAATGTGATCGAGAAGCCACACAGCCTGACAACCTTTCGTGAATTCGTCAAAACGCCTAAAAAGTCGGCAGATGCCCGTGCTTTTTGCTTCACGGTTCCTGTCCATCGATCCAAATTGCCGCAGTGACGCAATTTTGCAGGTAGGCCGCATGCCCCGGGGGGCTTCCGGGGGCGACTGCTAAGTAAGAACGGGTAAATGGGGATCGAAATGAAAAAAGTGGCTTTGTTGGCAACGGCGCTGGCAATGGTGACGACGGGTTCGGCGTTCGCGGCAGATCTGCGCGTGAAGGCATTGAAGGCCCCGCCGCCCCCGGCGTTCGATCCTTGGGATATCGCCTTCGGCGGCGGCATCATGAGCGATTACGTCTTCCGCGGCATCACCCAGTCGAACCATAAGCCGGCCGTCACGGCCTATTTCGAGCCTCGCTACAACGTCACCAAGGACCTCCAGCTCTACGTCGGTACGTCCGCCTCGAGCATCTCCTTCCCGAACCGCGCTGCGGCGGAAGTCGACTTCTACGGCGGTATCCGCCCGACCTTCGGCATGTTCGCCTTCGACTTCGGTCTCTGGGGCTACCTCTATCCGGGCGGACAATGCTTCGGCTCGCAGGGCACCTTGGCTCAGGGCAATTGTGGCGGCGACATCGACTACTCGCAGGGCGCGATCGGCCTTCCCATCAACGGCAACTTCGCCAAGAAGGACGCCAGCTTCTTCGAAGCCTACGCCAAGCTGAACGTCGTCATCAACGATCAGTGGACGGTCGGCTTCAACGAGTATTACTCGCCGAACTTCCTGAACCTCGGCGCCTGGGGCAATTACGCCTCGATCACCGCCAAGTGGACCGCCCCGAGCACGATCTTCGGTGCCAGCGGCGTCGGCATGTATGTGTCGGGTGAGTTCGGCCGGCAGTGGTTCGGCACTTCCGACATCTTCTACGGCATCGCGGGCGATCCGGTTTATGCGAACGGCATCAAGGAGCCGAGCTACAACACCTGGAACGTCGGCGTCGGCTTCACCTACAAGGTGTTCACGCTCGATCTGCGCTATCACGACACCGACCTGAACAAGGGCGACTGTAACGCCTTGACCAGCGATCACACCGCGAAGTTCACCGGAAGCTTCACCCCCATCAACCCGGGCGGCTTCGGCTCCAACTGGTGCAGCGCGGCAGGCGTGGCCAAGCTCTCGTTCGACCTGACGGCGATGAGCAATCTGAAGTAAGCTTCTTCCCGAAACGACTTCGCGAGGGCGGCAGGGCAACCTGCCGCCCTTTTGCTTTTCTCCACGCCGTCATGGCCGGGCTTGACCCGGCCATCCACGTGTTAGCTCCGAGGCCGGGAAAGACGTGGATGCCCGGGCCTTCGCCGGGCCGAAGCGGCTTCGGCCGCGCAGGCGGGTCAAGCCCGGGCATGACGCGTGTATGGAGTGACGACTCGAACTTGATGATCAGCGGCCACACAGCGCTCGCCTCAGCGCGCGGCGCTCGGCTCCGCCGCAGTCCGCTCGCCGCCGACGACGTGCATCGCACCGTCCTTCACCAGCGCCACCTTGCGGGTGTGGAAGGCATCGAGCGTCGAGCGGTGGCCGATCGAGACGATGGTGGCCTGCGGCAGTCTCTCCGCCAGCAGCCGGTAGAGCCGGGCTTCCGACGGCTCGTCGAGCGAGGCGGTGGCTTCGTCCAGGAACAGATAGTCCGGCGCATGCAGCAGCGCGCGCGCTAGCCCGAGACGCTGCTGCTCGCCGAGCGAGAGCATCCTGTTCCAGTGGCCGTCCTCGTCCAGCCGCTCGGCGAGATCGGGCAGCCCGACCGCGATCAGGGCCTCGCGGACCTGCGCGGCGTCGAACGCGCCCGGCGCTGCCGGATAGACCACGGCATCGCGCAACACACCGACCGAGAAATAGGGCCGCTGCGGCAGCATCATCAGCTTTGCCTTTTCCGGGACCACAACCGTGCCGGTGCCGAACGGCCAGATGCCGGCGATGGCCCGGAACAGCGTGGACTTGCCGGAGCCGGACGGTCCGGTCACCAGTACGCGCTCCGAGGCCTGAATGGTGAAGGCCTTGGCGGCCACCAGCGGCGTGCCGTTGGGCAGGTTCACGCAGAGCTGCTCGAGGTCGATATGGCGGCCGGCGACTTCCAGCGCGATGGCAGGCTCATGCGCCGGCAGATTGACCGCCGAGGCGACCGACATCTCGAAGCCATCGAGACGGGCAACCACCGCACGCCATTCGGCCAGGGATCGGTAGGCGCTCACGAAGAAGGACAGGGCCTTCTGCACGCTGCCGAAGGCGGACCCGGTCTGCACCATCCCTCCAAGTTGAATCTTACCGGCAAAGTAGGCAGGCGCGGTGAGGATGAAGGGGAAGATCACGGCGGCTTGGGAATAGCTCGCCGTGAAAGCAGTCAAACGCTTGGTCCGGCTCATGATCGCGTACCAATTGCCGACGACATAGCCGTAGCGGAGCAGCAGCCGTTCGCGTTCGGCGCCTTCGCCCTTGAGCAGTGCGATCTGTTCGGAGTTCTCGCGCACGCGGACGAGGTTGAAGCGGAAGTCGGCCTCGTAGCGCTGCTGCTCGAAGTTGAGATTGACCAGAGGCGAACCGATCCAGTGCGTGAGCGCGGTGCCGAAGATCGCGTAGACGAGCGCCGCCCACACCAAATAGCCGGGGATGGGAAAGTCGAGGCCCGAGATATGCAGCGGTGCCGCGTTCGACAGCCCCCACAGAATGACCACGAACGAGAGCAGCGTGACGATCGAGGAGAGCAGCCCGATGCCGATATTGAGAGTCTGCTCGACGAAACTCCTGACGTCGTCGGTGATGCGTTGGTCCGGGTTGTCGGCCGCATCGCCCTTGAGCTGCATCCGATAGTGGGTCGCGCTATTCAGCCATTCGCCCAGATAGTGACGTGTCAGCCATTGCCGCCAGCGAATCTGGAGCCACTGATTGAGATAGAGCTGGTAGACGGAAAGCGCGACGCTGGCGCTCGCGAGTAATGTGAAGACGCCCAGCTCCCAGACGAAGCCGTTCCAGTCGCGCTCCTGGAGATAGTTGTAGAAGCGGCTGTACCATTGGTTCACGAGCACATCGATGGCGACCAGCAGCAGTTCGATCACGATCACCGCGGCGAGCAGGCCGCGGCCGGCCCATTTGTCCTCTGATCGGAAATAAGGGATGGCGATTCGCCAGACGATCGCGAGCGTGGCGCGGATGTTGTTCACAGAGCTGGATCTCCTCAGGGGATGTGCACGATGCCCAGAGCCAAATAGCTGAGGCGATGGCGGAAATGGGCGCGCTTAGACTAAAGTCGCAAGTTCTGCAATTTGCGTTGGATTGTCGCAGCCAGCAACCCTAGCATGGTGCCCGCCGGTGCGGGGCAAGGTGCTCCGCGATTTCGCGACCTTGTGAGCGGACGGGAACCGCCGCATGCGCGAGAACTTCGCGCCGCGGCTGCAACTGGCTGCCGATCGCTTTCTCGTTCGGCGTGGTCTTCGAAGGCGCCCCGGGCTTCGCCATGCCGGTGCGCCTGCATCGACCATGCGCGAACCTTCTCAACGCCCCCGCCGTCTCATAGAAGGTGCGGCAAATCAGGTCGGTCGAGAGGTCTCATGGTTTCGTTCCAGCGATTGGTGTGTACGGCAGTTGCAATGTTCGCGATGTCCACACTCGCGCGTGCCCAGGAGGGGTTTCCGTTCGGCACCGAGATGACGCTGGAGGCGTTGCCGCAGGCAGGCTCGAAGCGGATTCCCAACATCGAGATCGGCGACAATGGTGAGGTCGTGCTGGAGCTCTGGTGCAAGGGCGGCAAGGGCCAGTTCTCGGTCGCCGGCAACACCGTGATCTTCGTGCCCGGCCAGATCGAGAACCGCAACTGTCCGCCGGCGAGAGCGCAGGCCGACGACGAGCTCGTCGCAGCCCTCGGCAGCGTGGAGACCTGGAAGCGCCAGGGCGACGTGCTGACGCTGATCGGCCCGAAGCCGCTGCGCTTCAGGACGACGGGGAATTAGGCCTCTGTCATTCCCCGCGAAGGCGGGGAATCCAGTACGCCGCAGCCTATCGATTCCATCGCTGCTGTCTCGGAGTACTGGAAGTCAAGCCTACTTCCACACCGACTTGTCGGCGTCCCAGCGCTGGCCCTTCAGCTCCTTGACGAGCGCCTCGATCGAGCCGTTGTCGTCGGGCAGATCGCCTTCTTCGTCGAGGCTGGCATCGTCGGACAGATTGAGCCTGGCACCGCTGCCCTCGTCGGCCGTCGTGGTCGCCGGGCTGCCGATCCAGAGCATGAGCTTGTCGGTGGTGCCCGGCTTGTCGGGCGAGACCAGGCCTGCAACCTCGATCGTGTCGGTGAGCTCGAGCGCCGGGAAGTCCTGGTTCGGCCGCTTGAACACCAGCTTGAGCCTGCCGGTGGCTGGGTTGAAGTTTTGCGTGACCGGCTTTGCGGCGAGCGTCCTGCTCAGCACGCTCGCCACCGCCGTTGCAAGCTTGCCCTTGTTGATCTTGTCGCCCTCGCGCCAGTCGGCCGCAGGGAAGCGGATGGTGCGGTCCATCTCGGTCATGCCCGCGGTCCAGCCTGCGGCCGTGACGCCCGGCATTGCCTTGAACTTCGCCAGCAGCGCGCCGGCGCGCTCGGGATCGACCGACATGGTGATGGTCTGCTCGCCCGCGCGCAGCGCGTCGCAGCCGACATTGAGGCTCGCCAGCGTCACCTCGACCTCCTGGCCCTTCAGGCTCTTCAGGAAGTCGGTCGCGGCGTCGAGCTTGACCTTGACCGCGATAGCTTCCGGCGAGACGTCGGTGAAATCCTTCGGCTGCGGCGTGATGCCGTCGTCGGAGGTCTGACTGTCCAGGAATTCCTTTTCGCTGAGATCGGAATTGTCCGGCGAGGTCACTTCGGTCACCGCCTGGCCGACCGCGATCTGGCCGCGAAACTCGAACATGTCGCCGGACTGCTTGCGCGTCAGCTTGACGCTGACCGGCGACTTCTCACTGATGCTCTGCGTCGTTCCGGTCAGCGTCTGGCCGGCGACCTGGAGGTTGACGACGAAGCGGTCCTTGCGGTCGGAGTTCTTGGCGATGGGGTAGCAGACGTCGAGCACCGCCGCGGTCAGCGTCTTGCCCTGGCGCGTCTCCTTCAGGATCACGTCGGCATTACCGTCCATCAGCCCGTCCATCGCGGTGAAATAGCGCGTCTCGGTTCCCCCCGGCGCGGTCGCCTTCGGCGACAGCTTCATCTGGGCGGAGGCCTGCGGCGGAACGGCGAGCAGGGCCAGAACGGCCGTGGAGCAAACCAGAAGCGCACGCATCGATGACATCCTCGCGCAACGGCCATGATCCGCAAAGCGTGAAGCGGTCTCTAGGATCATGCCCAAACAATCAGAATCGGCGCGCCACCGTAGTGGGTTTTGGCCGCTGGTTGAATCGGAAAGCGAAACGGGCAGGGTCGGCAAAAAAGAAGGCCGCCCGGAGGCGGCCTTCGCAACTCTGTCACGGAACGGAAGGCTTAGAAGCCGCCCATGCCGCCGCCGGGGGGCATCGCGGGCGGAGCTTCCTTCTTCGGCATCTCGGCGACCATGGCCTCGGTGGTCACCAAGAGGCCGGCCACGGAGGAGGCGTCCTGCAGCGCGGTGCGCACCACCTTGGCGGGATCGATGATGCCCTTCTCGACCATGTCGACGTAGTCCTCGTTCTGGGCGTCGAAGCCGAAGGTCTCGGACTTGTTCTCCAGGATCTTGCCGACCACGATCGAGCCTTCCACGCCGGCGTTCTCGGAGATCTGGCGGATCGGGGCTTCCAGCGCCTTCAGCACGATGTTGATGCCGGCCTGGACGTCGTCATTGGCGTTGGTGAGGCGGCCGACCGCCTTCTTGGCGCGGAGCAGCGCGACGCCGCCGCCGGGGACGATGCCTTCCTGAACCGCGGCGCGGGTGGCGTTGAGCGCGTCCTCGACGCGGTCCTTCTTCTCCTTGACCTCGATCTCGGTGGCGCCGCCGACGCGGATCACCGCGACGCCGCCGGCGAGCTTGGCGAGGCGCTCCTGGAGCTTCTCGCGGTCGTAGTCCGAGGTGGTCTCCTCGATCTGGGCCTTGATCTGGCCGACGCGGGCCTCGATGTCAGGCTTCTTGCCGGCGCCGTTGACGATCGTGGTGTTCTCCTTGTCGATCACCACCTTCTTGGCGCGGCCGAGCATCTTCACCGTGACGTTCTCGAGCTTGATGCCGAGCTCCTCGGAGATCAGCTGGCCGCCGGTCAGGATCGCGATGTCCTCCAGCATGGCCTTGCGGCGGTCACCGAAGCCCGGCGCCTTCACCGCGGCCACCTTCAGGCCGCCACGGAGCCGGTTGACGACCAGGGTGGCCAGCGCCTCGCCCTCGACGTCCTCGGCGATGATGACGAGCGGCTTGCCCGACTGCACCACGGCCTCCAGCACCGGCAGCATGGCCTGCAGGCCCGAGAGCTTCTTCTCGTGCAGGAGGATGTAGGCGTCCTCGAGCTCGGCGGTCATCTTCTCGGCATTGGTGACGAAGTAGGGGCTGAGATAGCCGCGGTCGAACTTCATGCCCTCGACGATATCAACCTCGGTCTCGAGCGACTTGTTCTCCTCGACGGTGATGACGCCCTCGTTGCCGACCTTCTGCATCGCCTGGGCGATCATCTTGCCGATGGCGGCATCGCCGTTGGCCGAGATGGTGCCGACCTGGGCGACCTCGGAGGAGGCGGCGACCGGCTTGGCGCGCTTCTCGATATCCTTGATGACGGCGGCAACCGCGGTGTCGATGCCGCGCTTGAGATCCATCGGGTTCATGCCGGCGGCGACCGCCTTGGCGCCTTCGCGCACGATGGCCTGGGCCAGCACGGTCGCGGTGGTGGTGCCGTCGCCGGCGAGGTCGTTGGTCTTGGAGGCGACCTCACGCACCATCTGGGCGCCCATGTTCTCGAACTTGTCCTCGAGCTCGATCTCCTTGGCGACCGTGACGCCGTCCTTGGTGATGCGGGGGGCGCCGAAGCTCTTCTCGATGACGACGTTGCGGCCCTTCGGGCCGAGCGTCACCTTGACGGCGTTGGCGAGAACGTCGACGCCGCGCAGCATGCGATCGCGCGCGTCTCCGGAAAACTTGACGTCTTTGGCAGCCATGGTCTGCAATCCCTCGTGTTATGTGATGTGTGTTGTCTTGTGCCGTGCGGCGGAACGATGGATGCCCGGATCGCCTGGATCCGGGCATGACATTCAGCGGCTGTTCAGGCGGACGGCCTTAGGCCAGCACGCCCATGATGTCCGACTCCTTCATGATCAGGAGCTCTTCGTTGTCGATCTTGACCTCGGTGCCCGACCACTTGCCGAACAGCACGCGGTCGCCGACCTTGAGGTCGATCGGGATCAGCTTGCCGGTCTCGTCGCGGCCGCCGGGGCCGACGGCGACGATCTCGCCCTGGGACGGCTTTTCCTTGGCCGTGTCCGGAATGATGATGCCGCCCTTGGTCTTTTCCTCGGCGTCGATACGTTTGACCACGACACGGTCATGCAGCGGACGAAATTTGGATTTAGCCATGACGTTTCCCTTTGGAGGCTCGCTTCGGAAGTAGTGGGGTCGGTGGGGCGGCGCTTCCGTCCCCCTCTCGTCGAGGATCGAACGGCGCGCTTAGCAATCGGGCTCTCCGAGTGCTAATAGTGGGTCCGGAAATATGGCTTGGCCGCGATCCTGTCAAGCAAAGGTGGTTAAGCGATTGTTGAGGCGGATATAGGATGGTGGCATTGGAAACTCGCTCGGGGCGTCGGCGTAGAGAACGACGTCATTGCTCCGGCAGCGGTTTTGCGCTTGGCTGCGGGAGGGGTGCGGCCATGGTCTTGTTCGGGGGAATGCCATGATCAGTTCGGCTCACGCGCGCATGGTTGCCAATCTGGCGGCCGCCTCTTGTCTGGCGCTGCTGCTGGGCGCCTGCGGCGGCGGCTTCAACCTGCCGTCCCTCACGTCGTCCCCGCCGCCGCCCGAAGCCGAACCTGGCGTCGCTCCGGAAATGCCCGCCACCATCCGCGCCGACGAGATCGTCGGCCGCTGGGGCCTCGCCTCGTTCCAGAACCCGGCCGATCGCGCCCGCACCGAGAAGATGGCGCGCGAGCAATGCAGGAACCCCTACGTGATCACCGCCGGTTCCTCCGGTGGCGTGATCATGCATCTCGCCGACCAGGCGACGCCGCAGGAGCTGCGGCTGAAGGGCTCGCCGAGCGGCAAGAACTACATCGGGCCGGCCGGCCCGACCCCCGGCGACCAGGACCGCGAAATCGTCTCCTTCGACGGTCGCGTCATGATCACCCGCTTCATCGACAAGGACGCCGGCACCCGCTACGGCAACATGGTCTACGTCCGCTGCGCGCCGAGGGCGTAATATCTTTCCTTCGTCCCGCGAAGGCGGGGCATCCAGAATGCCGCGGCTGCCCGGCTCAATCACTGATGCCTCTGGAATACTGGATCGTCCGGTCAAGCCGGACGATGACAGCGGAGGGGCCCCAAACAAAAAACGCCGGCCCAAGGCCGGCGTTTTGTTATTCCTATGTCGTCGCCGCTCAGTCGAACAGAGCGTCGATGTCGTCCTGCGAGGCGTGGCCGACGTCGCCGGCGAGCTTGGGGCCGTTGAGGAGCTTCTCGTCCTCGCTGCGGTTGTCGACCTGCGCGGGCACATGGGACTTGATCGCGTCGACGCCGCCCCAGATCTCCATCATCGCGTTGATGTGCTGCTCGATGAACTTCATCGTGCCCATGACCTTGCTGATGCGCTGGCCGGTCAGGTCCTGGAAGTTGCAGGCTTCGAAGATCGAGATGACGCGTTCCTGGATGTCGTCGGCAAGGCGCTTCTGCTGATCGATCGAGTCCACCTTCGACATCGCGCTGGCGGCCTGGTCGATCGATTCCGCGGCTTCGAGGATCTGCTGGGTCGCCTGCTCGGTGCCGCCGACCACCGCGCCGAGCTCGCCGTTGACCTTGGCCATCTCGCCGCCGTCGAAGCTCTTGCCGTGCAGCGTCGCGATCTCGCGCTTGGTGCGGTCGATGGCGTCGTGGATGAGGTCGAGCTCGACCTTCAGCTTCTCGCACTGCTCGATCTGCGCCCGGTAGGTCTCGAGCATGGTGCGCGCTTCGGCAAGCTCGTGCGCGGTCGAGGCGTCGATCGCCGCCATGGCAGCGCTGCCGGACAGCGGGGCCGCGACGATGCCCTTCGCCATCTGGGCGCGGATCGCGCGCAGCTCGGCCATGATCTCGCTATGCATCGGGGGTGCCTCTTCAGTTACGTCTACAATGGGCATCTCGCCACCGACGATATCTTCGACGCGAAAACGCTTGCGGTGAACAGCCATCAGGATACTCCCCCCACCTCACTCACGCGTCTTTGTAGACAGAAGCGATTTAACACGAAGTTCACAGCAGGAACTGCTGATCGGCCGCGCGCGACGCGGCGCAAAGAAGCGATTAACCATGGCCGCGCGGCGTTCATCGAAAATAAACGCTGATCGCCAAATTGCAGGCGCGCTCGCGACGTGGTGAATCCAAACGCGCTGTCCGTTTACCAAACAAAACGGCTTTTGCTTTTTATTGACCACGTCGAAGAGCGCGGATCAGCCACCGGCTCTCCACGACGCATGTGATCTAGACGAAACAGTACAGAGTACGTCGATGTTCAAGAAAATGTCTGTCGCGCTGCTCGGCAGCGCTTGCACCTTCATGGCCGGCGCGAACGACGCAGGCGCCTTCGACAACAGCGTGCCGAACGATCCGCCGGCGGTGCTGTACCAGCCGCGCGTGCCGCCGGCGCCGGTGCGCGTGGCGTCCCATTCCAACATGGGCGGCGGCTTCATCGAATTCCTGTTCGGCGATGGCCCCGGCCGCGGCCCGGCCTATGCGCCGGAGCAGCCGGTGTATCAGCAGCAGCCGGGCTATTACGACCAGCGGCGCCTGCCGCCGATGGGCGAGCCGCAGATGCAAGGTGGGTATCAACAAGGCCGATATCAGCAGGGCGCGTCTCTGCAGCAGGAGGCGGTCGATCCGCGGCAGCGTCCGTTCGATCCGAAATTCGAGAAACAACTCGTTGACTATAGCGGCAAGGAAAGTCCCGGCACGATCGTGGTCGATACGCCGAACAAGTTCCTCTATCTCGTCGAGGGCAACGGCCGGGCATTGCGCTACGGCATCGGCGTCGGCCGTCCCGGCTTCACCTGGTCCGGCGTGAAATCGATAACCGCCAAGCGCGAATGGCCGGACTGGACGCCGCCGGCGGAAATGCTCGCGCGCCGGCCCGATCTGCCCAGGCACATGGAAGGCGGCCCGGAAAATCCGCTCGGTGCCCGTGCGATGTATCTGGGATCGACGCTCTATCGCATCCACGGCTCCAACGAGCCCTGGACCATCGGCACCAACGTCTCCTCCGGCTGCATCCGCATGCGCAACGAGGACGTCATCGACCTCTACGGCCGCGTCAACGTCGGCACCAAGGTCGTGGTGATGTGAAGCGTCATGCGCTCGATGGAGCGATCAAGTCCGGGTGCCGCGTCGGCTCGAAATGCGCGGCGTCGAAGGGACGCTGCCGCCGCCAAACGTCTGCCTGAATAGTCCTACGTCCGATGACGGTGCCTCGACCCGGGACGAGGGACAGCGGAGCGGCGAGGACGAGTTGATGAAGCCGAATGCGGTGCGCGAGCCGAGCGGTTCAGCCGCCGCACCGACAGCTCTGCCTTCCTGAGGCGCTCGTGCAGTCCCTCCAACTCGTACAATTCGGTGATGAGATGGGTCGTGACGTCGCTCAGGGTCGCTATGCGCTGCTGAAGTGGACTCATTCTCAAAACCCCCGACTGTAGCCAAGAGAGGCAGCCACGATGTGTGGCATAAGCAGTGTGTTCTTCCAATTGAACACCCATGTCCAAATTTGGAAATCCGGGAGTCTACGGCGGCGTGTGTCGGAGGACGATTTCGCCCGGCATGGTGAAGTCAGGCGCACCTCGTGACGTCCTGCACGGTGCTGTCCGACTACGCACGCACTAGTCATATTATATCGAATGGCATCATGGCGTGTGGTGGCAGAGCAGAAGTGCGTTGAGCTCTGCTTGAACAGAAATCGGCCGCCCGGAGGCGGCCGTTCCACATCTGTCGGTCGAATGGTCTACGCGTAATCGCTGCCGCCGTCGTCGTCGCCGAAATCGCTGTTGTCGGCCGTATCGAAGCTGTCGTCGTGATCGTTGCCGTAGTTCTGGTCGTTGCTGTCGCGCTCGTTCGACGCCTGGTCGAAGAAGCCCTGGCGGGATTCCCGGTTCGAGCCGATGTCATCGAGGCCGGCCTCGCGCGCCAGCGAGCCGCCGGACTGATCGCCGCCGCCCCAAGGACTTCCACCAGCGCTGCGGTCGCCGAGCGCGTTGCTGTCGCCAAAACCCTGCTGGTGCGATCCGCCCATCATGCCGCGGATGCTGGAGAGCAGCAGCGAGCCGCCGACGACGCCGGCCGCGGCTGCCGCGGCCGTGCCGAGGAACGAGCCGCCGCCACCTCCGATCGGCGAAGCGCCCTGACCCGGACCTTGGCCGTAGGCCTGTCCATAAGGCGGAGGAGCGCCGTAACCCGGCTGGCCTTGCGGCATCGCCTGTCCGGTATTCCAAGCCGGACGCTGCTCACGCTGCGGCACATTCGGCACCGAGCCGCGGGACGGGCCGCCGCCAAACAATGTGTCGCGCATGGTGTCGAGGAAGCCGCCGGACTGCGCCTGCTCGGGCGCGTGGGCCGCTTCCAGCTCCTGGATGCGGGCATTGGCGCGCTTCAGCGCTTCGTCCTGGACCAGCGTGGTCTGCACCAGCGCGTAGATGGCGCCGGGCGCCTTGCGCAGGCCGTCGGAGATCGCGGCGATCGCATCGGGATCGCGCTGTGCATTCTCCAGCTTAGAAAGCCGGTCAAAAAGGTCGTCGACGAGCTGGCGTTCCTGCGGCGTCATGATCTGTCTCCTTCGCGCCAAACCAAGCGCGGAGGAGATGTAGGGTTCCATTGTGGCCCCAACAGTGCCGACCGGATTAAATTTCGGTATGCGACAAGCTGCCTCTGGGCCGCTTTTCGCCGTTCACTGCAGTGTCACGTTGCTGTCGGCCAGCAGGCGCACGAAGGCATCGCCCGCGAGATAGGCGTGCTCGCGCTCGCGCACGTCGGTCATGGGATCGAGGCCGGTGAGGACATCGTCGACGAAGCCGGGATGGCACATCACGAGGCCGCCATCGGGAAGGCCGTCCAGGAATTGCCGCATCAGCGCACCGAAATCGGCGGCGCGCGTGAAATCATAGGCGCCGGCGAAGCCGGGGTTGAAGCTGAGGCCGGCGCTGCCGGCGCGGCGGCGGAATTGCGCGCTGAGGATATCGAGCACCAGCGCCTTCGGTGAGGCCAGCCGCTGCCGCAGCGGCAGGTCGCGGCCGCCCTGGCGCACCCAGGCGTTCGGCGCGACTTCGCTGACCGCATCGACAAAACCGTCGCGCACCTGCGGGAAGAGCTGCACATGCTGGTGACCGTCGACGAAGTCGGGGGTGCGTCCGAACGCGTCCATGAAGGCGGCCAGCTGCGCCTTCACCTCGTTGCGGATGAATTCACGGTCGAGCCGGCGCATCAATCCGGCGCGCAGCAGCTTGGGAAAGGCGAAGAACATGTCGCCGTCCAAGGGGCGGAAATGCATGGTGAGCGGCCGGAACGGCGCCGACAGCGTCACGTGCAATCCGATCGCGCATCGCGGGCTTTGCGTTGCCGAAGCCTGCAGCGCCTCGACGTCGCCGCGCGCGATCGCGGGTCCCACCATCATCACCGAGGTCGCATTGAGGCGGCCGCGTTCGATCAGGTCGCGAATGGCGCGGTTGACGCCCGGGCTGATGCCGTAATCGTCGGCGCAGAGCCAGATCCGCCGCGGGCTCGCGGCCACGCTCATTCGGCTGCCGTCCTGCTCGCGGCATCATCGGCTTCGGAACGCTTCTCGCTGTGCTCGGCGACGAAGTAGATCGGGCGCGCCTTCAGCTCGGAGAGGATCTTGCCGATATATTCGCCGACGATCCCGATCATGATGAGCTGCACGCCGCCGATCGTCATCAGGCCGATCACGAGCGAAGGATAGCCTGGCACCTGCTTGCCGGTCGTGAACACCTCCCAGAGGATTGAAAGGCCGAACAGGAAAGCGCCTCCTGCGAGAATGACGCCGAGCAGGCTGGCGAAGCGCAGCGGCGCCACCGAAAACGAGGTCAGGCCCTCGATCGACAGGCCAAGCAGGCTCGCGGCGTTGAAAGTGGTGACGCCATGGGCGCGCGCTGCGGGCTCGTAGTCGACGCGGATCTGGCGGAAACCGATCCAGCTGGCGAGGCCCTTGAAGAAGCGGTTGCGTTCCGGCAGCTGCCTCAGCGCGGCGACCGCGCGCGGCGACAGCAGGCGGAAATCGCCGGCGTCCTCCGGAATCTTTTGACGGGCGCCCCAATTGATCAGCGCGTAGAAGCCGTGCACCGCGACCCGGCGCAGGAAGGACTCGTTGTCGCGATGCGCCTTGGCGGTATAGACGACGTCATAGCCGTCATCGATCCAGTGCCGCACCAGCTGTTCGACCAGCGCCGGCGGATGCTGGCCGTCGCCGTCCATGAACATGACCGCGCCGAGGCGGGCATGGTCCAGGCCCGCCATCAGCGCGGCCTCCTTGCCGAAATTGCGCGACAGCGACACCACCTGAACGTCGATGGCGTCGGCCGGCAACGAGCGCGCGATCGCCAGCGTCGCATCCTTGCTGCCGTCGTCGACGTAGACCACCTCGCAAGACAGGCGATAGCGCTGCCGCAGGGTCTTGGCGAGATCGCAGATGCGCTGATGCAAGCCGGCAAGGCCCGCCGCCTCGTTGTAGACGGGAACGACGATCGACAGCCCCTTCGCGGCTGCGCTGGCTGCGGTGGTCGTCATGCCGGATACGTCAGAGCCCAGCGTCATCGATCAAGGTTCCAGAGGTGTTTAGGTCTTCTCAACCGCATATGGTAGCTGCCGTTTGCTGTCGCAAAGCTGAACAAACCTTGGGCTCACCGCCGCAGGAACGCCTCCAGCCTGGCGAACAGCGGATTCTCGCGGTCGAACACGTAGTCGAGCGACACCACCGAGACGGTCTCGGCGCCATGCTCGCGCAGGAAGCTCGCCAGCGCGTAGAGCTGCCCCGGTGGGCAGTGCAGGGTCAGCATGCCTGACGAGGTCGGACCGCCGAACGGGGCCTCCACGCCGAACCGGCTGTGGGCTTCCCCGAGCAAGTCGGCATCGCATTGGCGGAAGCGGGTGCGGACTTCGCGGTACTTGTTGGCCCGCGCCCGTGCTGCGATGTGATCGAGGATGACACGCGCCGTCTCGCGCGCCTGCGGCGACCAGTCGGCCTCCTTGGCGGCCACCAGATTGGCCTGGCTGCGCAGGATCACGCCGTCGTCGAGCACCCGCAGGCCGTTGGCAGCGAGCGTCGCCCCGGTCGTGGTGATGTCGACGATCAGCTCGGCGCTGCCGGCCGCTGGCGCGCCTTCGGTGGCGCCCGCGCTTTCGACGATGCGGTAATCGCTGATGCCGTGAGTCTGGAAGAAGCCGCGGGTGAGGTTGACGAACTTGGTCGCGACCCGCATCCGCATGTGATGCTGCTCGCGGAAGCCGGTGGTGACGTCGTCGAGATCGGCCATGGTGCGGACGTCGATCCAGGCCTGCGGCACAGCGACGACGACGTCGGCATAGCCGAAGCCGAGCCCGTCGATCAGCGACACGCGCTTGTCGGCATCGGCGATGTTCTCGCGCACGAGATCTTCGCCGGTGACGCCGAAATGCGCGAAGCCGCGCGACAGCTGCGCGGCGATCTCGCTCGCCGAGAGATAGGCGACCTCGACATTGTCGAGGCCTGCGATGGTGCCGCGGTAGTCGCGGGCGCCGCCGGCCTTTGACAGTTTGAGGCCGGCACGGGCAAAGAAGGCCTCAGTGTTCTCCTGCAGGCGGCCCTTGGAGGGAACGGCCAGAACGAATGGCGCGCTCATGATTTTACGCTCCCACCTTGCGGCCGATCCGGTTCAGCGCCTCCACCCAGACCGAGAAGCCGACTGCCGGAATCGGCTCGCTTGATCCGAGCTGGGTCATCAGCCCGTCGTAGCGGCCGCCGGCGACCAGCGGCTCGGTGCCGTTGCCGCTGTGATGCAGCTCGAACTCGAAGCCGGTGTAGTAGTCGAGCCCGCGCCCGAAGGCGGTCGAGAAACGAATCTGCCTCACGTTGATGCCGCGCGCGGCCATGAAGCCGACCCGGCTTTCGAACTGATCGATCGCAGATGCGAGATCGAGCTTCGCGTCCGTCGTGAGTGCGCGAAGCTCGGCGATGGCGTCGTCTGGATTGCCCGAAATCGATAGGAAGCGCTTGAGCACGGCGATCGCCTCGCGCGGCAGCGCGCCGCCCTTCAGCGTCGATTGCTCAAGGAAGCGATCGGCGATCTCTGCGGTGGTGCGGCCGCCGACATTGGTGGTGCCGGCGATCGACATCAGATCGGTGACGAAGGCGAGCGCCGCCTTGCGGTCGGAGCCGGCAAGGGCCGCCAGCACGCCCTCATATTCGCTGCGCGTCGCGGTGGTCGCGGCCGCGAGCCGCTCCAGATCCTGCTCCAGGCTGATCTTGCGGTTGAAATCCTTGACCAGGCGGCGGCGCCAGACCGGATAGAGGTTGAGGGCGTCGAGCAGCGCATTGAACAAGGCGACATCGCCGGTGCGGATCTCGACGTCGCGGACGCCGAAGGCGGCCGTCGCCTCCAGCCCCAGTGCCAGCATCTCGGCATCGGCCGCGGCGCGATCCTGACGGGCGAACGATTCGATGCCGGCCTGGAGGAATTCACGGGCCTGGCCGCTACGGTAGCGGAACACCGGACCGAGATAGCTGAACCCCGCCGGCTGGCCGGCGCGCCCCGAGGCCAGATAGTCGCGCGCGACGGGAATGGTCAGGTCCGGGCGCAGGCAGAGCTCCTCGCCGGAGAGGTCGGTGGTCAGGTACAGGCTCTTGCGGATGTCCTCGCCGGACAGGTCCAGGAACGGCTCGGCCGGCTGCAGGATGGCGGGCTCGGCCCTGACGTAGCCGGCCTGCGCAAACGACAAGAGCAGCGTATCCGCCCAGGCGGCGGAGCCGGCAGCATTTGAGGTGGCAGTCGCGGTCATCTCAGGGGTCCATCGTCCCGGCGGAACCGGGCAGGCAAGGGGAGGCGAATTGGCGCAGCCCTTAGCATGGCCCGACAGCGGTTTCGACCTCCAAAGGATCAATCGCTTAACGGGTGGGCAATGCGCAGGATCAGGCGCTTTTGCCGCCCCAATCCCCCAGCAGCGCCTGCACCAGCGCCAGCGCGGCCACGGCGGCGGTGTCCGCCCGCATGATGCGGGGGCCGAGCGCCAGCCGCAGGATTTTGGGCTGGCGCAGCAAAAGCGCCCGCTCCTCCTCGGCAAAACCGCCCTCGGGGCCGATCAGCACGTCGATGCCGTGTCCGATCTCGCGCGCGCCTTGCAGGCTCTGAACGGGATCCTGGACCTCCGCCGCCTCGTCGCAGAAGATCAGCAGGCGGTCGGCGGGCCGCTGGCTCAGGAAGCGCTCCAGCGGCACCGGCTCGGCCACGCTGGCGATGCTGAGGATGCCGCATTGCTCGGCCGCCTCGACCACATTGGCGCGCATCCGCTCGGTGTTGACCCGGGAGGCCTGGGTGAACCGGGTCAGGACCGGCTGCAGGGCGGCGGCGCCCATCTCGATGGCCTTCTGCACCATGTAGTCCAGCCGGGCATGTTTGAGCGGGGCAAAGACGTAAGTGAGGTCCGCGAGCCGGTCCTGGGGCCGGGTCTGCTGCAGGATCACGAGGCCGTCCGGCCGCTTGCGGCCCTCGATGGCGGCCTGCCACTCGCCATCCCTGCCGTTGAAGGCCAGGACCTCGGCCCCGGCCGCCAGCCGCAGCACATTGCCTAGATAGTTGCTCTGGTCGCGGTCGAGCGGCACCCTGGCGTCCTGGGCCAGGGGGGCATCGACGAACAGGCGGGGGGCGCGAAAATCGTGGGAAGGCATCGCTTGGGATCCGATTACCGGCCGTTCTTAACCGAAAGGCGCCATTTCGGGGGTAAATATTGCCGAACTGGTGCGTCCCAGCGCCGCGCTCTCGCCCTATTCCACGGGTTGTTAAGCGCCGGCGGGAATCGTAAAAACGCGAACACGCTGGTCGCGCTTCAATTGGGAAGCCCTGAACCCGTAAGCTCCTGCCGGAGAGACTGTCTTGATGATCCGCCATTTGATGGTTCCGATCACTGCCGCCATGGTGGCCATGGGTGCTGCGGGCGCGTCTGCGCAAAGCGCGTTCCCGGCGCCGCTGCCCAACCAGCCTGCCGCCAATTCCCCATTTCCTCCGGTTAACGGTTCGGCACCCGCTGCTTCGCTCGGTGCGGCGCCGCAATCGTCCTTTCCCGTGAACGGTGCTGCCCCGATCGGTGGCGCCGGCGCCTTCAGCGCGGCTCCCCCGACGCAGGCCGGTCCCGGCGAGGACTGCATGAAGGCATTCATTCCGCTGCGCGAGGAAGCCGAGAAGCGCGGCAAGCTGATCAAGGCCGCGAGCGATCGTCGTGCGCAGCCGGACGAGGCCTGCAAGCTGATCCGCAATTTCAGCCAGGCTGAAGTCAAGATGATCAAGTACATCGAGACCAATGCCGCCAAATGCGGAATCCCGCCCCAGATCGGCGCCCAGCTGAAGGAAGGTCACAAGAACACCGAGGCCATGGCGACGAAGGTCTGCAACGTCGCGCAACAGATGCAGAACCAGCCGCGCGGTCCGGCCGGTCCGTCGCTGAGCGAGGTGCTGGGCTCTGGCTCCGCGCCCGAGGCTAACGCCGGCAAGAAGGGCGGCAGCACCTTCGATACGCTCAACGGCAACGTCCTGACCCGATGATACACGTGCCGCCGATTTGAAGTTCCTACGGTGCTTGCCGCGAGATCCTCATAGGAACTTCAAATCGATAAGCGGCGCGTGAATTGGTTTTCTTGCTCGTGCCCTTGTAGTTTTCGAAGTCCGTACCGGAATACGCCGCGATGGAATACGAACTTCGAAAACTGGGCACCAGCACATCCGCCCGCGTTGCCGATTCCACCGGCAACTGGGTCGATACGCTCGCGCCGCATTGGGCGCGGCCTTACCTGCGCCTGTCCCGCTTCGATCGCCCGATCGGCTCCTGGCTTCTCCTGATGCCATGCTGGTGGTCGGCGGCGCTGGCCGCCGGCATGGCGCACGACGTCCGCGGCCTGCCGCTCACCATCGTGCTGTTCTTTGTCGGCGCTTTCGTCATGCGCGGGGCCGGCTGCACTTGGAACGACATCACCGATCGCGACCTCGACGACAAGGTCGAGCGCACGCGCTCGCGGCCGCTGCCGTCGGGGCAGGTGACCACCAGGCAGGCGCTGGTCTTCATGGTCGCGCAGGCGCTGGTCGGTCTTTTGGTGCTGCTGCAGTTCAACCGCTTCGCGATTGCAGCCGGCATCGCCTCACTCCTGATCGTCGCGATCTATCCCTTCATGAAGCGCATCACCTGGTGGCCGCAGATCGTGCTCGGGCTCGCCTTCTCCTGGGGCGCGTTGATGGGGTTTGCCGTCACCTTCGGCCGCCTCGACGCCACCGCGCTCGTGCTCTATGCGGGCGCGATCTCCTGGGTGATCGGCTATGACACGATCTACGCGCATCAGGACACTGAGGACGACGCGTTGATCGGCATCAAGTCGACCGCGCGCCTGTTCGGCGCGCATACGCGCCAGGCGCTGGTCCTGTTCTACGGGCTCGCGGTGATGCTGATCGGCGTCGCGCTGGCATCTGGCGAAGCGCGCTGGCCGGCCTGGCTTGGGCTTGCCGCCTTCGCCGCGCATCTGGTGTGGCAGATCGTGCGGCTGAATATCGCCGATGGCGCGCTCTGCCTTCGCCTGTTCAAGTCGAACCGCGATGCCGGCTTGCTGTTGTTTGCGGGATTGCTCGCCGACGCGGTGCTGCGGGCGGCGTGAGGCGAATGCGTAGGGTGGATTAGCGAAGCGTAATCCACCAACTTCTATCTGCGCAGAAAGCAAATAGGTGGGTTACGCCCTTTGGGCTAACCCACCCCACGGCACCGTTAATTCCTCGCGATGATCTCGCGCTCGCCCTGATGAACCGGCAGCTCGCGCGCCATTGCGGTGCGCCGGCGCATCAAGAATTTCGGACGACGGGCGCGGATCGCGTTGGTGCGGCGGCGACGCGGTGCGGGTTTGCGCGCGCCTTCGTCGAGCTGCGGCAGCGCAAAGATCTCGCTCCAGATCGCCCAGGCCTGCGCGATCTCGTCCGCGTCAGTGCTGATCAGCAGCGGGATGGACAGCGAAGGATCGCGATGCACGAGGACGAGCGTCTGCGTCTCGTCATTGCCGCGGAGCGCAACGCCGGTGAAGTCGGCGACGCGCACGTTGATCGCCATCTGCATGCCGCGCACGGCACGGCGCAGCACGACACGCTCGCGATGAAGCTCGATCTGCCTGACATGTCCGTCGGCGCGCGGATCATGCGCATCGAAGCGGACCGGAAGGGAAAGAGGGTCGAGCCGCAAGGAGCGGCTCGACCCGGCGGGGTGGACCCCGCATGTTGCTGTTTGACGCCTCACGGCTTCGTTCTCCCCGCCAGGATTATGTTCCCGGTCGATGCGAGGACCTTAGCGCCGGGCGGTCCGAAACCGCTTAAAAAGGCTGGTTAACCCACCGTCACTCGCTCCTCATGATTGACAAGACCTTGGCGCGCATGATTGACGAGACGTTGCGCCGACATCGCGAATCTGAGCTTTTGGCGGGCTGAAAATGCTTGAAGTCCGCGCTCTCAGGGCACATCTGTGGGTTCCGGTCCCGAACCCCGCCCCAACAGGATTTCGTTCGTGAACTCTTCACCAAGCCCGACGCTTTCGCCTTCCGCCAATCGCGACCTGTTCGATCAGTCCGCGCTCTCCGATCTCGCGCAGCGGCTGGTCGAGGCGGCCAAGCGCGCCGGCGCGGATGCGGCCGACGCGGTCGCGGTGCGCGGCGTCTCGCAGGGCGTCGAGGTCCGCGACGGACGCGTCGAGGAATCCGAGCGGTCCGAGGGCGACGATGTCGGTCTGCGCGTGCTGGTCGGTCAGCGTCAGGCGGTGGTCTCCACCAACGACCTCAGCGGCGATGCCGTCACCAAGCTCGCCGAGCGTGCGGTTGCGATGGCACGCGTCGCGCCCGACGACAAATATGTCGGCCTTGCCGATCCCGCGCTGCTCGCGCGCGACTTTCCCGATCTCGACCTGCTCGATCCCGCCGTGCCCACGACGACCGAGCTCGAGCGCCGCGCGCTCGCGGCCGAAGCTGCCGCGCTCGGCGTCAAGGGCGTGACCAAGTCCGGCGGTGCCTCGGCCTCATCCGGCATCGGCGGCATGGTGCTCGTCACCTCGACCGGCTTCCACGGCTCCTATCTGCGCTCCAGCCAGGGCATCTCCGCCACCGCCATATCGGGCGAAGGCACCGGCATGGAGCGGGACTACGACTTCACCTCGGCGCCGCATGGCGCCGATCTGCTGTCGCCGGAGGTCGTCGGCCGCTCCGCCGGCGAGCGCACCGTGGCGCGCTACAATCCGCGCAAGGTCGAGACCTGCAAGGTCCCGGTGGTGTTCGATCCGCGCGTCGCCGGCTCGCTGGTCGGCCATCTCGTCGGCGCCATCAACGGCGCCTCGATCGCGCGCAAGACCAGCTTCCTGAAGGACAAGCTCGGCCAGCAGCTGTTCGCGAACAACATCCGCATCATCGACGATCCCCTGCGCAAGCGCGGGCTGCGCTCGCAGACCTTCGATGCCGAAGGCGTCGCGGTGAAGCGGACCGCGCTGGTCGACGACGGCGTGTTGACGACTTGGCTGCTCGACTGTGCCACCGCGCGCGAGCTCGGCCTCACCACCACCGGTCACGCCCATCGCGGAGTGTCCTCCTCGCCTTCGCCGGGGCCGTACAATCTGCATCTCGAGCCCGGCTCTGCAACGCCGGCCGAGCTGATCGCCGACATCAAGCAGGGCTTCTACGTCACCGACCTGATCGGCTCCGGCGTCAACGGCGTCACCGGCGATTACAGCCGCGGCGCCTCCGGCTTCTGGATCGAGAACGGCGAGATCACCTATCCCGTCAGCGAGGTGACGATCGCCGGCCATCTGTTCGAGATCTTCAGGTCGATGCAGCCTGCGAACAATCTCGAATTCCGCTACGGCATCAATGCGCCGACGGTGCGCATCGAGGGTTTGACGCTTGGCGGACGCTGACGCGCATTCTCTCGACCACACTCTCCTGACCCGCGACGCGGCGCTGCTGAAGGACACGGTGCGGGAGGCGGGCGCGCTGGCGCAGTCGATGTTCCGCACCGAGCTGAGGAAGTGGACCAAGGGCGCGTCCTCGCCGGTGTCGGAGGCCGACATCGCCGTCAACGATCTGCTCGAATCGCGCCTGCGTGCTGCAACGCCCGAATATGGCTGGCTGTCCGAGGAGAGCGCCGACGATGCGGCGCGGCTGTCGCGGCGGCTGACCTGGATCGTTGATCCCATCGACGGCACGCGCAATTATCTCGGCGGCCATGACGAATGGTGCGTCAGCGTGGCGCTGGTGGCGGACGCTTCGCCGGTGCTCGCCGCCGTATTCGCCCCGGCCAGCGACGAATTCTTCTTCGCGGTGCGCGGCAAGGGCACGACGCTCAACGACAAGCCGGTGCGCGCGACAGGCGGATCCGAACTCGACTTCGCCCGCGTCGCCGGCCCGAAGCCGCTGGTCGAGCGGCTGAAGCCGTCACTCGGCGAGATCAAGCTGCACCGGCGGATCGGCTCGCTGGCGCTGCGGCTGTGCCGGGTCGCCGATGGCGCGCTGGATGCGGCATTTGCGGGCGGCAACAGCCATGATTGGGATCTTGCGGCGGCCGATTTGATCGTGCAGGAAGCGGATGGTAGGATGAGCGACCTCTCCGGAGAACCCATCCTCTATAACCGCCGCGAAGTGGCGCACGGGGTGCTGGTGGCAGCGGGACGCGAACGTCATGCGGGCATTGTCGCGCATTTTCGCAACCGTCCGATAGCCTAAGGCGCATTCGTGGTGCTTCTCGAACACTGCTTTGCCGGGCAGCCCCTTAGGAACAGAACTCATGCCAGATAGCGCCCCGCAACAACTGCTCCACCTCGTCATCGGCGGCGAGCTCGTCGATCTCGAGCACAACACCTTCAAGAATCTGGACGAGGTCGACATCGTCGGCCTGTATCCGAACTATGCCAGCGCCCACGCCGCCTGGCGGGCCAAGGCGCAGAGCACGGTCGACAACGCGCAGATGCGCTACTTCATCGTCCACCTGCATCGGCTGCTCGATCCGAATCAAGAACCGGCGCGTTGAAGAAACTGCTTCGCAATACGCTGCGAAGCAGCTGGTTTCAGCGTGCCGTCGGGGTCCTGGCGGCCGAATATCTGCGTCTGGTCTGGCGGACCAACACCTTCACCTTCGATCCGCCCGACGTCTACGAGCGCGTCGAGCCGCAGCTCCCTGCGATCTTCGCGTTCTGGCACGGCCAGCATTTCCTGACGCCCTTCATCAAGAACCAGAACAAGGCCTCCTATCGGGCCAAGGTGCTGATCTCCCGGCACCGCGACGGCGAGTTCAATGCGATCGCCGCCGAGCGGCTCGGGATCGGCACCATCCGCGGTTCCGGCGACCATGGCGGCGCGTTCCACCGCAAAGGTGGCGTCGGCGCCTTCAAGGAAATGGTGCGGACGCTCCAGGCCGGTTGTAATGTCGCGCTGACCGCCGATGTCCCCAAGCGCTCGCGCGTGGTCGGGCTCGGCATTATCATGCTGGCACGGGAATCGGGACGGCCGATCATGCCTTTCGCGATGGCGACCAGCCGCTTCGTCCGGCTCAAGAACTGGGATCGCACCACCATCAATTTGCCATTCGGGCGGGGCGCTTTGGTCGGCATCAAGGAAATCCACGTTCCCGCAGATGCCGACGCCGCCATGATGGAGACGTTGCGGCAGGAGCTGGAAGACACGTTGAACGAGGCGACCCGTCGCGCCTATGCGCAGCTCGGCCGTCCGGGACCGGAAGATGCCTAAGTCGCTGCCCATTGCGCTGCCGATCACGCTGCGGATGTATCGGCGCCTGGCCGCCGGCCTGGTGCCACTCGCGCCTGCGCTGATCAAGCGGCGGCTGAAGCAGGGCAAGGAGGATCCCGCCCGCGTCGGCGAGCGGCGCGGCCTGTCCGCCGACGTGCGGCCGCACGGCCCGTTGGTCTGGATTCATGGTGCCAGCGTTGGCGAGGTCCTGGCGGCGGCCGCCCTGATCGAGCGCCTGCGCGATCTCAATCTGCGCATCCTGCTCACCTCGGGCACGGTCACCTCGGCCGCGGTCGTCGCAAAACGCTTTCCGCCCGACGTCATCCATCAATACGTGCCGTATGACTCGCCGCGCTACGTCGCGCGCTTCCTCGATCATTGGAAGCCGTCGCTGGCGCTGTTCATCGAATCCGATTTGTGGCCGAACCTGATCCTCGCCGGCGCCGCGCGCCGGGTGCCGATGGTGCTGATCAACGGGCGGATGTCGCCGCGTTCCTTCCCGCGCTGGCGCCGCATGCACGGCACCATCTCGGCGCTGCTGTCGCGGTTCGACATCTGCCTTGCGCAGTCGAAGACCGATGCCGAGCGCTTTGCCGCGCTCGGCGGCCGCGACGTCGCGACGACGGGCAATCTCAAGCTCGACGTGCCCGCGCCGCCGGCCGACCCCGCCAAGCTCGAGCGGCTGATGGCGATGACGCGGGGGCGGCCGATCATCGTCGCGGCCTCGACCCATCCGGGCGAGGACGAGATGCTGGTCGCGGCGCATCGCAGCCTGGTCGGCTTCTTCCCGCAGCTTCTCACCGTGATCGTGCCGCGGCACCCGGATCGCGGCTCATCGATCGCAGGCCTCGTCACGGCGTCGGGCCTGAAACCCAGCTTGCGCTCGCGCGAGGAGCTGCCGACCGCGACGACCGACGTCTATGTCGCCGACACCATGGGCGAGCTCGGCCTGTTCTACCGGCTTTCGGCAATCGTGTTCATGGGCGGATCGCTGATCCACCATGGCGGGCAGAACCCGATCGAGGCGATCAAGCTGGGCGCCGCGATCGTCCACGGTCCGCACGTGTTCAACTTCGCCGACGTCTATGAAGCGCTCGATACCAGCGGCGGGGCGCGGCAAGCCGACACGCAGGAGGCGCTCGTCAAGCAGCTCGGCCAGTTGCTGGCCGATCCCACCATGCGCGACAAGATGCAGCGCGCAGGCACGGGCGTGGTCGAGCAGCTTGGCGGTGCGCTCGATCGCACCATGACCGCGCTCGAGCCGTATCTGCTGCAATTGCGGATCGAGATGGGGGCCGCCAATGCGTGAGCCGGCCTTTTGGTACCGGCCACGCTCCCTTCAATCGTGCGCGCTATGGCCGCTCGGTGCGCTTTACGGCGCGATCACTGCACGGCGCATGCTGCGCCAGGGCGTGGACGCCGGCATCCCCGTGATCTGTGTCGGCAACTATCATGTCGGCGGTGCCGGCAAGACGCCGACGGTGCTGGTGTTGACCAAGCTCTTGCGCGAGCTCGGCGAGACGCCAGTCGTGCTCAGCCGCGGCTATGGCGGGCGCCTGAAGGGGCCGGTGATGGTCGACCGCGAGCGTCACGATGCGGCCGACGTCGGCGACGAGCCCTTGATGATGGCGCGTGACGTCCCGGTCGTGGTCGCGCGCGACCGCCTCGACGGCGTCGCGCTGGCGAAGTCGCAAGGCGCCACCGTGATCCTGATGGATGACGGCTTCCAGAATCCGCGCCTGTTCAAGGACGCCTCGCTGATCGTGATCGACGGCGAGCGCGGCCTTGGCAACGGCGCGGTGTTTCCCGCAGGGCCCCTGCGCGCACCGCTCGCGGCGCAGCTCGCGCGCACCGATGCGCTGGTGCTGATCGGCGACGGCAATGCCGCCAACGATGTCGCGGCGGAGATCGCGAAGCGGAACAAGCCCGAGCTGCGCGCGCGCCTGAAGCCGGATGCGGCCTCGCTCGCGCAGCTGCTCGGCAAGCGGGTGTTCGCCTTCGCCGGCATCGGCGATCCCGAGCGTTTCTTCCGTACCCTGCGTGCGAGCGGCATCGACGTCGTTCGCACGCGCGCCTTCGCCGATCACCACATGTTTTCGGACGGCGAGATTGCGGCGCTCGCAGCGGAGGCGCAGCGCGAGCAGCTCACGCTGGTGACGACGGAAAAGGATCTTGCACGCTTGCGCGGCCGCGCAGGCGTGCCTGACGGCATCGTGCCGTTCGCCGTTCAGCTCGAGTTCGATGACCTGGCGAAGCTGCGGCAATTGATCAGCGATCATCTATACAGAGCGCGCGAGCGAAGGTTCAGTGCGCGCTGATCTCGCAACGTGAGGCAATGTCTCTGCCCTGGTTGCGAAACGTGTCGTATTCGCCGCCGCGAAGCTGATCTGCGGATCCAAAGCGCAGCCGCCGCCGTCGGACGACGCGGCGGCTGTACTCATGTCGAAGTCGGAATCATGTCTGCAACGAGACGAGGGCATGCTCACCACGCCCCGACGGCCATCAATCCGATGATGGTGAGGCACGACATGCAGGCGACGACGACGGTGTAGCATTCGGGTGTATTCATTGCCGTCTCCCAAACTGTTGCCAATTGCTTGGTCACTGCTACGCGGGAGTGATCGCCGGTCTTGGAGCCGCTTCAATTCGGCAGGCCGAGACCGGTCTTGCGGTGCGGGTCCGTTCTCTCATCGTCACTCAGCGTGGCGGGATAATGATCCGCTGCGACAGCTTCAGCGCGCTCAGCTGCGATCAGAAGCTGTTTGCGCATCTCAGCGAGACGGGCGCGGCAATATTCACGATAGAGCAGGTCGAAAATGGCGGGCATGATCACCCCCATCGCTTGATTGTCAATTTACAGATATTCCACCGCGAATTTTCAAGGTGATCGTCGCCCGTCAGATGGCTCTCTTCGATATGAGCCCGTTCACAGACCGCGCCAATTCCAACGCTCGATGGCTGTTTGGTTGACCTGATCGTCTGTGCGATAAAAAGAACAGGGCCAATTACCTAACCTGCACTATAGCAGTGCTTTGTTTCAGCAGAACTTCATCAAACAACTCTAGGGCGCGGAATTGCAACAAAGAATCCAACCACAGGGCGAAACGACTCACCCACGGCTGCAAGGAATGTAGAACGCAAGCGATTGGCATGGCAGAAACCATTTTTCTGTCGGCGACCTCAACTCGGGAAGCAGGCTCGCGCGGTCAGCGTGATCGGAGACAGGTTGATGATCTGCGGAAACTCGAATGAATAGCTCGCGCTGACCTGGTTGCCGCATGCGGCCGTGGCAAAGGTGAATGTCCCCGGCGGGAGCGTGAGGCCGTAGGCCTGCTGGGCAGCGTAGGTCGTGATCGCGCTGCTGCTCGGGCAGAGCGTGTTGTTGACGCTCGCGCAGCGCGCGGCCATTTCGCTGCCATGCTGGATTCCGAGCTGAGTCCAGAACAGCAGCCCGCATTCGATGATCCCGAATATGAACAGGAAGAACACGGGAGCGGTCAGCGCAAATTCCAGCGCTGTGGTGCCGCGCGTGTCCCGCCATAATGCGGTGAGCTTCACTGCAGCCTCGTGGTGGACTGCGCGGTGTATGTGTAGGTAGCCGCCACGATCTGATAGTCGATGATCGTATAGTACGTCGCTTGCGCCGAGACCGTCGTATATGTCCCGGCCGGCGCACCGCCGGTGCAGACTGTTCCGCAGCTGGTGGCGCTCACGCCCGCACTCGTCGGACATCCGCAGAACTGGACCGGCGGAGGTGAAGCGGTGATGTTCGTCGCGCTGGTGGCACTTGCGACGGCGTTCGCGATGCCGCTCGTGTCGAAGCCGCGCGCGATCGCGTACTGGGCTCCTGCTTGCGCGGCATTTTCGACCTGCATCTTGCGATAGAGCGCAAGCCCGATGTCCGTGACCGAGACGACCATCAGGGACAGCAGGGGAACCAGAATGGCGAATTCGGCCGCCGCGACGCCCCGTTGATCGCCGGCCGCATTGCGCACGTGCCGCGCCAGATAACCAAGCCATCGACGGCCAAACCTGGATGAGACATTCTGGATCTGCATCGCTCCAAACCTCATTCGACGAGCTGCGCGGTTTGCGAACCGATCGTCGCGGTGCCGAGCGCGGTGCAATTGACCTGCAGGTTCGACGTGCCGCTGAACGTCAGCGTATCCGCGATGATCTTGGTGCAGGATGTGCTGGTGCCGTTGCCGCCGCTGAAGCTGAGATTGGCCTTTGGCAGGTAGATGGCACCGCCGAAATTCTGCGTAGCACCGCCGGTGAGATTGAAATTGGTCCCGGCCGGCATGTTGCGGTCGCCGTACATGACGATGCCCTTTGTCGGGCCGCTGGTCGGCCCGGTCAGGTCGACGGTCGCGTTGCTGCCGATCGAGGCGGTGCCCCAGTCGCTGCCGGAGCCCGTGAACACCAGGGTGACGCCGCTGCCGGTGATGGTGGCATTTCCGGCGACGCTCAAGCTGGCGCCATCAAGATAATAGATGCCGGGATTGAGGTTCAGGACTGCGCCGGCGTTGACCGTGATGCTGCCCATGTAGCAGCCGGGGTCGAGCGAGTTCGTCTTTCCGTTGGCGTTGACCGTGATCTTGGCATTGCTGCAGCTCGGCCGCGTCGGCGGAGTGACGTCGGCATAGGGATCGGCGACAGGCGTGATGTGCGTCTTGACTCCGTTGGTCGCCGTGATGCTGCTCGCGCCGGAGACGTCGCCAACCACGCCGACCTGGTTTGCCGCCACCGAGGCGCTGCCGGCGACGTTGAGCGAGGGGCTCGCGCTCGAATTGCTGTAGAGATTGCACTTGATCAGATTGAGCTGGTTGCCGCCGCTGACGTTGACGGCGGGGCTTGCGCTCGTGTTGAGCGCAAGGACGCAGCCCGTCCCGGAGTTGGGCAGCGCAACCGAGCGCGCGGTGATTGGTACGCGGTCCGAACCGAACAAGGCCGATAGCAGCCGCCGCTGCGGTTGACTGACGATGACTTCGATGGCCTGCGCGTTCGACGCCTGACTGCCTGTTTTCGGTGGCTGGTTCACCGTGACAGTGACGTCGTTCGCGCCGTCGGTGTAGCCATAATTTGCCGCGACCGCCTTGGCTTCGGACCGGGGGTCGCCGCCTGCACTGGCAGCCGTCGCAGCGCTGACCGCGCCGGAATCTGCAACGCTCTGCATGTTCTTGTGCTTGTAGTACCACCAGCCCACTTCCGTTCCGAGGCCGGCGGTGCCGACCAAGACCGGCATGAGCAGCGCAGAAATGAGCACGTAGCTGCCCTGCTCGTCGCGGATGAACCGTTCAAGCAAATGATCTTTTGCGCTCGAAGGTGCACCGAACGAACGGCTGAAAATTCTCCGGAGGTCCATGCGTTCCTACCCGATTGCCACTTTATCCCGAGGCAATGTGGTGCGGGGCGGCTTAAATGGGCCCCAATGGAAGCCGGACAATTTTAGATATCGGCGAACATTCAGCCGGCATTCATGGCCGCAATCTTATTGAATGAAGCCGCATCCAGGAGAAGTCAGATGGAATTGCACTCTGCAATTGTTACCGCCAGCATTATAGGTCTGCCGGTTTTACCCGCCTTACGAGAGTTGCGAGAGCCCAAGGATCACGGCTGCTTCAGCGCGCCGGGAAAATGCCGCTGCAGCACCGCGGTGGGCGTGGCATAGGCCTCCTGCAGATCGACGCTCCAGTACTTCAGCTCGTCGAGCGGGATGCGGACGTCGGTGATCGCGCAGCGCACGAAGGTCCCCGGCGAGATCACGCGGAAATCACCGTCGAGATATTGCACCTGCGCTTCGCCATGGCCCGAGGGGCCGAACTTGTTCAGCACGGTCGAAAGTCTCCGTGGGAGGCCTCTCCATGGAAAACCGTGGAAGGCACGATGTGTTGGACGGGATGTAGCATAGATGGGGTGGCTTGTCCGCCCGTTAAACCCACCGGTTCGTGATGATTTGCCGCCGTTTTCGCATGCTAGGGCTTCAGTCGAAGGCGCGCCGGTTCCGGCAGCTCCTGCGGCAGACTCCGATGACCGCCCTGTTCCTGACGCTGCTGATGTCGGCGGCGCACGCCGCCCCGGCGCCGCAGCCGGTCGAGATTCCGCTCGCGTCCGGGGTGCTCCATGCGCAGCTCTACAAGCCCGAGGGCAAGGGGCCGTTTCCGGCGGTGATCGCGCTGCACGGCTGCGGGGGGCTGGGTAGCCATTCCGATCCCGTGCTGCCGCGCTATCGCGAATGGGCCGAGCGCCTGCTCAAGGCCGGCAATGCCGTGCTGCTGCCCGACAGTTACGGCTCGCGCGAGCTCGGCCCGCAATGCCGTGTCAAGGAGATGCACGTCAAGGCGCGGCGCGAACGCGTCGCCGATATCGCGGCCGCGCGCGCCTGGCTGATGCAGCAGCCTTTCGTGGCGCGGGACCGCGTCAGCCTGATCGGCTGGACCAATGGTGCGAGCGCGCTGCTCTGGGCCGTGCGTCCGCAGAGCGCGGGGCGCGATCCCGGTCCGGACTTCCGCGCCGCCATCGCGTTTGATCCGGATTGCCGGATCTCGGCGGGCCTCGGCTGGAGCACGCGGGTGCCGACGCTGGTCTTGATCGGCGCCGATGACGAGGTGTCCTCGCCGCCGGCCTGCCGCCAGATGGTGGACGGCGCGCGCGGCCGCAGCGCGCTGGCGCGCATCGTGGTCTATCCCGGCGCCGATCACGATTTCGACCGCGCCGGCGCGCCGCTGCACGCCGCCGCGCCCGAGCACGGAGATGCCGAGGCCCGCGCGGCCTCGCAGAAGGACGTCGCGCAGTGGCTGGCGCGGTGATGGCGGTGGCGCCGCACATGGCCGCGCCATCATTCGACCACGATGTCGGTTAAACGCATCTCACATGCATGGCCGCATCACGCTCTTCGCCTCCGCCCTGATCGTCTTCACCGTCGCGATCCTGCTGTTCGAAGCCCACGCCGGCCCCCACCGCGCGCCGGACCATTGCGGCTTCTGGACCACGATCGAGGCGGGATTGTCGTGCCGGTAGGAGAACGGTCTCCACGCATTTGTGGCGACGCGCTGCCTCCACACACGCGCTGTCATCGCCCGGCTTGACCGGGCGATCCAGTACGCCGAGATGTCAGTGAGTCATCGAGAAGCTGCGGCGTACTGGATTCCCCGCCTGCGCGGGGAATGACAGCGAGGGTGGAGCGTTCGCTCCTCGCTCCTCAAAACAAGCTGCCCTGATCCACCGGCTTGACCAACCGCCTCGGCGCCGGCTTGGTCTCCGCCGCCGGCTTGGCCTGCGCCGGCGCGCGCCTCTCCGCAGGCGCCGGGCGATCTGCATCCGCGGTCGCGCCGACGCGTCCATCCGCGAACTCGATCTCGACCCGCGCGCCGGGGCCGACGCTATCTGCCGCGTGCAGGGGATGGCCGGCCTCGTCGCGCACCAAAGCAAAGCCGCGCGCGAGCACGCTGCGATAGGACAAAGCGGAGAGCAGCTTGCCGCTGTTCTCGACCCGCGCCTCCAACCGGTGCAGCAGCGTGACAAGCGCGCGCTCTGCCCGCTCAGTCAGACGATGCGTGCGCTCGCGCTGGCGGGCAATCGTGTTGCGCTGCGCCTGCGCATTCGCAAGTTTCGAGGCGCGCAGGCGCACCTCCAGTCCCGCAAAGCGGTCGCGCCGCTGCCGCAGCAGCGAGCGCGTGGAGAGACCAAGCCGCTCGCCGCAAACGGTGAGGCGATGATCGGCCTGCGAGATATGGCCGTGCAGCACGCGCAGCGTCAGCTTCGAGCTTGCGGCGGTGAACCTGCGGAAATGCGCATGCGTGTTGGCCTTGAGGCAGCGGGGCAGGGACGCGCCCGCCGAATCCAGCCGCTGCCGCGGGATCGCCAAGAGATCGCCGGCCGCCGGCAGCGCGCGCGCGGCGGCGCGCAGCTCGCTGCGGCGGCTCTCCTGGGCGCGCTGCCAATAGGCGCGGGTGCGGCGCCCGAGATCGCCCACCTCGACGAACAGGTCGCTGCGCACCGGCACGGCCATTTCGGCCGCCGCCGTCGGCGTCGGCGCGCGCTTGTCGGCGACGAAATCGATCAGCGTGATGTCGGTCTCGTGCCCCACCGCCGAGATCAGCGGGATCATGCTCTCGGCCGCCGCCCGCACCACGATCTCCTCGTTGAACGACCAGAGGTCCTCCAGCGAGCCGCCGCCGCGCGCGACGATCAGCACATCGGGCCGCGGAATCCTGCCGCCCTCGGAGAGCGCGTTGAAGCCGCGGATCGCGGCCGCGACTTGCTCGGCCGAGCCGTCGCCCTGCACCTTGACCGGCCACACCAGCACGCGGCGGGGAAAGCGGTCCTCCAGCCGATGCAGGATGTCGCGGATGACGGCGCCGGTCGGCGAGGTCACGACGCCGATCACCTCCGGCAGCCAGGGCAGCAGCTGCTTGCGCGCCTCGTCGAACAGGCCCTCGGCGGCGAGCTTCTTCTTGCGCTCCTCCATCAGCGCCATCAGCGCGCCGATGCCGGCCGGCTCCAGCGCCTCGATCACGATCTGGTACTTGGAGGAGCCCGGATAGGTCGTCAGCTTGCCGGTGGCGATGACCTCGAGCCCCTCCTGGGGCTTGAAGCGCATCCGGCTGTGCACGCCCTTCCAGATCACCGCCTCGATCTTGGCGCTCTCGTCCTTGAGCGCGAAATAGCAATGGCCGGAGGAATGCGCCCCGCGAAAACCGGAGATCTCGCCGCGGACCCGGACATGGCCGAAGGCGTCCTCGACCGTCCGCTTCAGGGACAGGGAGAGCTCGGAGACGGTGAATTCGAAGGCGTTGTTGAGTTGTTCCGCGGGCGGCATCGGCAAACGATTCGGCATTTGGGGGTCAGACCCGACGTTAAGGATTTTCGCCGCGTTGCGCCAATCGATTCGATGGCCCTGGGGAACCGCGCCTTGGAAGGTAACTTGACTCGTCTCCTATTTCATATATGAAATCAATAAATCATATATAAATTCAGAGGAAGCGGCCCAATGGCTGTGGTCACCGATCCCGACGACCCGCGCGGACGCATGTTCGGGCAGTACCAGCTCAAGCCGAATAGCGGGGTCAACCCGCCCTATTCGCCGGCTTATCCGGTGGAGTGGGGCTGCACCTTGCGGACCGTCGAGATCATGACCCGTGTCGCGCCCGCCAAGGTCGCGACTTTGCTTGCAGAGACGCCGTTCGAGATCGCCAGCGACCGCGTCGCCTTCCGCTTCATGCGTTCGCCCGGCCATTCCCTCGCCGTGCACGCGGGCGAGATGTTCGACCTGATGATCTCGGTGCCCGTGCGCTACAAGGGGCTGTTCACCGAGACGCACATCTTCATGTATTGCAGCGATCCCATGGGGATCTGTGCCGGACGCGAGGTGTTCGGCTACACCAAGAAGGATGCGCATTACGCCTTCGACGAGCATGCCGATGGATCGATCACTGGATGGGTGCGGCGCCGCGGCATTCCGCTCGCCGATTTCTCCTTCACGCCGGATCCGTCCGCGCCGGTTGTCCGCATCGTCGACGGCGACGAGCTGCCGGCCGGCGAGATCCATGTGCGCCGTCTGCCGCATCCTGAGCGGCTCGGCACGGCCTATGCGGACATCGCCTACCGCCGCACGCCGTTGAAATATTCGACGCCGGTGCCCGGCCGCGCCGCGATGACGCTGCACGCCAGCGCGTACGATCCGATTGCCGAGCTCGAGCCGGAGATTCTCGGCGCGCATTTCATGGTGTCGGACGTCTATGGCGGCGGATTCGAGGTCGAGGACCGCAGGCTCATCGAGCGCCTCACACCCTGAACGACAAGATCAGCCTGCGTGCCATGTACATGCGGGCGGCGAAAATTGGGAAGAAACACGCACAAGGCAAAGGAGGGTCTGCCCATGGCAGCACGATTTCGGGTGAGCCGCCGCCGGCTGCTGGCTGGCGCCGGCGGATTGGCGCTGGGCATGACGGGGCTCGGTGCACGGGCGCAAGACGCAAAGCCGCTGCGCATTGGCGTGCTGACGGACATGTCCAGCCTCTATGCCGATGTCACCGGCCCGGGCTCGCTGTTGGCTGCCAAAATGGCGGTCGAGGATTTCCAGGCTTCGGGTCCAAAGCTGACCCGGCCGGTCGAGATCATCAGCGGCGACCACATGAACAAGGCCGATCTCGGCGCCAACATCGCGCGCGAGTGGATCGATCGGCAAGGCGTCGATGTCATCGTTGATGCGCCGAATTCGGCCGTCGCCCTCGCGGTGCGCAACGTCGTGCAGCAGAACAACAAAACCCTGCTGGTCTCCGGCGCCTCGTCGTCGGACCTGACCGGCAAGTCCTGCTCGCCCAATCTCGTGCACTGGACCTACGACACCTACGCGCTCTCGTCGGGTGTCGCGCGCGCCGTCGTCGAGAGCGGCGGCAAGAGCTGGTTCCTGCTCACGGCCGACTATGCCTTCGGCCATGCCATGGAGGGCGACATCAAGAACGTCGTGCAGAAGTTCGGCGGCAAGGTTCTCGGCGGCGTCCGCACGCCGATCAACACGCAGGATTTCTCATCCTTCCTGTTGCAGGCGCAAGCTTCGAAGGCGGAGATCATCGCCTTGATCAATGCCGGCGGCGATACCATCAACTCCATCAAGCAGGCGGTCGAATTCGGCATTCCCCAAGGCGGCCAGCGCGTGGTGGCGACGGTGCTGTATCTCAGCGACGTCCATTCGCTCGGCCTGAAGATTGCGCAAGGGCTGCAGTTCACCGAATCCTTCTACTGGGATCTGAATGACGACACGCGCGCCTGGACCAAGCGCTTCGCCCCACGCAACAACGGCCGCTATCCGACCGCGCTGCATGCGGGCGCCTATGCCACGACGCTGCACTACCTCAAGGCTGTGGCGGCGCTCGGCGCCTCCAGCGACGGCAAAGCCGTGGTCGAGCAGATGAAGAAGCTGCCGACCGACGACCCTCTGTTCGGCAAGGGCAGCGTGCGCGAAGACGGTCGCAAGCTGCACAACATGTATCTGTTCGAGGTGAAGACTCCCGGTGAGTCCAAATATCCCTGGGACTATTACAAGCTGGTCAAGACCATCGCGCCGTCCGAGGCCTGGCGGCCTCTGGCGGATGGCGGCTGCGAATTCCTGAAGTCGTGAGCGGCACCGGCCGGCCGCCGGTCGCGCTGGTCACCGGCGGCGGGGGCGATATCGGGCGCGCCATTGCGCTAAAGTTGGCGCAGATGAGCGCTGCGGTCGCGATCGTCGACCGCGACGAAGCGGCTGCACGCGCCACCGCGCAGCTGGTCGAGAAGGCCGGGGCAAGGGCGCTCGCCATCCGCGCGGATGTCTCCCTCGCTCAGGATACGATCGCATTCGTAGAGGCGACCGAAGCACGTCTGGGGCCGATCGGCATCTTCGCCAACAACGCGGGCATCGAGGGCGTCGTCGCTCCTCTTCACGAATATCCCGACGAAACGTTCGATCAATTGCTGCAGGTGAACGTCAAGGGCGTTTTCCTGGGCCTCAAGCACGTGATCGCCAGGATGATGCAACGCGGGACGGGCGCGATCATCAACACTGCGTCGACATCCGCAATCCGGGGACGCGCAGGACTCGCCGGCTATGTCGCCTCCAAGCACGCCGTGCTCGGACTGACGCGCACGGCAGCGCTCGATGTCGCCGGAACGAAGATCAGGGTCAACGCCGTTCTGCCAGGGCCGGTCGAGTCGCGCATGATCCGGGAATTGGAAAGCCAGGCGCGTGACAGCGCCATTGCGTTGCGCCGAAACGTTGCGACCGCGCATGGGCGGCCGCAGGATGTCGCCAACGTCGTTGCTTTCCTCGCGTCCGACGAAGCTGCGCACGTGAACGGTGCCGCCTGGGTCGTGGACGGCGGGATGACGCTGGCGTAAGGCGTGTACGCATCAAAGCCGGTCCGCCTCCGGAGGAACGAAGCGGATTTCTCCTGATCGGCCGAGCATTACCGCTTGTGGACCCAAGGCGCACATTCGAGCGCCGTTGAGCTCGCGACGAAGCGTGCTTAGCGCATCGATGCCGGCCTGTGCTGTTCGGCTGTGCCGCGGCTCGACGAAGAGCGTCAACTGAATCAGGAACAATGTCCAGGCAATCCGATTGGAACGTTGGTACGTCCGTCCGGGATAGACCAGCGAGCGTCCTGGGAGGCGTCTTTATCAGGGAGGAGCCACCAATGGATGACGAACGAAAATCATCAAAGGCAGGCGAACGGGCCGCCGAAGGCTTGCGGGAATCAACCTCCAAGGACGAAGCGAAGAACGAGAGCAAGATGGGGCACGATCTGGCCAAGGGAGCCGATCGATTCGAAGAGCGCTCGAAAAGCTCCGATGGAAAAAGCGCAGAAGAGAAACAAAAAGGGTGAATCCAGGCCGCAATCAAACCTGATCTCATCACGCTTTAGTCTAGGTCTCTCATTTAGCCTTTGCCGAGATCAGGCTTGAGATAGCCTCGGCACTCTCGGACGGCTTCAGATGACCTGCATCGAGGGTGAGGGCGGGCTGGGGCATTGATGCCATGCAGGCATCGAACTGCGGTCGGAGTGTGCGCAGTAGCGACAGGTCCCGCATCTTGCCGAATGCGGCACGATCTTCATCGACCAGGCGTCGCTCTTGCTCTGCCTGTTCCAGGTGAAGTGCTACGAAGATGACCTCACCGCCATTGCGCTCCACTAATTCTTGTACTCGGATCGGAAAATCGCCAGCCACCGTTGGCTCGGGGGCGAATGTGAATATCAACGATCGCCTCTGCTTGGCAGCTTCCTCAAACACGGCCATCCAGAATTGTTCACGTAAACGCGCGAATGCCTCCGTGCCAAACGGAAACACCGCGCCAACTGCATCGACGACAAGGTGATTGTGAAACAGCGCAATCCCTGTCCCGGAGGCAAGATGGCGCGCGATAGTCAGTTTTCCTGAGGCGACTTGCCCATAGATGAAAATTAGCTGCATCGGATCATAATATCACAGGGACTCCCTCGAAGGCTTCTCCTGGAATCGCCATGTCCAGGCATGGCGGCGCCTACAATGTCGGCTATCGCGTCAAGAAACGCCGCCGATCTTCTCGGACACGATCCTGGCGGCGCTACGCAGCTCCGCGGCGATGGTGCTGGCCTCGGTTGCCGGGATCTGATCCTGCCTCACCAGCGGCACGGTCATCGCGGCCACCGCACGGCCGGAGACTTCGATGATAGGGCAGCTATAGGCAAGGATGCGCGTATAGCCGTCGTCGTTGGAGAAGTTTCCTCCCTCCGCTGAAATGCGGTCGAGCGCGGCAAGTGCCTTCTTGATGCTGATCCGATCATTGGTCGCGATGACCTGCGCCAGCTCCTGGCGGCGGCCCTCGAGCTGAAAGGCCGCCAGAACCTTCGCCGAAGCGTATTGCTGGGTGAGCGGAAACACCGCGCCGACCTTGACCGACCAGCCCATCAGCCATTCCGGCTCGATACGGGCGATCACCATGAACTGCTCGCCGTGCAGCACCGTCAGGTGGCAGGACAGTTGCACGCGGGAGGCGAGTTGCTCCATGACCGGCAGCGCGGCCTTCAGCAGCCGCTCGGTCGGCGGGAATTGCGAGGCGATCCGGAACAGCTTCAGCGTCAACGTGTATTCGCCGGTCGCGGGGTCGCGCGCGACATAGCCGCGGCGCTCCAGCGCCACCAGCATCCGGAAGATCTCACTGACGGAGCGCCCCACGCGTTCGGCGAGCTGCTTCTGGCTCATCCCGCGTGCGGAGCCTGCCAGCGCCTCCAGAAGGTCCAGCCCCTTTTCCAGGGCGGGCGCGCCCGGCTGCTGCTTTTCAGTCATTCCTAGACCTTGTTGGACCGGTGCTTGCGAGCGCACGAGTCAAAGTGCAATTCCCGTGTAGCCGATTGCTCGCACGGCGAAAAGTCGATCGCCAATGAGCGCCTGGCCGTCTCGACGAGATGATTCATCAGCCGCTGCGTCTAAAGATGATGGCCGCCCTCAACGCGCCGCCGGCCGCATCAGCCCTCGAACTCGCCAAGCTGAAGAAACTCACCGGGGGTCCACCGACGGCAATCCCGGTGTGCATATCGAGACACGGGCGAATGTGGGCTCCGTGGAGGTGGAGGCGGCGTTCGTCGGCAAGAAGCCGCAGACGACGGTGACGGCCACCGCGGCGGGGCGCGGTGCGTTCGCGCGGCAAGTGGCGTGCAGGAGATCATCGCGGGGAAGCAGAAGTCCCATTGGCAAATCGGTACAGTTGGGTAGGTACTGCTATCACTCAGTTTAGCGCTGAGAAACAAAGAGAATTTGGCGCCAGTAGAGTGCGGCTTGTATCTGGCTTTGTATGTACTTCAACCTACGGCGGGATGTTCGCCTCAAGCTCTCGAAATGCCGCTACCAGCAACTTTCTCACTTTGTAAAATTGAGCGTGCTTGATCCGCGTATTGGCGGCTCCCGTTCTCGTGTGCACAGGATGGGCGGTGTAGGATCTGATACGCAACTGATGCAATGCGTACAGTCCGGCCTTTAGAGAAGGTAATCCCCGTAACCAAGCGGGCGCTGATCCGCCTACAGCCGCACCGTAATTCGGCATGGTCAGTCCACGCTTTTGGTAAATTTTGCGCATTGCCGCATCGCAGAAGCTATCGAAGGACACGACACAGGCGTCAATGTCCGTTTCAAACCGTTGCTTTGCTTTGATTGCTATCTGCTCGGCCGCGGCGTGGTCCGTCCCGAAGAACCGCTGCCAATCGTAAGGTGTCCGTGGCATCCCGAGCACGTAGGAGACCACCGCTCCGATAAGACTCGGGGCTCGACCGGCCTTTGGGATGATCTTAGTTGCTCTTAGGAGTAGGCGCGCTGAAACGGCACAATCATTGTATGGTTTCGCCAGCGGCAAACCTGATTGGAAGAGAAGCGCCGCGCCGGCTCTCGAAAAGTCCGGATCAGCATCCACCCGCATGGAAGCGTTCAGAAGCGCAGCATAGCCCGCATCACCGAACTTGCTGCGGTCGAGGTGATGGAGCATTCCTTGTCGAACCCACCAATCCCGTTCGCCGAACATAAGTGTCTCAAAATCTCGGTAGGTCATACGGCCTGATAGCAAGGCCCACCGCGCCAATGCTACTTTGTAGGTTGGCTGTGGCCGCGCAATAGAGCGCCTCCGGTACTTTCCGGCGAACAGCCGCTCATAGGCGAATGTCGAAACCCGCGTCTCCTGGGTGACACTCACGCGATCCAAGAGTAGGTCGAGTATCTGCGCATTCACGGCATGATAGATTTCAGACCGCTCAACTTGCTCAATCAAAGCCTGCGAGAGTTTCGAAGGCAACTTCTTGTACTTTGCCCAGTGACGCGTCAGACTATCCGAAAGCTGCGGTTGCCGCTCGAGAATCTTGAGCAAAACGCCATTTGTTTTGGCCGACGGGATCAACGACGCTAAAACGTATTTGAAACGGGTCGCGTCGGTTGGTGTGCCCCGGTTAGCCAGTGCGCGAACGCGGCGCCTGATCTGGTCTTGGCTGCTGCCCCTCATTGGCGAGGGCTCAGGAGGTTCGCTTACGGATTTGATTTCATCGTATGGACTGCTGATCTTGCGGATAGCGATTTTGGACGACTGCGGAAATAGACCAATTTCTTTAGCAGCTAGATCAAGAGTGACCAACCTGCGTCGAAGAGCGTCCTCTGACTTGGCCATAATCTTGATATCATCGACATAACGCAGATATCGAATATCTTTCGCGAAGCGTAAGCCAGCATCATCAATGTGTCGAAGCACCACTTCGGAGATTATACCTGACGACAACGGCCCCTGCGGGATACCATGCTCATGGTAGATGGGTTGTCTTCCGTCAATCCAAGTAGCGCATGTCCATTCGCGTAGACACCGCATCAAGAAATCCACAGTGTCGTGATCAACTCGCAAATCTCTCAGCAGTGTTCTCAATACATGGTGATCAATGGTGTCATAGAACGCTGTGAGGTCGAAGCTAGCCACATACTGATAACCGGCCCCATAGTAAGCGCGCACGTGCGATGCGTATGAACGATAGCTGTCTTGCCATTTCAAATAGAAGAAGCGGGATGTTTTGCCAGCATACAGGTGCTGAAAAACGTTCGTGCGATAATGCTGTTTGGTTTTTTTGTAGACCGCTTCAGCCACAAGATTGGCGACCGCCTGATAAGCTACCTGATCGTTGACAGTGAGGAGCGAAATCGGCCGTAAGATGCCAGATGCTTTTGGGAGGTAGAGCTTGGAGGCCTGCGTTGGAGTGAAACGCTCTTGGCTGATCTGCCGTCTCAGGAATTTCAGATTGGCTTCGGACGAGAGCGCATAGTCCGAATACGAAGCCCTAAAGTGACCTTTAAAGAACGGTTCGGGATTGCTGAGTATCCACCGGTACGCTCTGAATAAGTTGGTTTGGTCGTATACCTGTGAAAAACCTGCCATGGCTGATTGCGTCAAATTTGCAAATCGCGCGCGGCAGACAATCCCGCACGTTGAAAAAGCAAACTTAAATCCCTATTCCGAATTGCCGCGGCGCTATTGGTGCCGCTTGGTCAATTCACCCCCTCGTCAGATCTACTTTTTAGCGAAACGGTGGAGGAAGTGAACCCAGGATTGCGACGTGCATACTAAAGTCTGGTCACTCGGACGCCCGTCTTACGTCTCGCGGCGTAAACCGGAATTGCTGCACGTACTGACATCCTTGACGCAAGCCTTGGGCGGATAGGCAGCAGCATAAGCTAGCTTTAGGCAATCGAAGCGTATTTAAATCGCGCTATCGTTCAGCGTGCGCATTCCGCCCCCTTGAGCCCCACCCCGATTTATGCGACCT
>NZ_JADYVO010000090.1:0-255 GCF_020193825.1 Bradyrhizobium sp. NBAIM18
AGCTTCCTCAGCTTGGCGTTCTCGTCCTCGAGCTGCTTCAGCCGGCGCATCTCGGTCGGCAGCAGCCCGTCATACTTCTTCTTCCAATTGAAATAGGTCGCCTGGCTGATCCCGGCCTTGCGGCAGATGTCCGCAACCGGGACCCCATCATGGCCCTGCTTCAGGATAAACGCCTTCTGGGCGTCCGAAAACTTCGAGGCCTTCATCGTCGTCCGCTCCTCCCAGCCGAGGGGATTCGGCAGCGCCCAAACTCTA
>NZ_JADYVO010000091.1:0-248 GCF_020193825.1 Bradyrhizobium sp. NBAIM18
CCGAAGCCAGTGGATCATGCGCGTTGTCCTTGCCGGCGCGATTGCCCGGCATGGACTTCACTTCGGCCGTCTCCGTGGCCGCCTTTGCCGACCCTCGCTCCGACGCGTGCGAGTTGCTGTCGTCCAGACCGCCTGGTTCGGCCGCTTTTGCTGGCCCTGACCAATCGTCCGAAGCCAGTGGATCATGCGCGTTGTCCTTGCCGGCGCGATTGCCCGGCATGGACTTCACTTCGGCCGTCTCCGTGGCC
>NZ_JADYVO010000092.1:0-242 GCF_020193825.1 Bradyrhizobium sp. NBAIM18
CAATCGTCCGAAGCCAGTGGATCATGCGCGTTGTCCTTGCCGGCGCGATTGCCCGGCATGGACTTCACTTCGGCCGTCTCCGTGGCCGCCTTTGCCGACCCTCGCTCCGACGCGTGCGAGTTGCTGTGGTCCAGACCGCCTGGTTCGGCCGCTTTTGCTGGCCCTGACCAATCGTCCGAAGCCAGTGGATCATGCGCGTTGTCCTTGCCGGCGCGATTGCCCGGCATGGACTTCACGTCGGC
>NZ_JADYVO010000093.1:0-233 GCF_020193825.1 Bradyrhizobium sp. NBAIM18
TGGCCGCCTTTGCCGACCCTCGCTCCGACGCGTGCGAGTTGCTGTCGTCCAGGCCGCCTTGTTCGGCTGTTCTCGCTGACCCTGACGAACGGTCCGAAGCCGGTGAATCATGCGCGTTGTCCTTGCCGGCGCGATTGCCCGGCATGGACTTCACTTCGGCCGTCTCCGTGGCCGCCTTTGCCGACCCTCGCTCCGACGCGTGCGAGTTGCTGTCGTCCAGGCCGCCTTGTTCG
>NZ_JADYVO010000094.1:0-223 GCF_020193825.1 Bradyrhizobium sp. NBAIM18
TGGACGTACCGATCTGCCCGTCACTGTTCAGGTCCTGATAGAAGCTGGTCTCCAGAGTCTTGAGGCCAGAGTCCGTACCCGACACCGAGCCACCCCACGTGGAGCCGGTCAGGGAGCTGACATGGGAGACGTAGTTGCCATTGCTGTCAGTGTTCCACGCCGTGTACTGACCCGTGCTCGTCTCCTTCCAGGCAACCGCATAGCCCGTCGCCGTCTTCTCCGC